>CAVWEV010000001.1:0-298496 GCA_963754225.1 uncultured Thermoleophilia bacterium
CGCGATCCCGGCCTGCTTGTTGTAGAAGGCCTGGGCGACCGCGGTGTTCGGCTTGTGCGAGCCGGCTGGGGAGACCCCCTCGTACTTGTAGTAGATGTGGGCGGGGGTGTCGAGCGCCCGCTCCAGCCGCCGCGCGCGATGCAGCGGCGTCGGTCTCCACAGGCGGTAGATGTCGCGCACCTCGTCGGGGATCGGGATCTCGGGCTCGCCGGAGACCTCCTGCTCGATGAGGCCCATGGGGAAGATCGCTGCGAGGTCGTCGGGGCCGACCGGCTCCTTGGTGGCGGGGTGGAGCGGGGGCAGCGGCTCGCCCGGGAGCTCGGGGATCAGGTTGACCCAGCTCGTCGGAATCTCGGTCTCGGGGAGCGGGAACGTGATCGGCTCGGACATGGCCGCGATTCTATGCCCGCAGGGCCGGCCCACGGCCTAAGATCAGATCGGTGCCCGAGAACGGAGCCTGGAACGTCTATCTCTCCGGCGAGATCCACTCCGACTGGCGGGAGCGGATCGCCGACGGGATCCGCGAGGCCGGCCTGAACGTCGGCCTGCTCGCCCCGGTGACCGACCACGGGGCGAGCGACGACGTCGGCGTCGACATCCTCGGCCCGGAGGAGAGCGGCTTCTGGAAGGACCACAAGGGCGCGGGCGTGAACGCGGTCCGGACCCAGACGCTGCTGCGCAGGGCCGACGTCGTCGTGGTCCGGTTCGGCGACAAGTACCGGCAGTGGAACGCCGCCTTCGAGGCGGGCTATGCGGCGGCGCTCGGCAAGCCGCTGGTCACGCTGCACGACGCGGAGCTCACCCACGCGCTGAAGGAGGTCGACCGCGCCGCGATGGCCACGGCCGAGACGCCCGAGCAGGTCGTCGAGATCCTGCGCTACGCGGTCGCCGGGTCCTAGGGCCGCGCTGGTCAGCCAGAGGGTCGCGGCCCCTGGTCGGCGTCCTCGAATGGCCTCCAGATATCTGATAGCTCGCGGGCGCCGGCCGCCGGCCTGAATCGCTGGACGGCAGCCCTAGAATACGAACATGTGTTCGCGCAGTGTCGGGCCGTGATCCTGCACGCCGACGTCGACGCGTTCTTTGCGTCGGTCGAGCAGCGAGACGACCCCCGTCTGCGCGGGCGCCCCACGATCGTCGGCTCGGGGGTGGTGATGGCGGCGAGCTACGAGGCAAGGGCGCATGGCGTGCGCGGGGCGATGGGCGGAGCGCAGGCCCGGCGGCTGTGCCCGCAGGCGGTCGTGGTCGAGCCTCGGTTCTCAGCCTATGTCGAGGCGAGCAAGGCGGTGTTCGACGTGTTCGAACGGACGGCGCCGCTCGTCGAGGGCCTGTCGATGGAGGAAGCCTTCCTCGATGTCCGGGGCCTGGGGAGAATCTCCGGCTCTCCGCTCCAGATCGCGATGAAGTTGCGAGCCGACGTCCTCGAGCGGGTCGGCCTGCCGATCACGGTCGGCGTCGCCAGTACGAAGGTCCTCGCGAAGATCGCCAGCGGCGTCGCGAAACCCGATGGCCTGCTCGCGGTCCCAGCCGGGAGCGAGCTGGGATTTCTCCATCGGCTTCCGGTGGAGCGGCTGTGGGGCGTGGGCCCCGCCACCGCCGAGCGGCTGCACGATCTGGGGATCACGAACGTCGGCGAGCTCGCCGGGCGTAGCGAGGAGGCCCTTGTCTCCTCGCTCGGTCGGGCGTCGGGCCGCCACCTTCACCATCTCGCTCACAACCGCGATCCCCGGAGGGTGCGCGCGGGCCGTCGTCGTCGCTCGATCGGGTCGCAAAGCGCGCTCGGCCGCTCGTCGCACTCCCCGAGGCCCTGGACGCCCGGCTCGTCGCGCTGGTCGATCGCGTCACCCGGCGGATGCGGGCATCCGGACGGGTCGGCCGAACCGTGGTGCTCCGATTGCGCTTCGGCGACTTCTCGCGTGCGTCCCGCTCGCACACGCTTCCCCGTGCCACGGCGGCCACCCGGACCATCCTGGCGATCGAGAGGGCGCTGCTTGCGCGGCGATGCCGATGGTCCGCCGCCGAGGTCTCACGCTCGTCGGAGTGACGGTCGCGAACCTCGAGTACGCGGGCGCCGGCGTCCAGCTGAGGCGCCGATCGACCGACGCGTGACGGACGCGCTCGACGCCGCTCTCGACGAGCTACGTGAACGGTTCGGACCGGAGCCGTCACCCGGGCGACGCTGGTGGGCCGCGGATCGCGCCTGTCGGCGTCGCTGCTCCCGGCGATGAGCCACCTCGTCGGAGTGCCGCTCGCTTGCGGCCATAATCCGGCGCACGGCGGCTAAGGACGGCCGCCGCTCCGCATCGGCACGCCGCCGCCCAGCCGCTAGCCTAAAACCGCCATTCCGGAGGGGTGGCAGAGTGGTTGAATGCGGCGGTCTCGAAAACCGTTATGGGCCATTTCGGTCCATCGAGGGTTCGAATCCCTCCCCCTCCGGTTCGATCCCAAAGCCGCTGCGTAAGGGCAGATTTGGCGGGTGATTCCGCCGAGCCCGCCGAAAGGGCCCGCCGTGGACTTGGCCAGGGCCCTCCGTCATCCACCGATTCCGCACGACGCCGGTTCTCGGGGATCGCGCGCCGATCGCAACGGGCTCGCCCCCCCTTCCATTCCCGGGGCACGAGAGCTGAGATGTTGTGCCGATGCCACCCCACCCGCGCCGCCGCCCCGAGGGTATCGTCGCTCGCCATGCGCGCCGCTGCGCGAGCCGCTGGGCGAAGGCTGCGACTGCCGCCCTGGCTACCAGGCCCAGGTCTACTCGCCCCGCTCGCTTTGTCCGCCACTACCCGGAGCAGAACCCGGTGCTGCGCGATCTGTTGCCTTCGATCACCACGCCGGCTCAGATCATCGCCGGACGCGAGGACGACTTGGTGCCGTGGTCCAACAACGAGTACCTCGCCGACCTGCTGCCCAACAGCGAGATCCGCCCGCTGGATGCCGGCCACTTCGCGTGGGAGCAGGCGTCCGATGAGTACGGCCGTCTCATCGTCGATTGGGTCACCGGCGGCTTCCAGCGGCTCGGTGGCGCGGTGACGGCCTGAGGCCTTCGAGAGCGGTCACGGTCGAGAGGGGAGCAGGTGTCCGATACCGGACCGGTCGCGACGTACGTCGACGCTGAGAACCAGGTGCTCAGTGCCGCCAACGGCGTCGACTACGCCTACCGCACCGTGGGCGCGTCTGATGGCGACCCCGCTGGTGCTGTTGCAGCACTTTCGCGGCAATCTCGACAACTGGGATCCCGCGCTCATCGATGCGCTCGCCCGCGGCCGTCGGGTGATCACCTTCGACAACCGGGGGGTCGCCGCCTCAAGTGGGACGACACCGAGCACGATCGCGCAGATGGCGCTCGACGCGATCGACTTCATCGATGCGCTGGGAGTCGGAGAGGTCGATCTGCTCGGGTTCTCGATCGGCAGCTTCGTGGCCCAGGAGATCGCGCTCGTTCGCCCTTCGATCGTGCGCAACGTGGTGCTCGCCTCTTCGGCTCCGCAGGGAGCGAGCGGCATGCACGGCTGGGCGCCTGAGGTGATCGGTGCCGTCGGCAAGCCCGAGACGTCGGCCGCCGAGTACCTCGGCGTCTTCTTCACCGAACTCGGAGGCGAGCCGTGCGGCGGGACAGCAGGTGGCCGGCCGCGTGTTCGGGGCACGCACGGCCGACCGCGACGCGCCGACCAGTTGGCAGACCCGGCTGGCGCAGTACGACGCGGTGTGCGCCTGGGGACAGCCGAACCACTCCCTGCTCGAGCGGGTCTCGGCGATCGACAAGCCCGTGTTCGTGGCCAACGGCGACAGCGACCCCATGATCCTGCCGCGCTACTCCTATCTGCTGGCCGGCCTGATCCCCGGGGCGCGTCTGAAGATCTACCCGGACGCAGCGCACGGCTTCCTCTTCCAACACCACGCCGAGTTCGCCGCCGACGTCGACGCCTTCCTGGCCGACGCATGAGCGAAGGGGACCTGCTCGACGTCGCGCTCGACGCGCCGGTGGCCTGAGCGCTGGCGGGAGCAGGCTTCCTCTCAGTGCATCTTTCGCAAGGCGGGGACCTCTGGGCGATGAAGCGCCAGGCTGGGGTCCTGGACGACGTGAGACTCGACGTCGCGCTGCACCAGGAATGGGCGTCGCATCATCCCGTTCGGCACACCGGGGATGCGCAGCTCGTTCACGCCGCGCCGCGTCGAGCTCGACGTTCTCCTGCGACATCGCCCGCCCAGTATCTCGCCGCAAAGCTGCTGCGGATAGGGCGCGATCAACCGTTGAGCAGATGCCCGGTCCCCCTGAGCGCCAGTCCTGCCACGAGTACGGTCTTATTTCCTCAGGTCTGGCGCTGCCGCCCTTTGTGGCGGGAATCTCGGGCCGCTAGGTGCTGCCGAGCGTGGCGTGGCTTGACTCCTGCTTTTCGTCCGAAGCAGTAGCGCCCGCGCCTGATCGTTCGCTGCCTGCTGCTCCCGCTTTCACGCGAGAGGACACTCCGGGCTGCAAACGCAGTACCGAGTCTATCCGGGGTTCGGGCCGTGAGCGCGCGGTCGCCATGTACTTGATCTAGCGCGGTTTCGCGTCTCTACCCGTGGGCGACGACCTCACCTGCCGTGATCTCGGGCGGGTTCGGCATCAGCTCGGCGAGGTTCTCGGCATCCCATTCGCCCTCTCGCTTGCTCGACTCCTCGGCGCCGGACTGGTCCTCGTACACGCTCATCGAGATCATCACGCCGTCACCCGCGTCCGCGAAGTGGTAGGCAACGAGCCCCGGGACGTCCTTGATCAGCGGCACGAAGCCCTCGGCGGTGCGACGCCCCGCCTCGGGGGGATCCGTGACGCCCTCGTACCGTCTCACCGATGCGTACATTTGTCTCCTTTCCCTGTACTAGGTCGACACCCGGTAGGTGGCGGGATTTGAACCCGCGACCTCGAGTACCGGGAGGGCGATTGTCGCATGGAGGCGCGGGCTTAGCGCGAACCGTCGCTGCTCTTCGTCGTCCGAAGCGCTAGTTCAGGCGCGGCACTACGCTGTACGAGGCTCAGCGGGGAACGGAGGCACCATGCGAGTCAGCGTCTACCTTCCGAACTGGACGAATGGCCTCGCTTGGGGTGCTCGACCGCGCTGGCCTGAGCTCGCCGCCGCGGCGAAGGACTTGGAGGCGGCGGGTCTTGATGGGCTCTGGGTAGCCGATCAGATCCTGCAGGAATTCCCCGACTAGACTGACGCGGGATCTGACCCGTCCGACAGAGAGGCTGGATGCCTGAGCGCGCCGTCGAAGCCGAGATAGCCGTCGTCGGGGCCGGGATCGCCGGGCTCTCCGCCGCGTCGGCGCTCGCGAGCGAGGGGCTCGACGTCGTCGTGCTTGAGGCGCGCGACCGGGTCGGTGGGCGCGTCTGGAACGTCGAGATCGGCGGCGAGGCGAACGAGCTCGGCGGCCAGTGGGTGGCCCCGTACCAGTCGGCCATGCACGCCACCGTCGAGGACCTCGGCATCGAGCTGTTCCCGAGCTTCCGCGAGGGCGACCACGTCTACATCGACCCCTCGGGGAAGGCCCACCGCTACGAGGGCCACGACGCCCCGCTCGGGGCGAGATCGGAGCGTGCGTACGAGGAAGCCGACGGGAAGCTCGACGCACTCGCCAAGGAACTCGACCCCGAGGCGCCGTGGGACCACCCCGACGCCTCCAAGCTCGACGCGATCACCTTCGAGTCGTGGCTGCGGAGCGAGGTCGCCGACGATATGGCTCGCGACCTGCTTCGCTCATGGCTAGCGGGAGGGTTCCTGGCCAAGCCGGCGCACACGTTCTCGCTCCTTCAGGGGTTGTGGATGATCTCCGGGGCGGGTGGGACCTACGAGCTCTTCGAGCCCGACCAGTGCCTCGCGTACCGCGTGGTCGGAGGCTCGCAGCTGATCCCGATCCGGCTCGCGGAGCGCCTCGGGGACCGCGTCGTGCTCGGCGCGCCGGCGCGCGACATCCGGTGGTCCGACGAGGGGGTCGAGATCGACGCGGAACCGGTGACCGCGAGGGCGCGCGCGGTGATCGTCGCGGTCCCGCCGAACCTGACCGGCGCGATCCGGTTCCGCCCTGCGCTGCCGGCGTGGCGCCTGCGAATGGCGCAGGCGCTCTCGCAGGGCAGCATCATCAAGGTCCTCGCCGTCTACGAGCAGCCGTTCTGGCGCCAGGAGGGGCTGTCGGGCCAGGGGTTCGCGCCCTACGAGCTCGTGCGCGAGCTGTACGACAACTCGCCACCCTCGGGGTCGGTCGGCGTCGTGACGACGTTCCTCGCCGGCGAGAACGCGGAGGAGGCCGGGCGAATGAGCGCCGACGCGCGCCGTGACGCCGTGCTCGAGGGGATCGCGAAGTACATCGGCCCCCACGGGCGCAAGCCGGTCGAGTTCATCGAGACCGTGTGGTCGGCGGAGGAATGGACCCAGGGCGCTTACGGCACCAGCTACGGCCCGGGGGGGCTGACGCGGTTCGGCGAGGACCTCCGCCGGTCGATCGGGCCGATCCACTGGGCCTGCACCGACATCGCGGGGGTCGGGCACATCCATATGGAGGGGGCGATCCGCTCGGGCCAGCGCGCCGCCCGGGCGTGCATGCCCGCTGTCCCCGCGTGACTCCGCGGGACGGGCCCGACCTCGCCGGCATAGACGCCGCCGCCGTTGCTTCAGGCGACGGGCAGCATGCTCCTACCCCGGCATATATCTCCGGGGCCACGGAAGTGATTCCCGTGGATTCCTCGATATCTCCGAGTACTCGGATAGGCGAGGCGATTCTCTGAACCGCGGGAGGGCCGCGGAGAACCCAGATCCGTGCGTCGCGGGTCGAACCGATACGGGGCCCGCTACGTCTCTCGCGGCACGGATTGTCGAGGAAGCACGCCTAGCTGCCTGACGATCGCCACGCTCGCTTTCACGCGATTGCGGAAGCGACGTGCGCCTCGACTGAGGCTCCCCGCATCGTCCGGAGCGGGCATCTCGAAGCAGCTTGTCGGAATGCCCGCTAATGCATGGAAAGCGCAAGTGATGCGCCCTCAACAGCAGCGCCCGCGCGGACTTCGGTCGGTATTCCGGTCGATGATTGCCTGTGGTCGGCGTCCCGACATCGCGCGAGAGTGACCCACGAGGCGGCGGCGATTGTGGTCGCTCGAAGAAACGGTCGAGTGCTAGAGCCTGAGCTCTTCCCGGCGACGCCGTAGTGTTTCCCCGCACGCGCGGGTAACAGGTTTGAATCCTGTCGGGGCCGCTTCGAAACCGCCCTTGCTTGAGGCGTTTCGTCGTTCTGGGGGAGACGACGAATTTCCGCCAGCAGCAGTTGTTCCGTCGCCTGGCGCGGGCAGGGACCGGGCTCTCCCGAGCCGTAGGTTCGAATCCCCCCTCCGTCCCGATCGCCGAGCTACTTGGTGCCGCGAACCCTGAACTCGGCCGTGCCCGCAGACTCATACTCGTCCGCGAGCAGGTAATGGATCACGTAATCGCCCTCAGGCAGCGGCCACGGTTCGCCCTGACTGTCTGGGGCGAGCGTGGCTCCGCCGTCGGTCGTTGGCGGAAGCGTCCCTGCCGAATGGCCGGCGGAGTACTTCCATATCAGGTAGTCGTCGCGCTCCGGATCAGGCGCCGAGGCCTTGTAAACCCCGAGCCAGTCCCAACGATTGGCCGGAGCCCGAGTCCAGGAGACCTCGATTGGCTGCCCAGGCGCGTAGGTCCCCCGGTCGGTCGAAAGCTCGAGGCGAGCCTCCGGATCGCGAAGATAGAACGAAACGCGGGCGGTCTCTGTGCCGTCGTCCTCGGACAGCACGACGTCGTAGCCCCCGGGGTCCCAGCCGGAGGTATCGAAGCTCGTCGTCGCCCGGTCGCCGGAGACATCCAGCGTCTCGATTGCGTCAGCGGGGTCACCGCCCTCTGGGACGACGGCAACCTCCTTGCCCGCGTTGTGCGTGACCGCGATCTCGTCACCGACCGTCCGCAGGCGCGCGTCCACCGCGACGAGCGTCGGCATCGCCACCGGCTTCACCTCGAAAGTCGAAAGCACGGCACGGTGATCGGAGGTCCACTTGACATCGCCCTCGATCTCCACGTCCTCGCCGCCGCGCTCGCCGACGAGCTTCGAGTCGAGCGTGGTCGACGGACCAGCTGCGTAGACGTAGTCGATGCGCTCACCCGTGCGCTCCTGCGTGGTCCCGGGGTCCTTGACTGGATCTGGATGTTTCTCCCGGTACGTGTCGCGGAACCCGAGATCGAACAGCTTCTCGCTGACGGGCCATGCGACCGGTTCCGGGATCTCCGGACGGGTGCCGACCGTCTCCTCGACGTAATCGAGGCTCGACGGCTGGTTGAAATCACCGGTGAGGAAGACCGGGTAGCCGTTGTCCAGCAGCTCTGACATCGCGGCGAACGGAGCCTCCATCGCGGACGTCCGGACCCGGTTCTCGGTCTCGATCACGGACGCGACCGATTGCCCGTTCTTTAGGGCCCGCGGACCCCACTCGACGTAGTCGAGGTGGACGTTGAAGAATGGGATGACGTAGCCAGGTTCGACCTCGATCAGCGCGTAGAGCCCGTCGCCGCCCGACGGCTCGAGGATCGGGTACTTCGAGAGCAGCTGGAGCGAGGTGTTGTAGTACGGGTAGCCCGTCTTCCTGGCGATCTCGGGCAGACGCTCGTAGGACTCAAGGACCCCGACGACGTCGGCGTCGAGGTCCCGCATCACCTCGTCGGTCTCCGGCCCGCCCCCGTACTCGATGTTGTAGACGAGCAGGTCAAGGCGCACCGGATCGGCCTTCGCTCGGGCCGATGCCGCGTCGGGCTCGTCGTCGTCATCGCCGAGGCTGCAGCCGGCGAACGCGAGCAAGCCCAAGACCAGTGCTGCCGCGAGCCATCGAGCGCGCACCCGTTGCCCTCTCCCACTTGGCTCGGCTTTCCCGAAGGACACGCTGATCTTGTAGTCAATCACGCGTGACTCCGCGCGGCTGACAAGGCGGTGATCGCTCCCATGTGCTTAACCGGGAGCCTACGACGGGGAGCCTACGACGCCCCGTGCAAGGCCCGCATTCCATGCAAAGTGAGCATCTCCGCCAGTGATTCGAGACGCTCGGTTCGGACGAGCAGCAGGCGCCTCGAGCTTTCGTCTTGGCCGTTCACCGCAGCACCGCACCCTGCGGAAAGCAGTCGTCCGCCCGAGCCCGGCTGGTAGGGCAGAACAGCAATCGCTGTCTCGTGGGAGGAGGATCCCATGGCCGTATCCGCTGTTCTTGACTCCGCCGGGCGCCGGCGCTCGCCGGCGACGATGCCCGGCTACCACGCCGGGCGGTCGCCCCGCAACAAGGGGCTGCGCTACCCGGCCGACCCGCCGACGGTCGAGGAGATCGTCGCGGTGATGCGCCAGGCCGGCGACGATCGCCACGGCGCGCGGCTGCGCGCGGTGATCGTCGTCTGTGGCGCGCCGGGCTGCGGATCCAGGAGGCGCTCGCGCTCACCGAGCGCGACCTCGACCCGCGCCGCGGCTCGATCCTGGTCCGCCACGGCAAGGGCGGCCGCCGCCGCGAGGTCGGCATGGACGAATGGGGCTTGGAGCAGCTCCGACCCTGGCTCGAGCGCCGGGCGGCTGCCGGTCGGGCCGCTGTTCTGCGTGATCGACGGACCCACCCGCGGGCGGCCCTGGTCGGCGCCGGCGTCCGGGCGGAGTTCCGCCGGCTCGCTGCCCGGGCGCGGGTCCGGCGCCGGTTCGCGCCACACCAGCTCCGTCACGCGCACGCGGTCGAGCTCGCCCGCGAGGGCGTGCCGCTCAACGTCATCCAGCGACAACTCGGTCACGCCAACCTCGGCGACGACGTCGATCTACCTGCAGGGGATCGACACCGAGGAGATCATCGCGACCGTCCATGCGAGGCGGGCGCCGATGATGCCGGCCAGCGCCGGTCTTCGGCTCTGATCAGTCAACGCGGCGACAGCGGGAGCGCCCATGGTGCTCCCGCTTCGTCCTCGGAGAGCGGAAGCTCGCGGACCGCTGCGGAGACCGCCGCAGCTCGTCCAATCGGGGCGTCTGCGGAGTCGCAACAGAAGCCTGCTCATCGCGCAAAGCGGCAGCACCCCGGTGTTCGGTCTCGAGGCCAGCTTCGTTATGACCTCGTCGATGCTCGACGTTTCATTAGTCGGTGGCGTGGGTTACGGGCTCGCCTTTGAAGGCTTGATCGACAAGCTTGTCGGCGTCTCTGTTCATCTCGCGGGGAACCCAGGAAAGTTGCCATCTCTTGAAGGGCTCGAGGGCTTCCTCGACTTCTTCGTAGAGCTCGGTGGCTCGCTCGTTCTTGTTCCATCCACGCGTTATCTGGTTGACGACGTTCGCGGAGTCGCTGAACGCGGCGACATAGGGGAGTCGTTTCTCGGCGGCGAGCTTGAGACCGCGAATCAGAGCGTGGTACTCGGCTTCGTGTGGACTGCCGACGGGTCCCACTTTCTCGGCCACTGTGGCCAACACCGCGCCACAGTCGGGTTCCTGGAGAATGACCCCGATGGCGCCCTCCGCCTGGCCTTGTTCGTTGGCTCTCTTTCCTCCGTCGATGAACAGCAGGTAGTAGCCCTTCTTGAGGTCATCAACCACGAGCAACCCCTAACGTGGGCATCACTAGCCCTCCTTTCTCTCGCCACTTCTCTTTCACTTCGCGCGCGGCGCTCTCGTTGCCGAAGGTGTGTATCAGCCAGTCAAGGCCAGTCTCCACCGCGGCCGAGACGATCTTTCCATATGACGTCATGAGTGCCGCTGCTTGTCGCGCAAACCGGAAGCGCGCCGAAGCTGGGCCAGACGCTCGCAGCTCGTCCGGAGCGACCGCCTGGCCCGACGGCTGGGGACGTCCGCATCCCTGAGAGAGCGAGCGCGGACTCCCGTAAGCGGATCCCTTACATACACGGCCTGTGATCCGGCAGGGGTATCACGATCGCCTCGGAACACAGCGCCACGAGATCCTTGGGCGGCCCGAAGCCCGCGCCGATCCGAGGTCGGGTACTCAGCGCCTGGTCTCGTACCTGGTCAGGAGCACGCCGTCGGGAAACGTCCGGGTCTCCACCAGGGTCAGGTTCACCCAGTTGTCCAGGGCCGTAAAGAACGGCGTGCCGCCGCCCACCAAGACCGGTGCGGTGACCATCACGTACTCGTCGATCAGCCCGGCCCGCATGGCCGCTGCGGCGAGTGTGGCGCCGCCGATGTCCATGGGGCCGCCGTCCTCGGCCTTGAGCCGGGTGATCTCGGTGACCGCGTCGCCGGTGACCAGGCGGGTGTTCCAGTCGACCGTGCTGGTCGTCGAGGAGAACACCACCTTCGGCATGTCCCGCCAGCGGCGGGCGAACTCGATCTCCGCCGGTGTGGCGCCAGGCTGCTGGTCGGCGGTCGGCCAGTGGGAGCTCATCGTCTCCCACAGTTTGCGCCCGTACAGCGCCAGGCCCGTCGCCCCCACCCGGTCGGACCACCACTGGAACAGCTCGTCGCTCGGCACGCTCCAGCCGAGGTCGTCGCCGGGCGCGGCGATGTAGCCGTCCAGGCTCAGGTTCATGCCAAAGGTCAGTTTCCGCATGGCGTCAGCCTCCCGTGAGTCGGTATTCGGCGTACAGACCAGCACGGCGCGGAAAAATCATCGGTCAGGCCACACCGAGGGCCGGTTGACCACCACGCCAAGCGGATGCTGCGTACGGAAGGGAACCCCTTGCGGGCACTCCGCCTGCATACGGGCGCCTTTCCCGGTGGAGCCGGTGCCGCGTGTCCCGCAACACCCGCCCGATGAAATGCCCGATGAGGGGGCGACAACCGGCGACATCACACGACGCCCGCCTTCACGCGCGAGCGAGCGCGCCGGCCGCCAACTCCTTCGCTCCTGCCCTGGACGACACGCGAGTGTCTTGGATCTCGTGTCCCGACTCCTCCTTTGCGCGAGGAGCGGAAGCGTCCGCTCGCGGTGCAAGGCACAGGCTAAGTCGGCACTGGGCGCTGGGCTGGCGCGGGGGCCAGGACTCTCAGGAGTACCGCCCCATTTCCATAGGGCTGGCGCTGCCGCAGCTGGAGGTACCCGTCCCGACCTGAGGGGGCGCCGCTCCTGCTTTCACGCGGAAGCAGCACCGACGTCACTGAGCGGCGCCGCTGCTACTGGCATGGGTACGGCGTGCACGGCCGATGATAGGCTTGCGCCGATCATGCATGCCCGCGCCATATTGGCCTCGCTGATCGCGCTCGTACTGGGCGTCGGCGTGGCAGAAGCCCACATTCCTGGCACTGCACGGAGGGCCGGCCGACAAGGGATGCAAGCCGGTGCGCGGTGGCAGGTTCTACGTTGGAGCTACCGATATGAGCTGTGACACAGCGCGAGTCGTAGCGAGGAAGGCGAGCAAGGGCAACGAGCCGAGTGGATGGAGATGCAGCGGAGTAGGAAGCAGTTTCGGTCATTGCCACGGGAAAGGGAAACGCAAGGGTCGCATTGCCCATTGGGCCGTCAACGACTAACCATCGGGCTCCTCTCGAGGAAGCGCTTGCGGCCCTCGCCATGCACCGGTTGACCTGGGTCAACCGACCATTTGTAGTCGGGCCGCGGTCCCGAACCCGGGCGAAGTCGTCATGCTGCCGCCGCTGGAGGTGTCCGTCCCCGCCTAATATGGCGTGATCAACGGTCGATGGTGGACATGTTCGCCTCGTCGTGGCGCTCCCCGGTGGCGAGTGAGATCGTTGAGCCGGGCTCGAGCTCGAGGTGGACGACTGGTCGGGTGGCCGGTCCCAGGCGAGCTCGAGGTCGTTGCAATCGGGGTGCGTCTAAGGCGAGCAGAAGAGCTGGGTGCTGCCGAGGCTCTTCGCCTCATCTGGTTTCGGCCCCGGAAAGTGCAGAATCACCTTGCGGAAGAGGGGCACGCGGCGTCCGCCGCAGGTCTTCTCGCGAATCTTCCGGAGCCGAACCTTGACCGGGTACTGCTTGAAGGGACTCGATGCGCAATCCGGCCTGCAGGTCTTGGCGTGCAGCTCGCCATCGGCTTTCGCCTTGGGGCGACCCCAACGCTTCCAGTGATTGACTCGGACGAAGGCCCCGAAATCAGCACAGAAGAGAACGAGACGCGTCGGTCGCGTCCGCGGTTTGGTGCAGTCCTTCGGCGCGTAGACCTTGCTTGCTCCGGCGCTGACCTCGCCTACCACAAGGGTCGCTGCGAGGGCGGCGGCCAGCGCAGAGGCGAGGAGTGTCCGCTTTAGGGGAGGGCTGAAATTTGGGAGGCGGGACATGGACTCAATCGCCTCATCGACAGGTCCGAAGTTCCCCTTTAGCGGCGCGCGATCGAGGCCCGCTTAGTGTGGTGCGACAAGGGTTGCTCTGCATCATGGTCGGAGCGTCTCGTGGTGAGCATCTGGGTTCGCTCCGACAATGTCGCATCTAACAGGCGCAATAGCCGCGCGCGGTCTGATCGCTCCTCCCTTGCGCGAAAAGCAGCATCGCAAAACCGGCTGGCTGGATTTCGGTCTTCCTTCAAGTCCCACTTCGGCACGGCGTCCCGATCCCGCCGCTTGAAGTGGAGATGGGAGCTGCGCGATGACCTCGGGCGTCAGGCGAGGACGGTGCGGCTACAACTTCGTGATCGTGTACTCCAGCGTCCCTTTGTTGCAAACCTCGCGACGGAGGTCCCTAACAGCCAAGTGAGTTTGACGCGGAGGGCCGATAAACGCACCCGGCCCAATTGGAACCCCCCCGCTTGTGCAGGTATAGATCAACAACAAGTTGGGCGGGGCTGCGGACGCCGGAGCCGCGAGCGCCCCGCCGAGCGCCGCCGACGCGATCACAACCGCTACCAGCCCTCTGACTCTTGTTCTCACAACGGAACCTCCTCTGTAACCCCGCGCCCCCAACAGACCCGCGTACGGGCAAGGCTCTCACATTTCCGTCCCTCACTCAAACAGCGATTGGTCTTCGTCAACCGACGATTCAGTCGGGCCGAAGTCCCGGACCCGGGCGAGGTCATGATGCTGCCCCCGCTGGAGGTGTCCGTCCCGACCTGAGTGGCGCCGCTTCCGCTCTCACGCGATTGCGGAAGCGACGTGCGCCTCGACTGAGGCTCCTCCTCATCGTCCATTGCGAGCACGTGACCGGCCGGGTGACGCACGCCTGCTTCGAGGCGCTTGCGAGAGCGAACGGCGAGCGCGGCGGGGCATCTCGACTCGGACCCGCGAGCGCCGGACCTACCAGCGTGATGTCGACGATCGCGGCCTTGCGGGGTGCTCGCCGGCGGCGCTGCTCAGCAGGCGTCGATGCCGTCATCCCAGGCGGGCTCGCGGCGAAGCACGGGCGCGCCCGTCGCACCGGTCCTGGTGGTGTTGAATCCCGCCTCGTAGCCCTCGCTGGCCGTCTCGGTGGTGACCCGGAACGGCTCACCCCCGTTATCGAGCTCGACCGAGTCGCTGCTGTCGGGTGTCGAGAACGGGAGTTCGACGGTCCATTCGACCTGGGCTCTGGTTGTGTAGGCCTGGAGCTCGAGCACCTCGGGGTCCTGGGGATCGATCCGCAGCGTAACCGGCTCGGTCTCTTGGCCGAACTTGTCGAGGTACGTGACCGAAGGGGGAGTGGCGTCGAGATCGATCTCGATCGTTCGCACTAGCAGACCTCCGCACCCGGGACCTGCGACGAACCAGCCCGAGACCGGGTCGGGAGGCGTTGACGGCGTCGACGCGAATCGGGTCCACGATCAGCGGCTCGTCGGCGTCGGCGCGCAGCTCAACCCGCACGATCTGGGGGCTTCCGGCAACGCCCCCGTGGTCCAGCCCCCAGCTCCGATCGTTGACGAGCCTCGTCGTATCGGCCTCCGACAGGTCGCTGGGGCTGGGAATGCTGTCGGCCGGCACGACGTAATACGGGGCGTAGGGATGGCCGCTGGGGGTCTCGCCCGAGGTCGATCACCCGGACGCTGATCGGGGAGCCCGCGAATGTGCGTTCGGCGGTGCTCTGGAAGATCCCGAAGAGCCACGCGCCGAGCCCGGCAATGAACGCTCCGCCGATCCCGGCCGCGATCTTGCGTGCCGGGCTTGACAGCAGCCGGCCGATCGGCGACTGCCGCTTGGTGTCATTTTGCTCCCGATCGTCAGCGGGAGGCTCAGCGCTCACGGCCCTCTCCTGAGATGCAAACCCCGGATTCCATAGGCTACTCCGCGCCGTGGCTCACCTCTCGGCCGACACAGTCGCCCTGCCGGTCCGACTGCGGGACTGACTCCTACGAGGTATCCCGCACTTCGGTCATTGCGCGGATCCGCTTCGAGGTAGTCGCGGAGGGTGGAGGCCGATACTCGGTCGCAGTCCCGCGTGCCCGTGGCAGCCGCCCTCCATGCCGACCAGGCGGGACTCCACCTCCACCTCATCGTCAGCCAGCGCCAGAAAGGCGTCCCAGTCGCGCCGGTTGAAGGCGGCAACGGCTCGGTGATACGGCTCGACGTTGTCGCCCAACAGCTCCCGTCCAGTACCCGCGCCAGACCGAGCAGGCCGGATGCCCTGGCCCCCAGTGCCAATGCAGCCCCGCCCCGTCCCGTCGCTCCCTCCTGAGAGGAGGCGTGCTTTCTCACGCACGCGAGACGCTCGGATAAGACGACACGCGAGTGTCTTGGATCTCGTGTCCCGACTCCTCCTTTGCGCGAGGAGCAGGAGCGCTGGCCACGCGCCTCCGTTCACCCAGGAGGAGTAGCGCTGCGAGCGTCAGCCGACACATCCGCTGCTGGCCCCAGATGCGCCCTTGACCGCCCCGCCGGGCCGCTATAGCATCGGCGCCGACTTGGCCGGCACAGCGAAGAAGGGGCGCGCATGAACAGCGGACCGGTGTTGCGGCAGGGCTCAAGCGGCCCGGACGTAAGGCGGGTCCAGCGCATCCTCGTGATGATCAAGCTCTTCGACTGGGAGGAGATCGACGGGATCTTCGGGCCCAAGACCAAGGGCGCCGTGAAATCGTTCCAGGAGTCGAAGAACCTGGTCGAGGACGGCATCGTGGGGCCGGCCACCTGGGGTGCGATGCCCAAGGACCCGAACACACCGCTGGTCTCAAATGGGGACACGGGCCCCGTCGTCAAGGCGCTTCAGCAGGGCCTGCACACGATCGCCAGCGGCGGAAGCGGCCTCGACCCCGGACAGATCGATGGGATCTTCGGGCCCAAGACCGAGGCGGCTGTGCGCGCCTACCAAACCGATCAGGGCGTGGAGTCTGACGGCATCGTGGGTGACCGGACGTGGTGGGTCCCGGCCGGTGCCGCGGGCGCGACGCTCGCCTCGCTGTCGGGGCTCACGACCGTCTGAAGACCCTCGTCGAGACCGATCAGAGGAGCGTGTGGGTCCTCGGCCGCCGTCCGGCCGAGCTCGAGATGGCATGTGGCGGTCTCGCCGTCTGGGCGGCCGAGGTAGCGGCCTAAGCTGGCTGTCCAGCCAACATCGGATTCAAATACTCACAGGGGTCTCTCAAAACTCTCAAAACGCCAGCGGGCAGCGAGGGGATCGCAACACGATCGCGCGGACCCCGGTGCCGTCGCGCGAAGGTCCGGCACCTGGCCTAATTCAAAGCGCCCTGGGCCATCGTCTCGAAAACCGTTATGGGCCACTTAGGTCCATCGTGGGTTCGAATCCCACCCCCTCCGCTGTAGAGCCAGATCCCGCCTGCTGATGCGGGAACGGTCGTTGATCACGTCTGTTTCAGGGCTTCCACTTAACCGCTGAAAGCCGCTGGAAACCGCCTGAGAAGGTGCGGGACTGGAACGCAACTGGCACTCAACGTCCCTTGCATCGTCCCTGGATTGATGTTCGATGCCTTGAAGAAGCGGTGCTTCCCAAGACGCTCTCCGCCTCAGGAAGAGCGGGCGAAGAGGCGAAGGAAGAACAGGAAGATATTGAGGACGTCGAGAAATATCCCGGCTGCCAGCGGGATTGCCTCGTCGGCGCCAGCCCGGCGGAGGCGATTGAAGTCAATAACGGTGTAGAGCCCGAAGATCGCGAGGCCAGCTAGCGACCAGGCGGTGTACACGGCCGGAATCTGGACGAAGATCAGCACGATGCCCGTGCCCAGGAGCGCCAGGAGCAGTACGAAGGCGATCCTGTAGAGGAACGAGAGGTCCCGGCGAACCGCGTATCCCCCGGATCCGAGGACCGCAACGAACAGCGCCGTGGCCCCGAACGCCTGGCGGACCGCCGTCGGGTCGGTCTGTGAGTAGTAGTTGATGGTGGTCGCGACGCTTCCGCCGATCAGCAGCCCGAAGGCGAACAGCAGCGTCAATGCCAGGCCGGTCTGGCCGCGGGCGTTGGCCAGGTGCAATCCGATCAAGCAGCCGAGGGAGAGCAGCCAGGCGATGAACCAGCCCGGCCCGCCCAGGCCTCGCCCCAGCCAGGCCCCGAGGGTTGCGAAACCTACCGTCAAGGCAACGAGCGCCATGACGCGGCCGAAGAGAGCGGGAGTCGTCGTGACCGTCGCCGGGCGTTCGGGGTAGGCGATTGCCGTCACCGGGCACACCCTACTTAGGTTCGAACTCGTCTCAGCTCGGCGTGCGGAGGCCGTGTCGTCTCATGCCCGCTTTGGACGATCGGCAGTCGTCTCGCGACCTGCGTCGACGGCGCTCGCATTCTCCGGGGAGCGGAAGTCCTGGCCAAACACTTCTGCTCTTGGCCGATGCGGGCGTGAGCGAGGCGTCCCGGCGGAGACCTCGTCCTCGTCCGTATGCGGGCACCTCGCCGGATCGATCTCGCGCGCCCGCTCCCACGCGAAAGCAGCACCTGCGCTCGGAGCCCGCGGACTTCTCCTCCTCGTCCAAGGCAGTAGCGAGCCGGCAGGCTTGCAGACTTTCGCAGCACGGGATAGCAGGCGTGGCGGTTGCGGCCATCATGGTGCAGTGCCCGGATCGCCGTCATTCGGCGATCCGTACGCGATGAGGGCTGGCAAGGCGTGAGGCGGCTGTGCGGCGCTCCTGCGCCGAGCGGCTGGCTGGGGCGAATGCGCTCCAGGTGAACCAGTGGCCGAATCCGCGTTGCAGCGTCCGCGGGCCGCTCATCGTCAGCTGGCCGGCTCGAATCGCGCCGCCCAGCTCGGCCCGTCCCAAGTAGACGCGGTAGAGCGTGGCGGTGTCGACGATGACCTCGAGGTCGACGTCGAAACCGGGATGCTGGAGGCAGACTGAGACCTCGGAGGGCTCGAGGACCATCCAGTAACGCCGCTTGGGGTCGCGAAAGTCGAACTGAACCACGGTTCGGTTGGGTGGGAGCCGCTGGCGATCGACGTGGCGGGCCATCCAGACGATCAACAGGTCGGGATCGAGTTCCTCGGGGCGCGGCTCGGTGAACGACCAAGTCGCCCCCCACTCGCCGATCGCCTGCACGACCGGCTGGAGGTCACGGCCGGCGGGCGTGAGGCGATATTCGAGGGTGCGGCCTTTGGGGCCCGTCCTGCGCTCGATGACCTCGGCCCGCTCGAGCGCGCGCATGCGGTCGGTGAGGACCGAGCGCGAGATCCCTGGGAGGCCGCGTTGGAGCTCGTTGAAGCCGCTCGCGCCGCCGAGCATCTCGCGCACGATCAGAAGCGTCCAACGGTCGCCGAGGATCTCGGTGGCCTTGGCGACCGGGCAGTACTGCGCGTAGCTGCGCATCGCGCCACCATGCTAGCCGCGGATCGGCCGACAGGTCTGCTACTCGAACCGGTTGGTTCGAAAGTAGAACTAGTCAGCCCGGGCCGGCAAGCCTACGTTGCTCGCATCGAGCACAGCTGGGAGGACGAGATGACCGCTATCCAGACACCACAGGCACCGCCCCTGGAGACGACCGCGTTCGACGAGCTCGGCGGATCGTTCCGCGGAGAGCTGCTGCTGCCGACCAGCCCCGGCTACGACACTGCCCGCAGGATCTGGAATGGCGCGATCGACCGCCATCCGGCCTGCATCGCCCGCTGCACGGGCGTGGCCGATGTGGTCGCGGCGGTGCGCTTCGCGCGCGACCACGACCTGGAGATCGCCGTACGGGGCGGGGGCCACAACGTGGCCGGCACCGCGGTGTGCGACGACGGGGTCGTCATCGACCTCTCGGCGATGCGGGCCGTGTGGGTCGACCCCGCCGGTCGCACGGCCTGGGTGCAGGGTGGTGCTCTGTGGGGCGACGTCGACCACGAGACGCAGGCCCACGGTCTGGCCACCACCGGCGGCATCGTGGGCCACACCGGCGTCGCCGGGCTCACCCTCGGCGGCGGCATCGGCTTCCTCATGCGCAAACACGGGCTCACCGTCGACAACCTGCTTGCCGCCGAGGTGGTCACCGCCGAGGGCAGCATCGTCCGGGCGTCCGCCGACGAACACCCCGATCTGTTCTGGGCGCTGCGAGGCGGCGGCGGCAACTTCGGCGTCGTCACCTCGTTCCGGTTCGCTCTGCATCCCGTCGGCCCGACCGTGATGGCCGGGCCCGTCTTCTGGGCGGCCGACGACACCACCGACGTGCTGCGCTTCTACCGGGACTTCGCCGCCGAAGCGCCCGACGAGCTCGGCAGCGTCGTCAGGCTCGGCACCGTCCCCCCACTGCCGGTCATCCCCGAGGACCTGCACTGGCGGCCGGCCATCGCCGTCGCCTGCTGCTACGCCGGCGCCGTCGAAGACGGCGAGCGTGCGGTGCGGGCCCTCCGCCGGTTCGGGACGCCGCTCGTCGACCTGCTCGCACCCTCGCCGTACGTCGCCTTCCAGGGCGGCCTCGACGACACCGTCCTCCACGGGTGGCACTACTACTGGAAGGCGACGAACCTCGCCGGCCTCTCCGACGACGCCATCGCCGTCATCGCCGATCACGCCTACGCCGCCAGCTCGCCCCGGTCGTACGCGGCGATGTTCCACATGGGTGGCGCCGTCGCCCGAGTCCCCCACGACGCCACCGCCTACGCCGGTCGCGACGTGGCCCACAACATCGTCATCGACGCCGTGTGGCTCCCTGACGAGTCCGGCGAGCACGCCGCGGCCGAGACCGCTTGGGCGCGGCGGTTCCTCCAAGCCCTCCAACCGCACCGCGCCGGCGGCGTCTACGTCAACTTCCTCGATTCCGACGACGACTCCAGCCGGGTTCGAGAGGCCTACGGCGATCAGATCTACCGGCGACTCGCCGAAGTCAAGGCCAAGTACGACCCTGACAACGCCTTCCACCACAACAAGAACATCCAGCCCGGCTGACGCCCGCTTGTGACGAGAAGCGGCAGTTTCAAAACCCACACCTCTAGCGGGTGAAGGCACACGGCCGGCGGCGCCGTTCGTACCGAACCCCTACTCGATCCGGTCGGTGGCCGGGTCTGGCCGCTCCCCCAGGTACTCCACCCACTTCGTCTTCACGTGCGGGTAGTGCTTCGAGGCTTCAGCCAGGTCCATGAAGCCGACAATCGTGCTCGAGGGTTCGAATCCCTCCCCCTCCGCTAGATAAGCCAGATTCCGCTTGTTGATGCCGGAAACGGTCAGTGATCAGATCTGCTGCCAGGGGCTTCCCGTTAACCGCTGAAGGCCGCTCAAAGCCGCCTGAGAAGAGCGGCACTGGCACTCACCTGGCACTCAGCGCATCCGCTCGGTAGCGGAGACCTTTCGAACACTCCTTCCGTTCGGCAGGCGGCCGAAGGGTCGCTGGTTCCAATCCAGTCGCCCCGACTTAGACATGTGACCTCTCGTGCATGCCTTTGGAGGAGGGGCACTTACGGCCGGTCTTCCGGGTGCCCTCGTCTTCTCAGCTCGCGAGTTGCGTGGGCGAGGCGGATCTGGAGCTCCGTCTCCGGCCGACGAGCGAGCGGGTCCTCTTCGATTGGCGCGCCTTCCGTTCTCACGGCCGCGCGCTCCGCGGCGTCCTCTATCAGCGCGTACCGATCCGTCGCTGGTCGCGGCGTCGTACGTGTGAGAAGTTCTCCGAGATTGTTGGCCTGCGACACGCGGGTTCCCATGTGGCGGGGGTGCCCGGCGCGTCTGAGACGCGCAAGCAGCCCTTGATGCCGCTTTGGCTCGGTGAGGGCTTCTGGGCAGAAGCGCAGGAGAATCGTCTTCATGATCGACGTGTGATCGAAGAGCGTGTTTGACACTGACCCTGGCTCCACCCAGGGCGAGACGATCAGCGCCGGTATCCGCACGCCGTAGCGTCCGAACGTCTGGGGGTCGTCGTCGGGCGCCGCAGGCGGCGTGACGTGATCGTAGAAGCCGCCGTGTTCGTCGTAGAAGATGACGAGGAGCGTCCTTTCCCATTGGGGGCTTGTTGCAAGCGCGTGGTAGACGGCGAGCACAAGCTCCTGGCCGTCCTTGATGTCCGCGGGCGGGTGGTCGTCGTTGGGCTGAAAGCCGATTGCGTTGAAGTTGCTGAAGTTCGGGTCGATCCATGAAACCGACGGCAGCGCACCATTCGCGGCGTCTTCGAGAAAGCTGTCCGCTCTTGCGTCGGTCCTGATCTCGACCCTGGTCCTCCAGTTCAAGTTGGTCTTGCTGAAGAACGCGAACCTGTGGAGGTGGCCCAGCTTGTAGTGCCCATCGGCGAGGCGCAGGGTCCCCGTCTCGAACGCATACCACCGCCACGAGATGTCGTTGGCGTCGAGGTGGCGCACGAACGATGGTTGGTTGTAGACGGGCGGCAGGTGGAGCGGCCGGTCATCGCGACTGCCGGCCGCGCGACCGCAAATCGCGTATAGACGGTTGGGCCAGGTCGCCCCGGGAACCGAGCTGAACCAGCGATCGCAGATCGCGAACTCGCTCGCCAGGTGATCGTAGACCGGGACATCGGCGGCGTTGTAATAACCAATCACGCGACCGGGATCCGCATCCTGGACGTCGTTGCGCGAGAGCGTCTCGGCGAAGCTCGTGACGAAGCCGTTCATTTTGCCGCCCCCGATCTGGAGGTCGACGGCGCTGCCGGAGTGATCGGGATCGTCCTCGATCACCGTGCTGTCGAGATGGTGGACTGGATAGGAGCGCCCGTCATGCTCGTTGGCGAACTCCGCCCGCAGACCATCGACATCGCTGCGACCACCTTCAAGCGAGAGATACCCCAGCATGTGGTCGAAGGAGCGATTCTCCATCATCAAGACAACGATGTGGTCGACCTTCCCGAGGTTGGCCATGCTGGTCTCCTCAGTCACCAACGCCTCCTTCGCGGTCGCGTTGGGAGGTGGTCGAGCACGGCTGGATTAGCGACCGGCGCGCCGGTCTCAGGAGCCTCGATCTCGGCATCGCTCGGCATCATTGCGCATCCCGATCGCTGCCCTTCGTGGGTGCGGTCCACTCTGCGCCCGTCTGGCGGCGGAAGGCCTCGAGGGCGCCGTCGAGCGTTCGGAAGAAGTGGTCCGGGTCGAGCGTGCCGATGAGCTCGTAGCGCTCGAGCTTTGCCCGTACGGGGTCCTTGAGCTCGGCGAAGACGAGGGAGGTGCCGCGCGCGTTGACCTCCTCATCGAGCTCCAGGAGCATGTCAGCCGCCGTGGTGTCGACGTCTGTGATCGGCTCGGCCGCGATAACGATCCAGCGTGGCTTCGGCTCGCCGGCCGCGAGGCGGCGGATCTGGTCGCGGAACGTCCGCGCGTTCGCGAAGAGCAGCGGCGCGTCGAAGCGGAAGATCACGAGGCCGGGGAGCTCCTCGGCATCGGGGTACAGGCTGCGGTCGTGGTGGCCCTCCATTCCAGGGACCCGCCCGAGGGTGGTCTGGTAGGGCCACCACGCGCGGCGGAACACGTTGAGGATCGACAGCGCCACGGCGACGGCGATGCCGGCGAGCACGCCAAGCAGCGCCACGCCGAGGAACGCGGCCATCGAGAGCAGGAACTCGACCCGCCGCTGGTGCCACAGCCGCCTGGTCCCCGCGATGTCGGCCAGCGACAGGGATGCTGCGATCACGACGGCCGCGAGAGTGGCCTGCGGGAGGTTGCGCAGCAGCCCCGGCACGAGCACCAGCATCAGGACGATCGCCGCTGCTCCGACCAGCCCGGTGAGCTGTGTCTTCGCGCCGGCCTGCTCGGCCACTGCCGTGCGCGACCCGCTCGTGCTGACCGGGAAGCCCTGGAACAAGCCCGCGCCGACGTTCGCCGCGCCGATGCCGACCATCTCCTTGTTGCCGTCGATTTCCTGGCCCGTTCGGGCCGCGAACGCCGAAGCGGTGGAGATCGTGTCGGTCAGGGATACCAGTGCGATGCCGAGGGCTCCCGCAACCAGGAGCGGGAGGTCGGACACCGGGCTCGGCCAGGTGGGGGAGGGCAGCCCCTCGGGCAGGGTCCCGACGAGCGAGACCCCGTGGCCGGAGAGATGGAGCGCCGAGGTCGCGACGATCGCGGCGACGACCGCGACCAGCACGCCGGGGATGCGGGGCAGCCAGCGCTGGAGGATCAGGATCAG
This sequence comes from uncultured Thermoleophilia bacterium, assembly GCA_963754225.1. Taxonomy (GTDB): domain Bacteria; phylum Actinomycetota; class Thermoleophilia; order Solirubrobacterales; family 70-9; genus DASPWW01. Next base: position 23,317 of record CAVWEV010000001.1, read on the forward strand.
CGCGAGGCTGACTACCCCCACGGCAGCGGCGGCGGCCACAGCCTCCCCCGACGCAAGCCCGCTGACGAACTCCCGCGCCTCGTCGATAAGTCCGTCCGCCTCGATCGAGAAGCCGAAGAGCTTCGGCAGCTGCCCGACCAGGATCGTCAGCGCGAGCCCATTCATGTAGCCGATCTGGGTGGGCTTGGACAGCAGGTCCGCAATGAACCCGAGCTTCGCCAGGCCCGCGCCGATCTCGATGGCAGCCACCAGGAGGGCGAGCATCGACGCCAGCGCGATCGCACGGTCGGGATCCCCGCCGGATCCGATGATCGGCAGGAGCGTCGCCGCGATCATCGGCCCGAGTGAGGAGTCCGGGCCCAGCACGAGGATGCGAGAGGGACCGAACGCTGCGTAGCCGATCAGGCAGAGGACCGTCGTGTACAGGCCGGTGATCGCGGGCAGGCCCGCCAGCTCCGCGTACGCCATTCCCTGAGGCACTAAGAGCGTGCTCAGGACGAGACCGGCGACCAGATCGTGGCGCAGCCACGACTTGCGGTAGGAGGCGAGCGAGCGCGCGCCCGGCATCCATCTCGGCGGCTTCATGAGCGCTTGACCGAGGTCACCTCGACGCGACGATATCCGGGGCAGCCCGCGGGCGGCTACGGGCGCTGTTTACTGCTGATTCTGGGATCCCTCCGCGACGACCTGCTTCACAGCCTGGTCGACAGTGGGATACGGGGCATCAAGAATCGAATCGCCCGGAGCGGCGTGGATGACATCGCGAACCTGGCCGACGTTTCGGGCGATCACCACCCGGACGCCATCAGCCCCGAGTTCTCGCGCCACCCGGTCGAGGACCTGGGCCGCTGTCACATCGATGAAGGGAACCGTCTCCGCGTCAATAACGATTGTTTGAACGTCGGCGCGCCTCGCCGTGCCGCGGATCTCACGCGCAACCGGCTCGGCATTGGCGAAGAACAGCCCGCCCTCGATCCTCAGCACCGCGATTCCTTCGACCCGCCGGTTGTCCGGATGCCGATCGAGATCCGAGAAGTGACCACTTGGGCCGGGGACTCTCCCGAGCTCTGTCACCAGCGGCCGCGAGGCACGGTAGAGGAGTACGAGGAGCGAGATCAGCACTCCGATGAAAAGCCCCGCCAGGATTCCGAAGATCATCACCCCAAGCATCGCGGCGACCGCTGCAATGAAGTCCGCCCGAGCCGCAAATCCGTAGGCTCGGCCGAGCCGCACGCTGTAGACGCGATAGAAATCGCGTAGAGCCGAGAAGTCGATCAAGTCGATTAGAGCGACGATCACTACGGCCGCCAGGGTCGCCACGGGCAGGCTCTCGAAATAGCCTGTGAGAAAGAGCAGTGTGAGCATCGTCAGACCGGCGGCGATCAGCCCGACGAGTTGGGTCCGCCCACCGGCGGTGTTGTTCACCGCCGTCTTGGACAGGCTCCCGTTGACCGCGAACCCACCCGAAATCCCAGCGCCGAGGTTCGCCGCGCCGAGGCCAATCAGCTCACTGTTCGGGTCGATCTCGCGGTTGTCCCGCTGGGCATAGGTCTTGGCGGTCCCCAGGCTTTCCGCAAAACCGACCAGCATCACCCCCAAAGCTGCAGCTGTCAGACCCCCGAAGCGGTCGAGGCTGATGTCCGGGACGGACAGCGAAGGCAGGCCGGGGTCGATGGAGCCCACGATCGCCACCCCGTGGGCGCCGAGGTCGAAGAGTTCAACGGCGGCGACTCCCAGGACCAAGGCCGCCAGCGGCCCTGGGATCGCCGGTGCCACTCGAGGAAGCCCAATCAGCACGGCGAGCGACCCAACCCCAACCAGGAGCGTGAGGCCATCGGTTTCATCGATGTTGCTCAGAAAGTCCCAGGCCCTCTCGAAGAAGTGACCGGTGCCGGTTTCGACTCCGAACAGCCTCGGGATCTGGCCGACCATGATTGTCAGCGACAAGCCGACGATGAACCCCTTGAGCACGGGTTCGGAAACAAAGTTCGCCACAAACCCGAGGCGCAAGACGCCAGCGATCGTCGCGGCGAGTCCGACGCAGATTGCGAGCGCAGCCGTTGTCGTAACGAACTGCCCCCCGTTGCCTACAACGGCGTTCCCAACAACCGCAGCCGACAGCGCCGCCGCGGCGGCGGATGGCCCGGTGATCAGTTGCCGCGAACTGCCGAGAGCCGCGTAGAGAACCAACGCCGCCGGCGCCGCATAGAGCCCGACGACGGGTGGGACCCCGGCTATCGTCGCGTAAGCCAGCGCCGAGGGCACGAGCACGGCCCAGACCGTCAGCCCGGCAACCGCGTCCCCGCGAACCCAGTCGCGCTGGTAATTCCTCAGCGATGGAAACAAGTGGCTCACAGAGCCTTACCGGCGATAGGCGACATCGAGCCGATGCGAGAGCGAGCTGGCTCGCCGTTGGAGAGCGCTAGACACCGCCTGATGAGGATGAATGACTGTGCACTCAACTGGCACTCAGCTCGTGATCAAGGCACTATGCAAGGATCGGCTACGTCGTGAATCTCCCCGTGCTGCTCACGCGGCGCGCCCACCAACCGCGCGGAGCGATGCTCCGCCGCCCTCCCTGCGTCGCGGCGTACGCCGAGATCGCACGCCCGGTGAGCTCCGCGAGCGTGACTCCAGTCAGCGCCCCGGCGATCACATCACCGGGATAGTGGACGCCGGTGTGCACGCGCGAGTAGGCGACGGTCACGGCGAGGGCGCGCAAAGGGATCGCGGCGCCCGGAAGGACCGCACCGACCCCGGTCGCGAACGCGAACGCCGCCGCGCTGTGCCCGGAGGGGAACGAGCGCGAGTGCGGCATCGGCACACGCCGCACCGACGGCACCCCGTGCACGTCCGGGCGCCGGCGCCGGGCGACGAGCTTGAGCCCGAGGTTGACCACCGCCGCAGTCACAGCGAGGGAGGCCAGGCCGCGGGCCGCCGCCCGCCGGCCCCTCAGCCCACCCGCCGCCGCCAACACCCCGGCGGCCGCCAGCGAGAGCTTCGAGTGGTCGGCGGCGCGCGTCAGCCGACTGAGGGCGCGATCGAGCGCCGGGGTCGGCGTGCTTGCGATCGCCTCGTAGACCGCGAGGTCGAGCCGTTCCGCGTCGGCGAGCCAGGCGGGCGCCCCGTGCCGTGGCTGAACCGCGCCCAGGGTGGATGGCTCATCGACCGGGCTCATCGAGGGGTGATCCTATGACTAACGCTCGGCTAGGCGGCGATCGTCGCTCTCGCTCTCGGCCTGCTGACGCTCGCAGCGGCCGCCTACTCGGTGATCGCCAACTTCCCGCGCGGCCTGGTCCTCGCGGCGCTCTTGATCGGTGCCGCCACCGCGGGCTGGTACGGCCTGATCCGGCGGGGCGCCGGTCGGATCGCCGGCCTGGGCTGCGCGGCGGCCCTGGTGCTCGCGTCGGTGCTCGTCATCATCCTCGATGGCGGGGTGGCGGAGGCGGCTCTGGTGGGGGCGACGGCGCTCGGAACCGTCATCGCCGCGAAGGCCGCCTTCGCCGTGCACGTGCCGCTGCCGCGCGCCGCGGATCCGGCGCGGCCGGTCCTCTTTTACAACCCGAAGTCCGGCGGCGGCAAGGCGGAGAGGCTCAACCTCGCCGACGAGGCACGGGCGCGCGGGATCGAGCCGATCGAGCTGACGCCGGGCAGCGACCTGGAGCAACTGGTCCGCGACGCGGTCGGCCGCGGCGCCGACGCCCTCGCGATGGCGGGGGGCGACGGCTCGCAGGCGATCGTGGCCGCGATCGCCGCCGAGCGCGACCTCCCCTACGCCTGCATCCCGGCGGGCACCCGCAACCACTTCGCGCTCGATCTCGGCGTTGACCGCGACGACGTCGTCGGCGCTCTGGACGCCTTCGTCGGCGGCGGCGAGCGCCGCGTCGACCTGGCCGAGGTCAACGGGCGGGTGTTCGTCAACAACGTCTCGCTCGGCCTCTACGCCGAGGCCGTCCAGCGCGAGGGCTATCGCGAGGCAAAGCTGAAGACGATCGTCGACACCTTGCCGGACGTGCTCGGACCGGAAGCCGAGGGCCTCGACCTTCGCTGGACCGGCGCCGGCGGCCACAGGCATACCTCCGCCGCGGCGATCCTGGTCTCCAACAACCGCTACCGGTTGGGCCAGGCAGTCGGCTCGGGAACCCGCCCCAAGATCGACGACGGCTTGCTCGGGCTGACGGTGGCCGCCGGCCCGCGCGGCCGCGGCGAAGGCCGTCGAGCGCAGCGCCCGTGGCGCGAGTGGTCGGCGCCCGCGTTCGAGGTCGGGGCCGACCGCTCCGTGCCCGCCGGCATCGACGGCGAGGCGGTCGCGCTCGAGCCGCCGCTCCGCTTCCGGATCAGGCCGGGGGTGCTGCAGGTGCGAATCGCCCGGCGGCATCCCGGCGCCTCGCCCTCGGCTCGGATGCCGGAGAGCCTTCTCGGCACCGCCACGGCGGTGCTCGCGATTGCCGCGGGACGCCGGACCGCCTGAAGCGTGCTCTCCTCGCCGCCCGCACGCCGGGAGGTTCGCTGTTCCGGCCCAGACGTCCTGGTGCGGCCCGCTCGGCCTCTTTCTCAGAGTCCCTCGCGGGCCGTCACCCTGCCGTCCCTCGCCGCTTTCTTCAAGGCCAGGTAGTCGCGCTCGTTCTGGTCGGCGTAGGCCTCAGCGAAGTCGGCGAGCGCCCGGTCGAAGGCGTTCCCGCCACCGAGGTAAGCTGCGATCGCGATTCGGTCACCTGAGCGGGCGTGGGCGCGGGCCAGGGTCGAGCCACAGATCTCTGCATACACGGTCATAGCGCGCGGGGAAATCGACTCCACGCGTGCCGATCCCTTCCCGTCCCAAAGCTGGCGCACGTAAAAGTCCCTGCGTTTGCCGTCTGGTCCCTTCGCCGTGAGCCAGCCCAGGAAGATGTCGCTGGCCGCCTGCGTCAGTCTCTGCCCTTCGACCACGCGCTGCCCGTGGTGGTCGAACTCGCTCGGGGCCGTGTAGGGCTCGAGGACCGAAGCCTGGGCCTCCTTGACCTGGAGGAAGAGCGGATCCTGGTCGTCCCTCCCCGTGAAGAGCGCTATCCAGCAGCGAGTGCCGACGCTGCCCACGCCAACCACCTTTCGGGCAGTGTGGACGTGGCGGTAGGCCCCGAACAGATGACGGCGGTCGCTGGCGAGTGTGGCCCGGTAGCCGTCGAGGATCTCGTCTATCTGATCTTCCGCTTGCCTTCCCTGGTCGCCCGGGAACACTTCCTCCAGGGGGACGATCAGCGGCGGGTCGCTGATGATCCGGAGCACGCCGTCCACGCGGCGAGTCAGCCTTGAGAGCGCGCGCTGACTGTCCTTGGCGCGGGCCTTGGCCATTCCTCGCTCGAAGGTCTTCAAGTCCTTCTTGCGCACGCTCGCCTGGTATTGGAGGATCTCGGAGACGTCGAGTCTGGTGTACCAGACGTCGAGGTTGCGCTCCTTGGCGAATCGCCGCATCGCCTCGCGGTACTCGCGGACGACCCCCTGGACGGCCGATCGCCGCTGATCCTCGGGGAACCCGCGCCCGCGCCCGGCAACGGCGAAACTGGCCGCGAGACGCTTGAGATCCCACTCCCATGGTCCCGGGTGGGTCTCGTCGAAGTCGTTGACGTCGAAGACCAGGTTACGGTCCGGCGCCCGGAACGCGCCGAAGTTCTCCAGGTGCGCATCGCCGCAGAGCTGGACCTCGAGCCCGGAGCGTGCAGTGGCCGCCAGGTCCGAAGCCATGATCGCCGCGGCGCCGCGGAAGAAGGCGAGCGGCGACACGAGCATCCGCCCATATCGGATGGGGACGAGCTCGGCCACTCGCGTCTTTCCCTGCCGCTCAAGCAGTTCCACAGGATCGGGCCGGTCGCTCTCGGGCTCCCATTCTCCATGGCTCGACCGGGGGGCGTCGCCGCGAGCCGCCTTGCCGGCGGCCGCGCGCTCGGCTGGGGAGGCGTCCGCAACGGAGGTCCGTGCAGGCGCGTCAGTGGATCCGGTGGTCAAACTGAGTCACCTCGAGCGGCCTGGGTCCGCATCACCACTTCAGCTCGATCTCCAGCTCGCGCTCGTCGGTCTCCACCTCGAGCTCGGTCTTGAGCTGGACCTTGTCGGGGACGTGCACGGTGAAGTGCATGCCGCCCCGCTCGAACTCGAGGTCGTCGCTGCCCGCGAGCATGTTGGCCAGCCTCCTCAGGCGGCTCGCGACCTCCTTCCGGCTCACGGTCTCCTCCTGCTCGATCTCGAAGATGTCCATCACGTCTCCTTCGTTATTGGCGTGGGTGTGCGATGGGTTGGACGTTGGCATTCATTGCGCGATCAGTATGGCTTAGTGTTGATGTCGATGACAGGGCTCGGTTGGCCGGGCCTGGAGCGAAAGGAGCAGCCGGTGGACATCAAGCGCATCGCGGACAAGGTGAAGGGCACCGTTGACAAGCGCGGCGGCACCGAGTCGCTGAAGGAGGACGCGGGGGAGCTGAAGGACATCGCCTCGGGTGAAGGCAGCCTCGCGGACAAGGCGAAGAAGGGGGCCGACGCCGTCAAGGAGCCGGGAGCCCAGCCCAAGGAGTGACCTCCGTGCGTTACCCCGGCTCTTACTTCGGAGGAGTCGGGGGTGGCGCCGGAGTTGCTTGTCGCCACGCGCAAGGCGACGCCTGGGCGTTCTGACTGGCACGTGGGCTGGCACGCAGGCCCTTCCGAGGGGGCGTAAACGGCTTGCGAAAGCGGAATGGGGGCAAACCGCGCCGTGTCTCGAAAACCGTTATGGGCCATTTCGGTCCATCGAGGGTTCGAATCCCTCCCCCTCCGTCAGATGCGCCTCGTTCAAGGTTTGACGAGTCAGCCGGCGCCCAGCTCCTCGTGTAGATAGGCCGCGAGCACGGACGACCTCGTCGTCGCGTCCGTGCAAGCCGTCGAGCGGGTTGATCGCCCGAGCGGGTCGGGTGTACCGTCGCCCTGGACAGGGGATAGATGGCTGTAGAGATCCGCGTCCTCGGCCGTGTCGATGCGCTCGTCGACGGCCGACTCGCTCCCACTCAGGGGAAGCAAGCAGCGAGGGGTGCTCGCGATGCTCGCGCTGCGCGCCAATCGCACGGTCAGCGCCGACGACGCTGATCGATGGCCTGTGGGGCGAGCGCCCGCCGGCAGAGCGCCGCCAAGAACGTCCAGCACTACGTCTCGCAGACTGCGAAAGGCACTGCGCCGCCGACGACTCCGGGGCGCAGATCGTCACCCACGGTCGAGGCTACGAGCTCCAGCTCCCGGAGGACGCGGTGGACGCGGTGCGCTTCGAGCGCCTCGTCGAGCGCGCGCGGCGCGAGGCCGAGCAGGGGATCGCCGACGGCGCGGCCAAGGGCGCGCTCGAGCTGTGGCATGGGGCCCCGCTCGCCGACGTCGCCTCAGGAGCCGTTCGCGGGACCCGAGATCCGCCGGCTCGAGGAGCTTCACCTGCGCGCGATCGAGCTCACGATCGACGCCGAGCTCGCGGCCGGGCGACACGGCGAGGTGATCGGCACGCCTCGAGGCGCTGCTCGCCGAGCATCCGCTCCACGAGCGCTTCCACGCCCAGCGCATGCTCGCCCTCTACCGCGCCGGGCGCCAGTCCGAGGCGCTGGAGGCCTACCGCCACGCGCGCGGACGCTGACCGAGGAGATCGGGATCGAGCCCGGGCCCGAGCTGCGCCGCCTCCAGGAGCAGATCCTCGCCCAGGACCCCGCCCTCGCCGCGCCGGCGCCGCCCGAGGAGCTGCCGCGCCAGCTCGAGGGCGGCTCGCCGCTGCTCGCCGGGCGCGAGCGCGAGCTGCGGCTGGCTGCGCGAGCGCTGGGCCGGAGGCCGAGAGCGGGCGGCTCGCGGGTTGCGCTCGTCTCGCGGCCCCGCCGGGATCGGCAAGACCCGGCTCGCGGCCGAGCTCGCGGCCGAGGTCCACCGCGCCGGGGCGGCGGTCCTCTACGCCGCGGGCTCGGGGCCCCGGACGCCGCGCTCGACGGCGATCCGCGGCGCGGAGCGAGAGCGAGCGCCCGACGCTGCTCGTGCTCGACGACGCCGACGACGCCTCGCCCGCGGTGCTCGAGGCCGCGGCGGCGCTCGCGGCGAAGCCGCGCGACCCGCCGCTGCTCCTCCTCGTGCTCCACCGAGACGAGCAGGGCCCGCCGGCGCTCGCGCGACGCGGCCGCAGAGCGCCTCGCCCTCCGGCCCCTCCGGGTCGAGGCCGCCGCCGAGATCGCCGAGCTCTACGCGCCGGCCGACGGCGTCGCGATCCCGCTCGAGACGCTGATGGCCGAGAGCGAGGGGGTGCCGCTTCGGATCCACCGGGCGGCGAGCGAGTGGGCGCAGGCGCAGGCGGCGAGCGGCTCGAGGCGACCGCGGGGATGGCGGTCGAGCGCGGCGACCTGCGGGCGCCGAGGCCCAGGCCGAGGTGGCCGGAAGCGTCACCGACCTCCAGCTCGCCCGCGAGCGCACCGAGCTCTACGTGGTCGAGGAGCCGGCCGATCCCTCGGCGCCCGAGGTGTGCCCGTTCCGCGGCCTGGCGCCGTTCGACGCCGCCCACGCCGAGTACTTCTTCGGCCGCGAGCGGCTCGTCGCCGACCTGGTCGGCGCGCCTCGTCGGCTCCACCCTGACTCGCGGTCGTTCGGGCCGTCCGGGAGCGGCAAGTCCTCGGTGCTTCGCGCCGGGCTACTGCCGGCGCTCGCGGACGGGGTGCTCCCGGGCTCGGAGCGCTGGCGCCAGGTGCTGATGCGACCGGGCGAGCACCCGCTCGCGGAGCTGGGCCGCGCGCTGGCGCGCGCTCGCGCCCGGCGAGAGCCAGGGCGACGGCGATGACCCGCTCGCCGCCGCGCTCGGCTCGCTCGCGCCCGACGAGCGCCTGGTCCTCGCCGTCGATCAGTTCGAGGAGATCTTCACCGCCTGCCGCGACGAGGCAGAGCGCGCCGCCTTCGCCGAGGCGCTCGTCGCCGCTCGCCGACGACCCCGACCAGCGCGTCGTCGTCGTGCTCGCGATCCGGGCCGACTTCTACGGCCGCTGCGCCGACTACCGGGCGCTGTCGGCGCAGATCAGCGCCAACACAGGTGCTCGTCGGGCCGATGAGCCGCGAGGAGCTGCGCCGCGCGATCGAGCTCCCCGCCCGCAGCGGCCGGGCTGCGGGTCGAGCCGCCGCTCGTCTCGGCGCTGGTCGGCGACGTCGCCGACGAGCCCGGCGGGCTGCCGCTGCTCTCCACCGCCCTGGTCGAGCTGTGGGAGGAGCGAAGCGGGCGCACCCTGCGCGAGGCGAGCTACGCGGCGAGCGGCGGCGTCAGCGGCGCGGTGGCGCGGCTCGCCGAGCGCGCCTACCGGCGCCTCAGCCGAGCCCCAGCGCGAGCGCGCCCGGGCGATCCTGCTGCGCCTCGCCGACGCCGAGGAGGCGGCGCCGGTGCAGAAGGCGGGTCCCGCTCGCAGAGCTCGAGGCCGAGCGCGACGAGGACGCGGCCGCCGCGCTCGCGGTGCTGACCGAGAGCCGGCTGGTGACGGTCGACGAGGGCACGGTCGAGGTCGCCCACGAGGCGCTGCTTCGCGAGTGGCCGCGCCTGCGCGGCTGGCTCGAGGAGGACGCCGAGGGCCGGCGCCTTCACCAGCACCTGATCCACGCCGCCGCGCGAGTGGCAGGGCTCCGGGCGCGATCCGGCGGAGCTCTACCGCGGCGCCCGGCTCGCCTCGGCGCTCGACTGGGCGGCCGAGCCACGAGCGCGAGCTGAACGAGCTCGAGCGCGCGTTCCTCGACGAGAGCCGGGCCGCGAGCGAGCGCGAGGCCGAGCGCCAGCGGCGCACCAACCGCCGCCTGCGGGCGCTGCTCGCCGGGGTCGGCGTGCTGCTCGCCGCCGCCGTCGTCGCCGGGGTGATCGCGCTCTCGGAGCGCCAGGGCGCGCGCAGCGCGGCCACCGTCGCCGACGCCCAGCGGCTCGGGGCCCAGGCCCTCACCGAGGAGCGGCTCGACCGCGCGCTGCCGCTCGCCGGCGCCGGCGTCGCCCTCGACGACTCGGTCGCGACCCGCTCCAGCCTGCTCTCGACGCTCGTGCGCGGCCCACGCGGCGCTCGGCGTCCTGAACGGCGACGGCGAGCCGCTCTACGCGCTCGCGCTCAGCCCCGACGGACGCACGCTCGCGATCGGCGACGCGGACGGCACCGTGATCCTCTTCGACACCGAGACGCGGGAGCGAATCGGCGAGCTACCAGGCGCCCGGACGTCGTCACCTGGCTTGGCTTCCATCCCCGGGACGGCTCGCTCGCGATCGTCGGGGGCGCTGGCGCGAAAGACGCGGCATACCTGCACGTCATCGACGCCGCCACCCAACGGCCGCGCAGCTCGGTCTCGCTCGGCCGCCATCCCGCCGACCCCGGGCTGGGCCTACATCCCCACGGCAACCTACGCCCCGGACGGACGGAGCGTGATCGTGGCCTATTGAGCGGCTGACCCCGACACGACCGTGCCCGTGTTCCTGCGCCGCTTCGACGCCCGCGACGGCTCGCCGATCGGACCGGCCGTTCGCGTCGCCCCCCGGCTCCCCAGCGATCGGGCCTGCACTCCACCCCGGACGGGCGCCTGCTCGTCGCGAGCGACGAGGCGACCTACGCGATCGACGCGGAGACGCTGCGCGTCGTCCGCCGCTATCCGGTCGGCGCGCTACACGCACCGGCATCAGCGCCGACGGCGCCACGCTCGCGCTCGGCGGCGAGGACGGAAGCGTTCGCCTGCTCGACCTCGCCTCCGGGCGGGTGCGGACGCTGAGCGGGCGCCACGACGCGGAGGTCGTGAGCGAGGCCTTCAGCCCCGACGGGCGCACGCTGGCGACCGGCGGACGAGACGGGAACGTGATCGTCTGGGACGTGAGGGAGGGACGGGCGACCGAGACCCTCAAGGGCCACCGCGGCGCGGTCTGGGGCCAGGCGTTCAGCCCCGACGGGCGCATCCTCTACACGGCCGGCGACGACCGACGCGCGATCATCTGGGACGTGGCCGGCGACCGCCGGCTCGGGCGGCCCGTTCCGCACCAACACCCGTCGACGAGACCCGCGCGAGCCCTCCCCGCCCGCCTTCGCCCTCAGCCCCGACGGGCGCACGCTCGCGGCCGCGAGGCTCGACGGCCGGGTGGACCTGATCGACGCCGAGACGCTGCGCCGGACGGGCGGCTTCGAGGCCTTCGCCGGCAGGCCGGCGCTCGCGATCGAGTACTCGCCCGACGGGCGCCGGCTGGCGGTGGCCGGAGGAGGCGGCGGCGTCGGCCTCTGGGACGCCGGGTCGGGGAAGCGCGTCGGCCCGCTCCTGCAGCGCCCCCCGCGGCCCCAGGCAGCGACAACCCCCACAACGTCCAGGCGCTCGCCTTCGGCCGGGGCGGCCTGCTCGCCGCGGCCGGCATGGGGGCTCCGGGGCGGGAGGGGCGCCGTGCGGATCTGGGACCTCGACGGGCGGAAGCTGGTCGGCCGGCCGCTGCACCTGCCGCCGCGGGTGATGGGGCTGGCCTTCAGCCCCGACGGCTCGCAGCTCGCGATCCCGTTCGGCGCCCGCCACGACGCCGGTCGTCGCGACGAACCCGACGGCGTCGAGGTTCGCGACGTCCGCAGCGGCGAGACGCTCGCCAGGCTGCGCGCCGACGAGGTCCGCTCGGTCGCCTTCTCCCCCGACGGCCGCCTGCTCGCGGGTGGCCAGATCGACGGTAGCGTCCTCCTCTGGGCGACCGACGGCTGGGGGCGGGTGGGGGCGCCGCTGGCCTCCCGCGGCGGGGAAGCCCTATCGGTGGCCTTCTCCCCGGACGGCCGCACGCTGGCCACGTCGCACAGCGACGGCGCGGTCGTGCTCTGGGACGTCGAGTCGCAGCAGCCGATCGGCTCGCCGCTTCCGGGCCTGCCCGAGCGCCTGGACGACGGCACGCTTCACACCCGACGGCGCTCGCCTGTTCGCGGTCTCCGACGCCGGGCGCGCGATCCGCTGGGAGGTCGACCCCGAGGTCTGGCTGCAACAGCGCGTGCGCCCTCGCCGGCGGCGGCCTCACGCCCGAGCAGTGGGAGGAGGTCGTGCCCGAGCAGGACTACGTCTCGGTCTGCCCCTCGGGCTGACGACTCGACCGCGGGCGCCGCGCTAGACCGCGCCTAGACCGCGCCTGTACCGAGCATGTACCGCCGTGTCGGAGCCTGCGCGCTGTCAACCGGCACCGAGCCTCGCCTCATCGGGAGGCCAGGCCCGAGGCCACGACACCAAGGAGGCCCGAAATGAGGGCTCACACCATCACCACCAAGGCACGGGTTGGAGGAGGGGACGCACGAAGCGCACGATCGTTCCCGGCGGCATCCTCGCGCTCAGCCTCGCCGTCGTGCTCTTGGCCGCCACGGCGAGCAGCGCCGGCGCGGGGAGCGGCCTATACCTGTCGGAGGAAGGGCCGAGCGTCACGAGCGGCACCGAGGCGGCGACCTTCAAGGGGAGCACGGACCAGGGACTCGACGTCACCGTACGGGTCGGCGAGGACGAGCTCGTCAACAGGGTGAATATCGTGGACCGGGTCCGGTGCCAGCCCTCGGACCACTTCAAGGGCCACTCCACCTACAGGGCGCCGCTCGACGAGTCGACGCTGACCAGCTTCGCCGACAAGAAGCGCAAAACCACCGCACCCGGGGGTCGCGCGTGCGGGTGAAGTTCGAGGTCACCGGGGAGAAGCTCTCGCGACACCGAGTGGACCGGGACCGCGCAGCGACAAGTTCCGCGCGAGCAAGCACGGTCACCTACGCCTCCGCTGCAACACGGGCGAGTTCGACTGGTCGGCGACGCTCGTCTCCTAACAAGGGCGCCTCGCGAGCGAGAGAAATGGAGTGCGCTCTAACCGCGAGGCCGTCGTAACTAGCTGGGAGGGATTGCGGGCGCCCCGGCCGGAGTGACCGGGGCGTCCGCCTTCTCGGCATGAAGCGGCGTTGGCGCTTGACGGGCTCGGCCGCGGTGTCCGCGTAGACCGGGAGTAGACCGCCCCTGTACCGGGCCTGTACCGCCGTGTCGGAGCCTGCGCCTGTCAACCGGCCCCGAGCCTCGCCTCATCGGAGGCCAGGTCCGAGGCCACGACGACAAGGAGGCCCAGCTGAGGGCTCCCACCATCACAGCCAAGTCCAGGCGAAGGCACACGGCTCGGCACGTCGCCCTGGCGCTCATCGTCGGTGTGTCGGCGCTGGCGGTCTGTGTGCTGGCGATTCCGGTGAGCGCGACCGCGTCGCCTGTTAGCGAACAGAGCTCACCTAGCGCCTCGGGCGACTCGTCGCTGAGCGGCGAGCCCCCGCTCGTCTCCGAACCGGCCGCGAGCACCGGCGACGGATTCGACTGGTCAAGCGCCGCGGTGGGCGCCGGGGCCGTGCTGGCTCTTCTGGCACTCGGCGGAGCCTTGTTGCTCACGGTCCGGGGGCACACGGCGATGTCGCCGACCAGCTCGGCGAGCTCACGGCGAGGCGACCGCGGGGAAGCAGGAGATGGGCGTTGAGGAGCGCGGTCGCGTGGCGGATTCGACTCGCATCACCGCACTGCCCCGGGCGAGGTGCCTACTGGCGCCCGCGTCTTCTACCGCGCCTATACCGCGCGTGTACCGAATGTGTACCGCCGTGTCGGAGCCTTCTGGCTGTCAACCCGCACCGAACCTCGCCTCATCGGGAGACCAGGTTCAGGCGACGACATCAAGGAGGCTCAGATGAGGGCTCAGACAATCACTTCCATCCAACACGCACGAATCGCACGATTCGCAGTCGCCGTCGTCGCGTTGGTCGTCGCACTCGGCGGCCTCTCGGCTTCGGCGCGTGCGGAGCCCGCCGGAAACACCGTGACCGAGTGGAACGCGATCGCCGCGAGCGCGACCTCGCGACCGCGGGCCAGCCGCCACACGTCGCACCGCTCAGCTTGGCGATGGTGCAGGGCGCCGTCTACGACGCGGTCAACGCGATCGACGGCGGCCACCGGCCCTATCTGGCCGCGCCCGCGGCCGATCCGTCGGACTCGAAGCGCGGCGGCCGCGGCGACCGCGGCCTACCGACGTGCTCGTCGGGCTGTTCCCGGCGCAACAAGCCGACGCTGCAGCCGCTCTACGACGCATCGCTGGCGGCGGTGCCCGACGGGCCGAGCGAAGACCGGCGGGATCGCGGTCGGCGAGGCAGCGGCCGCGACGATGCTCGCCGCGCGCGCGAACGACGGCCGCGGCGGACCGTTCACCGTCGTCGGGGCACCGACCCCGGCGACTGGCGGCCGACGCCGCCCAACTTCGGAGGCTCGACCCCGCCCCGTGGGTCGGCAACGTGCGCCCGTTCCTCGTCCCGAACGTCGAGATGCTGCGCACCGAGGGCCCGAACGCGCTCACGAGCGCCGCCTACGCGGAGGACTTCAACGAGGTCAAGGAGCTCGGCTCGCTCACGAGCACGAGGCGCACGGCCGACCAGACGGCCGCCGCGATCTTCTGGCAGGACAGCGGCCCCGCGATCTGGAACCGCGTCTTCCGCGCGCTCGCGGCGAGCGAGGAGCTCGACATCGTCGACAGCGCCCGCATGTTCGCGATGACGAACCTGGCCGCGGCCGACGGCGTCGATCGGCTGCTGGAACGACAAGTACCACTGGAACTTCTGGCGGCCGATCACGGCGATCCGCGAGGCCGCGGAGCGACGGCAACCCGGCGACCGAGGCCGATCCGGCCTGGCTGCCGCTGTTCGACCCGACCGTCCCCGTCTCCGGGCCGCCGCTCGTCACGCCCGGCTTCCCCGACCACCCGTCGGGCCATACCTGCATCAGCGGGGCCACCGTGCACACGCTCAAGGCCTTCTTCGGCACCGACAAGGTCGCCGTTCACGGCGCAGAGCAACAAGTGCTCGCCCGCGCCCTGCCCGCCCCGGAGCTTCGACCGCTTCTCCGTGGCGCTCAAGGAGATCATCGACGCCCGCGTCTGGAGCGGCATCCACTTCCGCACCGCCGACGTGCAGGGCGCGGTGCTCGGCAAGAAGGTCGCCCACCAGCTGGAAAAGCACTACTTCCAGCCGGTCAACTGACCCTGAAGTGACTGATACATCCCGGATGGGCCGCCCGCAAACGCGGCCTGTCCGGGACGCCGGTCGTGTAGGGGGCTCACGGAAAGGTTGGAGGAGACGACCGCCTGTTCTCCCACTACCAATCGACGCTCGGGGTGACGCAAGCTCTGGAACAGGGCGGCAGGGGGGGAGACCAGCAGCTCGATCCGGACGGGCGGACCGCTCGACAGCGCCCTCGCCGACATCAACGCCGCCTCGGACACCCGCGCGGTCATTGATCGACATCGGCGGCAACGACGCGGTGCGCTCGCCGGCGAAGTATTGCTCGAGCTGCTCGATCGCGGGGACGAACGGCGTCGCGGCGAGGGCGCGGCCGTCGTGGCTCGGGTGGTGGTCGGGAGGTGGAGCGCTCGCAACGCTCGCTCGTCGCCCTCCAGCAGCAGCTCGCCCAGCGGGCTGCGCCATGTGGTGTAGAGCTGGGTCATCACCCCAGATAACGATCCAGGGGGTCGAGATGTGATGGGCCGCCCGGCCATCCGGCCGGGCGGCCCCTTAGCTCGCGCTACGCGCGGCGCGGTCGGTTAACGGCCGCGTGTCCGGGTCCCTGTGTTCGTGTCGTTGGTGTTGGTGTTGCTGGCGCCGGTCCCACGCGTGGTGCCCGTGGGATCGGTACGGGTCCCTGTGTTCGTGTCGTTGGTGTTGGTGTTGCTGGCGCCGGTCCCACGCGTGGTCCCGGTGGCCGTGACGCCGCTGTCGTCGTCGCCGCCCGGACCGCTGTTGCCGCCCGGACCGCTGTTGCCGTCGTCGTCGTCATCGTCCCCGCCGCCTGGCCCCGAGTTCGAGCCGTGGCCGCCGGACGCGATCGCGGTCGGCACGTCGCCGCTGCCGCTACCGAGCGCCCAGAACAGCGGGACGGCGATCAGGAACGTGAGCGCCATCCAAACGGCGACCACCCGCCTGGTCGCCGAGGCGCGCGGCTCCTCCAGCTCCGCTCCCTGCTCGGAGAGCTGCAGGAACGCGTTCGGCGCGGAGCCGATTCCCGGCGCCCCGCCATGTGGGCTGCTGCTCCGTGACATGCGTCCTCCTTCGTGTTCCGCGTTCTGTGGGTGGGAGTCACTCGACTCCTGCCCTTATGAGCCGCTGGAGCGACGAAGATCACGCTTTTGAGGCGGGCACCTCGTGGCGGATGTCTCAACCGCTGCCCGAGCTGCCCGAGTCGCTGGAGTCCGATCCGCTTGAGCCGCTGGAGTCGGACCCGCTCGAGAGAGTCGACCCGGACCCGCTCGAGCCGCTGCCCGACGAGTCGAAGGACAGCGAGTCGCTGCCCGACGACCCCGATCCGCTCGAGCCGCTGCCGGAGATCCCGGATCCACTCGATCCGCTGCCCGACGAGTCGGCCCCGCTCGACCCCGATCCGGACCCGCTCGATCCGCTGCCCGAGGAGCCCGAGCCCGAGGAGCCCGAGCCCGGACCCGACGAATCGCCTCCACCTCCGCCGGGGCCGCTGTTGCTGCCCGAGCGCTCCGAGCCACCCGGCCCGGAGGAATCGAGGCCCACCGCCCCCGCGGCGGACGAGGCCTCCCCGCCGCCCGAGGACTCCCGCGACTCGGCGGGAGCGGGCGCCTGCGCCCGGTCGTCTCCGCGTTGCTCGACCGCGACGCCGCCGGCCACCCCGCCGGCGAGAACCGCCGCGACCGCGAGCTTGGCGGCGACGCCCGCCCCACCCGCACCGGCAGCCGTCTCGGCCACCGGTGGCGACGAGCCTCCCGCTCCCAGAAGCCGCAGCACGAACTCTGGCGGGATCAGCACCGAGACGGCGGAGCGCACGCTGTTGCGGGCGCGATGGATCAGCTGGCGCACGGCGCCTCCGCTCAGCCCCAGCTCCCGCGCGATCTCGGCGTGGCTTCTGCCCTCCAGCTCGCGCGCCACCAGCGCGCGCCGCTGTCCGCTTGGAAGCGCGTGGATCGCGTCCACGGTCTGGCGCAGGCGCTCGCGGCGTTCGTGCGTCTGGGCCGGCCCCTCGACGCCGTTGAGCTCCTCGGCGAGCGGAACCGTGTCGTCGTCGCCGCGGAGCTCCTTCAGCGCCGCGTTGACCGCGATCCGATGCAGCCAGGGCCGGAACCGATCCGGATCATCGCCTCTGGCCAGCGCCCGGTGGGCGTCGAGCAGGGCCTGCTGAACCGCGTCCTCCGCGCGGTCCTCGGGAAGCATCCGCCGAACGGCGCGGATCAACGCGGCGCGATAGCGGCGAACCAGGACCTCGAAGGCGTCGGCGTTGCCTGCCGCCGCGAGTCGCGCCAGCCGCTCGTCGCTGTGCAGACGAAGCAGCGAGATCCCGCCGGTATGTCCCGCCGAGGCCGTAGCCGATTCCATGCCCCATTACATGATTCCACGCCGCGTGAACGGGCAAACCGGTCCGGCGATCAGCCGGGTTGCGCGCCGAATCGGCTCAGCGTGAGCCGTCGCGGCAGCTCGGCCACCAACGGCTCGAGCCGCTCCGCCACCTGCGCCGCGGTGGGGCGCCCTCGCGGGTCCTTCTCGAGCGTGGTGAGGATCAGGTCGCGCAGGTCCGCCGGCGTGTGGTCGGGCAGCGGCCGAGGCTCGTCGCCGAGCTGCGGGAACCTGACCGCCGGATCGTCGCTGTCGCCCGCGCCCTTGGGGCGCGGGAAGGGGACGCTTCCCGAGACCGCGTGGTGGAGCGTCGCGCCCAGCCCCCACACGTCCGACGCGGGGCCGATCAGGCCCGGGTGGGACTCGGGGTCGCATTGCTCCGGCGGCATATAGGCGTCGGTCCCGATCGGGCTGGAGGTGCGCGTGGCACGCTCGAGCGAGCGCGCGATGCTGAGGTCGATGAGGCGCGGGGGCACGCCCATGATGATGTTGTCGGGCTTGACGTCGAGGTGGACGATCCGCCGGTGCTCCATGTACTGCAGCGCCCCCGCGACGTGGAGCGCGAGCGGAAGCAACTGCTGCAGCGGGAGCGGCCCGCCGCGCTTGACCAGGCGTCGCAGCGACGGCCCCTCGAGATGCTCGAGCAGGACGTGCGGATGTGGTCCCTCGAGCACGGCGTCGAAGCCGCGCACGATCACGGGGTGAGCCAGCGCGTCGAGCACCTCGGCTTCCTCCCGCAGCTCACGCAGCGCGCGTTCCTCGGCGACCTGCCCGGGTCGCAGGATCTTCGCCACGACGAGCGAGAACAGGTACGCGTCCCACACGAGATAGACCTCGTAGCGGCTGCCTCCGCCGAGCCGCTTGAGAACCGTGCGCTGGTCGGTGATCGGCGCCCCGTCGTCGAACTCCCAGCTATCAGCCATGGTCAAGCTGCTCCTCTTTCTGACAGGCTTGCACCGATGCGGAACCTGGTTGGGATTGCGTACGTCGTGATCGGCATCCTCGTTGCGGCCGATCGCAACTACTTCGAGCACCTTGGCAACGTCGACAACATCGCGTCGGCGATCTTCGCGATCGCATTCTGGCCGCTGCTCGTGCTCGGGGTGGACGTCACCCTGAGGTGATCTAGCCCGGCTGCGGCAGCGCGTCTCCGGCGCTCGCCGGCGTCTCGGGCGCGATCCGGGCGGACGCGATGCGCTCCCTGGTGACGTTCTGGGGGTGGTGGCACGCGGCGAGGTGGCGGTCGCCGTAGTCGACCAGCGGCGGCTCGATCTCGGAGCAGATCTCGGTCGCGGCGGGACAGCGGGTGTGAAAGCGGCACGCCGGCGGCGGGTTCGCGGGGCTCGGGACGTCGCCCTCCAGGATTATCGTCTCGCGGGCCGCGTTCTCCCTCGGATCGGGGATCGGGACCGCGGACAGCAGCGCAACGGTGTACGGGTGGATCGGCTCTTCGCAGACGGCGTCCGCCGGCCCGACCTCGACGATCTTGCCGAGGTACATGACCGCGATCCGGTCCGAGACGTGGCGCACCACCCCGAGGTCGTGCGAGACGAAGATGTAGGTGAGCGAGAACTCCTGCTGCAGCTCGGCCAGCAGGTTGATGATCTGCGCCCGGATCGACACGTCCAGCGCCGACACAGGCTCGTCGGCGATGATCAGCTTGGGGCGCAGGGCAAGCGCGCGGGCGATCCCGATGCGTTGCCGCTGCCCGCCTGAGAACTCGTGCGGGTAGCGGTTGTAGTGCTCGGGGTGCAGCCCAACGCGGTCGAGCAGCTCCTGGACCTGGCGCTTCAGCTCCGAGCCCGAGGCGATCCCGTGCAGTCGCAGCGGGTCGCCGACGATCTGGCCGACGCGCTTGCGCGGGTTGAGCGAGGCGAACGGATCCTGGAAGATCATCTGCATCTCGCGGCGCAACGGCTGCAGCTGCTTGCGCGAGCTCCCGGCGAGCTCGCGACCCTCGAAGCGCACCGAGCCAGAGGTCGGCTCGAGCAGCTGCAGCACGCTCCGGCACAGCGTGGTCTTGCCGCACCCCGACTCCCCGACCAGGCCCAGGGTCTCGCCCGCGGGCACCGACAGAGTGACGTCGTCGACCGCCCGGACCTGTCCGACCTCGCGGTCGATCAGCAGCCCCGACTTGATCGGGAAGTGCTTCACGAGGTGGGTGATCTCGAGCAGCGGGGTCTCGTCGCGCGACCCGGCGTCGGGCGCCGCGGGGGCGACGTCAGGCGCCTCGGGAACTGCGGTCGCCTCGCTCACGCCGCGGGGACCTCGAGGCCGATGCGGTCGCCCACCTGGCGCAGCGAGCGCTTGCGCTCGGGATCCAGCCAGCAGCGGTCCGTGTGCCCGCTGCCCTCCCGGTCGCGCTCGGTGAGCGGCGGCACCTCCTTGCAGCGCTCGAAGGCGTGCGGGCAGCGCGGCTGGAAGTGACATCCCTCGGGCAGAGAGAGCAGCGAGGGCGGCTGCCCGCTGATCTGCGCCAGCGTCTCGGTGTGGGGCTGGTCCACCCGCGTGAGCGAGCCGAGCAGCCCCCACGTGTAGGGATGCTGGGGGTCGTAGAACACCTCGTCCAGCGTCCCCGACTCGACGATCCGTCCCGCGTACATGACCGCCACCCGGTCGGCGACCTCCGCCACGACACCGAGGTCGTGCGTGATGATGATCAGCGCCAGCCCGCGGTCGCGGTTGAGGAACTCGAGCAGGCGCAGGATCTGCGCCTGGATCGTGACGTCGAGCGCGGTCGAGGGCTCGTCGGCGATCAGGACCGTCGGCTCGAGCGAGAGGGCCATCGCGATCATCGCCCGCTGGCGCATCCCGCCCGAGTACTCGTGCGGGTAGTCGCGGGCGCGTCGCTCGGCGTCCGGGATGCCCACGGCCCGGAGCAGCCGCACCGCCTCCTCCTCGGCGACGTCGTCGGAGACCTTCGAGTGCGCGAGGATCTGCTCGGTGATCTGGTCTCCGACCCGGTACACCGGGTTGAGCGAGGTCATCGGGTCCTGGAAGACCATCGCCATTTCCTCGCCGCGGATCGCCTGCAGCTCCTCGTCCGAGGCGGTGATCAGATCGCGATCGCCGAACCGCACCGAGCCCGTCGATGTGGGCGTTGGAGGAACGCGTGAGGCCGATCAGCGTCTGGGCGGTGACGCTCTTGCCCGAGCCCGACTCGCCGACGATCGCCAGCACCTCGCCTGCACGGAGGTCGAACGAGACCCCGTCGACGGCGCGCAGGGTCCCGTCCTCGGTCGCGAAGCTGACATGCAGATCGGAGACCTGGAGCAGGGGGGGCGGCGCCATCACGCCAACCGGATCCGGGGGTCGAGGTACGCGTACAGGATGTCGACGAGCGTGTTGAAGAAGACGATGAAGAACGCCCCGAAGAGCGTCACGGCCATCAGCGGCGGGAGGTCGAGGTTTCCGATCGCCTCCCCGGCGTACGCTCCGACGCCCGGCAGGTTGTAGACGGTCTCGGTGAGGATCGCGCCGCCGCCGACAACAGCGCCGAAGTCGAGCCCGAACAGGGTCACGATCGGGATCAGCGAGTTGCGCAGCACGTGGCGGATCCGCACCTGGCGCTCGCTGAGCCCCTTGGCGCGGGCGGTGCGCACGTAGTCCTCGTTCATCGCGTCGAGCATGTTGGAGCGCAGCACGCGGCTGTAGAAGCCGATGAACAGCACCGCGAGCGTGAACCACGGGAGGATCAGGTGGTAGGCCCAGTCGAGCGGGCTCTCGGCCAGCGGCACGTAGCCGCCCGGTCGGGAACAGCGTCACTTTGGCGCTGAGGAAGTAGAGCAGCATCGCCGCGAGCCAGAAGACGGGCATGGAGATGCCGATCAGCGCCAGGATCGTGAGCCCGCGGTCGGTGGCCTTGCCCGCCTTGACCGCGCTCAGGTAGCCGAACAGGATCGCGAACGACATCCAGATCACAGCGGCGCCGATGCATAGCGAGAGCGTCACCGGAATCCCGTCGATGATCTGCTCGTCCGACGTTGAGCTGGCTCTGGTAGGACTTCAGATCCCCGGTGAAGACCTTCTTCATCATCGTCAGGTACTGCACCGGGAGGGGGTCGTCGAACCCCCACTCCTCGTTGATGTCGCTTGATCAGCTGGGCGTTGGCGTTCTTGCCGGCGATCCGCAGCGCGGGATCGGAGTTCGGGATCACGTTGAAGATCACGAACACGATCACCGAGATCGCGAACAGCACCGCGATCATCCCGACTAGCCGTCTGACGATGAAGCGGCCCACCTAGCTGCTCCAGCCTGATCTTCGCCTTGGGGTCGAGCGCGTCGCGCAGGCCGTCGCCGAACACGTTCAGCGACAGGACCGTGAGCACGATCGCCACCCCGGGGATGATCGTCAGGTGGGGGGCCGTGTAGATCGTCTCGTACGCCCTCCGCGATCAGGGTTCCCCACGAGGCGTTGGGCGGCTGCACGCCCGCGCCGAGGAACGACAGCGCCGACTCGAGCAGCATGTTGTTGGCGATGTTGAGGGTGAAGAAGACGATGATCGTCGACGCACAGGTTGGGGAGCAGCTCCGTGAACATGATTCGCAGCGGCCCCTTGCCCTGCGCCACGGACGCCTCGACGAACTCCTTCTCACGCAGCGCGAGGACCTCGCCGCGGATCGGGCGCGCCATGTACGGGACGTACACGAACCCGATGATCAGGATCACGATCCACAGCGAGTTGTCCGGGATCGAGAGCGGGCCGATCTGGAGGCCCCCGAAGGCGAGCGCGGTGCCTAGCGCGATCCCCAGCAGCAGGACCGGGAAGGCCCAGATCACGTCCATCGCCCGCGACAGGACCGAATCGGTCCAGCCGCGGAAGTAGCCGGCGAGCAGCCCTACGGCGACCGCGAAGATCGTGGTGATCAGCGCGGCCATCACGCCGATGTAGATCGAAGTCCGTCCGCCGTACATCATCCGCACCATCACGTCGCGCCCGTTGGCGTCCGCCCCGAGCAGGAACTTGCTGTGCAGCCCGCGGCCCGATCGGCGTCCCGTTCGGCGCCACGACGTCGGTCGGCTCGCCGCCGATCGTGATCTGGTCCGTGATGTGGTTCGTGTTCGGCCCGGTGTCGGCGACGTAATTGGCCCACAGCGGGCCCGCGAGGCAGTACACGACGATGAGCACGAACAGGGCCCCGAACCCGAGCGCGACGCGGTTTCGACGCAGCCGTCGCCACGCCAGGTACCACGGGCTGCGCCCCTCGATCCTCTCTCCGGGAGGAAGCGCCGGCTCGCCCGGGACGTGGTACTGCTCTCCCGGCGCCCCCTCGGGCGTCTCGAACGCCGGCTTTACATAGGGCTCCGACGCCACTTCGCCCTCAGGCTAGCGCGCCGGTCGCCCTGCCTCGCCGCGGCTTCGTTGGCTCACTCCGTGACCGCGAAGCTCGTGTAGTCCTCGTTGAAGAGCAGGTGGTGGTAGACCTGATCGAAGTCGATCCGGTCGGAGACGAAGGTGGTGAAGCGCTCGTTTCCGTACGGCGCCCACACCGCCTGCTCCATGTACTTCCGATCGAGGTCGGCGTACTGCTGTTCGACGTCATCCGTGAGCTGCTCCTGAGCGAGCGTGTTGATCTCCTTGTTGAGCTCCGGGATGTCGACGTTCCCGAAGTTGTTGTTGTTGGTCGGCAGGATGCTCTCGCCGTTCAACAGCGGCTCGAAGAAATCGTTCGGGTGCGGATAGTCCTGGAACCAGTCGGTAAATCCGGTGTCGAGGTTCGGGGTCTTCGCGTTGCCGATCGTCGTGAAGTAGATCTCGCCGGCGATCACCTTGAGCTCGGCGTTGAAGCCGATGTCGTTGAGGACGTCCTGGTAATAGGCGCCGATCCGCTTGCGGTCGGGCTCATCGTCCGTCCAGACGGTGATGTCCGTGTCAGAGGGGTTCGCCTGCTGGAGCAGCTGCTTCGCCTTCTCCACGTCGGGGCCGGGATACAGCTCGTACTCCTCGTAGCCCGGCATCCCCGGCGGCAGGATCTGCTGGTCGGGGTTCAGGCGCCCGCCGAAGATCCGGTTCAGCGCCTCGGGGTCGATCGCGTAGTTGACCGCCTGGCGCACCTTGAGGTCGTCGAACGGCGGCTCCTGGTTGTTCATCCAGAAGTAGTAGGTGTTGAGCGAGTCCTCGAACCGGAAGCGGTCCTCGTACTGCTGCTCCACCTCCGGCAGGCGGTCGGCGATCGGCGGGTCGACCATGAAGTCGACCTTGTTCTGCTCCACGTCGGTCACCTGGGCGGAGTTGTTCGTGTTCTCCGTCACGGTGATCTTGTCGACGTTCGCGTCCGCGACCTCGTCCGCCCCGGCGTCCTGGATCGTGTCGAACTCCGGGTTGCGCTCCATCACGAAGCTGCGCCCGGGCTGCACGTCGGTGATCTCGAACGGTCCGCTCGACGGCGGCGGGTTCTTGGTCTGGTCCTCGGACGGCGTGTTCTGCGGCACCGGGGCTACGAACATCAGCCCCAGCTCGTTGTTGAACGTGCCGCGGGGATCGGTCAGCTCGATCGTGATCTCGCCGGTGTCGTCGTTGGTCGTCGATCCCGGAGATGTCCTTGGCCTTGCCGGCCTGGTAGTCCTCGGCGCCGACGATGGTGGTGTAGAAGCTGGAGCCGCCGGACTCGGTGTCGAACATGCGCTCGACGGCGAACTTGAAGTCCGACGCCTTGATCGGCGTGCCGTCCGAGTACTTCATCCCGTCGCGAAGCGTCAGCGTGTAGGTCTTGCCGTCGGAGGAGATCTCGGGCAGGTCCTCGGCCAGGCCGGGGACGACCTCGGTCCCGGTCTCGCCGGCCTCGTGCCGGTAGGTCAGAAGCGGGGTGTAGGTGGGCCACAGCGCCTCCCACCCCTCCAGCGTGTAGGAGATCTGAGGGTCGAGGTAGTCGGGGAACGAGGTCAGGGTGATGTTCATCTCTCCACCCTGCGCGGCCTCGTCATCGTCGGTGCCCCCGCCGCCACAGCCGATCGCCGCGAACGACGCGGTCAGCGCCAGGCAACCCGCCAGCGCGGCGAGCTTTGTGCGTCCGTGAACCCGAACTCCTCTCCTCATCCTCTCTCCTCTCTTGGCCCCCTCCTGCACCCGAGGGTCCTGCCCTCAAACGGGACTCTATACCCGCGCCGGTTGAAAACGCCGCCTCGCAACCGTTTCGGCCGATGTGGCCAAGCGCGATCCGGCTGCTTGGCCCGAGGGGCCAGGCGGCGGGCACGAGCGATCACCCAACTATGCTGGCGCCGTGCGCGCGGTCACGTTCCAGGCGCCGGGCGAGGTCCGGGTGGAGGATCGCCCCGAGCCCACGCCCCAGGCGGCGGACGACGCGATCGTCCGCGTCGAGGCGACCGGGATCTGCGGCTCGGACCTGCACATCTACCACGGGCGGGTGCAGATCGAGCCCGGGTTCGTGATCGGGCACGAGTACGTTGGGACGGTCGTCGAGGCGGGCGACGGAGTGAGCGAGGTCGAGGTCGGCGATCGGGTACTCGGCACCTACGGCACCGCGTGCGGCCGGTGCTTCTTCTGCCGCCGCGGCGAGTACCACAAGTGCGACGAGAGCCGTGTGTTCGGCCACGGCGCCACGCTCGGCTCGCTGCAGGGCGCGCAGGCCGAGTTGGTGCTGGTTCCGCACGCCAACCTCGTGCTGCGCCGCGTGCCCGAGGGGATCTCCGACGACGCAGCGCTGTTCGCGGGGGACGTCGCGGGGACCGCGTACCACGCGATCGCGGGGGGTGGCATGGAGCCCGGCGGGAGCGTTGCCGTGCTGGGGCTCGGTCCCGTGGGGCTGTGCGCGGTGCAGGTGGCGCGTGCGGCCGGCGCCGCGCTCGTCGTCGCGGTCGACTCGGTGGAGGAGCGGCTTCGCGTCGCCGAGGAGCTCGGCGCGACGCCCGTGCACCTCACCGACGGCGATCCGCGCGGCAGCGTCAAGAAGCTGACCGAGGGGCGCGGGGTCGACCTGTCCGTAGACGCGGTCGGCCACCCCGATGCGCTCGATCTCGCCTGCCGCCTGGCGCGCAAGGCGGGGAGCGTGTCGGTGACAGGCGTGTACGCCGAGCGGGTCGAGCTCCACATGGGCGTCGTGTGGATCAAGGCGCTGACGCTGCGCACCGGACACGCGAACGTGATCGGCCACCTCGACCGGGTGCTCGCGATGCTCGCATCGGGAGTGCTCGACCCCACCCCGCTGGTCACCCACCACATGCGCCTCGAGGAGGCGGCCGAGGCCTACGCCGTGTACGACCGGCGCGAGGCGCTGAAGATCGTCCTCTCTCCGTGAGCCGGCAAGAGCAGCCCGCCCTAGAGCTCGAATGCCTGACCCTCCCGGGCCAGCTCGAGCGGGGCGCCGGGGCCGCGCGCCGCCCAGCGCTCGGCTGCCTGCTCGCCGAGCGCGTCGAGTCGGGCGTCGTCGTGCGCGGGGTCGTGGTGGAAGAGCGCCACGCGTCGAGCCTCGCTGCGGCGCGCGAAGGCCAGCGCGTCGGCGAGGCTGGAGTGGCCCCAGCCGCGGTGCCCCCGGTACTCGGCGTCGTCGTACTGGCAGTCGTGAATCAAGAGCGACGCGTCCCGCGCGAGTCGGTGGCCCGAGATCCACCTGGGGTCCGCGGTGCCGAGGTCCTCGCCCAGCCCGGGCTCGTGGTCCGGGAGGTAGGCGACGGTCGAGCCGTCCTCGGTCAGCCGGTAACCGAGCGTTGGTCCGCGATGGGCGACGAGCGAGGCGCGCAGCTCGACGTCGCCGATCCGCCATGGGGTCGACGGCGTGTCCTCGAAGCTCACCCTGGCCGCAAGGTCCCTGATCTCGATCGGGGAGAGCGGGTTCGAGATGTATCGGGCGAGCCGGTCACGCAGCGCCCGCCCGGCGGCCGGCGGTCCCCACACGGTGACCTCGGCGTCGCGATCGAACAGGGGAGCGAAGAACATCAGGCCCTGGATGTGGTCGAGGTGGAGGTGGGTGAGCAGGATGTGCAGGCGCCGCGAGCGCGCGACGATCGCCTCGCCAAGCGCCCTGATCCCGGTCCCCGCGTCGAGGATCAGCTCGCTTCCGTCGCCGACCGTGACCTGGACGCAGGACGTGTTTCCCCCAAAGCCCGCCGCCGCCGGGCCGGGAACGGGGATCGAGCCGCGGACGCCCCACAGCGTCACGCGCACGGCCTCACCCCTCGCCGTCGGTCGACAGCGGCCAGAACATCACCATGGCGCCGTGGTAGCCGTCGGGCCCGGTGAGAGGGAAGGCGCCGGCCTCGATCTCGATCAGGCTGCCGCCGTCCGTCCGGATGTGGAAGCGGCCGTAGGCCGGCCGGCCCTCGCGCACCGCGATCGTCAGCGGGAGCTCGTCGTAAGGCACGGGTCGCCCGTGCTCGTCGAACGGCCCGAACTCCGGGTTCCACTGCTCGCGCGTAAGGCTGCCGGTCTCCTCGAACCGGGGGCCGATCACCTGGGCGGCGGCCTCGTTGAAGAACACGATGTCGCCGTCGACGTCGACCAGGAAGGCGGCCAGCGAGATGATCGAGACGAGATTGCGAGCCAGGATCAGCTCGAGCGGCCGCTCGTCGGCGTCGTTGATCTCATCGGGAGGAGGCATCGGCAGCCACTCAGATCTTGACGACTGTGTTAAGGCTTTGAGCATGGCGACCTGCACTCACCTGGACCAGATCCGGGTAGAACCGCCCGAGGAGTTCGAGGGCTGCGAAGAGTGCCTGAAGACCGGTGATCGCTGGGTCCACCTGCGCGTGTGCCGGACCTGCGGCAAGGTCGGGTGCTGCGACTCCTCCCCAAATAAACACGCGAGTGTGCACGCCGGCGACAGCGGTCATCCGATCATGACCTCGCTGGAGCCGGGCGAGGACTGGTCGTGGTGCTTCGTGGACCAGCTGGCGTTCGTCGTCGAGCCGGGAACGGGTCGGCCGGCGCATGATGGCGGGTAGCGACCATATCGACGTCGTTCTCGACGTCGAGGCGATCCACGAGGGCGACCTGGAGAAGACGGGCGCCATCGAGCACTATCGAGGCTGATCGCCCGGTCCGCCGCCGGCGGGCCGTCGTCTCGGTCGCGATCGGCGCGGTCACGGTTGACACCGCACTGCTCGGACTGATCGCCCCGCTGCTGCCCGTGATCGAGGAGCGAACCGGCGCCAGCGACGCCGCGCTCGGGGCCTCCCTCGCCGGTGTACGCGCTGCCGGTGGCGCTGTTCGCGCTGCCCTTGGGGCGACTCGCCGATCGGGTAGGGAGACGGCCGCTGCTGATCGCGCGGCCTGCTGCTCACGGCGGCGGGATCCGCGCTGATCGCGGTCTCCGACTCGCTCGCAGTGCTGATGGCTGGTCGCGCCGTTCAGGGAACCGGATCGGCGGCGAGCTGGATCGCGGCGCTCGCGGTGGTCTCCGACCTCGCCCCGCCGGGCAAGCGGGGGGAGGCGCTCGGCGTCGCGTTCGCGGCCAACAGCATCGGCTCGATCGCGGGACCGGCGCTGGGCGGAGTCACCGCCGACCTGCTCGGGTTCGCGGCGCCGTTCCTGATCGTGTGCGCGATCTCCGTCGGGCTGGCCGCGGGCGTGGTGGCGGTGTTTCCCCGCGAGACGCGACGCGAGCCGGCCGAGACACCCGCGTGGCGCACCATCGTACGAGCGGCGGGATCGGGGGTCGGCGCCGTCGCCACCGCGATCGCGCTCGGGGGAGCGGCGGCACTGGGGGTCGTGGAGCTCGTCGCGCCGCTCGATCTCGATGCCCGCCTCGGGCTGTCGAGCGCGGCGATCGGGCTGCTGTTCGCGCTCTCGATCGCGGTCGACGCCCCGCTGTCGCCGCTCGGCGGAAGGTGGGGTGACCGGCGGGGACGGCATGGTCCCGCGGTCGCCGGGCTGGCGACGCTCGCGCTGTCGGTCGCTCTGCTCGCGGTGTTCGCAGGGACGCTGGGCGCGGCCGTCGCGCTCGGCCTGTTCGGAGCCGGGTTCAGCCTTGCGTTCGCCGCCGCGGTCCCGTGGCTCGACGAGGCCTTCGGGGAGGTGGAGCGTGGGCTCGGCTACGGCTTGCTCAACGTCCTCTACGCGACCGGGTACGCGATCGGCCCGCTGGTCGGCGGCGCCCTGCTCGAGCTCGCGAGCGCCGACGCCGCCTACTGGTTGACCGCCGCCGGGCTGGCGGTTGGGGCGGTCGCCCTCGCGAGGGCGTCGACGATGACCGCGCCGTCCTCGTAGACGACGACGGGGTTCAGCTCCACCAGCTCGAGATCGGAGTCGAGCAGCAGGCGCCCGACGGCGGTGGCGAGTCGCGCCGCGGCCGCCAGATCCGAGCTCGGGTCCGCCGCGCTCCCCCGTAAGCACCGGCGAGCCCCGCAGGCCGCGCAGGGCCTGCTCGACCCGCGACGGCGTCGCCGGGAGGGGGACCACAGCCGCGTCGTCCAGCGCTTCGGTCCACACTCCGCCGAGGCCGACGGCGAGCGACGGGACGACGGCGTCGCGGCGCGCCGAGACGAGCAGCTCCACGCCGGGCGGCACGTGTCTTTCGACGAGCACCGACCCGACCCCGATCGCACTCAGCCGTCCGTGGGCGTCGCGCACCTCCGCCTCGCTGACCAGGTCGAGCTCCAGGGCGCCGTGCTCGGTCTTGTGGCGGAGCTCCGCGTGGGTGAGCTTGGCGGCGACGGGAGGTCCGAGCTCGGCGAAGATCGCCGCCGCCTCGTCCTCGTCGCCGGCGAGCCGTCCCGGCACGACCGGCAGGCCGGCCTCGCGCAGAAGCGCCTTCGCATCGTGCTCCGAGAGCCACGGGCCTTGCTGGCTCGCGCCGGGCGCGTGGGCGCGCCGCGCGACGGCGGCGATCTCCTGCAGCCGGACCGGGTCGCCGGGCTGTCCCGCGAGCGCCGCGGCGGCCGCGACCCCGCTTCGCAGCCCGGCGAGCGCGGGAACGCTCGCCGCAACCATGCGGTCGGCGCTGTCGGCCTGCAGGAGCTCCGGGAGCGTCGAGGAGACGATCACGGGGACGCTGCTGTCCTTCGCGCCGTCGAGGATCCCCTCGCGAACGGCGTCCCACGAGACCTTCGGATCCCCCTCCAGGTCGGGGGGCTCGTCGTAGAAGATCAGCAGCTCGGCGACCGCGGGATCGTCCGCGACCGCGACGATCAGGTCGCGAAGCTTCTCGCGCTCGCCCCAGATCATCGCCGTGTAGTCGAGCGGGTTCTGGATCGTCGCCGCCGAGGGCAGCAGCTCGCCGAGGCGGCGCTTCGTCGTGTCCGAGAAGATCGCGAACTCGATCCCGTGGCGGGTCGCCTCGTCACCCGCCGCGCTCGAGTCCCCACCCGAGCAGGTCATCACCGCGAGCCCGTCGGACTCAGCAGGAACCGCGCGATCTGCTCGCAGATCGCGCGCCTTGTGAGGCCCTCGCCGTAAGGCGAGGGCCTTCGCCAGCTCCAGGAGGTCGTGGAAGTCGGCCGCGATCGCGACGCCGGCCTCCTCGAGCAGGGCGCGGAACACGCGCTGGTCGCCCGCCACCGCCCCGGTGTGGGCAGCGGCCGCCGACGCCCCCGCCTCGGAGGCGCCGACCTTCAGCGCCGCGACCCCGATCCCGGCGTCGGCGCACGCGGCGAGCGCCTCGCACAGGCGCGCGCCGTCCCCGTCGTCCTCGAGGTTGAGCGCCACCGAGCGCACCCCTTCCTCGCCCGCCAGGAAGTGAAGGAAGTCCGCCGCCTCGAGCACGGCGCCGTTCCCGCACGAGACGACCGTGTGAAAGCGCAGGCCGCGCCGGACCGAGATCGCGTTGACGGCCTGGTTGCCGCTCTGCGACACGATCGCGACCTCGCCGGGCTCGCGCGCGGACAGCGCGTCGCCCCACAGCGCGACCCTCCGCGGGTAGCACACGATGCCGTTGCCGTTCGGGCCGCAAACCGGGAGGTCGTGCCGCCGGGCCGCCGCGACCAGCTCGTCCTGGAGCGCCTGGCCGCCCTCGACCTCGGCGAACCCCGCTCCGTAGACGACCGCGCCGCCGCATCCGAGCCGGCCGGCCTCGTCGATCACCCCCGGCACCGAGGCGGCCGGCACCGCAACCACGACCGCGTCCGGGACGGTGGGAAGCTCGCTCAGCGACGGGAAGCACTTGCGCCCGTAGACCTGATCGCGACCCGGGTTCACCCCCCACACATCGCCGTCGTAGGAGATCGTCGCCAGGTTGACGAGCGTCTGGCCGCCGTACGAGCCCTCGCGGTCGCTCGCTCCGACGACCGCGATCGAGCGCGGGTGAAAGAGACGGCCGAGGTCCACGGGCTCCGAGGCTAGTGGAGCGTGCGCTCGACGCCGCGCCGCTCCAGCGCCCGCGCGACGATCAGCCGCTGGATCTCGCTCGTCCCTTCCCAGATCCGGTCGACGCGCAGCTCGCGCAGGAAGCGCTCGGCGACGTTGGTGCGCATGTAGCCGCGGCCGCCGAACACCTGGACGGCGCGGTCCGCGCAGCGACCGGCCGCCTCGCTTACGAACAGCTTCGCCATCGAGGCCTTCGCGTGCACGATCTTGGGGTCGGCGCCGGAGTCGACGAGGCGAGCGACCTCCATGGTCAGCAGCCTTCCGGCGGCCGTGTCGGCCGCGGAGTCCGCGAGCGGGAAGGAGACCCCCTGATAGTCAATGATCCGGTTGCCGCCCTGCTCGCGCTCGATCGCCCAGCCGACCGTCTCCTCGAGCAGTCGCCACATCGACCCGACCCCGCGCGCTGCGATCCCGAGGCGCTCCTCGGTGAACCACGCGCGCTGCAGGTCCTCGCCGCCGCCGAGCCCCCCGATCACGTCCTCGTCCGCGACCTCCACGTCGGTGAACCGGATCGTCGGATGGCCGTGGGGATAGGTGTGGGTGAAGGGAGGGTCGTCGACGACCTCGATCCCGGAGCGCCCCCGGTCGACCAGGAACAGGGTGGGATGCCGCTCGCCGTCGGTGATCGCGTTCGCCATCACGATGTACACCGCGGCGATGTCGCCGTAGGTGACGAACCACTTCTCGCCGTTGATCACCCAACCGCCGTCGCTTCGGACCGCCGTCGTCTCGATCCGTGAGGGGTCGGAGCCCGCGTTGAGCTCGGTGACCGCGTAGGCGTCGTGCAGCTCGCCGCGCAGGGCGGGCTTCAGGTAGCGCTCGATCTGCTCCTCGGATCCGCTCTTGAGCACGTTGTAGGCGCCGGGGACGTGCCACGAAAGCGCGTTGGTCGAGCGTCCGAACTGCTCCTCGACCAGGAACCACTCGAGCTTCGACCATCCCTGGCCGCCGTGCTCGCGGGCGTGCAGGCCGCCGCTCAGGCCAGCGTCGACCGACTCGCGCTTGATCCGCTGCTTGAGCTCGTCGGGGATCTTCCCGCCGCTCGTCTCGGCGAGCTCCTCGTTGGGGATCAGGACCTCGTCGACGAAGCGGCGGGCGCGCTCGCGCAGGTCCTGCTGCTCCGCCGTCAACTCCGCGGCGCTTGCAAGCTCAGCCGTCAGCGTGGTCGCGTCGATACTCATGATCTTCCTCCGTTCGAGAGTTGGGCGGCGGCATCCAGCTTCGAGCGCTCGGGCGCGGTCTGCTCCGCGGCGCGGCCGGGCAGGCCGAGCAGCAGCCCATGGTGGTTTCGAACCACCTCGAGCGCCACGGTGCGGGCACGACGCACGTCCGGGTCGGGACTCGGGCCGGCGCGCTCGATCAGCTCCACTACCTCGCCCAGGTAGGCGAGCCAGCCGCCGCGACGCGCGCGCACCACGAGTCGCTCGATCCGCGCGCGCTCGAGCTCGACCGCGTCCGGGCTCGCTCGGTCACCGGCGCGCAGCGTCGCCACGCTGACCGGGAGCTCCCGCTCGGGCTCGGGCGTTAAAGAGAGCCATGCATGGCGACCGTTCGTGCTCACCGCGCCATGATAACATCAACTGATCACAAAGTCAGGAACCCATCCCGCCCTCGCTCCCCGCTACTACCGGGACCCGGACGTCCTGGAGCGCGAGCACGAGCGGATCCTCGAGCGGAGCTGGCAGCTCGCGGGGCACGTCTCACGGATTCCCGAGCCTGGCGACTACCTGACGACCCAGGCGGGCACCCAGCCCGTGCTGGTCGTGCGGGGGAAGGACGGAAGGCTGCGGGCGTTCCGCAACACGTGTCGGCACCGCGGCTCGCGGGTTCTGAGCGGCTCGGGGCAGTGCGGGAAGGCGATCCGCTGCCGCTACCACGGCTGGACCTACCGGCTCGACGGATCGCTGATCGGGATGCCCGAGGTGCGGAGCTTCGGCGAGATCGACAAGTCGAAGCTGGGGCTCCTCCCGGCGCGCGTGGAGGAGATGTGTGGGCTCGTGTTCGTCAACCTCGAGCTCGGAGCGACGGCGCTCTCCGATCTCGTCGGCGACCTGCCCGAGCGCCTCGCCCCGTACCGGATCCCGTCGCTCGCTGCGTTCTCGTCGGTTCAGGGCCACCAGTCCGTGAACTGGAAGATCGTCATCGACAACTACCTCGAGGGTTACCACGTGCCGATCGCCCACCCGGGCCTGATGCGGCTGCTCGACTACAAGCGCTACGACGCCGAGGTGGGCGAGCACCACGTGTGGTTCGAGGCGCCGCTTCGAGACAAGCCCGCCGGGACGCGCATGGAGCGGCTGTACAGACGACTCGTCAGCCCGATGCCCGGGCTGGAGGCGGACGCCGTCCGGGCGTGGCGGTACGTGTTCATCTATCCCAATACCGCGATCGACCTCTATCCCGACCAGGTCATGACGTGGCAGATCCGGCCCGACGGCGTGCTGGCCACCCGTGACTCGTTCACGGCCTACCGGCCCCAGCGGTCCGGCCTTCGCAACCGCCTCGTGCAGCGCCTGAACATGAAGCTGAACACCATGGTCCACGAGGAGGACGTCGACCTGGTCGAGAACGTCCAGGCCGGGCTCGCGACGCGCGGCTTCACCCCGGGTCCCCTGTCCGGCCGGGAGGCGGCGGTGGGCTGGTTCGCCAACCGGATTCGCTCGGACCTCCGCGTCGAGCACGAGCCTGAGCCCGAGACCACCGGCGAGCTCGCTCGCGAGCTCGCCGGTTGATTCTGGCGTGATGTCGACGCCGACCAAAGCCCGCGAGCGCAGCGCCAGGGAGCACATCCTCGACGCCGCCGTGGAGCGGATCGCGACCGACGGTATCGACGACGTGCGGATCGCGCGCATCGCGATGGACGCAGGGGTCTCCAGCTCGCTCGTCCACTACCACTTCGAGACCCGGGAGGCACTGCTCGCCGAGGCGCTCGAGCATTCCTTCGAGCTCGCCGGCGACGTGCGGATCGGCCCCGAGGGGGAGGACGATGCGCCCTCGCACGCGCATCGGCTCGCGGCGATGATCGACCAGTGCCTTCCCTACCCGGGCCCGCTGGAGCGCGACTGGATGCTGTGGGTCGAGCTGTGGCTCCGGGCGGCACGCC
The DNA here is from genome assembly GCA_963754225.1 of uncultured Thermoleophilia bacterium. Classification (GTDB taxonomy): domain Bacteria; phylum Actinomycetota; class Thermoleophilia; order Solirubrobacterales; family 70-9; genus DASPWW01. Next base: position 57,049 of record CAVWEV010000001.1, read on the forward strand.
GACCCGAGCTTCGCCCCACCGCTGCGCGGCTCTACGAGCGCATGCACACGTGGTTCAACGACGAGATCGCGGCGGGGATCGCCGACGGCGAGTTCGCGGACTGCGACGCCGACGCCCTCACTGATACCGCGTTGGCGATGCTCGACGGGTTCGGGATCCGCGCGCTCGTCCGCGACCCCGCCGTGCCGCTCGACTGGGCGCGGAGCGAGGTGTGGCAAGTGCTCGCGGGCACGCTCGGCCTCGACCCCGAGATTCCGCCCCGCGCCGAGTAGGACGGGCCGGCCGCGCGGCTTGCAGTTCGGCTCGCCCTTGATATAGGTTTCCTTAATGGCGGTTCAACTTACGGGCTTCGCGGCGGTGGGGAGCGCGTGAGCCCGCGCCCGCAGATCGCACACCTCCGGCGGCGGGAGATCCTCGAGGCGGCCGCGGAGGTGATCCGGGAGCGCGGTCTGCAGGCCACCAGGATCGCCGACGTCGCGGAGCGGATGGGCACCAGCGCGCCCGCCGTCCTCTACTACTTCGAGTCCAAGGGCGAGCTGCTCACCGAAGCGCTGGTGGCCGCCGAGGAGGGCTTCTACACGGAGTTCGAGGAGCAGCTCGAGGTGATGAGCAGCGCCGCGGAAGGGCTCGTGATGCTGGTCGAGGCGTGCCTCACCGAGGGCGACTTCGACGCCGCGCTGTGGATGGAGCTGTGGCCGCGCGCGCTGCGGGAGCCGGAGATGGCGCGCACGCGGGAGCAGCTGGACGCGCGCTGGCTCGGGACGATCGCGACGATCATCCGCCGGGGTCAGGCCGACGGAGAGTTCCGCGACGCCGACGCCGGCGACGTGGCCCTGGTGCTCGGATCGCTGCTCGACGGGCTGGCGGTCCAGGTGACACTCAACGATCCGGCCGTATCGGTCGAGCGGGCGCGCCAATTGTGCCTCCAGCTGCTGGAGCACCAGCTGGGGTGTGAGCTGACCGGGGCGGGCGTTACTTGAGCGGGGGACGACGGAACCAGGGCACCGCCGGGCTCGATCTGCCGGGTAGCGGACGGATGCGCCGGCGGGAGCTGCTGCAGGCGGGCGCGGGCGCGGCGGTCGCCCTCGGACTGTCCAGCTGCGGGATCGGCCGCGGCCTTCAGGGCGACACGGACCGGGTGATCGAGCCCAAGGTCGACGGCGACCTCTACTACTTCAACTACTCCCAGTACATCAATCCGGGGCTGGTCAAGGAGTTCGAGAAGAAGCACGACGTCCGGGTGATCCAGTCCTACTTCGACTCGATGGAGGGGATGATCGCGAAGCTGCGGGCCGGCAACGCCTACGACGTCGTGTTCCCCACCGCCGAGTACGTCCAGCGGCTGGTCCAGGAGGAGCAGCTGCTGCGGATCCCGCAGCGACAAGCTCAAGAACCGCGACAACATCTACGGCTACTTCGACGATCCTTGGTACGACCCCGACTCGGCGCACTCGGTCCCGTACTCGCTCTACATCACCGGGATCGGGTACCGCGCCGACGTCATCGACAACATGACGAGCTCCTGGAACGACCTCGGAAACGAGGAGGCGGCGGGGCGGATCTTCATGCTCGACGACTACCAGGAGGCGCTCGCCGCGGGCAACCTGCTCAACGGCTACGACATGAACACGGTCGTGGAGTCGGAGCTGGAGAGCGACCAAGGAGTGGCTGGTCGGCCTGAAGCCGCTGCTGCGCGGCTACTCGGTCGACACGATCACCAACATGTCGAGCGGCAACGCCTGGATCGAGCACCTGTGGAACGGCGACATCATCAACATCCGCTACCGCGTCGACGACCCCGACACGATCCAGTTCCAGAAGTCCAGAGGAGGGGTTCCCGGTCGGAAGCGACACGTTCGTGATCCCGGTCAACGCGGAGCATCCAGGCACCGCAATGCTGTTCATGGACTTCATGTGCGACCCGAAGAACGCGGCGCGCAACGTCAACTGGAACGGCTACCCGATGCCGAACCGCGGCCAGGACCAGACCTTCGCCGACCTCGCAAAGGACGACCCGAACATCGTGGTGACGATCGACGACCTCGAGGGCGGCGACCAGTTCGCCAACCTCCCCCAGGAGGACCGCGAGCTGTGGACCGACACCTTCCTCGAGGTCAAGGCAGTCGTGAGCGAGAACCGCTTCGCCCACCTGATGCTCGCGCCGGCGGCCGTGTGGCTGGTGCTGCTCTTCGCGGTGCCGCTGGGCATCGTGATCGCGGTCTCCCTGGGGTCGACCGACCCCCTGTACCAGGCGGTGTACGGCTGGCACCCCGCGAACTTCGCCGACGTGTTCGACCCGCTGTTCGCGCCGGTGCTGCTGCGCTCGGTCGGGTACGCGCTCGCCACCGTCGCGCTCTGCCTGCTGATCGGCTACCCGATCGCGTACTACATCGCCCGCTTCGGCGGTCGCTGGAAGACGCTGCTGATCGCGGTCGTGGTGCTGCCCTTCCTGGTCAACTACCTCGTGCGCACCTACGCCTGGGTGGCGATCCTGTCCGACGAGGGCCTGCTGAACGGGATCCTCCAGGACATCGGGCATGACCGACACCGGGGTCCAGTTCGTGAACACGTCGTGGGCCGTGATCGGCGGTCTGGTCTACGGCTACCTCGCGTTCATGATCCTGCCGCTGTACGCGGCGCTCGACCGCATGGACCCCTGCTCTGATCGAGGCCGGAAAGGACCTGTACGGGAGTCGCTGGCAGACGTTCTGGCACGTCACGTGGCCGCGCGGCCTTCCAGGGGGTGGCGGCCGGTTGCGTGCTTGTCTTCCTCCCCGCGGTGGGCGACTTCATCTCCGCCCAGCTGCTCGGCGGCCCGGACACCTACATGGTCGGCAACCTGATCCAGCAGCAGTTCCTCGAGGCCCAGAACTGGCCGTTCGGCGCTGCGCTGACGATCGTGATGATGGCCTTCCTGCTGCTCTTCATGCTGCTGTACCTGCGCTCGGCGGCCCGGGCTTCGCGGGAGGCGGTCGCGTGAGCACCGAGGGATGGGCGGAGCGGATTCCGCTGGTCCGCCGACGCGCCGGGCGCAGGCGGCGGCGTGACTTCGACCGCCCGCGTTTCCTGCGCGCGTTCTTCTACCTGTTCATGTTCTTCACCTTCGCGCCGCTCGTGATCGTGGCGCTGTTCTCGTTCAATTCCACTCCCTCGCTGCAGAACTTCACGGGCTTCAGCCTCCAGTGGTACGACGAGTTCTTCAGCAGCGTGGGTCTGCGCGAGTCGCTCGTCGCCAGCATCGAGATCGGGCTGGTGACGATGGTGGTGGGGACCGTCCTGGGGACGACGCTCGCGTTTGCGCTGGTGCGGGCGCGCTCGCGGGCGGCGCAGGCGAGCAACGTGCTGATGCTGGTCCCGCTCGTCACCCCGGAGATCGTCGCCGGCGTGTCGGCGCTGCGTGCTGTTCGCCCAGATCGGGGTGGAGCTGTCGCTTGCCACGATCATGATCGCCGAGATCACGTTCTCGATCTCGTTCGTGACCGTGATCGTGCGGGCGCGGCTGTCGGCGATGAACCGCGAGGTGGAGGAGGCGGCGCTGGATCTCGGCGCGACCCGGATGCAGACGCTCCGGCTGATCGTCCTGCCCGGCGCTGTGGCCGGCGATCATCGCCTCGGGGCTGCTGATCTTCGCGCTCAGCTTCGACGACTTCGTTATCGCGTTCTTCACCACCGGGGAGTCACCGACGCCGCTCCCGGTCCAGATCTACTCGTCGATTCGCTTCGGGGTCAGGCCGACGATCAACGCGATCGGGACGCTGATGCTGGTGATCTCGTTCCTGATCCTGGCGATCGCGGTGTTGCTGCCCCGCCTGCTGGGTCGTCGCGAGGAAGAAAACGTGCTCGTAGGAGGAGAGGGATGAGCCAAAACGGAGAGGCGATCCGCTTCGACGGCGTAACCAAGCAGTTCGGATCCACCACCGCGGTCGAGGACCTCAACCTGTCGATCCGCAGGGGCGAGTTCTTCTCGCTGCTGGGTCCCTCGGGGTGCGGCAAGACGACCACGCTGCGAATGGTCGCCGGATTCGAGCAGCCGACCGAGGGCAGCGTCCACCTCGACGGCGAGCCCGTCGACGACGTCCCTCCGTACCGGCGCAACGTCAACACGGTGTTCCAGTCCTATGCGCTGTTCGAGCACCTCGACGTCGAGGGGAACGTGGCCTTCGGGCTGAAGCGTCGCAAGGTGGACGGCGAGGAGATCAAGACGCGGGTCGCCGAGGCGCTGGAGCTCGTACAGCTGACCGGCCGCGAGCACTCCAGGCCGCGCCAGCTGTCCGGCGGTCAGATGCAGCGCGTCGCGCTTGCCCGCGCGCTGGTCAACCGGCCCTCGGTGCTGCTGCTCGACGAGCCGCTAGGCGCGCTGGACCTCAAGCTGCGCAAGCAGATGCAGGTGGAGCTGAAGGAGATCCAGCGCGAGGTCGGGATCACCTTCCTTTACGTCACCCACGACCAGGAGGAGGCGCTGGCGATGTCGGACCGCATCGCGGTCATGGACGAGGGCGTCGTGCAGCAGTCGGGACCGCCCGAAGAGATCTACGAGACCCCGCGCAAGACCTTCGTCGCCGGCTTCATCGGCGTCTCCAACCTGCTGCCAGCGACGGTGGAGGGCGACGGTGTGCGCCTCTCGACGGGGCAGCGACACAGCGCGACGCTCCCCGAAGGCTCGGAGGAGGGCGAGTCGGTGCACGTCTCGGTGCGCCCGGAGAAGATATTCCTCGATGACCTCGAGGATGGGATGGTCACGGTGGAGGGCGAGATCGTGGAGCGGATCTACATGGGGACGACGACGCAAGTCATTGTCGAGCTGGCGCCGGACGTGCGCATGATCGCGGTCGAGCAGAACGTCGCGCGCTCGCGCTCGGACGACCGCTGGGAGATCGGCGAACGCGTCAAGCTCGGGTGGCATCCCGAGCACGCGCTCGTCCTCCGCTAGCGGCTCCGCCCGATGGCCGCCTCGCTCGGCTGGGGTGCGCTTGCCGCGTCCTCGCTGGTTCTCGGAGCGTGGCTGGCGCTCCGCCGCGAGTGGTCGCCCCGGCTTGTCGGCTACGTCCTGGCCTTCGGCGCCGGCGCCCTGATCAGCGCGATCAGCTTCGAGCTTGCCCTCGAGGGCGCCCAGATCGGCGGGCTCGACACAACCGCGATCGGGCTGGGGATCGGGGCCGTGACCTACTACCTGCTCGACGGGGCGCTCGCGCGCCACACCTCCGGCGCGCGGGGGCATCCGGGACGAGCCACCGCGGCCAGCCCGGGGCCGGCGCTCGCCCTGGGGGCCTTCCTGGACGGAGTGCCCGAGCAGCTCGCGCTCGGCATCGGATTGGCGGTCGGCGAGGGTGTCAGCGTCGGCCTCCTGGTCGCGATCTTCGTCTCCAACCTTCCCGAGGCGATCGGTTCGGCGAGCGAGATGCGAAAGGGCGGCACCCACCCGAGGACGATCATGCGGCTGTGGCTCGCCGTTGCAGTGATCTGCACCGTGGCCACGGTGATCGGGTACGCCGCCGCCGACAGCACGTCAGGGGACGTCAAGGCGATCATCGACGGCTTCGCCGCCGGCGCCCTGATCGTGATGCTGATCGACTCGATGATCCCCGACGCCGCCGGCAAGGCCGGCACCACCGCCGGTCTCGCGACCACCCTCGGGTTCGCCGTCGCGGCCGCGCTGTCCACGGTTTCGTAGGCGGCGCATCAGGCGCGCCCGACCGCCGCGGAGATCGGCGAGCACTCGGTGCGCCGCGTTGTGACCGGAGGCGCCCATCACGCTGCCACCGGGATGGGTTCCGGCGCCGCATATGTACAGACCGGCGACCGGTGTCGCGTACCGCGACAGCTGTGGAGTGGGGCGCATGAACGCCATCTGGTTCAGCCCCTGCTCGCCCTGGAAGATCGAGCCGCCGACGAGGCCGAAGACGCGCTCGATGTCCGGCGGCGCCAGGACCTCGTACTCGATCACGGCGTCCTTGACGTTGGGCGCGTAGCGGCCGAGGATCTCGAAGCAGCGTTGCGCGTAGGCCTCGCGGTCGCCGTCCGCCCAGTCCTCCTCGTTCGGTGGCCCGTACTGGGTGAACATCGTCATCACCACCGAGTCGTCGTCTGTCAGTCCCGGGTCGGAGACCGAGGGGACCTCGACCTCGATGTAGGGGTTGTCCGCCGGCCGCCCGCGGCACGCGTCCTGCCACGCGCGCTCCAGGTAGTCGATCGAGGGGCTGAGGGTGAAGCTCGTGTGCAGGAGCTCCTCGGCCATCTCGCCCGACAGGCCCTCGTAGCGAGGCGGCTCCGAGAGCACGGCGTTGATCTTCACCGACCCGCCGCGGCTCCGGTAGCGGTTGATGTCGCGCACCACCTCGTCGGGGAAATGCTCCCCGCCGACCAGGTCGAGCACCGTGGTCTTGGGGTGGGCGCCGGAGACGACGACGGAGCCCTCGAGCTGCTCGCCCGAGGCGAGCGTGACGCCCGTTACCCGGCCGCCGCGCACGTCGATCGACTCGACCTGGGCGTCGGTCCTGACCACGGCGCCCGCCGCGCGGGCGCTGGCCGCGATCGACTCGGAGATCGCGCCCATCCCTCCGCGGACGTGGCCCCACAGTCCGACCACGCCGTCGAGCTCGCCGAGCCAGTGATGGAGCAGGTTGTACGCGGTCCCCGGGCTGCGCGGGCCGGCCCACACTCCGACCACTCCGGTCGAGGCGATCGAGCCCTTCAGCACGTCCGATTCGAACCACTCCTCGAGCAGCTCTCCGACGGGCATCGTCATAACCCGGTACAGGTCCTGGACGTCGCGCTGGGCCAGGCCGCCGATCCGGCCGGCCTCGCGGAGCAGCGCGAGCAGGTCACCGGGGCGCTTCGAGCCCAGCGGCGGGGGCGGGCGCAGCAGCATCGGCTGGAAGAAGCGCGCCAGGCGCTCGAACATCTCCTCGAACCCGGGATAGGCCGCCGCGTCGTGGCGCGAGTGGCGGGCGATCGACTCCCGGGTCCGGGCGGTATCGCTGTAGAACGCGATCGGCTGCCCGTCCTCGGTCATCGTCGCGAAGTTGGGGTCGAGCGGGATCGGGTCGTAGCCGAACTGGCGCAGGCGCAGGTCGCCAACCACCTTCGGCTGCAGCATCGAGACGACGTAGGAGGCGCGGGAGACGCGCTTGCCCGGCCACAGCTCCTCGGTCACGCAGGCGCCGCCGAGCACGGGGCGGCGCTCCAGCACGCAGACCGAGAGTCCGCCGCGGGCCAGATAGGCGGCGGCGGTCAGCGCGTTGTGCCCGCCGCCGACGACGATCGCGTCGAAGCGGCCCGCGTTGGAGCCGTCGCGAGGCGCGTCCGTCCGCGACTCCATCCCCATCGAAATTACCATATGATGCAATTGACTACAAAGTCAGGAACGATGAGGAGGAGCTGCGAATGGCCGAGATCCCCGATTCGAGCACCCTGTACTTCGGGCCCTGGTACGGCAGATCGCCGTACTTCGAGGCCACACAGCGGGCGGGCTGCTCGGCGTACGACATCTACAACCACACCTACATCCCGGCCTACTTCGACGACCCGGTCAACGAGTACCGGCACCTGCTCGAACACGTCACCCTGTGGGACGTCGGAGTCGAGCACATCGTCCAGATCAAGGGGCCCGACGCACTCGACTTCACGAATCTGCTGACCTGCCGCGACCTCATGAAGTGCGCTGTCGGCCAGTGCAAGTACGCGCCGCTGATCGACGCCGCAGGGGGGATCGTCAACGACCCCGTGCTGCTCCGGGTCGCCGAGGACACCTTCTGGCTAGCGCTCGCCGACAGCGACGCCGGCCTGTGGGCGCGCGGGATCGCGTGGGGAGCGGAGATGGACGTCGAGATCTCCGATCCGCCCGTGTACCCGGTCCAGGTCCAGGGGCCACGAGCTAAAGACGTGGTGGGCGCGTTGTTCGGCGACGAGGTGCTCGAGATGCCCTACTACCACTGCACGGACGCCGAACTCGATGGAATCCCGGTCGTGCTCGGGCGCACGGGCTGGACCGGTGAGATCGGCTACGAGATCTATCTGCGCGATCCCGAGCGCGGCGACGAGCTGTGGAACCGGGTCATGGATGCCGGCGCTCCGCACGACATCCGCCCGATCGCTCCCTGCGAGGCGCGCCGCATCGAGGCCGGGATCTTCAACTACCGCTCCGACATGACGCTCGACAACAACCCGTTCGAGGTCAGCGGGCTGGAGCGTCTCGTCGAGGATCAGGAGCGCAGCTACGTCGGCAAGGACGCGCTGGAGCGCATTCGCTCTGACGGCGTGAGCCGCAAGCTCGTCGGGATGGAGATCGAGGGCGATCCGCTCGACTGGGAGCTGACCCAGTTCTGGCCCGCGCAGCAACAACGGGGATCGCGTAGGCCACGCGACGATCGCGATCCGCTCGCCCGGCCTGGACAAGAACATCGGCTACGTGTGGGTCCCGATCGAGCTCGCCGAGCCCGGGAACGAGCTCGAGCTCGAGCTGCCCGACGGAAGCCGCCGCGCCGCCAAGACGGCGTCGCTTCCGTTCATCGACCCCAAGAAGCGCAAGCCGGCCGCGTAGAGGCGGCACGCCCGCCGATCCCGGTGAGCGACCGGGCGCGATCGTAGATTGCGCTCTACCGGGGCGTGTCTACTCCGACCGAGCGCGGCGATTACAGCAATCCCTCGACCCCCCGCGAACGTAGTTCCTGGCATGAGCGCATTCAGAACGAGGTCGGCAATCATCGTCGCGTTGATCGGCGCCGCGGCGCTCGGACTCGCCGCATGCGGCGGGGACGACGACGACAGCGGTAGCGCAAGTGCGACCACGTCGGGTGGCGGGACGGCTTCGGCGGGTGGCGTGTCGGTCCAGAGCATCGACGGGACCGACGTGCTCGCCGACTCGGACGGACGGGCCCTGTACAGCTCCGACGAGGAGGGCGGCGGCAAGGTGCTGTGCACCGACAGCTGCACCTCGATCTGGAAGCCCGTCCCGGAGTCGGAGGGGGCCGGCGCTTCCTCGGACCTCAAGCTCGGCGAGGTCGATCGCCCCGACGGCGAGAAGCAGCTCACCTACAACGGGGCGCCGCTGTATTCGTTCACGGAGGAGGGCTCCGGCGAGCTGAAGGGCGACGGCGTCAGCGACAGCTTCGGCGGCAACAGCTTCACGTGGCACGCCGCGACCACGGGCGCCTCCGGCTCCTCGGGCGCGACGACCACGGACGACTCATCGGGCGGCGCTACCGGGTACTGAGCGGGTGCCGCTAGCGGGCCGCGGCTGAATCGACGACGCGCCGGAGCTCCCGGATCACCAGTCGCGGCCGCTCGAGCACACGGTAGTGCGCCGCTGGGAACTGGGCGGGTCGCGGGACGATAGATTCCGCGCCGCGTGTACGACTGGCTCCTGTTCCTGCATGTGCTCTCCGCGTTCGCGCTCGTCGTCACCGTCGTGATATTCAGCGCCTTCGCGCTCGGCGCGGCGACGGACTCCCGGGTGCTCGCGGTCGCAAACGTGGGCTGGGCGGTGGGGGGGCTGGGAACGCTCGTGCTCGGGATCTGGCTGGCGCTGTACGTCGACGGCTACGAGATCTGGGACGGCTGGATCATCGCCGCGATCGTGCTGTGGGCGATCGCGACGGAGCTGGGCCGGCGGGCCCAGCTCGGGTTCACGCCGGCCCCCGCAGGCGGCGAGGGCGCGGTCCCTGCCACCGGCGTGCCCCAGCAGGCCGTCGTGATGCATTGGCTGCGGTCGCTCCTCGTTCTGCTGCTGTTGATCGTGATGATCTACAAGCCGGGGGCCTGACCGTGGTCGTCGCCGCGATCCGCCCCGACGATTGGAACTTCGCGCTCCTGCTCCACGTGCTCGGGGCGATGCTCCTGGTGGGGGCGCTCGTGCTCGCGGCCTCGGCGCTGATCGTCGCGTGGCGCGGCGACACCGGCGCCCTCGTCCGGCTCGGCTTCCGGTCGCTGGTCCTCGGCGCGCTGCCGGCCTGGATCCTGATGCGAGTCACCGCCGAGTGGATCGCCTCCAAGGAGGGCCTGGACGACGTCGACCCCACTCCCTCGTGGGTGGACATCGGCTACCAGAGCGCCGACGCGGGCCTGCTGGTCATCCTCGTGTCGACCCTGCTCGCCGGGCTCGCGATGCGCCGCGCCGCGCGCGCGAACGGGTCGGGCGGCGGTCTCGGCAACGCCTCGGCGGTCCTCGTCTCGCTGCTGCTGATCGCCTACGTCGTCGCCACCTGGGCGATGACGACGAAGCCGACCTGAGGAGTCAGTAGCGGTCCGACCTGGCGCTGCGGCGGGCGGCGAGCTGGGACGCCGAGTAGCCGCCGAACGCGATCACTATGACCGCGACCAGGCTCAGGTAGAGGCCGATCTTGCGATCGGCGCCGTCGGGGAAGTCGAAGATCACCAGCCACAGCAGGACGATCGTCCCCGCGCCCCCGAGCACCGCGGCCGCGCCGCTCATCGACAGCCCGGGCATGATCTCGCCCCGGCCGGAGAGCGCCGCGCCGATCGCGACCAGGGCCGTGATCAGCAGGTAGACGTCGGTCGACGACTGCCCCTCCCAGCCGCTCAGGTTGACTCCGCCGACGCCGAACCACGGCAGGAAGAGAAAGCCGAACAGCAAAATCCCGCCGGCGCCGGCGAGCGTCTGCCCTGGGCTCCGCTGACCCGTGCTCACAGCGCCGTCAGACTATCGGCGCCGGCGGTCGACATGCTCCATGTAATCCAACTCGGAGCCGGAATTAGTGTTCTGCCTGCTCCGCCATGCGTGACCGCTATGGGCGCGGCTGGGCTCGAACCAGCGACCTCTCCCGTGTGAGGGGAGCGCTCTCCCACTGAGCTACGCGCCCGGCGCGCCAATCATAGGAGCGCGACAATGGCGGTGTGGACTCGGTGCGCGGCAAGCTGCTGATCGCCTCGCCGACGCTGCCCGACTGGTTCCGGCGCGCAGTCATCCTGGTCGTGGCGCATGCCGAGGAGGGTGCCTTCGGGCTGGTCTTGAACCGGCCCTCGGAGACGACCGTCAACGAGGCGGTGCCGGTGCTGGCCGGCATCGCGGGGTCGAACGAGCCCGTGCACATCGGCGGGCCTGTGCAGCCCGACGGCGTCGTCGCGCTGGGTGAGTTCTCCGACCCGGAGCTGTCGCCAAACCTGGTGGTCGGCGACGTCGGCCTCGTCGATCTCGAGGACCCGCCGCACGGCCTGGGCCGGATCCGCCTGTTCGCCGGACACGCCGGATGGGGCGAGGGACAGCTCGACGGGGAGCTCGAGGCGGAGTCGTGGATCGTCGCCGAGCCCGAGCCCGACGATCCGTTCAGCGACGGCGACCTGTGGGCCGAGTCGCTGCGCCGTCAGGGCGGGCAGTACGAGCTGCTCGCCCGGATGCCGGCCGATCCCTCGCTCAACTGACCGGGCGGGGCGTCAGCCCGTCTCGGGAACCGCGCTGCGCTGCATCTCCCTGATCTTCGATCCGATGCCTCCGTTCGGCTCCGGCGGCGGCTCGGTGTCGCCGTCCAGGCTCTCACCGGGGCACTTGATCGTGTAGACGGTGCGGGCGGGGTCCTTCGGCCTGGTGTCGGAGTGCGACCAGGAGAGATGCAGGTGGTTGCCGCGTCCGTGACCCGAGTCGCCGTTGTAGCCGACCCAGCGGAACGGCGCGCGGGGGCGGTCCTGCTTCGGCTCCGCCCAGCGGGCGAGTCGGGTGACCTTGCGCCACCGTCGCGTCTTCGTCTCGTCGGGAATGATGTCGAGGGCGAGGCCGATCGGATGCTCGCCGTTGCGGGCGTGGACCGGGTCGGTCGAGTATCCGTCGGTGATGAAGATGTCGTACTTCTCGACCAGGAACTCGATGTCGGTCAGCAGCCGCCGGTCAATCCTCTCGCCGGGGAATCCCGGAATCGGGACGAACTTGCCTCCGCCCGTCGTCTCGCACAGCTTCGGTGTCGATCTGGGTGCTCGTCATCTCGCCGAACGCGGCAGCAGCGAGCGCGCCGGCGGCCAGCACGGCCACGAGCACGACTACGACTACGGGTCTCCTCCTAGGCGTACGCATCCCCTGCCTGTTGCATCGACACTATTGCGCGATCCTTGATCCGGTGCGCTGCGCTTGCAGCCGATCGTGCGGCGCTCGACACCCCCCGCGATGTGCGGGCGGCGGTAGGATGGACGACGGACCGTGCTAGGCGGGGAATTAGCGGTGCCCTGTACCCGCAATCCGCTCTAGCGGGGCCGAATACCCGCCTGAGGGGCCGTGGCCATCGGGGTCAGGCCCGTCGCGGGCGGCGTTGACGGCCAGGTCCCGCGCAATGTGGGCCCGTGAATCAGGTCAGGTCCGGAAGGAAGCAGCCTTAAGCGATCCCCCGCATGTGCCGCGGACCAGCCTGGCCCGAGCTCGCCACGACGGCAGCGCCCGGGGGCCACTCTCGACGGCGGGACGCACGGTCCGTTTCTTCCTCAGGGACAGCGCGCGAGCAGCTCCCAGGAGCGGTTCGCCTCGACCGGTTCATAGCCCTGCGGGGCGGACCCGGCGCGCTCCCCGGGGTCGTTCGGATCGAGCTGGAATTGGTCCTCCACCTGGGGCGACGCCGGCTCGAGGAAGTAACCATCCAGATTCTCGGTTGGGACGAGCTCTCCCTCGTCTTCACGCATGCCCGGGACGATCTCCGACGGCGGGCGATCGAGCCACAGCGCCAGCATCGGAACAGGACGCGTGTTGGGGACGGATACGGGTGCGCAGTCCGGCGCAAACAAACCAGAGTCGGTCAGCTCGTGAAGATCGGCCTGAATCCGGTCCTGCTCCGCGATCTTCGCTTGGAGGTCGTCGAGCCGCCCCGCCTGGGCGGGGACGAACGCGATCAAGAGCACCGCGACGATCGCTGCGGCCGCGATCCACCGCGCTCGCCATCGGGTCACCGCGTTCGAGCAGCATCCAGCCGAACACCGCGACGGCGCAGAAGATCGACACGATCGTCCCGGTGAGCAGCAGGTAGCGGGTGATCACCGCGAGCCCGCCGAGCGCGAGCAGCGAGAAGGCACCGAGTGCGAGCACGCCGGCGGCGAGCGAGATGCGGGCGCGCCCTCGGAGAAGCGCGAACGCAAGCACGACCCCGAGCGCGCCACCGACCAGGACCGGCTCGCGCACCACCTCCCCGAGCCGCGGTGGACCCTCGGTCACCAGCCCCCCGATCCCCGTCTCGCGCCCCAGCGTGTCGACGGTGTCCTGGGTGCCGGTGAGCGAGTACAGCGCGTCGCCCGCGAACGCGAGGTCGCTGAGCGCCCACAGCACGGGCGCGGCAGCGGCGAGCGCGGTGAGGCCAAGGAGCTCCCCGGGGCGCACCAGCGCCGCAAGTGGAGGCAGCGATCCCGATGGTCGCCCGGCACGCGTGTAGGCCAGGTAGAGGAGGTAGGCGGCGGAGAAAAGCCACGCCTCGGGGCGCAGCAGCCCGGCCACGGCGAGCAGTGCGAGCACCGGCCAGCCGGCACGCGGCCGCTTCGTCTCGATGAGCAGGGCGGCGAGCACGAGCGCGATGTAGGGGATGTCGACGTAGGCGCGGACGCCGAAGTCGAGCATCGGCACCCGGGTGAGGACGATCGCCGCGGCGAGCAGCCCGACCGGGCGGTTGAACCACTCGGCGCCGAGGCGGTAGATCAGGTAGCCGATCGCGCCGAGCGAGAGGAACCCGATCGCGACCACGGCGTCCTCGGCGCCGTCGCCGAGCGGCGACAGGATGATCCCGGCCAGAGTCGGCCAGCGGGTGGGGGGTGGGCGGGAGAAGCACGTCGAGGTCGGGGCTCTCGCCGTGCGCGATCTCGTCTCCCCAGACCAGCGCGTAGAACGTGTCGTAGTTGGCGAAGCCGTGACGGAAGGCGAGCCACAGCGCCAGCGCGATCGCAGCGATCCACGCCACCGGGACGAGGGCTCGGACCGCCGCGGATGTAGGGCGAGCTGGCGGACACGCGCCGGTGGACAGTAGCGGCGCGGCTGGCGGCCACGAAGGCTTCTCCGAGCCGCTGGATACACTGGCTCGAAGTGGCCGAGACCTCGCTCTACCGCCGCCATCGACCTCGGACGTTCGACGAGGTGGTCGGCCAGGAGCACGTCGTCCGAACGCTCCGCAACGCCGTCGAGCAGGACCGCGTCCACCACGCCTACCTGTTCGTCGGCTCGCGCGGGACGGGCAAGACCTCGATGGCGAAGATCCTCGCCCGCTGCCTCAACTGCGAGCGCGGAGGTCCGACGACCGACGCCGTGCGGCGAGTGCGAGTCGTGCGTGGCGATCGCCGCCGGGACCTCGCTCGACGTGATCGAGATGGACGCCGCCTCGAACCGCTCCGTGGACGACATCCGCGATCTGCGCGAGCGGGTCGGCTACGTGCCCGCGGCTCGGGCCGCTGGAAGGTCTACATCATCGACGAGGCCCACATGCTGACCAGGGAGGCGTGGAACGCCTTCCTGAAGACGCTCGAGGAGCCGCCGCCGAACACGGTCTTCGTGCTCGCCACGACCGAGGCGCACAAGGTGATGCCGACGATCGTCGACCGCTGCCAGCGGTTCGACTTCCAGCGCCCCTCGCTGGGGCAGATCGCCGAGGTGCTGGAGCGGGTCGCCGGCAGCGAGGGGATCGAGATCGCCGACGGGGCCGCCTCGCGCGATCGCCCGCGCGGCGAGCGGCAGCTTCCGCGACGCGCTCGGCACGCTCGACCAGCTCGTCGCCTACGGCGGCGAGCCCGGTGGAGACGCGACGACGTGCTCGCGGTGCTCGGCGTCGCCGACGCCGAGCTGATCTTCGGCGCCGCCGACGCGATCGCGGAGGGCGACGGCCGCTCGGCGCTGGAGACGGTGGACCGACTCGCCCGGTCGGGCCGCGACGTCGTCGCAGTTCATCCGCGATCTGGTCGCTCACCTGCGCCAGCTGCTCGTCGTCCAGACCGCCGACGACGGTTCCCGACTCGTTCACCGTCACGGCGGAACACGAGGAGCGCCTTCGCGGCCAGGCGGAGCGGATCGGCGAGACGGCGCTCGTGCGCGCGATCGACGAGCTGTCGGCGGCACTGACCGCGATCCGCGAGTGGGGCGACGACGCGCGCACCGCGCTCGAGCTCGCGCTGCTGAAGGCCGCCCGGCCCGGACTCCGATCCCTCGCGGGAGGCGCTCGCGCAGCGGATCGAGCGACTCGAGCGCGGCTTCTCCGGTCCCGTGGCGATCGAGGAGCCCGAGGCGCCGGGAGGCGAGATCGAGGCAAGCGGACAGAGCCCGAGCCGGCGCCGGAGCCCCAGCCGGAACCCGAGCCGGAGGCGAAGGTCGAGGCGAAGGCGGAGGGCCCGAGCGCGGGCGCGGCGACGACTGTCCGAGGCGGTCGACTTCGAGCGCATCGTCGGCCTGTGGCCCGCGGTCCTCGACCAGGTGCGCCAGTCCGGCTCAGAGCTGCTGTCGGCCGTCTTCGCAGGCGGCGCGCCCGCTCGCCGTGGACCCCGAGCGGGCGATCCTCGAGGTCGGCTTTCCGCCCAGCGCGGCCTTCAACAAGCGAAAGGCCGAGGCGGAGGGCAACCGCGAGCAGCTCGCCGAGGCCGTGCGGACGATCGTCGGCGAGAGCCTGCGCCCGGTCTACGTGCTGCTCGACGGCGAGGACGGCGAAGGAGCCGAGAACGGCGCGGACCGGACGCTCAACGAGGACGAGCTGATCGAGCGGATCAAGGCCGAGTTCGACGCCGAGGGAGGACGGAGGCGGAGGAGGACTCGGCATGAGGCGGCCCCGGAGGCGGCATGGACCTGAACGCGCTGATGAAGCAGGCCCAGCAGATGCAGGCGGAGATGGTGAAGGCGCAGGAGAAGCTCAAGGACGAGATCGTCGAGGCGAGCGCCGGCGGCGGCATGGTGAAGGTGAAGATGAGCGGTGACCTGAGGCTCCGGGAGCTGACGATCGACCCCGAGGCGATCGACCCCGACGACGCCGAGGTGCTCGCCGACATGGTCATGGCGGCCGTCAACGAGGCGCTTCGCGCCGCGCAGGAGCGTGCAAACGAGCAGATGGGCGAACATCGCCGGGCTGGGTGGGCCCGGTGGAGCGGGTGGTCTGGGTGGTCCCGGGATGCCCGGCCTCCCCGGCGCCTAGCGGGACGGCGCCGCACACTCAGCGATGCAGCCGGGGCCGATCAACCGCCTGATCGCCGAGCTGGCCAAGCTGCCGGGGATCGGCCAGCGCACGGCACAGCGGCTCGCCTTCCACATCCTGCGCGCCGACGACGAGGAGGCGACCGGGCTGGCCGACGCGATCCGCGAGGTGAAGGAGAAGGTCAGCCTGTGCGAGGTGTGCTTCAACCTCGCCGAGGGGCCGCGGTGCCGGATCTGCGCCGACGCGGGTCGCGACCGGTCGGTGATCTGCGTTGTCGAGGAGCCCGCCGACGTGATCCCGATCGAGCGCACGCACGAGTATCGCGGCCTCTACCACGTGCTCGGCGGGGCGCTGTCGCCGATCGACGGCATCGACCCCGAGGACCTGAAGATCGAGGAACTGGTGAAGCGCGTCGGCGACGCCGAGGTGCAGGAGGTCGTGCTGGCCACGAACCCGACGACGACCGGCGAGGCGACCGCGCTGCACATCGCCGAGCGGCTGCGTGGAGAGGCGAGGGTTACGAGGCTGGCGAGCGGGCTTCCTGTCGGCGCCGACCTGGAGCACGCCGACGAGGTGACGCTCGGTCGGGCTCTCGCGGGGCGCCGATCGGTGGACGGCTAGCGCAGGCGGCGCGTGGGGTCGTCGGGGCCCGGCGGGGGCGGCGGCGGGTTGTAGTACTCGTCGTTGCGGCTGCGCCGGTCGCTCGCCATGATCTGGTAGAGGATCGAGATCCCGAGCCCGGCGAAGCCGGCGATCATCAGGATCAGGCCGAGCGCCTCCCGGTCCACGCCCTCGATGCTGAACGTGAGCGCGTAGCGCACGATCGCGCCGGCGGCGATGAGGAATATGGACGCACCGATAGACATACGGGGCCGCCGAGGATAGCTGTCCGGTCCGGCGCCGTCGCAATCGCGCGCCCGGGCTCAGGCCTCGCTGAGCCCGATCCGGGCGTGCAGACGGCGCAGCGGCGCGGGCGCCCACCAGTTCCAGCGCCCCAGCATCTCCATCAGCGACGGGACCAGCAACGCGCGGATGATCGTCGCGTCGATCAGGACGGCGATCGCGGTACCGAGCCCGAGCTGCTTGATGAAGACCACCTCGGAGGTGACGAACGCCCCGATCGCGATCGAGAACAGCAGCGCCGCCGCGGTCACGATCCGCCCCGTTCGCTCCAGCCCGATCGCGACCGACTCCGAGTCGGAGGCGCCGGAGTCACGCGCCTCCTTGATCCGGGAGAGCAGGAAGACGCCGTAGTCGGTCGACAGCCCGAACGAGACCGCGAACAACAGCAGCAGCTGCGTCGGCTCGAGCGCGCCCTGGCTCGTGTACCCGAGCAGGCTCTCGAAGCGGCCTTCCTGGAAGATCAGCACCAGGATCCCGAACACGGCGCTGAGGCCGAGCGCGTTCATGAGCAGCTGCTTGATCGGCAGCACGATCGACCCGGTCATCAGGAACAGGACCACAATCGTCGCCGCGGCGACGATCGCCAGCACGAGGGGAAGGTGGTCGACGAGGCTGTCCTGCAGGTCGACGAAGTGGGCCGTGTCTCCGGTGATCAGCACGTCGCCCGGGATCGCCCGCAGGCGCTCGACGAGGTCCTGGCTCTGCTCGGTGAGAGCTCCGTTGCTCGAGACGGCCTCGACGACCCACACGCCTCCGTCGAGCTCGACGGGCGGGTTGACCATAGCGACCCCCTCGGTGTGGCCGGCCTGGCGGGCGACACGCTGCGCGTCGCCTTCGCCTCCGCTCACCGCGAGCTGGATCGGCGTCGTGCGGAACGGCGGGAAGTCGCTGCGGAGCGCGTCGTCCACCTGGCGCGCGCTGGCCGACTCCGGCAGCACCCGCGCGTCGACGGATGTGAACTGGATCGACAGGAACGGGATTCCGAGCGCGATCAACAGCGCCGCGCTCGCCAACGCGATGCGGCCGGGAACCCGCATCACCGTCCGCGAGAGGCGGTACCAGAACCCATGCGACATCGGGCGTGCGTCGCTCTCCGCTCGGCGGTGCAGGAAGGGCGGCGCGAGGGCATTGACCCGCGTGCCGAGCAGGGCGAGGACCGCCGGGAGGACGATCAGCGCGATGGCGGCAGCGATCAGCGCCACGAGCGAACCACCGAGGCCCATCGAGTACAGGAACCGTTGCGGGAAGACGAGCAGACCGGCGAGGGCCCCGGCGACGGTCAGGGCGGAGAAGAGCACGGTTCGCCCCGCGCTCGCCATCGTTCGCCGCATCGCCTCGAGGCCGGGGCCCGAGCGGGCGATCTCCTCGCGGTAGCGGGAGACCATGAACAGGCTGTAGTCGATCGCGAGACCGAGCCCGAGCCCGGTGACGAGGTTGAGGGCGAAGATCGAGACCGAGGTCAACTCGCTCGCCACGGTCAGCATCAGGAACGTGCCCACGATCGTCAGCCCGCCGACGAGCAGCGGCAGCAACGCGGCGACCAGGCTGCGGAAGAACACCAGCGAGAGCAGGAAGAGGAGCGGGAAGGCATACAGCTCCGCGGTGCGCAGGTCCTCCTCGACCTGGGTGTTGACCTGCTCGCGGGCAACGGCGCCGCCGCCGACCGTGATGCCCGGCTTGCCCTCGAGCTCGTCGACGATTCGCGTCGCGGCGTCCTGCTCCGCGTCGTCGTCCATCGTCGTGAAGCGGACCCCGAGGTAGGTCGCGTTGCCGTCCTTGGACACGAAGGCGCGCGACCCGGTGGAGTAGAAGCTCGCGACGTTCGCCACCTCGGGCTCGTCCGCGATCTGGTGCGCGTACTTCTGAACACGCGCCCTTCCCGCGCGGGACTCGACGTCCACGTCCTCCATCAGCACGATCGCGGCGGTGTCGTTGTAGCCGGCGGCGTCGAGGCGGTCGTCGGCCTGCACGCTCTCGGTGGCCGGATCGTCGGCGCCATACGGATCGAGCCGGTCCGCGACCCCCGCGCCGAGCGCCGCCGGCGGCGATGAAGACAACGACGCTGAAGAGGACGACGGCCCTCCCGCGGCGGGTGGCGAGCGATGCGAGGGAAGTGAACATCAGGCAGCGTCCTCCCGATTCAGCTCGGCGAGCGCCTCGTCGCACCACCGGATCGAGAACTCGCTCAGCGCCACGCCGTAGCGGAGCACCATGTGTGGGAAGGAGTCGGGAGCGGCCTTCGCCATCGGCTCGATCTCCCTGAGCTGGCGCAGCTTCTGCTCGTCGTGGTCCCGCCTCGCCTGGATCGCCTTCGCGGCGGCTTCGGGTGCGGCACCGGCGAAGAACAGCTTCAGGAGGCCCTCGTCGCGAAGCTCGAACACCGCGGGCTCGATCTCCAACCAGCGCCGCAGCTCCTTGCTGCCGGACGCCGTGAGCCGGTACTCGGTTCGCTTGCGAGCGCCGCTCGGCTTCGAGGTGCCCTCGATGAGCCCCGCCTCGGCCAGCTTGCGTAGCTCGGGGTAGATCTGGCCGTAGCTCGCCGCCCAGAAGAAGCGCGTCGAGTGGTCGACCACCGACTTGATCTCGTACCCGGTTTTGGGCCCCTTGTGAAGCAGCCCGAGGATCACATAGGCGGTGCTGCTGAGCTCCATGGCGCCAATATATCACGGCGATATATCGTGAAGACTGATGTGTGCCCGATGTCACACGCCGGGCTTCCGCGTCTCACCCGAGCCGCCCGCGTGGCTATCCTCGCCCGATGGCACCCACCCAGGAGCTCGTCGTGATGAAGTTCGGCGGCACGTCGGTCGCGGAGCCGGACGACATCAGGCGCGCCGCGCAGCGGATCGTCGCGGCGCGCGAGCGCGGCAACCGGGTGGTGGCCGTTCTGTCCGCGCGCGGCAAGACCACCGACGAGCTGGCCGCCATGGCGCGCGAGGTCTCGGACCGGCCCGAGCCGCGAGAGCTCGACATGTTGCTGTCGGTCGGCGAGCGGATCTCGTGCTCGCTGTGCGCGATGGCGATCCACGACCTCGGCCAACAGGCGATCTCGCTGACAGGCTCGCAGGCGGGAATAGTCACGGACTCCTCCCACACCAAGGCGCGCATCCTCGACGTCCGCGCCGATCGCATCCGCGAGAAGCTCGAGCAGGACGCCGATCGTGCTGGTGGCCGGGTTCCAGGGTGTGTCCACGCGACAGCCACGACGTGACCACGCTCGGCCGCGGCGGATCGGACACGACGGCGGTGGCGCTGGCGGCCGCGCTCGGGCGGGGCGGTGTGCGAGATCTACACCGACGTGCAGGGCGTGTACAGCGCCGACCCCCGCATCGTCCCCGATGCCCGCAAGCTGGCGATGGTGTCGTTCGAGGAGATGCTGGAGATGGCGGCCTCCGGGGCCAAGGTGCTGCAGCTGCGGGCCGTCGAGTACGCGCGAAACCACGGGGTCCGCATCCACTGCCGCAGCTCGTTCGAGGACGCCCCCGGTACCCTCGTCGCTCGCAGAGGACGAGACGATGGAAAGGCCCCTGGTCACAGCCGTCACCCACTCCGAGGAGGAGGCGCGCGTGACGCTGACGGGCGTCCGCGACGAGCCGGGCGTGGCGGGCCGGATCTTCGGCGCGCTCGCCGACGCGAACGTGAACGTCGACATGATCATCCAGAACGAGCCGGTGGAGGAGCAGCACGGCGCCGACCTCTCGTTCACGGTCTCCGGCGACGAGCTCGACAGTCGCCGTCGGCGCGATCCGCGCTCTGGAGCTCTCCGACGGCGTGCAGACGGACGAGCGGATCGGGAAGGTGTCGATCGTCGGGCGCCGGGATGCGCAGCCACCCCGGCGTCGCCGCCAAGGTCTTCCAGGTCCTCGGCGACGAGGAGATCAACATCGAGATGATCTCCACCTCGCCGATCAAGATCTCGTGCGTGGTGGCGGCCGATCGGGTCCCGGCGGCGGTCAAGGCGCTGCACGAGGCGTTCGAGCTGGGCGCGGACGCCGTCCGCCGCGAGGAGCCCGCCGGGGACGAGCATCGACCCACGGTGACCTCGTGAACGGCGACGGCTACAGGGTCGGCGTGGTCGGAGCGACCGGCGCGGTCGGCTCGACGATCCTCGAGGTGCTCGCGGAGCGCGACTTCCCGGCCTCCGAGGTGGTGCCGTTCGCGTCCGAGCGCTCGGCGGGGAAGACGGTGGACTACGACGGCGCCAAGCTCGAGTGCCGCCCGCTGTCCGCCGAGACGATCGAGGGGTTGGACATCGTGCTCTCCTCGGCCGGCGGCGCGGTAAGCGCCGAGTGGGCGCCGCGGTTCGCCGACACCGGAGCGGTCGTCGTCGACAACACGAGCTACTGGCGTATGCACGACGACGTGCCCCTGGTCGTCGCGGGGGTGAACGACGAGGCGGCGGACGACCATCGCGGAATCGTCGCGAACCCGAACTGCACCACGATGCAGATGGTCGTGGCGCTGAAGCCGATCTGGGACGCGGTCGGGATCGAGCGGATCGTCGTCTCCACGTATCAGTCGGTCTCGGGCACCGGCCGTCGAGCGATCGAGGAGCTTCGTACGCAGGCACGGGCGGTGCTCGACGGAGAGCGCGCGACGCCCGAGGTCTTCCCGCACCAGGTCGCGTTCAACGTCATCCCCCAGGTCGAGAGCTTCGGCGAGGGCGACGACTACACGACCGAGGAGCGCAAGGTGATGAACGAGACGCGCAAGATCCTCGGCGCCGGCGAGGAGCTCGGGATCTCCGCCACCTGCGTTCGGGTCCCGGTGGTCACCGGCCACTCCGAGTCGGTCAACGTCCAGACGCGCGACGAGCTCTCACCGGAGGATTGCCGCGGGCTGCTCGCCGCTCGCCCCGGGATCGTCGTGGTGGACGCTCCGCACGAGGGCATCTACCCGCTGGCGATCGACGCCGCCGGGCGCGACGAGGTGCTCGTGGGGCGGATCCGCCGCGATCCCTCGCACGAGCGCTGCCTCAACATGTGGGTGGTCGGGGACAACCTCCGCAAGGGCGCTGCGACGAACGCCGTCCAAGTCGCCGAGCTGCTGCACGAGCGCGGCCAGGTCCGCGCCGCGCGAGAGCCCGTCCGGGTCGGCTGAGCTAAACCCGCAGATGGAAATCGCCCTAGGCGAGGCGCTGCTGATCGTCGGCCTGCTGCTCGCCGTGGCGGCGGCGCTGTCCGGCGTCACCCGTCGCACCGTGCTGTCGATCTCCGTGCTCGCGGTGACGGCCGGGATCGGGCTCGCGGCCGCCGACGTGGTGACCGTGAACGCCCGGGACCCGGGTCTGCTCGAGATCGTCGAGCTGGCCCTGATCCTGACCCTGTTCTCCGACGGGATGTTCGTGGAGCGCGAGCTGCTCGCCCGACACTGGGGACCTGCCGGCCCGGGCGCTCGCCGTGGCGATGCCGGTGACGATGGTGCTGCTGGCGCTCGGCGCGGCGGTCCTGTTTCCGGATCTGAGCTGGGCCGAGGCGTTCCTGCTCGGGGCGGTGCTGTCGTCGACCGACCCGGTGGTGACCTCGGCGGTGGTCACGGCCCAGCGCGTGCCGGCGGTGGTCCGCCACACGCTCAACCTCGAGTCGGGCCTCAACGACGGCCTGGCGCTCCCGTTCGTGCTCTTCTTCCTCGTCCTCGCGACCCCCGGAGGGGACGCGGGCCGGGAGGCCGCCGACCTGCTCGGCGAGGCCGCCTTCGGCGCCGTGATCGGGATCGCGCTCGGGTTGATCGGCGGCCGTTTGCACGACCGGCTTCCGGGCGGCGGGATCACCGCCCGATACGAGGGCATCTACGCGGTCGGCTTCGGCCTCGCCGCGTTCGGCCTCGCCGACGTCACGTTCGGTAACGGCCTGATCGCGGCGTTCGTCGCCGGGATCGCTCTGGCGAGGGAGGAGCACGAGGTCCCCGACAGCTTCGTGGCGTTCAGCGAGAACGTGAGCTCGATCTTCGCGGTGATCACGTTCTTCCTCTTCGGCGCCGTGATCGTCGCCACCGGCTACGACGGCTCGATCTGGGGGTTGCTCGCATTCATCCCCTTCGCGCTGCTCATCGCGCGCCCGGTGGCGGTCCTGGCGGCGCTCGTCGGGACGAATCTGCCGCGGCCGCAGAGGCTGTTCATCGCCTGGTTCGGGCCCAAGGGAGTCGCCTCGATGCTGTTCGCGCTGTTCGTCCTCGACCGCGGCGTAGCCGAGGGGTCGCTCGTGTTCGACGTCGCGGCGTTCGTGATCCTGTCCTCGATCCTCGCCCACGGGCTCACCGACACGGTCGGGGCGAGCTGGGTCGAGCGGCGAATGGAGGAGCGGGCGAGAGAGGCCTAGGCTGCGACGGCCGAGAGCCGCTCCTCGACCCACTCGGTCGAGGCGATGTGCTTGCCCATCCCGAGCTGCTTCGGCGTGAACCCGAGTGCCAGGCCGACGAGCTGCGGCAGGTGCAGAACGGCGAGGCCGAGCTCGCGGCCGGTGACCTTGGCAGCCTCCGGCTGCTGCATGTCGAGGTTGAGGTGGCACAGCGGGCACGGGGTGACCAGGCAGTCGGCGCCGGCGTCGAGCGCGTCGCCGACGTGCGTGCCCGCCTGCCGCAGCGAGGTGTCGCGGTTCATCGTGATCACGGGGAAGCCACAGCACTTGCGAGCGCCGGCGTACTCGACGACCTCGCCGCCCAGCGCCTCGATCACGCGCTCGAGGTAGAGATCGCGCTCGGGGCGCGCGTCGTAGCCGAGCCGGTGCTTCGGCCTGATGATGTAGCAGCCGTAGAAGGGGCCGACCCGGAGGCCCTCGAGAGGACTCTTGACCTGCTCGCGCAGCGCGTCCAGCCCGTAGTCCTCGACGAGCAACCAGAGGAAGTTCTTGTTCG
This sequence comes from uncultured Thermoleophilia bacterium, assembly GCA_963754225.1. Classification (GTDB taxonomy): domain Bacteria; phylum Actinomycetota; class Thermoleophilia; order Solirubrobacterales; family 70-9; genus DASPWW01. The sequence continues at coordinate 80,883 of CAVWEV010000001.1, forward strand.
TGACCCCTCGCTCATAGCTGAGCCCCTCCTCCGCGAGCGCCTCGTTGATGTGGGCGCGGTAGGCGGAGTCGGCGTCGAGCCGCTCCTGGCATTCCGATTGGGCGCCCTGGCAGGTGGAGCAGATGTTCATCATCGAGGCACCCGTCTTCTGCGCCAGGGCGAACGTGCGGGCGTTGAGCGTGTCGACGAGCTCCTGGTTGTGCTCCGCGATCACCCCGGCGCCGCAGCAGTTTGCGCGGTCCAGCTCCACCAGCTCGATCCCGAGGCGCTCCGCCACCAGGGCCATCGAGCCGTGCAGCTCGGGCGTGAACCCGCGCGACACACAGCCGGGCCAGTAGGCGACCCTCACCGCTCTGCCTCCTCGTCCGGCTCCGGCTCGACGATCCCCTCCGGCGCTTCCTCGTCGGGCTCCTCGCCTCTGATGTAGAGGTTGAGCTCCTCGTGGTGCTCCTCGGCGTGGGCGTAGATCCGCTTGACGTCCTCCTGTGCGCCGTCGGGGAGCTTGTGGTGGACGCCCGGGATCAGCTTTCGCAGCGAGCGCATCTTGCCGGTCCGGAGGCCTCGCAAGGCGGTCGGGAGCGAGCCGACAAGCCCCTTGATCGCCCCCGGGGTCGGCATCAGCTTGCCCTTCAAACCCGAGGCGTAGGACTCCTGGAGCAGCAGGGACTCGTCAAGCGTGCCCTTCTTCTCGATGATCTTCGTGAACGCGGCCTCGTGGCGGCGGCCGTTGTTGACGTCGTCGATCTCGTGGTCGTGTGTGGCGATGCGGCGCAGGCGCATGATCTGGTCCATCGGCGCCACCCCCTTGGGGCAGGCGTCGATGCAGCTGAAGCAGTGGGTGCAGTCGTAGATCCCGTGCGGGTCCTGGGCGAGGTCGTTGAGGCGCTCCTCGTGCTGGGCGTCGCGCGGGTCGCCGACGAACCGGTACGCCTTGGCGAGCGCAGCGGGGCCGATGAAATCGGGGTCGGCCTCCATCGAGAGGCACGACGAGACGCAGGCGCCGCACTGGATGCAGGCCATCGATTGGGTGACGTCGATCATCGACTCCGGCGGGACGACGTACTCGCGCTCGGGCGGGTCGCCCTCCGGCAGCAGCCACGGGGTGACGCGGCGGATCTTCGCCCAGTGGGTCGACTCCATGTCGGTGACCAGGTCCTTGATCACCGGCATGTTCCCCATCGGCTCCACGACGATGGGCTCGCTGCCGCCGTTGCGGCGGTTCGCGAACTCGTGCGCGTCGCCGAGCTGCGTCTTGCAGGCGAGAGTCGACTCGCCGTTGATCATCACCCCGCACGAGCCGCAGATCGCCGCGCGGCACGAGCAGCGCACCACCAACGTGCCGTCCTCGCGGTCGCGCACCTGGAGCAGCCCGTCGAGGACGCTCAGCGTCGGGTCAAGCTCGACGTCGTACTGCTGCCAGTACGGACCCTCGCCCGTGTCGGGCTGGTAGCGGCGCACCTTGAGCTTGAAGTCGGCCATCTCGGTCGCCCCGGACCCTAGTAGGTCCGCTCCTGCGGCTCCCACTGCGTAATCGTGACCTCCGAGTAGGAGATCTCGGGCCCGGTCTCGTTCAGCGCCAGGTCGATGTGCTTGAGCCATTCCTCGTCGTTTCGCTCCGGGTGGTCGGTGCGGAACTGGGCGCCGCGGCTCTCGGTCCGGTGCAGCGCACCGATACAGGTGGCCTCCGCGTTGTCCAGCAGGAAGCCGAGCTCGATCGCCCCGAGCACGTCCTGGTTGAACACCGACCCGCGGTCGTCGATGTAGGCGCTCGCGTACTCCTCCTTCAGGCTCCTCACCCTGTCGAGCGCGACCTGGATCCCCTCGGCGTGCCGGAACACCCCGAGGTGCTCGTCCATCGTGTCGCCGAGCTCCTGCTTCAGGGACGAGATCCGCCGCCCGGAGCCGCGCTCGCGGCCGACGATCTCGCCGATCCTCCGCTCCTCGTCCGCCAGCGCGGCCTGCGACGGGTTGCCGGGGTGAGGGTTGGCGCCCTTGGCGCGCTCGGCGGCGTCCTCGCCGGAGCGGCGACCGAAGATCAGCGTGTCGAGCAGCGAGTTGGCGCCCAGCCTGTTACCGCCGTGCACGGACACGCACGCGCACTCGCCGGCCGCGTACAGGCCCGGCACGTTCGTGCGCCCGTGGACGTCGGATTTGATGCCCCCCATCGCGTAGTGGTTGCCCGGCTTGATGTGGATCGGCTCGGTCGTGATGTCGACGCCGGCGAAGTCGCGCCCCACGAGCACGATCTCGCGCAGCGCCTCGTGGATCCGCTTGCGCGGCACTACGGTGATGTCGAGCGCGACGGTGCCGTCTGGAAATCCCCTGCCGTCGTTGATCTCTGTCTGCTCGGCGCGGGAGACGACGTCGCGCGAGGCGAGCTCCATCTTGTTAGGCGCGTATCGCTCCATGAACCGCTCGCCCCGCGCGTTCAGCAGGTGCGCGCCCTCGCCCCGCGCGCCCTCGGTGATCAGGAAGCCCTTGCCGGCCAGCGTGGTCGGGTGGTACTGGATCATCTCCATGTCCATCAGCTCGGCGCCGGCGCGGTAGGCGAGCGAGATCCCGTCGCCGGTGCAGATCAGGGCGTTCGTGGTCGGCCTGAACATCTGACCGTTCCCGCCCGTCGCCAGGATCACCGACCTGGCGCGAAACAGCTCCATCTCTCCGTCGGCGACGTTGCGTGTGATCGCTCCGACGCAGTTGCCGTCCGTGTCGAGGACCAGGCCGCTCGTGAACCACTCCTCGTAGCGGTCGATCAGCTCCGCGTACTTCATCAGCTGCTCGTAGAGCACGTGCATGATCGCCTGGCCGGTGATGTCGGCGACGTAGTAGGTGCGGGCCGCCGATGCCCCGCCGAAGGCGCGCGTGCCGAGCTTGCCCTCCTCGTTGCGGTGGAAGGTGACGCCGAGATGCTCGAGGTGGAGGATCTCCTCCGGCGCCTCGCGGCACATGATCTCGATCGCGTCCTGGTCGCCGAGGTAGTCCGAGCCCTTGACGGTGTCGAAAGCGTGCGACTCCCAAGAGTCGCCGGGTTGGAGCGCCGCGTTTATCCCGCCCTGGGCCGCGTTGGAGTGCGAGCGCACGGGGTGGACCTTGCTGATGATGCCGACGGACACGCCCTCCTCGGCGGCGGCGAGCGCCGCCCGCTGGCCGGCGAGGCCGGCGCCTATGACGAGTACGTCGTGCTCAGGCACGATCCGATCCTATATCCGGAGGGATGCCCGGAACCTGGCTCTAGCCGGTCCCGCTCTGGCCGGACAATGCGGTCCGCAGGGCGCGGCCGACCTGGTCCAGCGTAATCACGCCGCGCACGCGTCCGTCGGCGTCGACGGCCACCAGGGCTCCGAGGCGCCGCAGCTGCTCGTTGCCGAGCAGCGATTCGAGCGGCGCGTCCTCGCGCACCCGCAGGTCCCCTGACGGGTCGGACTCGGCGACCTCGGCGACGGTCGCCGACGGGCGCCGGGGCTCGGGAACCGCATCCGCCGCGCCGCGCTTCAGCAGGCCCCGGAAGTGCTGCGTCGTGTCCACGACGGGGAACCACGGGAACCGGTAGCGCAGGAAGTAGTCGTCGAGCGCGTCGGACACGCTGAGCTGGTCCGGAATCGCGACGGGCTCGCGGTCCATCACGTCGCCGACGGTCACGCCGCTGATCCTGCTCGCGACATCGCTCTGCACCCGCGCCGCGCGGGCCGATTGGTAGAGGACGAAGCCGAGTACCCCGAGCCAGATTCCACCGAATGCGTCCCCGTCGATCAGCAGGAAGACTCCCAGCGCGATCAGCGCCCAGGCGAAGATCTGTCCCAGCCCGGCGGCGAACCGGGTGGCGCCGTTACGGTCGCCGGTGACGCGCCACGCGATCGCGCGCGCGACGCGGCCGCCGTCGAGCGGGTAGGCGGGGATGAGGTTGAAGACGAGGACCAGCAGGTTGATGCTCGTCAGCCAGGCAATCACCGCGAGCGCCCCGGAGATCTGCGCCCCCTGCTCGACCCGCATCGCCTCGTAGAAATCACCGCCTCCCGCAAATGCGATCCCCACCGCCCCCGACACGAGGACGAGCGCGAGCGTGACGAGCGGCCCCGCGATCGCGATCTTGAACTCGGTCGCCGGGGTGTCCGAGTCGCGTTGTAGTCGCGCCACGCCACCGAACATCCACAGCGTGATGTCGGCGATCCCGATCCCGTGGCGCAGCGCGACCCGGGCGTGGCCGAGCTCGTGGAGCAGGATCGAGGCGAAGAACAGCAGAGCGCTGATCAGCGCCAGGACGTAGGGACCGACCGCCGCCGTCGAGCTGTCGAGCACGTCGCGGTAGAAGTCCGACAGCCACAGGATGACCAGAAAGAGGACGAAGAACCACGAGAAGTCGACAGCGATCCGGATGCCCCAGACGCGAAACAGAGTCAGACCGCCGCCGGCAGGCATGAGCCCATATTAGGTAGGCGAGCGGTCCGGCAAGCCGGGCGGCGCGGGCGCGTGGCGGGAAACGTGCCTGAGGTACTTTCCCGTCCCCATGGCCACCGCCGCCACACCGCACCGCTCGACCGCTCCCTGGCTGGAGGAGCGTTGGCTTCGGGAGAAGCTGGAGGCGCTGTCGCGCGATCGATCGTCCGAGCGCATCGGACGGCGAGCGCCGGGCCGCGGAGTGGCTCGTGGAGGGACTCGGCGATCACGGTGCCCGGGCCGGGATCGAGGTCGAGGAGGGCCACGGGACGTACTGGTGGCCGCTCGGACTGGCGAGCGGCGCGGGCGCCGTTGCCGGCGTCGCGGCCCTGCGCGGCCGACGCGGGATCGCGACGGCGCTCGGCGCCGCCGCGGCCGCCGCGGCCGCGGACTACCTGCCGCCGCGACGCAAGCGGCTGCGAAGGCTGCTCCCCCGGCGCGAGCTCTCCCACGTCGTGGCCGAGATCGGCCCGGCCGACGCCGATCGGACCGTCGTGCTGCTGGCCCACCACGATGCTCCGAGGTCGGGCCTTCTGTTCAATCCCGAGACCCCGAAGCGGATCGACAGGCTGCTGCCAGGGCTGTTCGACAGGATCGATACCAGCCCCCCGCTGATGTTCCCCGTGGTGGGTGGTCCGGCGGCGGTCGCGGCCGGGGCCGTCGCCGGGTGGCGGTCGCTGACGTTGGCTGGCACGATCGTGTCCGCCGGCGCGGCGGCGATGTTCGCCGAGATCGGGTCGCGCGACACGGTCCCTGGGGCCAACGACAACGGAACGGCCGTGATCGCCCTGCTGGCGATCGCCCGCGCTCTCGCCGAGCAGCCGACCGAGAACGTGCGCGTGATGCTCGTCTCCACCTCCGAGGAGGCCCTGTGCGAGGGGATGCAGGCGTTCGCCGACCGCCACTTCGGCGAGCTACCGCTCGACAGCACCTTCTTCCTCTGCCTCGAGATCCTCGGCTCCACCCATCTGACGGTGCTTCGAGGGGAGGGGATGCTGAGGATGCGCGAGTATCCCCGCGAGTCGCTAGAGCTGCTCGACGGCCTCGCGGAGGAGCTCGGGATGTGGCTGTTTCCGAACCTGCGGCTCCGAAATGCGACCGATGGCGTGTTCCCGCTCGCGGTGGGCTATCAGTGCGCCGCACTGTGCTCGTGCACCGATCTCAAGCAGGCGGCAAACTACCACTGGCCGACCGACGTGCCCGACAACGTGGACTACGGGACGTTCGCCGACGCGATCCGGCTCGCCGAGGCCACGGTGCGCCGGCTCGACGAGCGCTGGATCTGATCGCGTGCGGCGCGAGCTGCCCGGAGGCTACGAGCTCGACGATGACCGCGGGCGCGTCGACGTCGACGCCGTTCACGACTTCCTCGCCAACCACTCCTACTGGGCGCGCGGGCGCCCCCGCGAGGTCGTCGAGCGCCTGGTCCGCGAGGCGACGCGGGTCGTCGGCCTCTACCGGGGGGAGGAGCAGGTGGGGTTCACGCGGGTGGTCTCGGACGACGAGGTGTTCGCGTACCTCGCCGACGTCTACGTGCTGCCGGCCCACCAGGGCAGGGGGCTCGGGCTGGAGCTCGTTCGCGAGGCGGTGGAGCACGGACCTCAGCGCGTCCTGCGGTGGCTGCTCGGCACGGCCGACGCGCAGAAGCTGTACGCAAAGCTCGGGTTCGGCCGCCCGTCTTCGATCATGATGGAGCGGCTCCCGGCCGGCGGGAATCCCGAGCCGTAGGGGTCTCGGGGCGTCTATAAGCGCGGCGTGTGGCGCTCGACGATCGCGCCGAAGTCAGTCCCCGCCGGCAGGGTGCCGAAGGCGCCGCTCCACTCGCCCGCGAGGCGCGAGGCGCAGAATGCGTCGGCGACGGCCGGGTCGCCGAAGCGGACCAGCAGCGAGCCCTGCATGGCGAGTGCCATGCGCTCGACGACGCGTCGCGCGCGGGCCTCGATCGCCTCGAGGTCGCCGAGCTCCTCGCGCACCGACGCGGCGTAGGAGTCGAGGCGCGGCTCGGCGCCCGCCGCCTCGTCGACCTCGGCGAAGAAGGCGTCCACCGACTCGGGGCTGCGTGCCATCGCCCGCAGCACGTCGAGGCACTGCACGTTGCCCGAGCCCTCCCAGATCGAGGACAGCGGGCTCTCCCGGAACAGCCGCGGCATACCCGACTCCTCGACGTAGCCGTTGCCGCCGAAGCATTCGAGCGCCTCGACCGCGTGCGCCGGGCCCCGCTTGCAGATCCAGTACTTGAGCACGGGGGTCGCGAGACGCCTGAGCTCGGTGTCGTCCTCGTCGAAGGATCTCGCGAGCCGCATCGCCGACACCGTCGCCGCCTCCGACTCGACGCTGAGGTCGGCGAGCACATTCTGCATCAGCGGCTGCTCGATCAGCAGCTTCCCGAACGCGGAACGCTGCGTGCAGTGGTGGGTCGCGTGGGCGACGCCCGCCCGCATCCCGGCCGTCGAGCCGATCGTGCAGTCGAGCCGCGTGTGGTTGACCATCTCGATGATCGTCGGCACGCCACGGCCCTCTTCGCCGATCAGCCGCGCCCACGCGCCCCGGAACTCGACCTCACTGGATGCGTTGGAGCGGTTGCCGAGCTTGTCCTTGAGCCGCTGGATGTGGAAGCGATTGCGATCGCCGTCGGGCGTGAAGCGCGGGAGCAGGAAGCAAGACAATCCCCCGTCCGCCTGGGCGAGGACCAGGAATGCGTCGCACATCGGCGCCGAGCAGAACCACTTGTGGCCCGTGATCTCGTACTCGCCGCCCGGGCCGCCGCCGTTCAGCGGCCGGGCCACGGTCGTGTTCGCGCGCACGTCAGAGCCGCCCTGCTTCTCGGTCATCGCCATCCCGCACAGCGCGCCCGTCTTGTCGGGCGCCGGGACGAGGCGCCCGTCGTACTCCAGCGACAGGAAGCGCGACTCCCATTCCTGCGCGAGCTCCGGCTGCGCACGCAGCGCCGGAATCGCGGAGTAGGTCATCGAGATCGGGCACCCGACGCCGGCCTCTGCCTGCGAGAGCGACATGAACATCGCCGCGCGGGCCACGTGCGCTCCGGGCTGCGGCTCGCGCCACGGAAGCGCATGCAGCCCGTGGCCGATCCCGATCCGCATCAGCTCGTGCCACGCGGGATGGAACGCGACCTCGTCGATCCGGTTCCCGTACCTGTCGTGGGTTCGAAGCACCGGCTCGTTCTCGTTCGCCTCGAAGCCCCAGCGGATCGTCTGCGCGCGTCCCGCGATCTCGCCGATCGCCAGCGCGCGCTCCTCGGCCCACTCGGCGCCCTCGCGGCGCAGCGCCTCGACGAGCGGCCGGTCCTCCCCGAACACGTTGTAGTTCTCGAGCGCCGTCGACTGGTTGAAGACCTCGTGCGTCGCGTCCCCGGGGCGTTGCTCGATCCGCGCCATCCCCTCAATCTTCCCAGGCGTTGGGATCGGGCGTCGGGATATGATCGCCACCAGTGATGGCCGACTTCGCCGAGACGTTGGGCCGAGTCCCGCTCTTCTCGGGGATCAAGCCCAGGCAGCTGCGCAAGCTGGCCGAGCGCATGGCCGAGCGCACCTTTCCCGAGGGTGACACCGTCACCTCGGAGGGCGAGGGCGGCGTGGGTTTCTTCGTGATCGAGGACGGGAACGCGACGGTCAGCATCAAGGGCTCGATCGTCAGGACGCTCGGTCCCGGCGACTACTTCGGCGAGATCGCGCTGATCGACAACGGCCCCCGCTCGGCGACGATCGTCGCCACCACCGACCTGCGCTGCCGCGGGATGACGGCGTGGGAGTTCCGGCCCTTCGTCCAGGAGCACTCCGAGGTCGCCTGGCCGCTTCTCGAGACCATCGTCGCTCGCCTGCGGGACGCCGAGGACCGGGCGGCCTCCTGAGCCGAGCCGCCGGCTGATTCAGTCCGCCGGCGGCAGCGCCTTCAGGTCGGTGAGGATCCGCTCCGCCTCGGCGCGCGCGTCGCCACCCAGCAGCCAGCCGGTTCGGGCCACCTGGTAGGGACACTCGAGCTGCTCGAACGCGGAGTGCGCCTCGCGCAGTAGATCCTCGCTGTCCGAGGCGAGCGCGCGGGCGCGGAGCAGGATCGCGCGGGCGGAGCGGTGCTCGCCCACGTTCGCCTCGGCCAGCTCGATTGCATCACCGGCGTCGGGGCGGCCGATGAGGACGAACGCCTCTGCCCTGGTCGCGAAGTAGGGCGAGCTCCACCACGTCCCACCACCCTCGGGGTCGTCCAGGATCTCGGCTGCCCTCGTTGCTCTGCCGAAGTGGAGGTCGACCTCCGACCGCATCAGGTTCATGCCGACAATCTGCTCGAACCGATTTGGCGCCAGCGCCTCGCCCATCTCGAACCACTGCTCCGCGGCCTGCTCCTCGCCCCGATACGCGAGGATCGCTCCCGCGCACGCGACCGAGGAGGCGAACGCGCCGAGGGGTGGGCGATCCGCGGCTACCCAGGCCTCCCGCACCCGCGCCGCCATCTCGAGCGCGTCGTCCCAGCGGCCCAGAAAGAAGGCGGGGAGGAGCCCTCGCTGCCACGCCGAGTAGATGATCCCTCGCGACAGATCGAGCTCCCGTGCCTCCTGCGCGTAGCCGTCCGCCTCGCGGTAGTCCCCGGTCTGGAGCAGGCACTCGATCATCATGTGGAGCGCGTCGCTTCGCTCGACGTCGAGGGCATGCGTGCGTGGCGCTTCCTGGAGCAGGGCAAGCCGCTCACGCGTGTGATCCGCCGCCGCGCGGTGCCGGTTCTGCTGCCAGTCGCTCGCGGTAACCGCGTCGAGCGCGCTCTGGAGCAGGGCGACGTCTCCGGCCCTTCTCGCCAGCTTCAGTCCGGCGCGCGCCGGCTCGTCCATCTCTGCGAGGCGACCGCCGCGCGGGTCCTGCCACGCGATCCACGCCTGGTCCAGGAGCAGCCGGGCGCGGGTGACGAGGTCGTCGTCCGCGACCAGCTCGCGCCCCCGCGCCAGCATCCCCTCGAGCTCACCCTCCCGGAAGCTTCCGCTGATCCCGCCCATCCGCGACCCCACCTCGACCGCCCTCGCGTAGGAGGCCGCGGCCCTGGCCGGCTCGCCCGCACGCTCGCCCGCCTCTGCCGAGGAGCGGAGGAGGCGCACGGCGTGGTCGCCGCGCCACCGGCGCAGCGCGATCTCGGCCCCGGTCCGCAGCGGCTCGATGCGCCCCGCATCGTCGCTGGCAAGCGCGGCCGCCTGCTCGTACAGCTCCTGCGCGCGGCCCCCGGCGCCGCGACGGGCCGCCGTCTCCGCGGCCTCGAGCACCGCGGCGCGGGCGGCCTCCCGTCGCGCCTCGGTCGGGCCGAGGTCGGCTGCCCGGGTGAGGTGGTAGGCGACCAGCTCGGCGAGCTCGGCGAAGCGCTCCCCGGCCGTCCGCAGGGCCGCGGCCGCGCTCTCGTGCAGCAGCGCGGACTCCGCGCGCGGCAGCGAGGCGTAGGCGACGTCCCTGATCAGCTGGTGCCGAAACGCGAAGCGCCCCGACCCGGACGCCACCCGCTCCTCGATCAGAGCGCTGCGCCGCAGCGCATCCAGGGACTCGCCGGGCGGCTCGCCGAGCACGAGGGCAAGCGGATCCTCGGAGAACGTGTCGCCGAGCACCGCCGCGTACTGCAAGGTGCACTTCTGTCTCGCCGGCAGCAGGTCGATGCGAGCCGCGATCGCGGCCTGCACCGTGTCGGGCAGACGCTCCGGGGCGGTCGCTCCCCGCTCCTCGCCGATCGCGCGAGCCACCTCCTCGGCGAAGAACGGGTTTCCACCCGAGGCGTCCGCCACGCGCTCCGCGGAATCGCGCGAGCCCTCCGGCAGCAGCAGCTCGCGCGAGGCGGGTCGTAGTTTCCGGGTCGAGTGGCAGCAGTTCGACCTGGGCGATGTTGTGCGCTGCGCGGCCGAAGTCGGGGCGGCGATCGGTGAGCTCGGGTCGGCTTGTGCAGAGAATCAGGATCGGGGCGCCGTGGAGCCCGAACGCTGCCTCCTCGAGCAGGTCGAGCAAGCCGTCGTCGGCCCAATGGGCGTCGTCGACCCCGATCGCGAGCGGGCGCTCGGCCGCAAGCAGCGCGACGAACCGGCGCCACGCCCGCTTCAGCTCGTCCTCGGCGAGTCCCTCGCCGGCTCCTCGGTGCCTCTGATCGCGACCGCGAGCGACCCCGCCACAGCACGCCGCGTCGTCGGCGTCCAACTGCGACAGCAGCTCCCGCAGCGATTCCTCGACCTCGTCGACCGGGGAGTCATATGAGGCGCCCGCCGCGTCACGAAGGATCTCGCCCAGCGCCCAGAAAGCGATCCCGCGCCCGTAGGGCGGGTTGCGTCCGACCAGGGTCCGCCAGCCCTCGGGCGTCGATGCGAGCTCATCGAACAGCTCTCCCGCGAGGCGTGTCTTGCCGATCCCGGCCTCGCCGATCACGGTGACGAGCTGGGCGTGCGCTCGCGCGCCGCCCTTCGAGAACGAGGCGAAGCAGCTCGATGTCGTCCTCGCGGCCGACCAGTGGCGCCCTCGAGCGCTCCGGCCCGTCCTCGACCCCGACCGCGCTCCACGGCCGGCAGCTGTTCCGCGATCCCCTTGGCCTCGACCGCCGCGTCGGGCTCCAGCCGGGCTCGCCGGCACGCCCGCGCGGCCCGCTCCCCGACGAGCACCTGCCCCGGAGCCGCCGCCTGCTGCAGGCGCGCCGCCGCGTTCACCGCCTCACCGGTCACCGCCAGGTCCTCGGCCTCGGTCATCGCGAGTACCTCGCCCGTCTCGATCCCCACCCTGATCGCCGGCTCGCCCTCGAGCTCGGCGACGCGGTCGACCATCGCCAGCGCCGCGGCGACGGCACGGTCGGGATCGTCACCATGAGCGATCGGAGCTCCAAAGACCGCCATCACCGCGTCGCCGATGTACTTCTCGACCGTTCCGCCGTGCTCCTCGAGCACCAAGCGCGCGATCTCGAAGAACGGTGCCAGGCGGCTGCGCAGCTCCTCGGGGTCCAGTGCGGCCGCGAGGCGGGTCGACCCCACAAGGTCGGCGAACAGCATCGTGGCGATCTTCCGCTCACCTTCCGGCGACGGCTCGAGGGGGGAGCCGCAGCTCGCGCAGAATCGCGCGTCGTCGGCCGCCGGTGCGCCGCAGCGTCCGCAGGAGCGACTCATGCGCGCACGATAGCTCGGCCTCGAGGCTCGACTAGCATGCGCGGCCGATGGCGCACCGCGTGACGTTCATCCCGGGCGACGGCACCGGTCCGGAGCTGGCCGAGGCGACCCGGCGGGTGCTCGAGGCGACCGGCGTCGAGCTCGAGTGGGACGAGCAGCCCGCGGGCGAGGACGTCTACAGCGAGGAGGGCAACCCCTTCCCCGACCGCACGCTGGAGTCGATCAAGCGACACACGGGGTGGGGATCAAGGGGCCGACCACGACCCCGGTGGGCTCCGGATTTCGCTCGATCAACGTCCAGCTCCGCAAGGAGCTCGACCTGTACGCCTGCATCCGCCCCTGCAAGCTGTACGAGGGCGTGCGCTCCCACTTCGAGCGCGTCGACATCGTGATCGTGCGCGAGAACACCGAGGACCTGTACGCCGGGATCGAGTTCGAGCGCGGGACGAAGGAGAACGAGGAGCTGCGCGAGTTCCTCGCCGCCCACGACGCCCCCGTCCGCGAGCGACGCCGGGATCTCGATCAAGCCGATCTCGGTGTTCGGCACCGAGCGGATCGTCGAGGCCGCGTTCGACTACGCGGAGCGCAACGGCCGCCGCAGGGTGACCGCGGCGCACAAGGCGAACATCATGAAGTTCTCCGACGGGCTGTTCCTGGAGACCGCGCGCGCCGGTCGCCGAGCGGCATCCCGAGATCGAGTTCGAGGACCGGATCATCGACAACCTCTGCAACCAGCTCGTCTCGCGCCCGGAGGAGTACGACGTGATCGTGCTGCCGAATCTCTACGGGGACATCGTCAGCGACCTCGGCGCCGGGATGATCGGCGGGCTCGGACTGGCGCCCGGCGCCAACATCGGCACCGAGGCGGCGATGTTCGAGGCCACGCACGGCTCCGCCCCCAAGTACAAGGGACAGAACAAGGTCAACCCGACCGCGCTGATGCTGTCCGGGCGTGCTGATGCTTCGCCACCTGGACGAGGGCGATGCCGCCGACCGGATGGAGAGCGCGATCGCCGAGGTGATCCGAGAGGGCGAGAAGGTGACCTACGACCTGAAGCCCACGCCGCGACGACCCGACTGCGGTCGGCACCTCGCGAGTTCGCCGACGCGGTGATCGAGGAGATGAGGGCTGATGGAGCGCCCGTCAAGGTCGCCGTCACCGGCGCCGCGGGACAGATCGGCTACGCGCTGCTGCCCCGGATCGCGAGCGGCAACATGCTGGGCAGCGACACTCGGTCGAGCTGCGGCTGCTCGAGATCCCGGACGCGATGAAGGCCGCTGGGCGGCGTCGTGATGGAGCTCGAGGACAGCGCCTTCCCGCTGCTCGACACGGTGGAGATCACCGACGATCCCGGGGTCGCGTTCGAGGGCGCGAACATCGCGCTGCTGGTCGGGGCGCGGCCGCGGGCCAAGGGAATGGAGCGCTCCGACCTGCTGGAGGCGAACGGCGGGATCTTCAAGCCGCAGGGCGAGGCGATCAACGCCGCCGCCGCGGACGACGTCAAGGTGCTCGTGGTCGGCAACCCGGCGAACACCAACTGCCTGATCGCGATGAGCAACGCCCCCGACGTCCCGCGCGAGCGGTTCACCGCGATGACCCGGCTCGACCACAACCGCGCCAAGGCCCAGCTCGCGCGCAAGGCCGGCGCCCATGTGCGCGACGTGCGGCGGATGACGATCTGGGGCAACCACTCCACCACCCAGTACCCCGACATCACCCACGCCTTGATCGGCGACCGGCCCGGCGCCGGAGGTGGTGGACGACCGGGAGTGGCTGGTCGAGGACGTTCATCCCCACGGTTCAGAAGCGCGGCGCCGCGGTGATCGAGGCGCGGGGAGCGTCGAGCGCCAAGTCGGCGGCCAGCGCCGCCGATCGACCACGTCCGCGACTGGGTCGCGCGGCACCCCCGAGGGCGACTGGGTCTCGATGGCGGTCCCCTCGGACGGCTCCTACGACGTCGCCGAGGGACTGATCTCGGGCTTCCCCTGCACGTGCTCCGGCGGGGAATGGGAGATCGTCGAGGGCCTCGAGATCGACGACTTCTCTCGCCAGCGGATCGACGCCAGCGTCGGCGAGCTGGTGCAGGAGCGCGACGCGGTCAAGGACCTCGGCCTGCTGTAGGGCTCAGGCCGCCGTGTACCCGCGTCCGCGCTTGCGGACCTTCTTCTCCTTCTGCAGCTCGCCCATCACCCGGTAGACGTAGTTCGGCTTGATCCGCATCCGCTTAGCGACCTCCGAGGCGGTGATCCCCGGGTTCTCCGAGACGATCTTCAGCGCCTGATCGGCGCGGGTGCCGCCGCGGCGACCCCTGCGCCGCCGGGTCTTCGATCCGCGCGGGCGGCCGGGCCGCCGCCTGCCGACCTTTCCGTGGGTGAGGTCCGACAGGGTTCGCTCCAGCTGCTTGCGCTCCTCGTCGAGCTCTCGCAACCTGTCCTCGATCAGCGAGCGCGCCTGACCGAGAACGTCACCGGGCCTGGGGGCCATGTTCCGTTTCCCTTCTCTTCGACGTGACTGTTTTCTCTGTTCGCTACGAGAACAGTGTGTGTGCATGGCGATGGTAGTGCACACTCACCTCGCGGCAGTGAACGGAGGTGGGCGGTGGTCTAGGTGTTGCGCCGCCGCGGGCAGCGTGCGGAAGACGACGTCCCACATCGGGGAGGAGACGCCGAAGCCGTAGCGGTGATCCTGGAAGTGGTGGCGCATGTGCTGCTCGCGCAGGCGCTTGCCGAGCTGCGTCTTCGGCGTGTGGTGGTGGAGGTAGTAGTGGGTGTAGTCGTAGGTCAGGTAGCCGACCAGCAGGCCCGCGAACAGCGGATACGCCGCCGGGGTCCCGAAGATGAGCGCGAAGAGGCCGAAGAAGAGCGCCCCGAGCGGCAGGCTGAGCGCCGGCGGCATCACGAGCCGCATGCGGTCGTTGGGGTGGTCGTGGTGGACGCCGTGGATGATGAAGTGGAGCCGGTCGCCGTAGCGGAAGCTTCGGCTCCCAGTGGAACAGCAGCCGGTGCAGCCAGTACTCGGTCAGCGTCCAGAGCAGGAGCCCGGCGGCGACCAGCAGCACCGTCTCCAGCGACGCCGTATCCGCGGTCCACCCCGAGCCCGATCATCACCCGCGATCACGGGCACGAAGACGATCGCCGGAACGGCGGGATGGATGCGGGAGAAGAAGTCGAGAAAGCGGCTCTCGAACAGCGGGGGCGAGGCGCTCAGCCGCTTCGTGCTCTCTTGCGCCATGCGGCTGATTTTAGCCCGTTGCCGCGGTGCGTCCCGGATCGCGGCGAGGCCCACGCCGCTTCCGCTCAGGGTGCCCCGCCGAAACTTCCCGAAAGAGCAGCCAATCGAGTTCGCGGCTCGCGACGGCCCGAGATGAAGAAGCAGCGCTTTGCGACAAAGCGGCCTTGCGGCCGCGGCTCCTGGTGGCATGATGGCCGCTCGGCAGCACGACAGAGGAGGTCGCGAATGGGACAGGTCGAGAAGGGGCGTTCGAAGCAGCGGCGCCGCAAGAAGGTGCCCACCTGCGACGACTGCTTCTTCCGCTGTCACGGCCTGTGCGCGCTCGACCTCGACGCGCCGTGCTCCACCTTCCGGCCCAACGCCCCGAGGGCCTGGTTCCGCCGCGCCAGCCGGCGCTGCTGCTGCGCGAGCCGGCGCACGGCGGCGTCGAGCTCGACGACGGGCTCGCCCGGGAAGCCGTCGCGTAGCCGCGCCTTCCCGCGCCTGAGAGCTTGCATCGCGGTTGATCTGCGCCGGGGGAGAGGGCTCCCGGCTAATGTTGCACGCGTCACTATGCGGGTCACGGTCCTCGGTAAGTCTCCCTCGTGGGAGGACGCAGGAGGCGCGTGCAGCGGCTACCTGATCGAGGAGGGCGGGACGGCCGCTGCTGCTCGACTGCGGCAACGGCGTGTTCTCGAAGCTGCGCCTGTACCGCGACTACACCGACGTGGACGCCGTGCTGATCTCCCACCTGCACGCCGACCACTTCCTCGACCTCGTCCCCTACGCCTACGCGCTCACCTACGCGCCTCGCCAGCAGCCGGTTCCCGTGGCCGAGTGGCCCGGGACCGACAACCCGGCGCGCCCGCGGCTGCTGGCGCCGCCGGGAGCACGGCGGACGTTCCGTCGCGTCGTCGGCGCCTGGGGCAACGACGATCTGATCGAGAAGGCGTTCGCGCTCGAGGAGTACGACCCCGTCGGCGAGCTCGAGGTGGGCGAGCTGCGGATCCGCTTCAGCGAGGTGCCCCACTTCACGACCACCTACGCGATCGACTTCAGCTCGGCGAACGGCGCCGGGCGGCTCACCTACGGCGCCGACTGCCGCCCTGCGAGGAGCTGGTCGAGATCGCGCGCGGCACCGACCTGCTGATCGTCGAGGCGACCTTGCCGCGCCCCGAGCGAACCGGGGAGCGCGGCCACATGACTCCGGCGGAGGCCGGCGAGCACGCCCGCCGCGCCGGGGCCCGCAAGGTCGTCCTGACCCACATCTCCGACGAGCTCGACGAGGACTGGGCCCTCGAGCAGGGTCGCGACACGTTCGGCGGCCCGGTCGAGGTCGCGCGCGGAGGGCGCCGTCTACGAGGTTTGAGCGGCACGGCTACTCTTAGCCCGATGCCTCAGACGCGACCTGTTCACGGACTTCGAGCGCATGCGCCGCGAGATGGACGAGCTCTTCGGCGACTTCTGGGAGCGACCGATGGTTGCCCCGCGCCGCGCGCGCGGCTTCTCGCCGCGGGTCGACGTCTACTACTGCGGCGAGGAGTCGCCGAAGGCGGTGCGTGAAGGCCGACCTCGCCGGGGTGCCGCTGTCCGATGTCAACCTCGAGATCAGCGGGCGCGAGCTCGTGATCAGCGGCGAGCGTCCCGTCCAGGAGACCGAGGGCCGCGTCTACCAGCAGGTCGAGATCGAGACGGGACCGTTCCGGCGCGTGATCGAGCTCAGCGCGGACGTCGACGCCGAGGGAGCGAAGGCGACCTACGAGGACGGGATCCTCCGCGTCGAGCTGCCGCTGGTCGAGCAGCGCGAGGAGTCGCGCAGCGTGCCGGTCAGGCGCCTCGAGGAGTAGTCGTGGAACGCGGCGCTGCAGACGGCGGCCCCGGGATCGAGGTCGTCGAGACGCCCGACCTCGAGGAGGCGATCCGCGAGCGCGAGGGCAGGCCGCTTCCCCAGGCGCTCCCGATCCTGCCGCTGAAGGCCACGGTCACCTACCCGGACACCCTGACCCCGCTGGCGGTCGGTCAGCCGCGGTCGATGAGGCTCGTCAACGACGTGCTGTCCGGCGAGCGCATGCTGGTCATGGTCGCCTCCCGCGACCCCGAGGCGGAGGAGCCGGGACCGGACGAGCTGTACGACGTCGGTGTCGCCGGGGTGGTCGCACGCATGCTCAAGGTCCCCGACGGGACGATGCGAATCCTCGTCCAGGGCACCCAGCGGGTGCGGATCGGCGACTACGTCGCGGAGGAGCCCTACCTGGTGGCGCGGATCGAGGAGCTGCCCGACGTCGTCGAGCCCTCGCCCGAGCTCGAGCGCGCTGACCCGAAACGTCCAGAACACGTTCAGCCAGATCATCGAGGGGATCCCCTACCTGCCCGAGGAGCTGCAGCTCGCGGTCGCCAACGTCGACGACCCCTCCGCGCTGTGCCATCTGATCGCGGGCGCGATGCGGATCTCGACCGAGGAGAAGCAGGAGCTGCTCGAGGAGGTCGACGTCGCCAAGCGCCTGCGGCGCCTGTCCGAGATCCTCGCCCGCGAGCTCGAGGTCGTCCAGCTCGGCTCGAAGATCCAGTCGCAGGTCCAGTCCGAGATGGAGAAGGGCCAGCGCGAGTACTTCCTGCGCGAGCAGCTGAAGGCGATCCAGGAGGAGCTCGGGGAGGGCGACGAGCGCCAGGCCGAGATCAACGAGCTGCGGGAGCGGATCGAGCAGGCGGACGCTGCCCGAGCACGCCCGGAAGGCCGCCGAGCGCGAGCTGTCGCGGCTCGAGCGGCTGCCGCCGGCGGCAGCCGAGTACGGCGTGATCCGCACCTACCTCGAGTGGCTGGTCGAGCTGCCGTGGAACGAGGAGACCGAGGACAACCTCGACATCGCGCACGCCCGCGAGGTGCTCGACGCCGACCACTACGACCTCGAGAAGGTCAAGGACCGGATCCTCGAGTACCTCGCGGTGCGCAAGCTGAAGCCCGACTCGCCGGGCCCGATCCTGTGCTTCGTCGGGCCGCCGGGCGTGGGCAAGACGAGCCTCGGCAAGTCGATCGCGCGCGCCCTGGGCCGCAAGTTCCAGCGCATCTCGGTCGGCGGAGTCCGCGACGAGGCCGAGATCCGCGGCCACCGCCGCACCTACATCGGCGCGATGCCGGGGACGATCATCCGCGCGCTGCGCGACGCCGGCTCGCGCAACCCCGTGTTCATGATCGACGAGATCGACAAGATGGGCGCCGACTTCCGCGGCGACCCGGCGAGCGCGATGCTCGAGGTCCTCGACCCGGCCCAGAACGACAGCTTCCGCGACCACTACCTCGACCTCGAGTTCGACCTCTCGGACGTCCTGTTCATCGCCACGGCGAACCTCCTCGACCCGATTCCGCCGCCGCTCCAGGACCGCATGGAGGTGATCCAGCTCGCCGGCTACACGCTGGACGAGAAGCTCCACATCGCCAAGCGCTACCTGGTCCCGCGCCAGATCGAGGAGAACGGGCTCGAGCCCGTCCCAGATCGAGTTCGCGGACGCGGCGCTGAAGGCGATCGCCGACGAGTACACGCGCGAGGCCGGGGTGCGCAACCTCGAGCGCCAGATCGGGACGGTGTGCCGCAAGGTCGCGCGCGACGCCGCCGAGGGCAAGCTCGACGGCAAGGCGCGGATCTCCGCCAAGCGGGCCCGCGAGCTGCTCGGGCCCCGGCAGGTTCTTCGCCGAGCAGCGCGCGCCGCACCAAGGACCCCGGGGTGGCCACCGGCCTCGCCTGGACGCCGGTCGGCGGCGAGGTGCTGTTCATCGAGGCGACGGCGATGCCGGGCTCGGGCAAGCTGACGATCACCGGCCAGCTCGGCGACGTGATGAAGGAGTCGGCCCAGGCGGCGCTGTCCTGGGTGCGCGGCCACCAGGCAGCAGCTCGCCCCCGACCTCCCCGAGGACTGGTTCGCCAACGCACGACATCCACATCCACGTTCCGTCGGGCGCGGTGCCCAAGGACGGGCCGTCGGCGGGGGTCGCGATGGCGACCGCGCTCGCGTCGCTGGTCAGCGGCAGGCCCGGTCGCCAACGACGTCGCGATGACCGGCGAGATCACGCTGACCGGCCAGGTGCTGCCGATCGGGGGCGTGAAGGAGAAGTCGCTGGCCGCCCAGCGCGCCGGGATCAAGCGGATCATCGTCCCGCAGCGCAACGAGGGCGACGTCGAGGAGATCCCCGAGCACGAGCGCGGGGGCGTCGAGTACATGTACGTCAGCGAGCTCGGCGAGGTGCTCGAGCAGGCGCTCGACGGCACCGAGCCGATAGCTACGGGCCGCCGTATCAGGTATAAGCTGCTTCGGGATCCGAACCAGTTAAGGAGAGGTCTGATGGCGGCAAGCAGCAAGCGGGCTCGGGAGTCCGCAAGGAAGGCGGGCGAGGCGGCTACCTCGCTGCGCTCCAATCCCTACGTCCAGCGCTTGATCGAGGACGAGGACCTGCGCGACGAACATCCGCGAGGCCTTCGAGTCGGCGCGGGACGCCTACGCCCGGATCGCGAACGGCAAGGGCCCCGCGAAGGCGCTGATGGACGACAAGAAGGTCCAGCGCGACCTGCGCAAGGCGGCGGAGTCGATGCGCGAGGCCTCCGACCAGCTACGCGGCAAGCGGCGCAAGCGCAGGCTCAGCCTCGGCAGGCTGGTCCTGATCGCCCTGATCGGCGCGGGCCTGGCGCTGCTGCTCAGCGAGGAGCTTCGCAAGGCGGTGCTGGACCGGGTGTTCGGCGCCGAGGAGGAGTTCGAGTACACCTCGACGACCTCGCCGGCGCCCGAGACGGCGTCCACCCAGAGCTAGCCACGCCGGCCGCAACTACACTGGCCTCGATGGAGGCCGGGACCACAGAGCGCGAGCTCAGCGGGGAGAAGGCGCAGCGCATCGTCGAGGCGATGCGCGCCAGCGTCGCCGAGCGCGGGATCGCGGGCTCGACGTTCGAGCACGTGTCGAGCGAGGCCGGCGTCAGCCGCGGCCTGCTGCACTACTACTTCGGGACCAAGGAGCGGTTGCTGGTCGAGGTCGTGCGGCGCGACTCGGAGGTCAGGGTGGCGCGGCTCGACGAGCCCCTCGGGCAGGCCAAGAACGTCGACGACGTGCTCGAGGTGCTGGTCTCGAACCTGCTCGACCTGATCGAGAACGAGCCTGGATTCTTTGACCTCATCTTCGAGGTGTTCACCGCGGGGCGTCGCAATCCCGAGATCCAGCGCGAGGTCGCGGAGCTGTTCAATCGCTCGCGCGATCACGTGGCGGAGATCCTCGAGGCGAAGGAGAAGGAGGGGGTGCTGTCGCTGCGCTTCGGCGCACAGGCGACCGTGGCGTTCCTGTTCGGGATCGCGGACGGCGTCGCGCTGCAGGTGCTGACGGATCCGGATCGGGACTTCGACGAGGTGATCGAGGCCGGCACGGCAGCCGCGCGGTATCTGCTTACCGACTAGCTGCCGGCCGCTCTGGCCGCGGGTCCTGTCGCGTCGACCGGCGTCGCGAAGGCGAGGACGCCTTACGCGACGCCTGGGTCGCGCGCCACCCGCGGGTGGGGCGGGCGCGTTCCTATTCGGAAGCTGGCGCCACCGCCGGGCGGAGGTTGGCGATGCCGCCGAAGGCGCAGAAGGTTGCGAGGGCGAGGAGGGCGGTGTCGCCGTTGCCGGCGGCGAGGGCGGCGCCGACGATTGGGATCGCGATCATCGGGATCGCGTTGGCGCCGAGCTGGAGGAGGGTGATCGGGGCGAGCGGCTGGCGTGGGAAGAGGCGCTGGGCTTCGTCCATCATGACGGCGTAAGGAAGTGAGAACCCGGTGCCCATCAGCACGACTGCCGGCAGGGCGAGGGCGAATGAGCGGTCGAAGGTGATCGCGGCGAGGCCGATCGTGGCGAGGAGGGGCGCCATGCCGACCAGGATCACGGGCGAGACGCCGCGGGCGGAGAGGGTGCCGCCGAGATCGCGCGCGGCGGCGGAGACGGCGAACATGAGGAACGCGAGTAGGCCGGCGAGCGCGACGGTCATGCCGTCTCCCTCGGTGAGGTAGTGGATCAGCCACGCGCCGACGATCAGCTGGACGCCGAACGACCCCACGTAGACGAGCGCCACGCGCCATAGGGGCGGGCTGCGCAGCACGGCTCCGATCACGCCGCTGGGGTGGCGCTGGGGAGCGGCGGACTCCATGCGCGCCGGGAGGAAGGGGATCGCCACGACGCCGGCGAGCGCCGAGAGCGCGAAGGCGACTCGCCACTCGACCCCGGCGTCCTCCAGCACACTTCCGATGCCGAGCGCTGCGGCCATCCCGAGCGTCACCGAAGCGCCGAACACGCCCAGCAGGCGGACGCCGCCGAACTCCCGCGCGAAGATCGGTCCCAGCACCAGCGCCAGGCCCAGGCCTCCACCGATCAGGACGCGCCCGGCGACCAGCCCGGCGAACCACGGGCTGAGCGCAAAGATCGCGTTCCCGAAGCCGCACAGGATGCACGCGAGCCGTGCTGCGCCCGCGACCCCCGTCCGCCCCGCGACCGCTGGAGCGAGCACCGTCGTGAACAGCAGGCCGGCGAAGAACACCGTGCCCGAGAGCAGGCCGATCGCGGTCAGCGAGACCGAGAACTCCTCGCTGAGGGTCGCCGTGACGGGCCCGATGTTTCCCGCGTTCCAGGAGGTCCCGGCGGCGAGCAGGACGACGGCGAGGGTGACCCGGCTCGATGTCTCGCGCGCGGCTATCGCTCCGGGGGGCTCGGGTGGATGTTCGAGGTTAAGCCTGGGTTAACCATTCGGGGCGGTGACAGGGGGCCTC
Source organism: uncultured Thermoleophilia bacterium (assembly GCA_963754225.1). Lineage (GTDB taxonomy): Bacteria > Actinomycetota > Thermoleophilia > Solirubrobacterales > 70-9 > DASPWW01. The sequence continues at coordinate 102,421 of CAVWEV010000001.1, forward strand.
GAGGCCTCCCGGGTGCGTGCCGATGCGATCGGGTGAGGTGAAGCCTCGATTCGGCAGCGCCCGTCGGCCGCTAGCCATGCGCCACGATATATAGGCTTGCCGGGAATCGGAGGAGGAGATCTCGTATCCGGGGAGAGCAAGGGCTTGGGTAGTGAGGAGGGACGCGGCGTGATCCCGGCGGTGCGGCAGTGAGCACCGCCGATCGCTCGGCCGGCAGCAGCACGCCCGCGCGAATCACCGCACTCGGGGCGCTGCTCGCGGCGATCGTGCTCGTGCTGGTTCTCTTGACGGGAAACGGCTCGAGCCACACGTACAGGATGCTGTTCGAAACCGGCGGGCAGCTGGTGTCGGGAAACCAGGTCCTAGTGGGCGGCCACCCGATCGGCTCGATCGAGGACATCACCTTGACGGACGACTGGCAGGCCGACGTGACGGTCTCGGTCGACCAGGAGCTCCACGAGGGAACGACGGCGATCATCCGCACGACCTCGCTCTCCGGGGTCGCCAACCGCTACATCGCCGTCACCCCCGGCCCCAACAACTCCCCGGCGCTCGAGGACGAGGGGGTGATCACCGCAGAGCGGACGACCTCGCCGGTCGATCTCGATCAGCTTTTCGACCTCTTCAAGCCGCGCGAGCGCCGGTCTCTGCGAAACGTGGTCCAGGGCTTCGCGGCTACCTACACAGGCCGCGGTGAGGCCGCGAACGACACCTACAAGTACCTCAACCCCGGACTCGGCGCGGCGCAGCGGCTGTTCGCCGAGCTGACCCGCGACCAGCAGGTGTTCAACGACTTCCTGGTGGACGGTTCCCGCGTGGTCAACGCGATCGCGCAGCGCCGCAACGACCTCTCCGCGCTAACGTCGAACGCAAACGAGGCGCTGGGGGCGATCTCTCGGGAGAACGAGGCGTTGGATCGCACCCTCGTCGCGCTGCCGCCCACCCTGCGCCAGGCCAACACCACGTTCGTCAACCTCCGGGCGGCGCTCGACGACCTCGATCCGCTGGTCGAGACCTCGAAGACGGCGACCAGGGACCTGGCGCCCTTCCTGCGAGACCTGAGGCCGGTCGCACGCGAATCGATCCCGGTGTTCCGGAATCTGCGCGAGGTCGTGCTGCGCAAGGGCAACGCAAACGACCTTACCGACACCCTGCGCGACCTCGATCCTCTGCGTGATAGGGCGACGGTCGACCTGCCGCGCGCCAGCCAGGGGATCGAGGACTCGCTGCCGGTGTTCCAGTTCGCGCGGCCATATGCGCCGGACCTCGCTGGGCTGATCAGCAGGCTCGGGCAGGCGACCGCCAACTACGACGCCAACGGCCACTACGCGCGGGCCACTCCGCTCACCAACATCTTCAACTTCAACCCGGCGACGGGCACGCTCGAGCCGCACAGCCCTGATCAGCAGTACGACTTCTTCGATTCCAACCCGCTCGGTAGGGGCAACTTCGTCCGCTGCCCGGGCGGCGCCACGCAGCCGATCGCGGGGTCGAACCCGTTCACGGATGACGGGAACCTTCTCTCCGGCGGTCAGGCCCCGAATCCGAAGTGCGACCCGGCGAACGTGCCTCCCGGCCCATGAGGCGGCTCGTCCTCATAGCGAGCGTGCTCGCCGCCGGCGCCGGACTGCTCCTGGCGGGCTCCGTGTCCGGCGACGACGGCGGGCCGTACGAGCTTCGGGGGATGTTCGACAACGCCGCCTTCCTCGTCACGGGCGAGGAGGTGCGCGTCGCGGGCGCCAAAGTGGGGGAGGTCACGGAGGTCGACCTCACGCGACCGGGCGAGACCGTGAGCCTGGACGAGGACGGGACCGACTTGCCAGGCAAGGCCGCCGTGGTGATGCGAATCGACGACCCGGGGTTCCAGGACTTCCGCGAGGACGCCTCGTGCATCATCCGGCCGCAGTCCGTGCTCGGCGAGAAGTTCGTCGAATGCCGGACCACCCAGCCTCGCGCGTCCGGCACCGAGCCACCGCCCCCGCTCGCTGAGGTCCCGGAGGGCCAGCCGGGCGCGGGCCAGGTGCTGCTGCCGCTGGAGAACAACGGCAAGGCGGTCGACATCGACCTGGTCAACAACATCATGCGGGAGCCCTACGCAGACCGCTTCCGGCTCATCCTCAACGACCTCGGGGCCGGGTTCGCGGCCCGCGGCAAAGACCTCGAGGAGATCGTCGAGCGATCGAACCCGGCCCTGCGGCAGACCGACCGGGTTCTGGCGATCCTGGCGCAGCAGAATCGGGCCCTCGCGGAGCTCGCGCGGGACTCGGACACGGTCCTCGCCCCCCTCGCCCGCGAGCGGAGCGCTGTCTCCGGGTTCATTCGCAACTCGAACGTGGCGGCCCAGGCCACGGCGGAGCGGCGGGCGGATCTCGAGGCCGGCCTCGAGCGGTTCCCGGGCTACCTGCGTGAGATTCGCGCCACGATGGTCGAGTTGCGCAGGTTCTCCGATCAGGCCACGCCGGTGGTCTCGGACCTCGGCGCGGCGGCACCCGACGTCACCCGCGCCCAGAGAGCCCTCGCCCCACTGGCCGAGGCCGGCGTGCCTGCGCTGCAGACCCTCGGCGACGCCGCGGGGCAGAGCGAGGACGACATCCTCGCCTCCGACCCCGTGATCAAGGACATCCGCGATCTCGCCCGCTCCGCCCGTCCCGGCGCCCAGCAGCTCAACAGGTTGCTGTCCAGCCTCAACCAGGACGAGGTCTGCGTGGTACGCGACGTGGAGGGGGAATGCCTGACGGCCACAACGGGCGTCAGGTCGCTGATGGACTTCATCTTCAACACGTCCGCGGCGGTCAACGGGTTCGACCAGTACGGGCATTACCTGCGCACGTTTGCGCTGGTCACCAACTGCACCCAGGTGATCAGCATCCCGGTCGGGGGCTGCGGCGCGAACTTCATCGGCGCCGAAGAGACCAGCACCTCCTCCGCGTCGGAGCCGCTTGATCGACGCGGCGCGTCCGCCGACAAGGGCCGACGGGAGCGCACGGGGAGGGACGGCACCCGGACTCCCAAGCCCGAGGAGACCGAACGGGAACCGGAGCCTCCGCGGCCCGAGATCCCTGCTCCGCAGCCGCGGCCGCAGGAGGATCAGGGCGAGAGCGAGCTCACGCCGCTGCGGCAGGCGACGGCGCGTGGCGGTTCCGGGCGCGGCGGCCGGGCCCTGTTCCGCTTCCTGATGGGGAACGGCCCATGAGGGGAGGCCGCCCGATGGGAGCGATCGCCTCGAGCCCGACGATGGTCGGCGCGATCACGGTGCTGATCGTGATCGTGGCCGTGTTCCTCGCCTACAACGCCAACACCGGCCTGCCCTTCGTGCCGACCTACCGGATCTCGGCCCAGGTCCCGAACGCGAACGCGCTCGTGCCGAGCAACGAGGTGCGAATCGGCGGCGTGCGGGTGGGCCTGGTGGAGGCCGTCACCCCGGTCCAGCACGAGGACGGCATCGACGTCCGCGACGCTGGATCTAAAGCTCGACGACGAGGTACGCGAGCTGCCCTCCGGACTCGACCGTGATCGTCCGCTCTCGCTCGGCGCTGGGGCTCAAGTACCTGGAGATCGACCAGGGCCGCTCATCGGAGGGGATCCCCGAGGGCACGGTGCTGCCGCTGAACCGCGCGAGGCCCGAGCCGGTCGAGCTCGACCAGGTGCTGAACATGTTCGACGAGCCGACCCGGCTCGCGATCCAGCGCAACCTGGTCGAGTTCGGGAACGCGATCGCCGCCCGCGGACCGGCTCTCAACGAGGCGTTCGGCGAGCTGCGCACCGGCCCTCGAGCACCTGCAGCCCGTGGCGCGCATCCTCGCCGACCCGAGCACGCGGCTCGGGCGCCTCTTCGTGGCACTCCGCGACACCGCCGCCGAGGTGGCGCCGGTGGCCGAGGTGCAGGCGCGGATGTTCGTCGTCCCTCGACACCACGTTCGGCGCGCTCGCCTCGGTGGCCCGCCCGTTCATCCAGGAGACGATCTCGCAGGACGCCGCCGTCGTTCGACGCCGCGATCCGCACCCTGCCGACGAACCAGGCCGTTCCTGCGCCACACGACGGCGCTGTTCGCGGATCTCGCGCCGGGCGCGCGGGCGCTCCGCCGGACCGCGCCCGAGATCGCCGACGCGGCGACGGTCGGGGTCCCGGCGCTGCTCGCGGCGCCGGGCTTCAACCGCCAGCTCCCGCCGACGGCCGCGTCGCTGCGGCGGTTCAACGACGACGCAGGCGGTGCGGGCGGGCATCGACCAGCTGACCACATTCTCCGACGAGCTCAGCCCGACGCTGCGGTTCATCACCCCCGCGCAGTCGGTGTGCAACTACGGGACGCTGCTGTTCAGCAACGTCGCCGACACGGTCGCGGCTCGGCAACGGCCTCGGCAACTGGCAGCGGTTCATCGTGCTCTCGGCACCGGGCGCTCCGGAGGCTCCGAACAACGAGGGCAGTCCCCTCCTCGGCGCCGGCGAGCGGAGGAGGCGGCGACCCGGCGAACTTCCTGCACGTCAACCCCTACCCGAACACCGCCTCGCCCGGGCAGCCGCGGGAGTGCGAGGCCGGCCGCGAGCACGTACATCGCGGGCAGGACGTGATCGGCAACCCGCCGGGCAACCAGGGCGTGACTCCCGAAGCAGCCGGGTGGAGGGCGGCTGATGGCCCGCGAGCCGCGCGAAGCCGCCGATCGGCGCCGAGAAGCCCTACGACGAGCGCCTCTACCGGCGCGGGCCCGCGGGGTCTCAGCCGCACGGCGGTTGGCCTGATCGTCGGTCGCTCCTGATCGTGATCGGCACCTACCTCGCGTTCGCGAAGGAGATCCCCTTCACCGGCCGCGGCTACGAGGCAAAGGCCGTGTTCGAGAACGCGGCGACGCTGCGTGAGAGCACGCCGGTTCGCATCGCGGGCGTCAACGTCGGCGAGGTCACGGCGGTCGAGGCCGAGGGCAACACGACCGAGGTCACGTTCACGGTCGACGACGAGGGCCTGCCGCTGCACACGGACGCCGACGGTCGAGATCCGCCCGCGGCTGTTCCTCGAGGGCAACTTCTTCCTCGACACGCACCCCGGCAGCCCCAGCGCCCCCGAGCTCCCGGACGGCGGCACGATCCCGGTCACCCAGACCTCGACCGCGGTCCAGCTCGACGAGGTGCTGACCACGCTCCAGAAGCCGGACCGCGAAGAACCTGAGCGAGTTCCTCGAGGGATTCGGCGACCGGGCCTCAACCACCAGCCCACCGCCGCGGAGGACGAGACGCAGGATCCGGACGTGCAGGGCGAGAGCGGCGCCCAGGCGCTGAACGACGCGTTCCGCTACGGCGGCGCGGCGGGGCAGCGACTCGGCGATCGTCAACGAGGCGCTGCTCGGCGAGCGAGCCGCACGACCTCTCGCGACTGATCCTCGGCCAGCGGCGCATCTTCGGAGCGCTGGTCAGCCGCGAGGAGCAGCTCAAGGACCTGATCACGAACTTCAACACCACCACGGGGGCCCTGGCCGCCGAGTCGGCGAACCTCAGCGCCACGGTGCGGGAGCTGGCGCCGACGCTCGAGCAGGCGGAGCCCGCGCTTCGCGCACCTGAGCGAGTCGCTGCCCCCGCTTCGTACCTTCGCGCGCGCGCTGGAGCCCAGCATTCGCGAGCTGCCGGGGACGATCGACGCCGGCCGGCCCGTGGCTGCGCCAGACGCGCAAGCTGCTGCGCAAGCGGGAGCTCGGCGGGCTGGCGAAGATCCTGCCGCGAGGCGACCCCGGACCTCGCCGGGCGCCACCCACGAGGGCATCGGGCTCTTGCGCCAGAACGGGCTCGCTCGCCTGTGCGGGTCGGACGTCCTGGTCCCGACCGGCAACATCGTGATCGACGACGCGGGCGGCGCGTACCCGTTCAGCACCGGCCAGCCGGACTACCGCGAGTTCTTCTACACCGCCGCCCAGCAGGCCGGCGGCGGCGCGGAACTTCGACGGCAACGGGAGCTACCTGCGCCTGCAGCCCGGAGGGGGCGACGTGATGACGCGCACGAACAATCCCGGCGGCGGCATCCAGAACGACCTTCGTGTTCAGCCCCACGATCGCCCCGCCGATCGGCACGCAGGCCGAACCTGTCGGTGACCCAGAAGCCGCCCTTCCGGACCGACGTCGCGTGCCACGCAACGCCGTCCCGAACATGAACGGCACCGGCGGCGGCGGTCTCCCGGGTGGCATCGGTCCCCCGCAGCCGGAGGCGCTGCCATGAGGCGCGCGATCCGAGAGCACCTGCGCGACTTCATCGCGATCGTCACGCTGCTCGTCCTCGGGCTGGCGGCCACTGTCGCGATCCTCTCCCAGCAGCAGGCCGTGTACCCGTCGTGGATTCCGTTCCTCGGGCGACGAGCGCTTCGAGCTGAAGGCGGAGTTCACCTCCGCGCAGGCGGTCACGCCCGGACAGGGCCAGACGGTGAACATCGCCGGGGTCGAGGTCGGCGACGTCACGAAGGTCGAGCTCGAGAACGGGACGCGCGGTCGTGACGATGTCGATCGAGGAGCAGTACGCCGATCTGATCCACGACGACGCCTCGCTGCTGCTGCGGCCGCGCACCGGCCTCCAGGACATCACGGTCGAGGTGGACGCCGGGATCGCCGGGCACGGACACGCGTCGAGGACGGTCGACACGATCCCGGTCTCCCAGACGCAGCCCAACGTGCAGCCCGACGAGATCCTCGCCACGCTCGACGGGGACACCCAGGCGTACCTGAAGCTGCTGCTCCAGGGCGGCGCCGCAGGGCTTCGGCGGCCACGGCAAGGAGCTGTCGGCCGGGCTGCGCCGGCTGGAGCCGTTCGCGCGCGACGTCGCCAAGATCAACGACGCTGCTGGCGCAGCGGCGGCAGAACATCCGCGCGCTCGATCCACAACTTCCGCCTCGTGGCCGAGGAGCTCGGCACGCAACGACACCAGCTCGCCGAGTGGGTGGACTCCTCGAACGCCGCGCTGAGCGCGTTCGCGAACCAGGAGGCGGCGATCCGGCGAGACGCTGCAGGAGTTCCCGTCGACGCTGCGCGAGACCCAGCGCGCGCTGCAGAGCTCGAACCGCTTCTCGCTCGCCGTCCGCGCCCGCGCTGCGCAGGCTGACATCCCGGCCGCGCGGACGCTCGGCCCCGCGCTCGAGGAGCGTCGCGGCCGTTCTTCCGCGAGACCACGGGGCCGATCAGGCAGCAGATCCGACCCTTCACGCCGCGCGGTGCAGAAGCCGTTCCGGCACCTGAAGCAGGCGGCGAAGCCGCTCGAACGAGACCGCGACCGAGCCTCGAAGGGCGGCCTCAGGGGCTGAACCAGCTCTTCAACGCGCTCGCCTTCAACCCCGAGGGCGCCCAGGAGGGCTACCTGTTCTGGCTCGCGTGGCTGAACCACAACCTGAACGCGATCTGCTTCGTCCAGGACGCCAACGGGCCGATCCCGCGCGGGCTCGGTGCAGATCTCCTGCCGAGGGCCGGTGCTCGCGCGAGCAGGTCGGCCTCGCAGGACCCGACCTACAAGACCCTGCTCGAGCTGAACCGGGTCCCGACGCCAGACGAGATCGAGGACCTCGGGGGCTGCTAGGTGGAGACCCGCCCACCGACACCGATCCAGCTCCTCGTCGCGGTCGCGTTCGCGATCTCCTGCTTCGGCCTGCTGCTGTTCCTGTGGATCGCGTTCGGCGGGCCCGACGCCGCTGAAGCCCGAGAGCTATCGGTTCACGGTCCCCTTCGACGAGGCCACCCAGCTTGCCGTCGAGGCCGACGTGCGGATCTCCGGCGTCTCGGTCGGCCGCGTGAAGTCGATCGACCTCAACGACGAGGGGCTCGCCGACGCGGAGATCGAGATCGACGAGCGCTACGCGCCGATCCCGCGACGACACGCGCGCGATCCTGCGCCAGAAGACGCTGCTCGGCGAGACCTACGTCGAGCTGACCCCGGGTCCGAGGACGCCAGCCCGCTGCCCGAGAACCCGCTGCCCGGAGGGCGGCGTCGCTGCCCGCGGCGCAGGTCTCCGACGCCGTGCAGCTCGACGAGATCTTCCGCACCTTCGACGAGCCGACCCGGGCCGGCCTTCCAGGCGTGGCAGCAGGACGTCTCGGTCGCGCTGCGCCACCGCGGCGCCGACCTCTCGGCCGCGATCGGCAACCTCGGCCCGTTCGCCGCCGACCTCGACCGCGTCGCTGCGGATCCTCGACAGCCAGCGGATCGCCACCCGCGGGTTCGTCCGCGACACCGGCGAGGTGTTCGACGGCGCTCAGCGAGCGCCGAGGGCCAGCTCCGCGGGGCTGATCACGAACTCGGAGGAGGTCTTCTCGACCACCGCGGCGCGCAACCAGAGCCTCCAGGAGGCGTTCGTCGCGCTGCCGACCTTCCTCGACGAGCAGCGCCTGACCCTGGACCGGCTGGAGCGCTTCGCGGTCGACACCGACCCGCTCGATCCAGCAGCTCCGTCCCGCGGCGCGCGAGCTGAGCCCGACGCTGATCGACCTCGGCAAGCTGGCGCCCGAGCTGCGCGACTTCTTCATCGGCTTCCGCAAGGCGGCGAGCCGAGGCGAAGCCCGGGTTCCCCGCCCTGCGCGACGATCCTCGACGACGAGCTGCCACCGTTCCTCGCGGACATCGACCCGTTCCTGCGCAACCTCACCCCTCTGGTGCAGGTGGTGCGCACCTACCGGCAGGACGTCACCGCGTTCCTCGGCAACGCCGCCGCCGCCACGCAGGCGAGCCGCGCGGCTCCCGAGTCGGACCAGGAGCCGGTGCATTACCTGCGAACCTCTCCTCCGCTGTGGCCCGAGTCGGTCGCCGGCGTATCCGAACCGGCTGACAACGAACCGCTCGAACCCGTATCATCAAGCCGGGCGGGTACAACAACCTCGCTGGCGGGCTGGAGGGGTTCGAGACCGCCAGTGCACGAGCGGCATCGCGGCCAACCTCGCCCCGAACACGGCCGAACTCGACCGCGTTCGCCAACTGGATCGGCTTCCCGGCCGGCTCGCCGGAGCTGGGCGATGCTTCGATCTCCTGCAGCACTTCACGTTCGCCGACGGCGAGACCAACTCGAACAGCCTCCCCGCGCCGCCGTGCAAAAAGCAGGGGCCCTTACGAGTCGATCGGCGGCACCGCCGTGGAGTCCACCGATTACCTGCACGTGCGCGAGCTGCCGTGAGCGGGCCGCACGCGGAAGCGCCTCTCTGTCGCCGGAGGCGATACAGTTCGCCCGCCTGCCGCTACTAAAGACCGGTCGGCGTGTTGTTGATGGATAGAAGGAGAGTACACGCGGAGGCGCGGGCGCGGCAGGGATCCGCGCCGAGCAGGCGACCAAGCAAGAGGAGGAGTGATGCGAAAGCGTCGCATTGGTTACGTAGCGGCCCTGGGGCTCGCGCTGGCGGTGGCGATCCCTGGCAGCGCCATGGGCCAGGGGACGCCAGAACATCGACGCCGGGTTCCGCCGCAGTTTAACGCGAACATCTTGTTCGGGCAGCCCGTGAGCCTGAGCGACAAGCCCAGCAAGGCGGGCACGCTTCGAGTGGCCTGTTCCTCTCGGGCTCGGGCCCAGCCCCGTCGCTGCAAACGCGTCGACATCCACCTCCCCGAGGAGCTGACAGATCAACGGCAAGGGGCTCGCGCAGTGCGATCCCGGCGATATCCGGGCCAGCCGCCCGACGCCGCGAGGGCGGCATGCAGCGATGTCCCTGGTCGGGACAGGGTGCCGGCAACCGCGCTCGGCATCTCACGCGCGGGCGAGCGCAATGCTGTTCAACGGGGCGAACAAGACGATCCTCGTGCACATATTCGTCGGCGCAGCGCCCGGTGATGCTCATAGGCGCAGCTGCGGACTCGCCGCTGGGCCGCCCGTACGGCCAGGTCCTGCAAGTCCCGGTGTCGACGGCGGCGGGGGGCGCGAGTACCCGCCGGGCATCGCTGGTCCTCAAGGACCGAGCTGCTCAAGATCAGCAAGAAGTTCAAGGACAAGAAGATCCTGAAGAAGGCGAAGAAGGCGAAGAAGAAGGGCAACACCAAGAAGGCGAAGAAGCTCAAGAAGAAGGCGAAGAAGACGGTCGTCAGCGGGAGCGGGTGCACGGACGGGACGCTCTCGTACCGGGCGGACTTCATCACGCGGCGCCCGACGCGGATCAGTCCGTGACCTTCGAGCAGCCGTGCACGAGCTAGACTCGCTGACCAGGGCTTCCAGCCCGGATTGAAGAGGGGCGGCCTTCGGGCCGCCCCTCTCCGTAGTGACGCTTGAAACGACACGAAGGCGATAGAGTTCCGCCGCCGTCCGCTTCGGAGAGACGGGCGGCGCGTGGTCCAGGGGGAGGAAGCACGGCGCGGCCGGCTCGTGCCGAGCAGCGACCAACAAACAGGAGGAGTGATGCGAAAGAGTCGTACTTGTCATGTGGGAGCCTTGGGGCTCGCGCTTGCGATGGCGATCCCCGGCACGGCGATGGCGTCGGGCACCCAGAACGTCGACGCCGGGTTCTCGCCGGAGACCAACGCGGCGATCAACTTCCCGACCCCGAGCGCGAATCTGAGCAACCAGTTCAGCAAGAACGGGACGATTCGCTTCCACCTGTTCCTGTCGAACGTCGTGGGCCCGCCCCCGGCGCTGGAGACCGTCGACATCCATGCTCCCGAGGAGCTGAAGTTCAACACCAAGGGGCTCGAGCAGTGCGACCCGGACAGCCTTGAGGGCCTGACGCCGACAGATGCACGCGCCGCATGCCCGGACGCCCAGATCGGGACGGGCGCCGCGACCGCGTTGGGCATTGCCCAGCCAGGCCAGGTCACCCTGTTCAACGGGACGGAGCAGAACGGCAACCCGACGACGCTCTTCCATACGTTCACGGCCAATGTCCCAATCGTGTTGGTGAGCGAGATGCAGGACTCGCCGCTGCCGGGCTACGGCGTGCTGTTCCACACCCCGGTGGCGACGACGGCGGGCGGCGGAGTCCCGCCGGGCATCGTGATCGCCGACACCGACTTCACGAACGGCAAGACCTACAAGGACAAGAAGATCCTCAAGAAGGCCAAGAAGGCGAAGAAGCAGGGGAACACGAAGAAGTACAAGAAGCTCAAGAAGAAGGCCAAGAAGAGCTGGGTGCAAGCGAAGTGCACGGACGGGACGCTCAAGACGCAGGTGGACTTCATTCACGCGCCGCCTGAGCCGACCCAGTCGCCGACCGGCGAGCAGCCCTGCACGAGCTAGCTCACTGAGCTAAGGGCCTTCGACCCCAGACTGAAGGAAGGGCGGCCCGTCGGCCGCCCTTCCTTCTTGCCCTCGGTGCCGCGCGGGTCGGGCAGGGTCGGCCGCGCGCGGCGGTGTTCTATCGGGGGAAGATCTTCTGCATCCGCCACAGCTGGCGCAGCGAGCCGCGCGGGCGGATGCGGCGGCGCAGCATCGCCCTGCGGGGGTCGGCGCCGTGCGTGGTCACGCGGATCCAGTCGCGCCACGCCGACTCGAACGTCACATCCGCGTCCGGCGCCTCCCCCGGCTCGGCGCGGCTGGCGCCGTTGTCGATCCGCAGGTACCAGGGCGCGGCGTCGGTGAAGCGCCACTGGATCGTGACCGGGCGCCCGTTCACCGCGCTGTGGTCGACGGAGCGCTCCACAGTGTCGAAGTACAGTCGCTGGATGTCCGGTGAGGAGTCCGGATCGTCGCTCGGCTCGCCCACGACGCCCGCCTGCATCAGCTTCACGATCCGCTCCACCCGCTCCTCGGGGGAGAGCGAGAAGTCGAGCGGGAAGATGCCGGGCGGCATCTCCTCGATCGGGAACCCGGCGGCCCTCCACTTGGTCTCCACCGAGCGGAATCCCCACGCGTAGATCTCCTCGAGCGTGAACCCGTACTCCTCGGTGTAGCGGCGGTCCCAGTTGGGAGGCACGTAGACGGCGAGCGTGTAGGGGGAGACCTCTCGCAGCAGCTCGGCGACGGCCTGCTTGCACTCCTCGGACTCCGCGAAGCACTCCGACAGCACCTTTACCCCGAAGCCGATGTGGCGCTGCTCGTCGCGGGACACGTTCTTCATCCCCTCGGAGAAGCCGGGCATCGTCCCCGCCTTGACGAAGAAGTCCTCGATGAAGTGCTGCCCGGGCTGGGCGAGCTCCGCCTCGACGACCATGTGGTACAGGGCGATCGCCTGCGCGAACTTGGGCAGCGAGCGGTCGCGGCGTAGCTCGTCGGCCATCCGGTCGAGGCGCTCGAACGTCTTGCGAAAGCCCCACGTGAGCTGCGGCTCGGTGTACGCGAGGCCGGAGGCGATGCTGTCGCCCGCCCCGATCACCTCGCTGAAGAAGCGCGAGAAGAAGACGGCGTGGCGAGCCTCATCGACCTGCTGCGTGGCGAGGAAGTACTTCTGCTCCTCCTTCGGCGCCGCATCGATGTAGGGGGAGAGGTTGTCGGCGACGGAATCCTCGCCGTAGAAGAACATCGAGTAGGTCCACAGGGCGCTGCGGCGCTGGATGTCGGTCAGCGATCGCCACCCGTCTCGATCCTCGGAGAAATCGAGCGCCATCGCGCTCCAGTTGCCTTGCTCCCAGCGGCGGTACAGGTCCTCGTAGCTGACCGATCGGATCGCCGCCGAGGGGTCCGTGCTTCCCTTGGGCCGGGACGCCGTGGCCTGCTTGCTCATGGGTCCAGCTTAGAGAAGGACTGGCTAGCTGGCCAGTCGGATGTGATCGACGTCACAGATGTTCGCCGATCCTCGCTGAGAGGATCTGCTCAGCCCAGCTTCGGGCTGCGCCACGGCTGCTCGAGGCGTCCGGCGAGCTCGTCGCCCAGGCCCTCGATGGGCACCCGGACCTGCTCGAGCGAGTCGCGGTCGCGCAGCGTGACGGTGTCGTCCTCCATCGTCTGGCCGTCGACGGTGACGCCCCACGGCGTGCCGATCTCGTCCTGGCGGCGGTAGCGCTTGCCGATCGAGCCGCCCTCGTCGTACTCGGCCGGCAACCGCGCTGCGCAGCTCCTCGTAGATCTCGCGCGCCTTCTCCGGCATCCCCGCCTTCGAGACCAGCGGCAGCACCGCGACCTTGACCGGCGCGAGGCGCGGGTGCAGGCGCAGCACGGTGCGCTTGCGGCCCTCGACCTCCTCCTCGTCGTAGGCGTCGACCATGAACGCGAGCAGCGCGCGGTCGGCGCCCGCGGAGGGCTCGATCACGTGCGGGACGTAGCGCCTCGCCCTTGTCCTGGTCGAAGTACTCGAGCTTCTCGCCCGAGAACTCGCGTGCTGGGTGAGGTCGAAGTCGCCTCGGTTCGCGATCCCCTCGAGCTCCGACCAGCCCATCGGGAACAGGTACTCGATGTCGCGACGTCGCGGAGGAGTAGTGGGAGAGCTCGTCGGCGCCGTGCTCGCGCAGCCGCAGGTGGTCGGGCCGGATGCCCGAGGTCGGTGTACCAGCGCATGCGCTCCTCCATCCAGCGCTGGTGCCACTCCGGCGCCTCGGCCGGCGGCACGAAGAACTCGATCTCCATCTGCTCGAACTCGCGCGTGCGGAAGATGAAGTTGCCGGGCGTGATCTCGTTGCGGAACGACTTGCCGATCTGGGCGATCCCGAACGGCGGCTTGCGGCGCGCGAACTGGAGCACGTTCTTGAAGTTGACGAAGATGCCCTGCGCGGTCTCGGGGCGCAGGTAGACCTTCGCGCGCGTCGTCCTGCGACCGGGCCCATGTAGGTCTCGAACATGAGGTTGAAGCGCCGCGGCTCGCTCAGCTCGCCGCCGCACTCCGGGCACTTGAGCTCCCCTTCCGGCTGCTGCTCGCGCAGATGGTCCTCGCGCCACCGCTGCTTGCACTTGCCCAGGCACTGCACGAGCGGGTCGGTGAAGCCCTCGAGGTGGCCGCGAGGCCTCCCACACGCGCGGGTGCATGGAGGATCGCGGCGTCGAGCGCGACGATGTCGTCGCGCTCCTGCAGCATCGCCCGCCACCACTCGGCCTTGACGTTGTTCTTCAGCAGCACGCCGTAGTGGCCGTAGTCGTAGGTGGAGGCGAGGCCGCCGTAGATCTCCGAGGACTGGAAGATGAAGCCGCGCCGCTTGCACAGCGCGACGATCTCGTCGAGCGTCAAGTCTGGGGTCTCGGCCATGGGCCGCCGCACTATACGCACCCGGATGTGGCCTCCAGCGTGGCTGCGATAATCGCTTTGCGATGCCGATCTACGAGTACAGGTGCCGCAACGGGCACGAGTTCGAGGTCTTCCAGAGCATGTCGGAGGACCCGGTCTCGCGCTGCCCCGAGTGCGCGGCGCCCGTCGAGCGCGTGTTCCACCCGGTCGCAGTGCACTTCAAGGGCTCGGGCTTCTACACGACCGACTACGCGCGCGGTAGCTCGGACGGCAAGGGCGAGAGCGAGACCAAGAAGGACTCGGACAAGGCAAAGGCCGGCGATGGCAAGTCCGACGACAAGCGCTCGAGCGGGGAGAAGACCAAGGCCGGGTCGGGCGGCGACTAGCTGCTCTGCTGGCCGGCGAGGGCGGGGCTGGGTAGGGGGAGGAAGCGGGCGACGCCGCAAACGCGGATCTCGTCGCCGATCGGAACGCGAGATCCGCGTTGACGGTCTATATGACCGTTAACTCGACACTCGCGTTCCGCAGGCGGTCGAAATCCGCGTTTGCGGCGTTTCCCCGGCTCCCTACCCAGCCGCCGTTCGCCGTTTCTGAAATCGACCCCGCTTAGCCGTTCAGCAGCTTGTCGAGCGCGGCTTGGCGCTCCTCGTCGGAGATGATCAGGCTTCCGCCGGGCCCGGGGCCCGACGGCTCGAGCACCTTCGTCTCGCTGTCGCCGCCGATGATCGACGCCAGCACCAGCTGGGGCATGGTCAGCGCCCCCATGTCGGTCACCAGCGCCTTGGGCGCCGTCCACCCGATCCACGGCCCCTTGATGAAGTTGTACGGCAGTCGCAGCGGGCTGGTCAGCCGCCCCTTGATGCCGGACAGGATCTCCTGCTGCGCTGCGGCGCGGTCGATGTCGTCGTAGCTGTTGAACTCGTCCGACCCGCCGCTCTCCGGGCAGGCGTTGGTACGCGTGCGGGCGAAGATCAGCGCCTCGTTGCCTCCCAGGGTGACCTCGCCCGGCCCGGCGTTGAGCGTGAACCCCCCCGCCTCGCTGCCCCCCGAGACCTCGGAGCACAGCTTGTCGGGCAGATCGACCTCGACCCCGCCGATCGTGTCTATGAAGTCCTTGAAGCCCTCGAAGTCGACGATCACGACGTGGTCGATGTCCGTGCCGAGGAACGCCTCGACCGTCTTGATCTGGAGTCCCGCTCCGCCGAACGCGTACGCGCCGTTGATCTTCTGCGCGCTCTGGCCGGGGATCTCGGCGAAGCTGTCGCGGGGGATCGAGAGCTTGCGAAACGCGCCGCCCCCGGCGCGCACCAGCATCAGCGTGTCGGCGCGAAAGCCGCCGCACCCCTCGGGAGGAGGCTCGCCGTTCGCGCCCGCCTCGAGGCATTCCTCGTCGGTCTCCGATCCGTCCTCGGTGCCCGCCTCCCGCGCGTCGGTCCCGATCACGAGAATCGTCTGCGGATCGAGGGCGAGGAACGGATTGCCTCCCAGCTCCTGCTTGGCGCTGTCCGCGAGCTTCGACTTCTGGATCTGGGCCGAGATCGCGAACACGAGGATGCTGAGCAGCAGCCAGGCGCCGATCGCGATCACGATCCACCGCCACCACGGCTTGCGGCCGGGCGGCTTCGGCGCGCGGGGCGAGGGCCGCTTTCCCGGACCGCGCACTCGATCGCGCAGCGAAGCCACGTCGGGAGAGCGCAGCCGGTCGAGCAGCCGCGGCCGCGATCGATACACCTTGTAGTCGGGGCGTCCCGGCTCCCCCTGCTCGCCATCGGTGGGCATGAGCTATCAATACTGCCGCATGAGTCGGTGCGAAATATTCGGCCTTTGAGCGCCACCGAGACGATCGGTGTCGACCTCGGCGGGTCGAAGATGCGCGTTGCCGTCGTCGACGGGGATCAGAACGTCCTGCATCACAGCACCGAGGCGAGCCGCGGGCGCAGCGAGCAGGAGGTCCTCGACACCCTCGAGCGGGAGCTGGTCGAGGCCCGATCCGCGCGTCCCAATGTGGTCGCCGCGGGCCTCGGCATCCCCTGCACGATCGATCAGGAGCGGGGGGTCGCGATCAATGCGGTCAACCTGCCGCTCATCGACGTCCCGATCCGGGACCTGATGAAGGAGCGGCTCGGCCTCCCGGTGTTCATCGACAACGACGTCAACGCCGCCGTCCTCGCCGAGCACCGGTTCGGGGCGGCGAGGGGCACGCAGAACGCCGTGATGATCGCGCTCGGCACCGGAATCGGCGGCGGCATGATCCTGGGGGGACGCGTGTATCGCGGAACCCACGGGGCCGGGGCGGAGCTGGGACACATCGTCGTCGACATGAACGGACCTCGCTGTCAGGGCAACTGCCCCAACCACGGCTGCATCGAGGCGGTGGCCTCGGGGACGGCGCTGGGCCGCGAGGGCCGTGCGGCAGGCGAGCGCGTGCCCGATTCGATGCTGGGCAGGGCGCTGGCGGAGGGACGCGAGGTGACCGGGGCGACGGTGACGCAGGCGGCGCTGGCGGGCGACGCCACGGCGCGCGAGGTGGTGGCGCTGATCGGGCGGCGGCTCGGGGTGGCGTTCGCCACCCTCGCCAACATCTTCGAGCCCGAGGTGATCGTCGTCGGCGGTGGCGTGATCGCAGCGGGCGAGCTGTTGCTGGAGCCGGCGCGAGAGGAGATGCGCTCCCGGGCGCTGCCGCCGATGGACCGCGCCACTGTCGCCGCGGCGGAGCTCGGAGAGAACGCCGGGATGATCGGTGCCGCCACGATGGCGCAGATGGAGATGGAGTAGCGATGCCGGGCCGGCTGATCGTCTGCCCGACGCCGATCGGGAACCTGGGTGACCTCACGCCGCGGGCCCGGGAGGCGCTCGCGGAGGCGGATCTCGTCGCATGCGAGGACACGCGTCGCACCGGCCGCCTCTACGAGCGGCTCGACATCGACCCTCCGAGACTCGTCTCGAACTACGATCAGAACGAACAGCAGCGCTCCGTGCAGATCGCGCAGCAGATCGAGCGCGGAGCCCGGGTGGTGCTGATCAGCGACGCGGGGATGCCGGTGATATCGGATCCCGGCTACAGGCTGATCCGAACCTGCATCGACCGCGACCTCGAGATCGAGGTGCTGCCCGGTCCCTCGGCGATCCCCACGGCGCTCGTCGCGTCGGGTCTACCGCCGGACCGATGGTGCTTCGAGGGCTATCTGCCGCGCCGGGCTGGGGAGCTCGAGCGCGTCCTCAACTCCGCCGAGACGGTGGTCGCATTCGAGTCCCCACGCCGCCTGCCGGACTCGCTCGCCGCGCTTGGGGCGCTCGCCCCGAACAGGCCCGCCGCGGTGTGCCGGGAGCTGACGAAGCTTCACGAGGAGGTCACCCGCGGGACGCTGGGCGAGCTCGCGAGGCGGTTCCGCGGAGAGGTCCGCGGAGAGATCGTGGTCGTGATCGGCCCGGCGGCGGGAGCGTCGAGCCGCGATCCCGACGTGACGATCGCGGTCGACGCGCTGCGGCGCCTGGTGCAGTCCGGAGCCCGGCCGCGCGCCGCCGCCAGCGTCGTCGCTGCGCTGACGGGAACGCGCGCCAACGATCTGTACCGGGCGCTGACCGGCCGCGAGCCCCGCGAGTAACCGGCGGCTATTGACCGGCGTCGGGGCGGCCGAGTAGGTTCCGGTCGTGGGCAGGCCGCTGGTGGTCATAGTCGTAGCCGCCATCGCAGTGGTTGTGGGTGCGGGCTGCGGTTCGGAGGACCAGGTTCCCGACGAGGACATCGTCGCGGCGCTCAAGCTCGAGCAGAGCTCCGATCGACCCGGGTACGCGATCGGGGGCGATCCGTTCTGCGAGGTGAGCGACAACCTGCTCAACGACGCGGACGAGGTCGAGGCGGCGAGCGAGGGCGGCAAGCTCGACCTGGTGATCACCGACTCCGATCAGACGGTTGGGGTCAAGGCACTGCCGCCGTTCGATCCCGAATGCGGGCAGAAGGCGAAGCGGGCCCTGAACAAGCTTTGACGTGTGATTCCGGCGTAAGGTTCACCCGATGCCAAAGCGCGACCCGCGCCTCGTCTCGCTCGGCTACGGGAAGTTCGCCCGCGCGGACCGGATCTTCGCGCTCGTGCCGCTGGAGCCGAAGGAACGCGGCGAGGGACGGCGCACCTACGTGCACGTCGACGGCCTCACGGAGCCGGTCGTCGCCTCGCGCTCCGAGAAGGCGATCCTCGCCGACGTCGAGGCGGCGTTGACCGAGGCGGCGGGAATCCCCCGCCGCCGGCGCACGGCCAAGGGCCAGGAAAGCCTGCTCTAGCCCTGCTTGCTTCACGGCCCAGGCGAGGGGCGTGACTATGCTCCTCTCGCTGTGAGCTTCTACGTAACCACGCCGATCTACTACGTCAACGCCGAGCCACACCTCGGCCACGCGTACTCGACGATCGCCGCCGACATCCTCGCCCGCCACATGCGCCAGCGCGGCGAGGACGTGTTCTTCCTCACCGGCACCGACGAGCACGGCGAGCCGGTCGAGCTGGCGGCCGAGCGGGAGGGCATCGCGCCGCAGGAGCTCGCCGACCGCAACGCGCCGAAGTTCGAGGCGATGATGCGCGCTGATCGACGCGTCGAACGACTTCTTCATCCGCACCTCCGACCCGCGCCACGACCGACCGGGTGGCCGAGATCATGCAGCGGGTCTACGACAACGGCCACGTGTACGAGGGCACGTACGAGGGCTGGTACTGCCCGCGCTGCGCCGACTTCAAGACCGAGCGCGAGCTGGGCCCGGGCAACACGTGCCCGATCCACGAGATCCCGCTGGAGCGGGAGCGCGAGGAGAACTGGTTCTTCCGCCTCTCCTCCTTCCAGGACGAGCTCGAGCGGCTGTACGCCGAGCGCCCCGACTTCGTCGTCCCCGAGCTCCGCTACAACGAGGCGCTGTCGTTCATCGAGCGGGGGCTGGAGGACGTGTCGCTGTCGCGGCCGAAGCTGAAGTGGGGGATGCAGCTGCCCTGGGATCCCAGCCAGCGGATGTACGTGTGGTTCGACGCGCTGCTCAACTACGTCACCGCGCTCGCGTTCGCGCGCGAGGGCGAGGACCTGACCGAGCGCTACTGGCCGGCGAACCTGCACGTGATCGCCAAGGACATCCTCAAGTTCCACGCCGTGATCTGGCCGGCGCTGCTGATGGCCGCCGACATGGAGTACCCGCAGCGGATGGCGATCCACGGCTACCTGCTGATGGGCGAGAAGAAGATGTCGAAGTCGCTCGGCAACGTGCTCGACCCGTTCGAGGTGATCGAGCGGTTCGGCGCCGACGCGCTGCGCTACTACTGCTTTCGCGAGGTCAGCTTCGGGCAGGACGGCTCGGTCTCGGCGGCGGGCTTCGAGGCGCGCTACGAGACCGAGCTCGCGAACGAGTGCGGCAACCTCGCCAGCCGCACGCTGGCGATGATCGAGCGCTACCGCGACGGCGTCGTCCCCGACGCTGAGCCCGACCCGGCGCTGGTCGGCGGCGAGGACGGCTTCGAAGGGCTGGTCGAGCGGGTCGAGGAGCTGCTCGACCGCGCCGAGCTGACCCAGGCGCTGGAGGAGATCTGGGAGCGCGTGCGCCGCCTCAACCGCTACGTCGAGGAGACGCGGCCCTGGGACCTCGCCAAGGACGAATCGCGGTGCCGACCGACCTCGACCGGGTCCTCTACTCGCTCGCCGAGGGCCTCCGCGTCCTCGCGCTGCTGCTGCACGCGTACATGCCGGCGACCGTCCGAGCGGCTGCTCGACGCGCTCGGCGAGCCGGGCCGCGAGCTGGCCGCGTTCGGCTCGCGCGGCGGCGGGCAGCGGTCGAGCGCTCCCGCCGCTGTTCCCGAAGATCGAGACCGTCCCAGGCGTAGGCGCTGACCCCGCTCCTAGACTCGCCCGGTGGTCGACACCCACGCCCATCTCGGGATCTGCGAGCCGGACGACGACGGAGCTGGTCGCCGCGGCGCGCCAGGCGGGGGTGCGCCGGATCCTCACGGTGGGGATCGACGAGGCGTCGAACCGCGAGGCGATCGCGCCGCCGAGGCCCACGAGGAGGTGTTCGCGTGCGTGGGCCGCCACCCGAACTCGGCCGACGGGCTTCGACGAGCGCGCCGCGGCCGCAGATCGAGGAGCTGGCGGCGCACGAGCGCGTGCGTCGCGATCGGCGAGACGGGGCTCGACTACTACCGCGACGGCGCGCCGCGCGACGAGCAGCGGGCCGCCTTCGAGGCGCAGATCGAGATCGCGCGCGCGCACCGGGCTGCCGCTGGTCATCCACATGCGCGACGTCGGCTGCGAGGACACCTTCGACGTTCGCGACGCTGCCCGAGGCCGAGGGCGTGACCGTGATCCTGCACTGCTTCTCGGCCCCGCCGGAGCGGGTCGCGGAGGCGGCCGAGCGCGGCTGGTACTGCTCGTTCGCCGGCAACCTCACCTATCCCGAAGGCCGAGTCGCTGCGCGAGGCGGCGCGGCTCGTGCCCGCGCGAGCTGCTCCTGGTCGAGACCGACTCGCCCTTCCTGGCGCCGCAGCCGGTGCGCGGGAAGCCGAACCAGCCCGCCAACGTGGTCGAGACGGCGAGGCGGCTCGCCGACGAGCGGGGCATCCCCTACGAGGAGCTGGAGCGAGGCCGTGGAGGCGAACGCGGCGAGGGTGTTCGGGTGGTGAGGCGCCGGCTCGGCCAGCACTTCCTCGCCGACCCCAACCTGCTGGACGCGATCGTGCGCGACTCCGGAGTCGGTGCGCGGCGACGTGGTGCTGGAGGTGGGCGGCGGGGAGGGGGCGCTCACCGAACGGCTCGCGCCGACGGTCGGCCACCTGCACGTGATCGAGCTCGACCAGCGCCTGCCGGGCGGAGCTCGAGGCCGCGGTGGCCGGCGCAGCCGGACGTCGAGGTCGACGTGGGGCGACGCGATGCGTCTCGACCTGACGCGCGCTCGAGCCGGCGCCGACGAAGGTGGTCTCGAACCTCCCCTACTCGATCGCCACGCCGCTGATCCTGAGGACGATCGAGGAGCTGGCCACGGTCGGCGTCGTGGACCGTGATGGTCCAGCGCGAGATCGCCGATCGGCTGCGCGCGGCTCCCGGCAGCCGCACCTACGGGGCTCCCAGCGTGCTCGTCCAGCTCGCCTGCCGAGGTGGAGCTGCTGCGGGCGTGTCGATCGCGCCGTGTTCACGCCGCGGCCCCGGGTGGACTCGGCGCTGCTGGCGCTGCGGCGCCGGGGGCCGGCGGCCAGCGAGCCGGTTCGCCGCCTCGTGCGCGACGCGTTCGCGCACCGGCGCAAGGCGCTGGCGCGCTCGCTCGAGCTCGCGGCCGCGACCGGGGATCGCGCCGGGCGCCGCGATGCCGCCCGGGCGGCGCTCAGCGAGGCGGGCCTGCCGCCGGACGCGCGCGCCGAGGCGCTCGTCGCCCGAGGAGTTCGTCCGCCTCGCGGATAGCTTGGAGCGGCATTGATCCTGCGGGCGCCGGCCAAGCTCAACCTCTGCCTGTACCTGGGCCCGCGCCGCGAGGACGGCCTGCACGAGCTGTGCTCGCTGACCCAGCCGCTGACGCTGGCCGACCGGATCGTGGTCACCGACGCGGACGTCGGACGAGGTGATCTGCGCCGGGGTCGAGGGGCCGAACCTGGCCGCACGCGCCCTGGAGGCGCTCCGCGATCGCGGCTGGTCGCGCCCGCCGCTCAGGGTCGAGATCGAGAAGCGGATCCCGGTGGCGGCCGGGCTCGGCGGCGGCAGCGCCGACGCCGCCGCGCGTGCTGCGTCTCGCGCGCGACGAGGTCGACGGGCATCGAGGAGCTTGCCGCCGAGCTCGGCGCCGACGTGCCGTCGCAGCTCGATCCGGGGCCGGCGCTCGTCGCGGGGCGCCGGCGAGGCGGTCGAGCCGCTGCCCGCCGCCGCGCCGAGTTCGCGGCTGGTGCTGATCCCGTCGGCGGACGGCCTGCGACCGCGGACGTCTACGCCGAGGCGGACCGGCTGGGGCTCGGCCGGGACGCGGCCGAGCTCGGATGCGATCGGCGAGCGGCTTCGCGACGCGGCGGCCGGCGGCGCATCGCCGCTCGACTACCCCGAGCTGCTCGTCAACGACCTCCAGCGAGGCGGCGCTGTCGCTGCGGCCCGAGATCGGCGAGGCGCTCGACGCGCTCGAGGCCGGGGCGCGGCGCGGGCGCTGGTCACCGGGTCGGGCCCGACCGCGTTCGGGCTGTTCGATGACATCGGCGCTCGCCGACCGCGCCGCCGACGCGCTGCCGCCGCGCTACGCGGACGCGATCGTGGCGGCCCCCGAGACGACCGATGAGCCGCTTGCTGCGCGACCACCGGCGTTCGACTCGCTGCTGATCGTCGTGGCGGTGATCGGCGGCTACTTCCTGATCAAGCGGTTCCTGCCCGAGATCGACCTCCAGCGGCTGCTCGAGGACGTCTCCAACACGCTCGGCGCGTGGACGTATCTGCTCGTCGGCGCGTTCGCATTCCTGGAGACGGGGGCCTTCGTCGGGCTGGTCGCCCCGGGCGAGACGGTGGTGATCCTCGGCGGCGCGGTCGCCGGCCAGGGCGAGACCTCGATCGTAGCTGACGATCGCGATCGTGTGGATGTCGGCGTGGGCCGGGCGACTCGGTGAGCTTCCTGCTCGGCCGCCGGCTCGGGCCGCGGCTTCGTGCTGCGCCACGGCCCGCGGGTGCGGATCACGCCGCGAGCGCTTCGCGCAGGTCGAGGGCTACTTCTCCCGCCACGGCGGCAAGACGATCCTGATCGGCCGCTTCATCGGCCTGGTGCGGGCGCTGGCGCCGTTCATCGCCGGCAGCTCGGGGATGCGCTACCGCTAGTTCGTTCCGTACAGCATCCTCGGCACGGGCCTCTGGGCGGCGACGCTTCGCGCTGATCGGCTACTTCGCCTCGCAGAGCCTCGAACCGGGCCGCGGAGTCTGGCCGGGCGGGGGACGTTCCTGTTCGGGATCGCGATCGTCGTCGATCGTCGTGATCGTGGTGGCGGTCCGCTTCCTGCGCAACGCACGAGAACCGCGTCCGCGCTGGTCGAGGCGATGGAGCGCCGTCCGGTGCTGCGTCCGCTCGCTCGCGCTCGGGCGGCGGGTGCAGCCCGCAGGCGCGCTTCCTGTGGCGGCCGGCTGACGCCCGGAGGGCTGGGGCTCGAGTTCACGACGCTGCTCGCGGTGCTCTCGGTCGGCCTCTACGCGCTGATCGCGTACACGGTGGTCATCTCCGGCGATCCGGGCCCGACGCCCGGCGACCTCACGGCGCTCGACATCGCGCGCGATCTCGGCACCAGCTGGCTGACCGACATCGCGCGCGTGGTCACGGACGCTCGGCTCGCTGCCGTCGTGCTTCCGGTCGCCCTCGTCGCCGGGGTCGTGCTCGCGGTGGCGCGGCGCTGGGCGGAGCTCGCCGTGCTGGTCGGCGGCGCTGGCGATCAGCGTCGTCGGAGTCGCGGAGATCAAGGACGCCGTCGACCGGCCGCGGCCGCCGAACGGCAATCGAGCAGGCGAGCGGATCCTCGTTTCCGAGCGGCCACGCCGCCTACTCGGTGATCTATGCGTGGCTCGCGGTCACGCTCGTCGTGCGCCTGCGGCCCGGCCTCACGGGCGGCACGGCGCTGCTGGTGGCCGGGATCGCGCTGACGGTGCTGGTCGGGCTGACCCGCGTCTACCTCGGGGTCCACTACCTGAGCGACGTGACCTCCGGCTGGGGCTCGGGGGTGTCCGCCTTCGCCGGCTGCGCCGCGCGTCGCCGTGCTCGTCACCCACTTGCGACAGAATGCACGCGTCGATGCTCGCCCTCGGGGAGATCGCGCCTGAGTACCTGCTATTCGGCGGCGCCGGCGTCATCAGCCTGCTCGCCTTCGCGGCCCTGATCCTGGTCCCCGCGATCGGCTCCTACGGTCGCACCTGGGAGAAGGCGACCGCGGCGCTGCTGTCGCTGTTCGTCCTCGCCGCGCTGGTGCTCCTCGGGCGTGGCGATCGGCGTCGTGATCGTCTACTTCTGGGACGACATCACCGATTTCATCCCCTAGTCCTGACTCCCAACCCGCTCGCGGCGGAGGCGGCAGCAGAGTACGCGAGCGGAATTGATTCCTAGACTTCAGCGATGAGTCGGGACGCGAAGACCGCGAGCGCAAGGCGCGACCCGCGCCGCTCGATGCGCTCTCGGAGGCGGTCGAGTCGGGCGCGGGGCTGCCCGCGGTCGCCCGCGCCGCGGCGAAGGCGCTCGGCGCCAGCGTCGCGCTGATCGACCGCTCGAGCGCCGTGCTGGCCGTCGCGGCGACCTCGTCGGCCGAGGAGCAGAAGCTGCTGTCCGGCGCGGACGGAGTGGACGTCGGTCGAGCTCCGGGTCGCGGACACGGCGGTCGGCGAGCTCCGCTACCGGCCGCGGCGCGGGGCGAAGGCCGATCCTGCCAGCACGCGGATGGTCTCGACGCTGCTCGCGCTCGAGCTGGAGCGCTCGCGCTCGCCGGAGTGGGAGGCCGACCGGCTCGCGGGCGACTTCGTCGGCGCGGTGCTCGCTCGCGAGGTGACGGACCGCGGCGACATCGTCGCCCGGGCGCGCGGAGCACGGGGCGGAGCTCGAGGCGGGCGCCGGGGTGGTGATCGCGCGCGCAGCCCCGCGCTCTCCGCAGTCGGGCGAATGGCGCGAGCGCGTGCTCACGCTCGCGGTGCGGGCGCTGCGCGCGGCGAGCCGCGGGTCGCTCGCGACGCGGCGCGACGGCGAGTCGGCCGAGGTCGCGGCGATCGTGCCGTGCGAGAGCGAGGAGGCGCTGGCCCGGGCCGCGTCAGTGCTGGAGCGCGAGCTTGCGGCCTCGCTCGGCGGCTTCGCGGTCACGGTCGGCGCGCAGCCGCTGGACGGCGGACGCCGTCGACCTGTACCGGGCCGGGAAGGAGGCGCTGCTGGCGGCGAACGTCGGCGAGGCCGAGGGGCGTGATCTGATCAGCTTCGAGGAGACGGGCGCGTACCGGCTGCTGCTGCCGGCGATGAGCGAGGACCCGGGCGAGCTGGAGCGCTTCTACGAGGAGACCGTCGCGCCGCTCGTCGCATACGACGAGCAGTACGAGACCGACCTCCTGGCCACCGTGGAGGCCTTCTGGAGAACGACGGCAACGTGACGCCGACCGCCGAGCAGCTGTTCACCCACCGGCACACGATCCGCTACCGGCTCGAGCGCGTGCGGGAGCTGTCAGCGGCCACGACATCTTCTCCACCGAGGGTCGGGAGAGGCTGGGCCTGGGGCTGAAGGCGATGCGCGTGCTCGGGATCGCATCGCCACGCGGGCCGGCGACCGAGCCGGGCGACCGAGGCGGGCCAGGTGCGACGCCCGTCCGAGGATTGAACATACGAGTAGGCCCTACCTGTCGCCGCGGCGACTCGCCACCCTCGGATCAACCCGCCAGTGAGAGCGCAGCAGCCGCAGCGCGTTCCCGGACGCGATCAGCTCGGCGTCGGACTCTCCGTAGCGCTCGGCCAGCGCATGCGGGAGCGTGCCGAGCCGGCTCGCGTCGCCGAGGCTGGCGAGGGTCGGCTTGATGAACCCATCGAGGTCCGACCCGATCGCCGCGTGACGGTGCGATCCGGTGATCTCGTGCACGCGGTCGAGATGGCGGAACACGACCTCGAGCGAGTCCTCGAGCGACCCGGTGCGCCGCCACCGCAGGCCGTCGGTCGCCTGGTGCTCGGCGAGCAGCAACCCGATCACGCCGCCGCGCACGGCGATCCTCTCGATCGTCTCGGCGGAGAGGTTGTAGCGGTCGCGGCCAAAACGGTGGCCGCTGTGCGAGGCGATCGCCGGGACCGCGCGGCCGGGGTCGAGCTCGTCGAGCAGCGCGAAGGTGTCCTCGAGCGCGCGCTCGCTCATGTGGCTGACGTCGACGAGCACGCCGTGGCGGACCATCGCGCCGACCGCGGCGCGACCGAGCTCGGTGAGACCGACGCGCGGCTGGGGAAACAGGGCGCGGTAGACCGGGGTCGGAAGGAAGGGGATCGCGTTGGCATTGGTGGCGACGGAGCGCCACATCAGGTGCGCGAGGGTTATATAGGCGACGCCGCGCCGCGCCAGCTCGCCGACCGCCCGCTCGACCTCCGGCGCCGTGCCGCCGAGGTGGAACCCGCCCTCGACGCAGTGCACGAGCGCGATCTTGCCCGCGGCGAGGGCGGCGTCCAGCTCGCGCCGGTCGCGCGCCACCGAGGCCTGACCGGGGAAGTTGTCCGCCACGTCGCGCTCCACCGCCTCGAGCTGTCGTACGACGGCGTTCAGGTAGTCGGTCACGGGCGGGGAGCCGTACGGCCTCGAGAGGTCGAACTCGTCGAAGGGCGAGTACAGAACGGAGAGCACCACCCGGACGTCCCCGGCCCGCAGCTGCGGGATCGTGACCCGGGGGCCGGACTCGAACGACTCGTAGTTGGCGAACCGGCTCGCGATCCCGACCAGGACCGCCCGGATCCGGTCGAGCAGCCGCCACCGTGCCCGCGGCGAACGGATCAGCCTCAGCGCGTCGGGCTTCGCCGCCGGCACGAGATGCATCCCATAGTGGCTGTGGAGGTCGGCGATCATGGTGATCCCCGTGCCGTCACGGTAGCCCGACAGGGAGTTCCGGGGGGAGGATTTGAACCTCCGCTGCCAGGACCAAAACCTGGAGTGCTTCCACTACACCACCCCGGATGGTGAGGCCAGTGTAGGCGCGTTCCAAGCGGCGTTGGGCACGTTGCGCACCACATATCGCCGCAACCCGCCCAACGCGCCCGCGAGAGTTCGCGGAATGCCCCGCAAGCGCCTACGATTCCGCGGGTGAGCGGCGCGCCCACCGTTCTCGTCATGGCCGCGGGCGAGGGCACGCGGATGCGCTCGTCGCTGCCCAAGGTCCTGCACCCCGTGTGCGGGCGGCCGATGGTCGCCTGGCCGGTGCTCGCCGCGCGCGAGGCCGGCGCCGGGCGGGTCGCCGTGATCGTCTCGCCCGGCCACGACCTCTCGGCGGCGCTGCCCGGAGGGCGTCGAGACCGTCGTCCAGCCGCAGCCCGACGGCACCGGCGGCGCGGTGCGCGCGGCGCTCGATCACCTGTCGGGACGCCGGCACCGTCCTCGTGCTCTCCGGCGATCACCCGCTGGTCTCCGCCGAGCTGATCTCGGAGCTGATCGATGCCCATCGCGGCGGCCGGCGCCGCGGCCACCGTGATGACCATCGAGCTCGACGACCCCGGGCAGCTACGGGCGCATCGTCCGCGACGCCGACGGCGAGTTCGAGCGCATCGTCGAGGCCAAGCACCCCGAGCGACGCCACGCCCGAGGAGCTCGCGATCCGCGAGATCAACACCGGCACGTACGCCTTCGAGGCGCAGCGCCCTCGTCGAGACGGCTGGGCCGGATCACGAACGACAACACCGCCGGCGAGTACTACATCGGCGACGTGCTGCCGCTGCTGCGCGACGCCGGGCTCTCCGTCGCCGTCCACCGCGTCGCGGATCCCAGCGTCAACCTCGGCGTCAACACCCGCGTCGAGCTCGCAGACGCCAACCGCGAGGCGCGCCGCCGCATCCTCGAGCGCCACATGCTCGCCGGCGTCACCGTCGTCGATCCCGACGCGACCTGGATCGACGCCGACGTCGAGATCGAGCCCGACGCGACGATCGAGCCCGGGTGTCCGCTGCGCGGCGCCACCCGCATCGGGCGGGGCGCCGTGGTCGGCCCGCTCACGACGCTGATCGACTCGGCGCTCGGCGCCGGCGCCGCCGCGCGCCACTCCTACCTCGTCGAGTGCGAGGTCGCTCGACGGCTGCACGGTCGGGCCGTTCGCCTACATCCGCCCCCGGACCGACGCTCCGCGAGGGCGCCAAGGCCGGCGCCTTCGTCGAGATCAAGGACTCCGACGTCGGCGCGGGCAGCAAGGTCCCGCACCTGTCCTACGTCGGCGACGCGGAGATCGGCGAGGACGCCAACATCGGCGCCGGGACGATCACCGCGAACTACGACGGATTCCGCAAACACCGCACCGTGATCGGCGACCATGTCCGCATCGGGGTTGACACGGCCCTGGTCGCTCCCGTACATGTCGGGGATGCCGCATACACTGGGGCCGGATCGGTGATCACCCGGGACGTGCCCGACGGGGCCCTGGGGATCTCCCGCCCGGATCAGCAGAACGTCGAGGGTTACGCCGAGAAAACCGCGGAAGAGGCGAAGAGGCAAGAGGCCGAAGAGGCGAGGCCGGGGGAGACGAGCACGTGAGCACGATCGAGGAGCGACCGGAGCTCCTCACCCACATCCCGCAGGACTACACGAAGCGCCTGATGGTGTTCGGCGGCCGCGCTTCCGGCGAGCTGGCCGCGAAGATCGCCGGCAAGCTCGACGTCGACCTCGGCACAGTCGACCTGCGCACGTTCGCCAACGGCGAGGTGTACTGCCGCTACGAGGAGTCGATCCGCGGCGCCGACGTCTTCCTCGTCCAGTCGACGGCCGCCAACGAGGCCACCGGAATGACTCCCAACGACGCGCTGATGGAGCTGCTGGTGATGATCGACGCCGCCCAGGGCGCGTCGGCGCACCGGATCATCGCCGTGATGCCCTGGTACGGCTACTCGCGCCAGGACAAGAAGTCGTCGCCGCGCGAGCCGATCTCGGCGCGTGTCGTCGCCCACTGCCTCGAGGAGATCGGCGTCGACCGCATCCTGACGATGGACCTCCACGCCGGCCAGGTCCAGGGCTTCTTCACCGTGCCCGTGGACCACATGACCGCGATGCCGATGCTGACCCAGTGGTTCATGGACCAGCCCTTCGACGAGGACCTCGTCGTCGTCTCGCCCGACGCCGGTCGCGTCAAGCTGGCCCGCAACTTCGCCCGCAAGCTCGGCTGCCACTGGGCCGTGCTGGAGAAGGAGCGGCCCGCCCAGCAGGTCGCCGAGATCGGCTACGTGGTCGGCGAGGTAGGGGGAAGACCTGCGTGCTCGTCGACGACATGATCGACACCGCCGGCACGCTGTGCGCCGCCGCCGCGACGCTCAAGGAGGAGGGCGCGGCGAACGTGATCGCGTGCGCGACCCACGGCGTCTTCTCGGGTCCCGCCTACGAGCGCCTCGCGTACGAGACCTCCGGGATCGAGCGGATCGTCGTCACCGACACGATTCCGCAGCGGCGCGGGGCGCCGGACAACATCACCGTCCTCTCGACCGCCCAGACGCTCGCCGACTCGATCCGCCGCATCTTCACCGACGACTCGGTGAGCGAGATCTTCGCCGGCGAGAACCAGCTGTTCTAGCCGCGAGCCGAGGCCCCGAGAGGCGACTGCGACCGCGGGCTTACGGTTCCGTTACGAGTGCCCCGCTCAGCCCGCCAGCGTCGAGACCAGCCACTCCCCGTCGATCAGCTCGAGCGCGATCGACCTCGAGATCCCCTCGGCCTGCTCCACCGAGGCGCGGGCGCGGTTGCCCCGGACGCTTACCTCCCCGACCTCGATGTCGCGATCCCGCCCGGGATCGGGCTTTGCCTCCTCCCGAGACGTAAGCGCCTCGGCGCAGCTGGGCGGCTCGCTCCCGGGAGTTGCCCCGCTGGTTGCCTCCACCTGCCGCTTCAGGGCGGGCGTCAGCGCGTCGCACACCGCATCGAAGTCACGCTCCTGGCGCGCGGCCACGAACACCTCGACCGCCTCGCGGACCCGGTCCTCCTCGGTGCGGTCAGCGAACGGCCCCACGTCGACGGCCGCGAGGATCCCGATCGCGACCGCCACCAGGAGCACCACGGCGGTGATGCGGCGGTTGCGGATCTCGCGGTCCGTGGGCACCGACCCCATTGTGGTCCGCGCCGAGGCGGCGGGCGCCGGTGAATACCCTGCCGTCCCGGTGAGGCGGATCGGCCACAAGGGGGCCGACGCGATCGCCCCCGGAAACACGCTCGAGAGCTTCAACGCGGCGGTGGAGCTCGGCGTCGACATGATCGAGCTGGACGTCCTTCCCATGCGAGACGGCCGGCTCGTCGTCGCCCACGACTACGTCGACGCGGCCGGCCGCGACACGCTCTCACTGGCCGAGGGACTCGACGCCTTCACGCGACCGCCGCTCGGCGGCGTCGAGGTCGACTGCGACCTCAAGCTCCCCGGTGGCGAGGAGGGTCTGGCCGAGGCGCTCGGCGAGCGCGACCTCTTCGGCCGGGCGATGGTGTCGACGATGGAGATCTCGAGCCTCGAGCGGCTGCGGGGGCTGGAGCCGCGGCTGCGCCTGGGCTGGACCTACCCGAAGGTGACCCGCGACTGGAACAGCAAGCGCTGGGCCCGCCCAGGCATACTCGCCGCGCTGTTCGCGATGCGCCGGCGTCTGCCGCGGATCGCGGAGCGCAAGCTGCCCCGGCTCGGCGTCCAGGCGATGTGGGTGTACTGGCCGCTGGTCACTCCGCGGCTGGTCGATACCGCCCGCTCCGCCGGCGTCGAGGTGATCGCGTGGACCGTGGACGAGCTCGAGCGCATGCACCGGCTGCGAGCCCTGCGGCGTGGACGGGATCTGCACCAACGATCCGCGCCTGTTCGCCGAGCTGGACCCGGGATAGAGTGCCCCCGGTGTCGGGCCAGGAGGTGAGCTCCGCGGCGAACGGAAAGGAGTCCCTCGCCCCCGGGACGGTGATGGCCCTGGTCGCGATGGGGCTCGGCGTGCTGGTGATCGCCAACGACTTCACGGCCCTGAACGTCGCGATCCCGTCGATCGAGCAGGACTTCGACATCAACGTCGACACGTCGCAATGGGTGATCAACGCCTATGCGCTCGTCTTCGGGATGGCGATCGTCACCGGCGGGCGACTGGCCGACATGTTCGGGCGCCGCCGCGTGTTCTTCATCGGCACCGGCCTGTTCGCCGGCTTCTCCGCGCTCGGCGCGGTCGCGCCGAGCGTCGGCTGGCTGATCGGATGCCGCGTCGGGATGGGGATCGGCGGGGCGATGATGTGGCCCGCGATCCTCGGGCATGACCTTCGCCGCGCTGCCCGCTTCGAGGGCGAGCCTCGCCGGCGCCCTGATCCTCGGCATCGCCGGGCTCGGCAACGCCGTCGGACCGCTGATCGGCGGCGCGCTCAGCCGAGCTGAGCTGGCGCTGGATCTTCGTCCTCAACGTCCCGATCGCCGCCTTCGCCGTCGTCGTCACCTACCTCAAGGTCCACCAGGCCCGGGAGGAGGGTGAGGAGGAGCGGATCGACTACGCGGGAAGCGCGGCGCTGTCGCTGGGATTGCTGCTCCTGCTGCTGGCGCTCGACCAGGCGGTCGACTGGGGATGGGGCGACTGGCGCATCATCGCGATGCTCGTCGCTCTCGGTGGCGCTGATCGTCGCCTTCGGGTTCATCGAGCCGCGCATGGGCCGCAACGCGCTGATCCCCGCGGACGTGGTGCGCAACCGGGAGTTCATCTCCTGCTGCCTGGTGACGCTGCTGCTGTCGGCGGTCTTCTTCTCGATCGTGCTCTACGTGCCGCAGTACCTGCAGAAGATCCTCGACTACTCGCCGCTCGCCGCGGGCGCGGGGATGCTGCCGATGCTGGGCCTGTTCGCGCTCTCCTCGTTCGTCGCGTCCCCGATCTATCAGCGCGTGGGAGCCAAGACGATCATCGCCGCGGGCGCGCTGCTGATGGCGGTCGGGCCGTTCCTGCTCTCCCTGATCGGAGAGGACTCGAGCTACGGGGCGCTGGTCCCGGGCCTCGCGGTGACCGGTATCGGCGTCGGCCTGTTCCTCGCCTCGATCACGACCGTGGCGGTGACCGCGCTGGATCCCGCGCGCTCCAGCCTCGCCGGCGGGCTGATCTACATGTTCCAGATCGGCGGCGGGGCGATCGGGATCGGGGTCATGACGACGATCTTCACCTCCTCGTCGGAGAGCGAGTTCTCCGACAAGGTCACCGCCGCCGGCTCGCAGGTCACCGAACAGCAGCAACACGTGATCCACGGCGTGCTCGCCGGCACGGAGTCGGGCAAGGAGGCCCTGAGCCTGTTCGGGCGCAGCTCGGCGGAGCGCGTGCTCGACATCGTGCGCGACTCGTTCGTGGTCGGGATCCAGACGGGGTTCCGGGTCGTCGCCGCGGTCGCCCTGGTGGGGTTCGTGATCGCGCTGCTGTTCGTCGGGGGGAGGCTGTTCGGCGGCAGTCGAGAGCCCGTCTCGCAATCCGCGTCGCCGTCGAGCTGACCCGCAGAGCTAGATCTAGGCGCTCGACGCCAGCCCGGGAGTCCGGGTCACCCCCCGCGCCTCGAAGTACTCCCACTCCAGCTCGCCGAGCTCGGTCGCGGGCGGGTCGGCGTAGACCCACTCGCGCATGATCCGGTGCCAGTTGCGCTTCGCCCGCAGCTGCCCGAGCACGGCGAGCACGCCGGTCTCCATCCGCCGTCCCATCAGCTCGTCGGCGGGGACGCTCTCGCGCCGCATCAGGTCGTAGTACTCCGAGCGCGGGTCGGAGGTCGACTCGATCACCTTCATCACCCGCTCGCGGCGAGATCTCGATCTCGCGGTCCTCGAGGTACCAGCCGCCGACGACCATCACGTGCTCCATCAGCCGCTCGGCGTCGAGCTTCGAGGGGTTCTTGACGAAGCCGAGGTCGTGGAGCGCCTCGCGCAGCGCCTCCGGGTCGCGGCGCGCGGCGGCGTCGACCGCGCGCTGCTCGAGCTCGATCTGCTCGGGGTCGAGCCGCTTCGTCATCCCGAAGTCGAGGAAGGCGACGCGCCCGTCCTCCATCAGGATGTAGTTGCCGGGGTGGGGGTCGGCGTTGAAGTGCTGCAGGTGGTAGATCGAGCCGAAGCTGAACCGGAAGACGATCTCGCCGAAGCGGTCGCGCTCCTGCTTGCGGGAGCTGCTTCACCTCCTCGAACCCGATGCCCTCGACGTACTCGGTGACCAGGACCCGGCGGCGCGACAGCCGGGTGAGCACGTCGGGCACGTAGATGAACGGGTGGTCGCGGTAGGCGCGCGCGAAGGTGCGCTGGTTCTGCGCCTCGTACTCGTAGTCGAGCTCCTCCATCACCCGCTCGCGCAGCTCCTCGGCGATCGCCTTCGGCGTCGAGGCCCGGGCGCGAGCGCGCTTGCCGAGCCGGACGATCATCCCCACGTTGCGCAGGTCGGCCTCGAGCGCCTCGGCGACGCCCGGGTACTGGATCTTGACCGCGACCGCGCGGCCGTCGTGCAGCGTCGCGCGGTGCACCTGGCCGATCGAGGCGGCGGCGAACGCCTCCTGCTCGAACTCGGCGAACAGCTCGTCGAGCGGCTCGCCGCGGTACTCCTCCTCGAGCACCTTCACGACCTTCTCCCACGGCATCGCCGGCGCCGAGGTGCGCAGCTTGGCGAGCTGCTCCTGGTAGATCTCGCGGTACTCCTCGGGGAGGAACTCGGTGTCGACGAACGAGGCGAGCTGGCCGAGCTTCATCGCCGCGCCCTTCATCTCGCCGAGCGTCGCAGGCCATCTTCATCGCCGTCTCCAGGTGGCGCTCCTCGAGGCGCTCGCTCGGCGCTCTCCTCGCGAGCGCGGCGACGTTGGCCGCCTTCGTGCCCGCGTAGCGGGTCGCCTGCACGCCGAGCGTCGAGCCCAGCTTCGCCGAGCGCCGCACCCGGCCCTTGGGGATCTTGGTCGTCGGCCACGTCGAAGGTCGACAGCGTCAGTCGCTCCGTGTCTCTCTATCCTCCCCGTCCGATGGCCGCAGGATCGCGAAACGCTCAAGGTCGCCGACGCGCGGCGAGTTCGGCTCGCGCGACGAGCCGCCGCCTGCGCCGCGACGGGCTTCGTGCCCGGCGTCGTCTACGGCGGCGGCGCCGAGGCGCGCCCGTTCCAGGTCGGCCGAGCGCGAGGTCCGCACCGTCCTCACCGACGGCGCACGCGCTGTTCGACCTCGAGATCGAGGGCTCGAAGGCCGTCCCGGTCGTGGTCAAGGAGCAGCAGCGCCACCCGGTGCGCGGCGACCTCCTGCACATCGACCTGCTAGGAGGTGAAGCTCGACGAGGCGATCCAGGCCGAGGTCGCGATCGAGCTCGAGGGCGCCGAGGAGGCCCCCGGCGTCAAGGAGGGCGGCGTGCTCGAGCACGTCACCCGCGAGATCACCGTCGAGGCGCTGCCGACCGAGATCCCCGAGGGCATCCCCGCCGACGTCTCCGAGATGGAGATCAGCGACACCCTTCAGCTCACCGCCGTCACCGTCCCCGACGGGCGTCAAGTTCGTCGCCGACGAGCCCGAGGAGGTGACGATCGCCACCCTCTCGCCGCCGCGCGTCGAGGAGGAGCCCGAGCCCGAGGTCGAGGAGGAGGCCGAGCTGGTCGGCGAGGAGGGCGAGGTGCCCGAGGGCGAGGAGGCGCCGAGGGCGAGGCCGCCGAGGGCGAGGCGACCGGCGGACGGCGACTCCGGCGAGGGGAGTAGCCCGCTGTCGCTGCTTCCCGCCGCCGCGGCGCAGCGAGGACGAGCGGGCGACGGCGCGGCGACCGCGTCCTGGTCGTCGGGCTCGGCAACCCCGGGCGCGCGCTACGCGGGCACCCGCCACAACGTCGGCTTCGAGGTCGCCGCCGAGCTCGCCCGGCGCTGGGAGCTGCCGCGGGCCGAAGAGCGCTATCGCGGGCTGATCACCGAGGGCCGCGCCGGGCCCGGGGGGCCGCGGGTCGCGGTGCTGCTGCCGCAGACCTACATGAACGAGTCGGGGACCTCGGCCGGGCCGGCGCGGGGCTCGCTGCAAGGTGCCGCTCGACCGGGTGGTCGTCGCTCCACGACGAGATCGACCTGCCGTTCGGCGAGGTGCGCAGCGCGGCTCGGCGGCGGGCTCGCCGGCCACAACGGGCTGAAGAGCCTCGCGCAGCGGCTTCGGCGGCCCCGACTTCTGGCGGGTCCGGGTCGGGGTCGGGCGCCCCGACTCGACCGACCCCGAGATCGTCTCCGCCTACGTCCTCGGCCGCTTCCGCGAGGCCGACGACGAGGTGCGCGAGCTGATCGCGCGCGCCGCCGACGAGACCGAGCGGCTCGTGAACGGCAGCTGGGCTGAGCGAGGATGCCGAGTGAGCGCGTGACCACCTACGACGTCGACGAGCCGGGGTCGCGCTGCTGCGGCTCGACCGGCCCGAGGCGCGCAACGCGATCAACACCGCAGATGCTGGAGGAGATGCTCGAGCACCTCGCGGCGGCGCGCGACGACGAGGCGGTGCGGGTGCTGGTGATCTCCTCGACCGACCACATGGGCCTCTCGGCCGGCGCCGACGTCCGCGAGCAGCTCGACGACGACGCGGCGGTGCGGCGGATGCAGCTCTTCGCCGACCTCTACGACGAGATCACCGGCTTTCCCAAGCCGACGGTCGCCGCCTGCCACGGCTCGTGCGTCGGCGGCGGGGCCGAGATCGCCGTCGCCTGCGACCTGCGGGTCGGCGGCTCGAACCTGCGGATGCGCTTCCCCGGCGCGGCGCTCGGCGTCCCGGTGGGCCCGGCCCGGCTGGTCACCCTCTGCGGCCTCGCCGTCGCCAAGTACCTGCTGCTCACGTCGCGCGAGGTCGGCGCCGACGAGGCGCTGCGCTGGGGCCTCGTCCACAGGGTCGCGCCGGCCGCCGCGCACCGAGGACGCGGCGCTCGCAGCTCGCCGCCGGGGTCGCCAGCCACCCGCCCGAGGCGGTCGCCCGCCTGAAGCCGATGCTGCACGAGTGGGACGGCGTCGAGGGCCGCTCGCGGGCCGAGGGCGCGGGCCAGGTCGAGTGGCAGCGCTCGGGCCCGGGCCTCCCGTACCGGGAGTGACGCCGACGCGGCCCTAGAATCGGTTCGGAGCCCCGCCCGACGGGGCCGTTCGTCGTGCCATGTCACTGCGCCCACTGCTACAGATCGCAACCGAGAACGGCAGCTTCCGCTCGCTGGCCACGGCCGTCCGAGCGGGGTCAGGCGTCGACGCCAGCATGTCGCCGGGCGTGCGGCCGTACCTGCTCGCGAGCCCTGGTCGAGGCCGAGTACGGGCTCGCCGAGCGGCCCGTCCTGATCGTCACAGCCGACGACCGCTCGGCGCTCGCGACCTGGCGCGGGAGCTGGGCGCCTACCTGGCTCCGCGCCGCGTTCGCTACTACCCCTCGCGCGGCACCGGCTACGAGTCCCACGTCGCCCCGCCGCCCCACCTCGTCGGGCTGCGGATCGCCGCGCTGGACGCTCTCACGGGTGCGGAGGCGGCGCCCGTCGTCGTGGCGAGCGCCGTCGCGCTCGCCGAGGCCGTCCCGGACGCCTCGCTGCGCCCGATCGGCTTCGCGCTCGAGCGCGGCGAGGAGGTCGACCTCGACGCGGTCGCGATGCGTCTCGTCGAGTGCGGCTACGAGCGGGTGGACCAGGTCGAGGAGCGAGGCCAGTTCGCGGTCCGCGGGGGCATCCTCGACGTCTTCCCGGCGACCGAGGAGCGCGCCGCGAGGATCGAGCTGTTCGGCGACGAGGTCGAGTCCGCTGCGCTGGTTCTCGACCTTCACCCAGCGCTCTCTCGGCGACGCCGACCGGGTCGAGCTCGCGCCCGCGGCAGAGCTCGCCGCCGAGCATCGCGAGCTCGCCGAGCTCGCGCTGGAGGAGGCCCGTGCCCCGCAGGCCGATGGCGGCCCCTCGCGCCCCGACGTCGCCGAGGTTCTCCCGACGGATCGCTTCGAGGCGCCGCTGGATCTGTCTGCCCGATGCCACGGCGGTGATCGTCGCCGCCGTCGAGGAGATCGACCCGGCTCTCGCAGACCACTGGGACGACGTCACGATCGCGATGCACGCGGCCGACGCCCGACACCTCTACGTCGACGTCGCCGAGCCGCTGCGCGAGCGCGCGGTGCTGTCGATCTCGGGGATCGACTCCGGACAGGAGCACAGCTTCCGGGCCCAGCGGCCATCGTTCGCGGCGCGAGGCCTGGCCGAGGCCGAGTCGGCAGCTGGAGCGCGAGCTTCGCTCCGGTTACCTCACCGTCGTCGCCTTCGAGCGCCGCGGCGAGGCCGAGCGGGCCCGCTACAACCTCAGCCGCCTCGAGGCGCAGCTCGCTCGACGGCGACGTGCTGCCCCGCAAGGCGCGTGTCGCGATCGAGGCGGGAGAGCCGGCGCTGCTGTTCTGCCGAGGCGTCGCTCGCGGACGGGTTCGTCTCCCCGGAGCTGAGGCTCGCGGTGATCCCCTACCGGCGGCTCGTCCACCGCCGCCGCCCCGCCGCCGCTCCGTCGGCACGAGGGCGGCTGGCGTCCGCGGTGGAGCTGCGGGTCGGCGACCACGTCGTCCACGAGGACCACGGCATCGCCCGCTTCGCCGGCTTCGAGACCAAGACGGTCGCCGGCGTGACCCGCGACTACCTGCATCTCGAGTACCGCGGCGAGGATCGCGTCTTCGTCCCCGCCGACCAGCTGGCCAAGATCACCCGCTACGTCGGCACCGGGGGGGCGCCGCCGCAGCTCTCGGCGCTCGGCAGCAAGCGCTGGGACGGGATGAAGGCGCGGGCGCGGCGGGCCGCCCGCGAGCTGGCCGGGGACCTGCTCAACCTGTATGCGGAGCGCCGCACGCGCACGCGGACACTCCTTTCCCGCCAGACGGCGAGTGGCAGCTGATGCTCGAGCGTGCCTTCCCGTATCGGGAGACGCCGGATCAGCTCGAGGCGATCGACGCGGTCAAGGCCGACATGGAGTCCGACCCAGCCGATGGACAGGTTGATCTGCGGCGACGTCGGCTACGGCAAGACCGAGGTCGCGCTGCGCGCCGCGCACAGGGCGGCGGCGGACGGCAAGCAGGTGATGATGCTCGTCCCGACGACGATCCTCGCGCAGCAGCACCTGGGGACGTTCCGCGAGCGGCTTGCGGACTTTCCCTACCGGGTGGAGATGGTCTCGCGGCTGCGGCGCCCGGCCGAGAACCGCGCCACGCTGGCGGACTTCTCCGCCGGCGAGGTAGACATCCTGCTCGGCACCCACCGCCTGCTCTCGCGCGACGTGCGCGCCCGCGACCTCGGACTCCTGATCGTCGACGAGGAGCAGCGGTTCGGGGTCCGCCAGAAGGAGCTGCTGCGGCAGCTGAAGCTGCGGGTCGACGTGGTCTCGCTGTCGGCGACGCCGATCCCGAGAACCCTGCAGATGAGCCTCGCCGGCCTGCGCGACATCTCGGTGATCGAGACCCCGCCGGAGGGGCGGCGGCCGATCCGCACCTTCGTCGGCCCCTACGACGAGAAGCTGGTCAAGCGGGCGATCGAGCGCGAGGTCGAGCGCGGCGGCCAGGCGTTCTTCCTCCACAACCGCGTCGACACGCTCGCCGACGCCGCCGAGAGGCTGCGGGCGCTGTGCCCGGGCGTGCGCTTCGCCGAGGCCCACGGCCAGATGGACGAGCGCGCGCTCGAGGAGACGATGCTCGCCTTCCTTCGCGGCGAGGCCGACTGCCTCGTCGCGACGACGATCATCGAGTCCGGGCTCGACATCCCGACCGCGAACACGCTGATCGTCGAGCGCGCGGACCAGCTCGGCCTCGCCCAGGCCTACCAGATCCGCGGCCGGGTGGGCCGTTCCCGGGAGCGCGCCTACGCGTACCTCCTGTACCCCTCGGCCGAGGGCCTCACCCAGGACGCCGCGGCGCGCCTGGCCACGCTCTCCGACCACACCGAGCTCGGCTCCGGGTTCGCGATCGCGATGCGCGATCTCGAGATCCGCGGGGCCGGGAACCTGCTCGGAGACGAGCAGTCGGGCCACGTCGCGGCGGTCGGTTTCGAGCTCTACGTCTCGCTGCTCGACGAGGCCACCGAGGAGCTGCGGCGCGGCGACGGAGACGGCCGCCCGGACGCCCCCGACGCGGCCGTGCGGCTCGACGTCGACGTCGACGCGTACGTCCCGGCCGAGTACGTCCCCTTCGAGGCGGCGAAGATCGACGTGCACCGGCGCATCGCAGCGGCGCGAGAGCGGGGGGAGCTGCGCGCGCTGCGCGACGAGCTAGGCGACCGCTTCGGCCCGCCCCCGGAGCCGGTCGACAACCTGCTCGAGCTGCAGCGGGCGCGGATCGAGCTGGGGCGGGCCGGAGCCCGGACGGTCGAGGTGCGGGGCGGGCGCCTCGCCGCCGCGCCGCTCGAGCTCGAGGCTGAGCAGGCGGAGGCGCTTCGCGAGGCGCTCCCGGAGGCGGACTACGAGTTCCGCACCAGGACGGTGGCGGTGCGCGTCCCGGCCGACCCCGGCGCTCGTCTGGCGGCGCTGCTTTCCCTTTCCGAAGCTCTCCCTGCCACACACCCCGCGATGGCGGAGGCGAAGCCGAGCACATCGCGGGAATGATTCCGGAGGCGAAGCCGAGCACATCCCGGGAGTGATGTCTTAGCGGGGCTTAAGGCGCCTCGTTATGCTCCCGGCCTCGTGAGCGCGCCACGCTCGAAACAGCTGGTCGTGATCCTGCTCGCGGTCTTCCTGGTCGCCTTCTTCGCGATCTGGGCCGCCGCCCAGGGATTGACGAACCCCGATGTCCCGTCCGGGGACGTCGCCGTGGTCGAGGACGCTCCCGGCGGCCCGATCACCCAGGAGGAGTTCGACGCCTCGCTCGAGCAGGCGGCGGCCGCCCAGGGCGCGGGCGTGCCGAAGGAGGACGACCCTCAGTACGCCGTGCTCAAGGAACAGGCACTCTCCGACCTGCTGCTCGGCCGCTGGGTGGAGGGTGAGGCCGAGGAGAACGGAATCTCGGTCACCGACACCGAGATCGAGCAGCGCCTCGAGCAGATCAAGCAGCAGAACTTCAAGGACGAGCAGGAGTTCCAGCGCTTCCTCGATCAGTCGAAGTTCACCGAGGACGACGCGATCGCCCGGGTCCGCCTGACGCTGCTCAGCCAACGGATCCAGGAGAGCGTGCTGTCCGACCAGGGTGAGGTCCCGGAGGGCGAGGTCGAGGCCTTCTACGAGGAGAACTCGAGCCAGTTCGAGCAACCCGAGTCGCGTGACGTGCGCGTGATCCTGAACAAGGACGAGGACCAGGTCGCGCAGGCCGCGGAGCAGCTGGGCCAGGACGACTCGGAGCAGAGCTGGAAGAAGGTCGCGAAGCAGTTCTCGACCGACGAGGCGTCGAAGGGCGAGGCCGGGTTGCGCAGCGGCGTGCTCGAAGGGCAGGGCGACGCGACCTTCGACGAGCAGGTCTTCGGCGCTCCCGAGGGCGAGCTGGTCGGCCCGTTCGAGACCGAGGAGGGCTTCTACCTGATCCAGGTGGTGGACATCAAGGAGGCCCAGACGACCCCGCTCGAGGACGCCTCGGAGCAGATCAAGCAGCAGCTCGCGAGCGCGCAGCAGCAGGCCGCCGCCAGCGAGTTCGAGTCCGACTTCGTCGCCAAGTGGACCGAGCGGACATTCTGCGCCGACGCCTTCGTGATCGACCGCTGCGCGAACGCGCCCGAGCCGGCCCGGCCGGAGGGCGCGCCTCCCGTGCAGTCGAGCCGGCCCGCCGCACCGGGTTCGGCCGGATCGGTGACTCCGGGCCTCGTTCAGCCCGGGCTGCCGCAGGGACCGATCTCGCCGCCCGCGGCCCAGGAGCAGCCGGGCGCGGTGCCGCCGGGCGCCGCTCCGATCGGGCCGCCCGGCGCGCCGCCCACGGGCGCCGCGCCTCCCGGCACGGCACCCCCGGGCACACCGCCGCCGACCGGCGCCGCGCCTCCTGGCACGGCACCCCCGGGCACGCCGCCGCCGACCGGCGCCCCACCGCCCGCTCCCTAATCCCTAGTCAGACCGCCCGATGTGCTTGCAAATCGGGCGCCTGATATCAGCCGGCGCCGACGCCGCCCGTCGGCGGGTAGTTCCTGACCTCCGGGGCGTACTCGGGGTAGCGCTTGCGGTTGAGGATCTTGCGCAGGACGCTCTGGCTCTGCGGGTGATGCCAGATCTGGAACGGGTTCGGGTCGGTGACGTCCTCGTAGTAGGCGAGCAGGCGCGTGCGGCTGTGCCGTCGCGCCCACCCGAACATCCGCTTCACGTAGCCGGGGTTGTCCTCGCCCCACAGGCCATACTCGCCGACCACGAACGGCTTGTCGCGGTACTTGCGGTAGAACCAGTTGAAGCCGTCGAAGTTGGGGTAGATCGAGTACATGTCCAGGCCCACCCAGTCCACGTACCTTCGTCCCGGCCAGTAGTCGTCGGGGCCGTTCGAGGACAGGTCGGGCCGGCCTTCCGTTTGAGGCACCCACATCAGCGACACCGGGGCGCGGGGCAGCTGCGCGGGGACACCGCTGCGGGCGTACGGGTTCTCGTTCTTGGCCCCGATCGGCCCCACCTTGTAGGGGCCCTTGGCCTGGATCGGCGGCATCCCGAGCCGGTGGAGGCGGTGGTTGATCTTCGCCGTGCTGCCCCCTTTCACGATCAGCTCGAAGCGCCGCCACGCCTGGCGGAACCAGTGGGTGGAGTGGTGCGATCCCCGCGAGCTTCCGTCGCGGTTGAAGGCGCAGTACGGGTTCCAATCCCCGTTCATCTCCGCCATCAGGCGGATGTAGACCGGGTGGCCCCAGCTGGCGATGTCGCGGTTGAGCCACAGCGGGTAGTTGTCCCCCGCGCCGTGGGCGATCTGGTAGACGTCGATCACCTCCGGCTCGCCTCCCGTCGCCGTCGACACGCTGATCATTCCCCGGGCCCTGCCGGCGGTCCACCGCTGCATCGCCATCGTCGGCCGCGTCCCCCAGGTGTGGAAGGTCTGCATCACGGCAGGGTGCGCGCCGAGCGCCTTCGAGAACCGCGTCCACTCACCCGGGACCCCCGTCTCGCGCACGCCGTGGTAGACCCGCTTCTTCGGCGGCGTGTAGGCCTTGCCGGGTGCGGCGGCGGGGAGGGCGAGGCAGACGACGGCGCAGATCGCGGCCACGACCGTCCCGAGCCCACGCCCGCCGCGAGCGGATCGTGCTCGGCCTGTGGAACGCATCTTTCCCTGCAACACCCCGAACGCAGGATCCACTCGGATTGCCGCTCGGTGCAGGCACA
This sequence comes from uncultured Thermoleophilia bacterium, assembly GCA_963754225.1. Taxonomy (GTDB): domain Bacteria; phylum Actinomycetota; class Thermoleophilia; order Solirubrobacterales; family 70-9; genus DASPWW01. The sequence continues at coordinate 144,292 of CAVWEV010000001.1, forward strand.
AACGAGGCCGTGCAAGAGGGCGTTCAACGGCTCGTCCACGTGCACTAGCCTGCCGGCCTATGGAAGGCCAGCCCACACAGCCGCCGCTCAAGGTCTGCCCGCACTGCTCGGTCGCGTCGCGGACCGACGCGGACACCTGCCCGAGCTGCGGCAAGCCGTACGCGCGAAGCGGACCGACCATGCGGTGGAGCTGGTGGCTCGCGATCCCGATCGTGGCGGCGGCGTTCGCGATCGGCTACTTCGGGATCAGCGAGCTGTTCGACGACGATGACATCGAGGGAATCAGCCGGGAGCAGGCCGAGGCGGTGCCTGGTGGAATTTCCCCCGACGAGCTCAGCGAGCGCCTGGGGAGGGAGTCGGAGACGGTGAGCACCGGGAGCCTCACCTGTGCCTCCTACACCGTGACCGATGGGCCGGACCCCGCGTGGTTGTTCTGCTTCCAGGGAGACAAGCTGGTCAGGTCGGATCCGATCCCGGAGTAGGTCACTCGTCGCCGATTCCAGGCGTCGGAATCATTCGTCCAGCCGGCCGTTTGACAAAGCGTCCCTGGTTCGCAACTGTGCGGCCTCAAGCACACGGCAGGGGCTCCGCCGCGCAAAAGGGGCGATGCGGGACCCGGCCCGAAAGGGAGTGGACACGTGAGACGACTCAGACAAGCCCGGCCCAGGCCGGCGATGATAGTCGCAGTCGTGGCGCTCGTGGCAGCCCTCGCGGGCACCGCGGTGGCGTCCGATCCAGTCGCGACGACGAGCGTGACCAAGAAGAAGACGAAGCAGATCGCCAAGCGGATCGCGAACAGGGCGGTCGCCGACGCTCTGCCGATCGGCTCGGGCGAGCTCGCGACGATCGACGAGCACACCGAGATCATCTCGATTCCCGCCCAAAGCCACCGATCGACCACGGCGTCGTGCGATGCCGGCGAGACCATAATCAGCGGCGGCTGGAGGTGGCTCTACGAGGGCTCCGGCAACGTCGAGGTACGGTCCGACCACCGTGAAGGCAACGCGTGGCGGGCCAGCGGCCGCAACGACACCAACACGGCGAAGGAGTTCAGGGTTCACGCATACTGCCTGACCACCGGGTTCTGATTCCGAACCGAGGTGGCGTGATTGGGGGGGCCGGCTAGGACGGCCCCCCTTTTTGCTGCCGGGCTGCCGGCGTGACTTGCTGGCAAACTTCCCACGCTCATGGCCGGGATCGACGCCGTCCACGCACGCCAGATCCTCGACTCGCGGGGCAACCCGACGGTCGAGGTCGAGGTGACCCTCGACTCGGGAGCAGAAGGCGTCGCGGCAGTCCCTTCGGGAGCCTCGACGGGGGAGTTCGAGGCCGTGGAGCTGCGCGACGGCGGTCGCGAGTGGGGGGGCAAGGGGGTGTCGAAGGCGATCGCGAACGTCAACGGCGAGATCGCCGGCGCGGTGTCGGGGACCGACCCCACCGACCAGGCGGCGCTCGACCGCACGATGATCGAGCTCGACGGGACGCCCAACAAGGGCCGCCTGGGCGCCAACGCGATCCTCGGGGTGTCGCTCGCGGTCGCCAGGGCCGCCGCCGCCGACAGCGGTGAGCCGCTGTACCGCTACGTCGGCCGGCTGTACGGCGGCGATCCGCGTGTCCTCCCGGTGCCGATGCTGAACGTGCTCAACGGGGGCGCCCATGCGGACAACGCGGTCGACTTCCAGGAGTTCATGGTCGTTCCGGCCGGGGCGGCGAGCTTCTCGGAGGCGCTGCGCTGTGGGGCCGAGGTCTTCCACGCTCTGAAGGCGACGCTCAAGGACCGCGGGCTCGCGACCGCGGTCGGGGACGAGGGCGGGTTCGCGCCGGATCTGGAGTCCAACGAGGCGGCGCTGGCGGCGCTGGTCGCGGGAATCGAGGCCGCGGGCTACGAGCCGGGGCGGGACGTGTGGATCGCGCTCGACCCGGCGACGAGCGAGATCGAGCGAGATGGCTCATACGTGCTCGAGCACGAGGGCCGCACGCTGAGCCCGGCCGAGCTGGTCGCCTACTGGGACGAGATCGCCGGGCGCTACCCGGTGGTCTCGATCGAGGACGGGATGGGCGAGGAGGACTGGGAGGGCTGGAGGTTGCTGACCGAGCGGCTCGGCGAGCGAGTCCAGCTCGTCGGGGACGACCTCTTCGTGACCAGCGCCGATCGCCTGCGGCGCGGGATCGCCGAGGCGGTGGCCAACTCGATCCTCGTCAAGGTGAACCAGATCGGCACCCTGACCGAGGCCCTGGAGGCGGTGCGGATCGCCCGCGACGCCGGCTACACGGTGGTGATCTCGCATCGCTCGGGCGAGACCGAGGACACCACGATCGCGGACCTCGCGGTGGGGACGGGCGCGGGCCAGATCAAGACCGGCGCCCCGTCGCGATCCGACAGGGTCGCGAAGTACAACCGGCTGCTGCGGATCGAGCAGGAGCTTGGCGCCGAAGCGGTCTATCCGGGGCTGGATGCGTTTGCGAGGGGGTAGGCGCGGCGCTGCAAGCCGTCTTGCAGCGCACGGGCCCGTGGAGGCGGTTCGGGGGACAGCGCGAAGGCCTGGGCGTGAGCGCTCGCAGCTACCGCGTGCACAGGACCCGCCCGGGCCGCCGGCGCGGCGGCAGCCGGATCGACTGGGACCGCTTCGGCCGCATCGCTCTGGTCCTGGTCCTGTTCGCGGTCATGCTCTCCTACCTGAACCCGGTGATCAACCTGGTCGACGCGTGGCGCGACTCGCACGCCGAGCGCGACAACTTCGGGGCGCTGGCGCGGGAGAACAACGAGCTGCTCGAGCGCAAGGCCGCGCTCAAGGATCCCGACGCCGTGGAGCGAGAGGCCCGGCGACTCGGCATGGTCGCCCCGGGCGAGCGCGCCTACGTGATTCGCGACTCGAACGACTGAGCACACCGCCGTGGAGCTGAGCCTTGGCGCCTACCTGGCGGGCGTCCTCGAGCTCGCCGTAATCGCGCTCTCGCTCGGCTTCGGGGCGCTGCGGGCGCGCGCCCGCCTGCTGCCAGGATGGTCCGGCGCCCCCGCGCGGCTCGCGGAGGCGGTCGCGGGGCTTGCGCTGCTCGTGTGGGCGATGGAGGCGCTGGGGGCGGTGGGGATCCTCGACGAGGCGCCGCTGGTCGCGCTGTGCGTCGCGCTGGGAGTCGGCGTCGGCGCTGCTGAGCGGCGCGCGGCGCACCGACCTCGCCGGCGCCCAGAGCCCCCCGAGCCTCCTCGCCGGGCGCGTCGCGACCGCGATCGCGGCTCTGATCGCCGTGGCGCTGTTCGCGGAGTGGTCCGGCCGCGCCCACTCGACCCTGCTGCACGGGATGTACGGCTTCGACAGCCTCTGGTACCACATGCCGTTCGCGGCCCGGTTCGCCCAGGAGGGCTCTCTCACGCCAGCTTCACTTCACCTCCCCGGCGCTGCTGACGTGGTTCTACCCCGCGAACTCCGAGCTCTTCCACAGCGCTGGGATCCTCATCACGGGACGCGACATCCTGTCGCCGTTCGTCAACCTCGGCTGGCTCGGGCGCCACCCTGCTCGCCGCGTGGTGCCTGGGGCGGCCGTGGGGAGCGGGCCCGGCGGCGGTCGCCGGCGTCGGCGTCGTGCTCGCGGCCGGGGTGTACGCCGACCAGGCCGGCGAGGCCCGCAACGACATCCCCGCCACCTTCTTCCTCGTCGCGGCCGCCGCCCTGCTCGCGAACGCCGTCGCCTCTCGCTCGGACCGGCACCTCTCGCTCGCCGCCGCGCCGCTTGCGCTCGCGGGGGTCGCGGCGGGGCTGGCGCTCGGCACGAAGCTGAACCTGGCGCCCCCGGTCGCGGCGCTCACGGTGGGGGTGATCGTCGCGGCCCCGCGCGGCCGGCGGCTCGCGGCGTCGGGCGCGTGGATCGCGGCGGTGCTCGCCGGGGGCGGGTTCTGGTTCGCGCGCAATCTCGCCCACGTCGGCAACCCGCTTCCGTGGCTGACCTCGCTCGGCCCGCTGTCGCTGCCGGGGCCCGAGGACTATCTCGAGGGCACCCGCGCCCCCCACGCCCTGTTCCGGTACGCGACCGACACCGGCGTGTGGTCGGAGTGGCTGTTTCCAGCGCTCGACGACCGCTTCGGAGCGCTGTGGCCCGCGGTGCTCCTGCTCGCCCTCGCGGGCGCCGTGCTCGCGGTGGCCCCGGGGCGCTCGGCGGTGGAGCGCGTGCTCGGATGGACCGTTCTCGCCTCGGCCGCCGTGTACCCGCTCACGCCGCTGTCGGCATCGGGACCCGACGGGATGCCGATCGGGTTCGGGTCCAACCTTCGTTACCTGGCGCCGGTTCTCGCCCTCGCCCTGGCGCTGCTGCCGATCGCCGTCGCCCGCTTCGGCGAGCTGTGGCGCCGGGCGACGTTCGCCGCCCTGCTCGTCGTCGGCGCCGTCGCGGCGATCGGCGCCGACCAGGTCGTGCCGGTCGGGTCGGGCCGCGCCGCCACCGTCGCCGCGGTCGCGGTGGCCGTGCTGGTGACCGGTGCGTGGGCGGCGCAGACGCAACGGGTCCCGCGCCGGCTGGTCGCGGTCGGCCTCGCCGCGATCGTCGGGCTCGCGATCGGGTTCGGGTACCGCGCCCAGGAGGTCTACCTCGACGGCCGCTACGCGAGCGCGGCGGGGGGCAACCCCGAGGACGCGGCGTTCATGTGGGCCCGCGACGTGCGCGACGCGCGGATCGCCACCGTGATCGCGCGCCAGTACCCCCTGTACGGAGGCGATCTCTCCAACCGGGTCGACTTCGTCGGGGAGCGCGGGCCGGACGGCTCGTTCACCCCCGTCCGCAGCTGCGAGCAGTGGCGCGAGGCGCTCAACGAGGGCGAGTACGAGTACGTGGTGACGGGCTTCAGGGAGCCGACCGAGGAGCTCGGCACCCGCCCGGCGCAGCCGCGCGAGGCCGCCTGGACCCGCGGCGATCCCGCGGCGACGGAGATTGTCCGCGACGAGGACGTCTCGGTGTTCAGGCTCGACGGCGAGCTCGACACCGGCGGATGCCCGGATGGGCTGAGCTGATGCTCGCGGTGTACGCGACCGCGGCGCTGATCTGCGTCGCGTCGCTGATCGCGGGCCGCGCCGTGCTCGTCGCGCTCGGCCGCCGCGAGTGGACGTGGCTGTCGGCGCCGGTTGGGCTGGCCGCGCTCGTGGCCGTGGCCCAGCCGCTGGTCAGGCTTCCGGGCCACGGCGTCACCGCGGCCGTGGTGATCGGGGTGCTGCTGGTCGCCGCGCTCGCGTTCGTGTGGCGACGCCCCGGCCCCGAGCCGGCCGCGGCGCTTGTCCGCCAGGCACTCCCCGCGGTCGTGATCGTGCTGGTCGCCGCCTCGCTGCCCTTCATCGTCAACGGGCGGGTCGGCGTCCTGGGCGAGGGCGTGTACACGAACGACCAGGCGGCGCAGCTGTTCTGGACCGAGTGGCTGGCGACCGGCTTCGGACCCGAGCCGCGCGGGATCGAGTTCGGGTACCCGCTCGGGCCGCAGTCGCTCGTCGCGGCGGTGGCGGAGGGGACCGGCGCGTCGCCGGAGAGCGCCTTCAACGGGCTCCTGGTCGCGATTCCCTTGCTCACCGCGCTCGCCGCGCTCGCGCTGCTCCGCGAGCTGTCCCCGGCGCGGCGCACGGTCGCGGCGTCGCTGGTCGGCCTGCCCTACCTCGCGGCGTCGTTCCTCGCCCAGAGCGCGTTCAAGGAGACCGCGATGGCGCTGTTCGTGGTCGGGTTCGCGATCGCCCTCTCCGACCTTCGACCGAGCGGGGCCGGGGAGGAGAGCCGTCGCGCCGCGGCGGCGACCCTGGTCGCATTCGGCCTGCTGGCGCTCGCCAGCGTGCTCACGTTCAGCCTCGCCGGGCTCGTGTGGCCGTTCGCCGCCGTCGCGATCTGGCTCGGTCTCGACGTGGTCACGGGCCGAATCGAGATCTCACCGCGGCGCATCGCGGCGGCGCTTCGCCCCCTGTGGCCGGCGCTCGCCGCGGGGCTCGCCGTCCTCATCGTCATCGCGGCGGCACAGGCCGGCACGCTTTCCAGCTTCCTCGACCGCTTCGGCGACATCCAGTCGACGACCGGGCGCCTGTTCAGCTCCGTCTCCCCGCGCGAGGCGCTCGGCCTGTGGCCCGAGGGCGACTTCAGGGCCGACGCCTCGGGGGACGCCGCGGCGCTGATCGCGACGCTCGTCGGGCTCTCCGCAGCTGCGTTCGCGGCCTGGTGGTGGTCGCGGCGCCGTGACGTGGCGGTGCCGGCGGTGCTGGGGGCGGCGCTGCTCGTCTACCTCGTCGCCCGGTGGCGGGGAGGGATCCACGTCGAGGCGAAGGCGCTGGCGGTGATGGCGCCGGTGGCGATGCTGTTCGTTCTGCGTGCGCTGCTCGCGCCGCCCCCCGCGCGGCTGTCGCGTGGCCCGGCGCGCTTCGCGCTCGCGGCGCTCGCGACCGCGTTCGTCCTCGGTGCGGCGGGCTCCACGTTCCTCGCGCTGCGCGCGGCGCCGGTCGGCACCGAGACCCGCGCCGGCGAGCTCGAGGAGCTGCGGGCGGAGGTCCAGGGCGACCCCGTCCTGCTTCTCGCGGCCGACCGCTTCGGGCCCTACAGGCTGCGCGGCGCGAAGGTTGGCAGCCCGGGCGGGTACGTCCCGAGCCGCGAGGTCGCGGCACGCCCCGGCAAGCGCTGGGACCAGGGACGTGCCCTCGACTTCGACTCGGTGACGCACGAGATCCTCAACGGGTACCGCTACGTGATCACAACCAACGCCGCCTACGGGAGCACGCCGCCGGCCGGCTTCGAGGCGGTGCGTTCCACCCCTTCGTACACGCTGTGGAGGCGCGAGCGCCAGGTCGACGCGCAGGGCGTGATCGAGCCGCCCGACGCGCCGGGGGCGGTGCTGGACTGCACGCGCCCCGCGGATCGTAGGCTCTCCGAGCGGCGGGGGACGGCGACGGTGCTCCCGGCGCCCGTCGTCGGGCGCCGCAGCTGGTGGCGCCCGACGAGCTCCTTCGAGCTCGACGGGTCGGCGAGCCAGACGCTCGAGCTCGCGGCCGGGCGGTGGGAGGTCTCGCTCCAGTACCACAGCCCGGTCGGGCTGGAGCTCGAGGCCCCGGGGCTTCGCGAGCAGCTCCCCGCGTCGCTCGACGGGATGTTCGGATTCGCCCCCGGCGAGGGCCAGTTCTGGCCCGCGGGCACGCTCGAGGTCGAGCGCCGCGGCGCGGTCCGCATCGTCGTGCGCTCCCGCGACCTCCCGTGGGCCGGGAGGCTGCTCGGCGCCGAGCGGACGTCGTGGGTCGGCGCCGTGGCGCTGACCCGCCCGGGCCCGCCGCGCGAGCTGCCGCTTGGCGACGCCTGCGGACGCTACGTCGACCGCTACAGGGTGAATCAGTAAGCGGGTGGGCCTGCCGGGAGTCCGAGGAGCGCCCGCAGCTCGGCCGCCATCGCCTCCGGCTCCTCGCGCAGCCGCCTGTGGGTGATGCGGACCACCCGGTAGCCGGCGAGCTGGAGCCTCGCGTCGCGCCTGCGATCGCGCTCGAACGAGCCGCGATCACGGTGGAACGCGTACCCGTCCAGCTCGACCACCAGCCGCTGCGAGGGCCACACGCAGTCCACCTCGGTCCCCCCGATGGGGACGTTGACCGCCGGCCTGGGTAATCCCGCGTCACGGCACAACCGCAGAAACCGGCGCTCGAGCTCCGACCTCGTGTCCGGGAAAGGGCGAAATCGTGCAAGGAGGGAGTGGAGCCGACCGGTGCCCTTGCGGCCGGTGCCGGCCTCGCAGAGTTGGGTCAGCTCGGTGATGTCGAGCAGTCCGTGACGGTCGGCCGTCTCGACCGCTCGCGAGAGGCGAGCGCTTGGTAGCGTGGCGGCGAGCTCGACAAGGGTTCGCGACGGCGTGGTGACCGGGATTCCGTCTCGCGCGGCGTGGTGGTCCGGGTCTCGTGTTCTGTGCAGGACGATCCCCGTATGGGTTCGCCGGCCGTGCGGCACGGTGACGTGGATCGGCCCCTCGATCGGGTCCAACATGGCCCAGAGCTCCCCGGCGCTGCGGTGGCTCAGGGCGGCGCCGTTTCCACCGGCCAGGACCGCCGCCATCCAGCCCGCCTTCCGTGTGAGGGAGCTGCCCGCGACCCGGTACACGCCCGCATGGATCGGGGTCAGCCATCCCGAGGCAGTCATGCGCGCGACGGCAGCCCCGCTGACGCCAGCCGCGAGTAGTTGGCCGCGCGCGACCACGCCGTGCTGCCGTCTGGCCACCCCGGCCACAACCAGTGGTCGAGGTTTTGCTCGGCCCCCGGGTGAAAGTTCGACCACCGGGAGAGGGTGGAGCACGCAAGCGCACGAGTGACGCGGCACGTGTGGAGTAAGGCGCGTGCGGTACCGAGGTGTCTAGCCTTCACCTACCTTGGCCACCAACCCAAACCTCGTCTTCGTCGGCGGCACGGGACGCAGCGGTACGCACGTCCTGGCCCAGCTTCTCGGCCATCACTCGCGTTACCGCGACGTCGAGATCGAGGTCCGCTTCCACGTCAACCCGCGCGGGTATCCCGACCTGCTCGCGGGGAAGGTGACGCTCGAGGAGTTCGTGAAAAAGCTGAGGAGATTCTGGTGGCACCGGATCAAGGCGGGCGAGCCGTTCCCCGCCGTGTTCCCCCGCCTGCCGCTGGGGCGGGAGCAGCGAGGCCTGTACAAGATCGTTCCCCGGGCGCGCTTCGACGCCGCGGTCGCCGAGTTCCCGCTCGCCTACGGCGCCGACCCCGTCGCCGCCTGCCGCCGCCTGTTCGGCGACCTCCTGTACCCGCTGGCGGAGGCGGCGGGTAAGCCCGGGCTGGTCGAGATGAGCTCCGACAACGTCGCCCAGGGGCCAACGTTGCTGCGGGTCTTCCCGGAGGCGAGGCTGATCCACACCGTGCGCGACGGCCGCGACGCGGGCGCCTCCAAGGTCACAAAGCGCCAGAAGCGCCAACACCCCCGCGATGGGCTCGAGGGGATCGACTGGTGGGCGGAGCGGCTGCGCCGGATCGACGCCGCGGTGCGCGAGATCCCACCCGAGCGCCTGCACGTGATCAGCCTCGACGAGCTCGCCTACGGCGACCGCGAGCACACCTACGGCCGGCTGCTCGACTTCCTCGAGCTGGACGACGAGCCGGGGATCCGCGAGTACTTCGAGCGCCAGGTGACCGCCGAGAACGCGCATCGCGACCGCTGGCGCGACGGGCTGGACCCCGATGCGCAGGAGGAGCTGCAGCGTCACTACGCGCGCACCCTCGACGGGCTGGCCGGCGACGGCGTGCAATGCGCGCCCGAACTGCAGCGCACCTTCGAGCACGCCGGGGAGAGGTAGCGATGGAGGTCCTGTTCGTCGGCGGCACCGGCCGCAGCGGAACCCACGTCGTCGCCAAGCTGATCGGCCGCCACTCGCGATACGAGAAGATCGGCAACGAGGTCCGCTTCCACTGCGACCCCGGCGGCTTTCCCGACCTGCTCGCCGGCGCCGCGACCCCGGGCGAGTTCGTCGCCAAGCTGCGCGGCACGTGGTGGCGCCGCGTGCAGACGCTCCAGGTCCGCGGGCTTCACCGCACGGTCCCCCGCAAGCGCTTCGACGCCGCCGTGGCCGAGTTCGAGTCGTCATACGACGGCGAGCCGGTGGAGGCCTGCCGGCGGCTGTTCATGTCATTGCTCGCGCCGATCGCCGAGCGGGCCGAGAAGCCGGGCCTCGTGGAGATGAGCTGCGACACGGTGTCGCAGGGCCCGGCGCTGCTGCGGATCTTCCCGGAGGCACGCTTCATCCACTCGGTCCGCGATGGCCGCGACGCGGCCTCCTCTCGGGTCGCGAAAGGCAGGGGGGTCGTTTATCCCCGCAACCCCGAGCAGGGGATCGAGTGGTGGGAGGGACGGCTGCGCCGGATCGACGACGCCGTGGCCCAGATTCCGCCCGACCGCCTCACCGTCGTCAGCCTCGACGAGCTCGTGTACGGGGATCGCGAGGGCACCTACCGGCACCTGCTCGACTACCTCGGCGCCGAGGACGAGCTCGAGATGCGCTCCTACTTCGAGACCAAGATGAGCGCCGAGCGCGCCCACCGGCAGCGCTGGCGCGAGGGGCTCTCCACCGGGGAGCAGGAGGACTACGAACGCCGCTATGCGGAGGCTCTCGAGCGCTTGGATCGCGACGAGGTCCACTGCGCCGGCCTGCTCCGCAAGGCGTACGAGCGCTCCGCGCCCGCTCGCGACGCCACCGGCGTCGCGCCGGTGGTGGAGCACGAACGATCGGGCGACGCGAGGGTGAGCGCCGAAGGAGTGGCGGACGTTCCCGCCTCTGTCTCCTCGGGCGATCTCGTCTTCCTCGCCGGCCCGGGGAGGGCCCGTCGCGGCGCGCAGATGGTGGCACAGCTTCTCGGCAGCGGCTCTCGCTACTCCGTCGTCCCGATCGACGCCCGCTTCCACTGCGACACCGACGGGATGCCCGACCTGATCGAGGGACGGGTGAGCCTGAAGCGGTTCATGCTCAAGTTGCGCGAGGTGTGGTGGGGCGGTGGCGGCGGAGCGGGGCGCGGAAGGCTGGACGAGGTGGTTCCGCGAGAGCGCTTCGACGCCGCGTGCGAGCACTTCTCGTCTTCCTATCTCGACGATCCGCTCGAGGCCTGCCGGGAGCTGTTCCTGAATCTCCTCCTACCCCTGGCCACGGCGGACGGAAAGCAGGGGTTGGTCGAGACGAGCGCGCGAAACCTTCACCAGGCGCCGGTGCTGGCGCGGCTGTTCGGCGAGGCGCGGTTCGTCCACGTCGTCCGCGACGGACGGGTGGCCGCGTTCCGGCTCGCGCAGACGGACTGGGGACCGGGAGACCCGCTCGCCGGGATCGACTGGTGGGCGGAGCGGCTGCGGCGGGTCGATCACGCCGTGCGCGGGGAGGAGGACGGAGTCAGCTACTCGCTCGGCCCCGACCGCCTTCACGTGCTCGTGCTCGATGAGCTGCTGAGCGGCGATCGCGAGCCCCCGTACGCTGCGCTGCTCGAGTTCCTCGCGATCGAGGACGAGCCCTCGACGCGCGAGTTCCTCGACCGCTGGCTCGGTCCCGCGGATGAGGCCGCAGGCCCACCGCGCAACGGGCTCTCGCCCTGGAAGCGCCTGCGGCTGCGGCGCAAGTACGAGCGCACGCTGGAGGCGCTGCAGCGCGAGGGCGTCCACTGCGCGCCGCAGCTGATCGAGGCCTACGAACGCCAGTGATGGAGAGCTCCCCGACGGCCCGGGTGTTGTTCATGACGAGCAATGGGACGGGGCTGGGGCACCTGACGCGGAGCATGGCGATCGCGCGCCGCCTCGAGTCGGGGGTCGAGCCGGCATTCTTCACCCTGTCGGCGGCCGCGCCGGTGGTTCGGGACCAGGGGTTTCGCGTCGAGTACATGGGCTCCTACGACACCCCCGGCGCGGGCTCGCATCTGCAGTGGAGCCGCCGCCTGCGCTCCCGCCTCGAGGGACTGCTGGCCGACCTGGAGCCGTCGGTGCTGGTGTTCGACGGCGCCCATCCCTACCCGGCGGCGATCCGGGCAATGCGCGGCACCACCGAGCTCACCACCGTGTGGTCCCGCCGGCCGCTGTGGCGGCCCGGTCGCGGGCGCCCCATCCTCGCCCTCGCCGCCGCCTTCGACCTCGTGCTCGAGCCCGGAGAGCTGGCCGCCGGCGAGGATGCCGGGCTGACGGCGGCGCGCCGGGACGAGGCGGTCGGCCTCGACCCCGTCGTCTTCTGTGACCCATCGGAGCTGCTTCCGCGCGCCGAGGCCGAGCGGCGAGCTCGACCTGGAGCCGGGGAAGGTCAACGCACTCGTGGCGCTCGGCCAGGGCCGCGAGGTGGACGCGGCCGTCCGGCGCTGCCTCGCACGGCTCGCGCCCGAGCCGGGCGTCCAGGTCGCCGCGCTCGAGTCCAGCATCTCGTCGCGGCTCGAGGTCCCCGACGGAGTCGTGCTGCTGCGCGATACCTACCCGGTGAGCAGGTACTACCGGGCGTTCGACTTCGCGGTCAGCGCGGCGGGATACAACGCCTACCACGAGCTGATCGCCTTCGCGGTCCCGAGCGTGTTCGTCCCGATGCCGCGCGAGCTCGACGACCAGGAGGCGCGGGCTCGCTACGCCGAGACGGCGGGGGTCGCGCTGGCCTGCGAGGGCCCCGGCTCGGAGCGGCTCGAGGCGGTGATCGGGCAGATGCTCGATCCCGACAGGCGGGCGCGGATGTCGGCGCGCGCCACCGCCATCCCACTCGGGAACGGAGCCGAGGATGCCGCCCGGCTGCTGTCACGATTGGCCGTCGCGGGCCGATCGGCGCTCGAGGGCCTGCCGAGACCGAGCGGGGGCCGGATCGCGATGTCCTCGACGCTGGCTCGGGCACGCCTGAGCGCGGTGCTGCGCCACCCGTTCGAGCGCCGCCGTGACGGCTTTAGGAGTCGGTAACCTCGGCCCGCGTGGAAGCCCCCGTCAGCGCATCCCATCAGCGACCCCGCGATCGCGGACGCGAAGCGGAGCAGATCGCGGGCAATGATTCCGAGCCCGGCACGCTCGCCAGCGCCCTCCCGAACCTCGTCGTCATCGGGGCTCAGAAGTGCGGGACGAGCGGGCTGCACTACTACCTCAGCCTGCACCCCGAGATCGCGATGTCGACCCCCAAGGAGCTCAACTTCTTCATCAAGGAGCGCAACTGGGATCGCGGCACCGAGTGGTACGCGCGCCACTTCGACCCCGACGCGGTCGTGCGCGGCGAGTCGTCCCCCAACTACACCGCCTATCCGCACCACGCCGGCGTGCCCGAGCGGATGCGCTCGCTGATCGCCGACACGCGACTGATCTATCTCGTCCGCGATCCGGTGGAGCGGATCGCCGCCCACTGGGTGCACAACTACGCCAAGCGCCGCGAGAAGGGCGACATCGCCGCGACGGTGATGCACCCCAACACGACCTACGTGCTGCGCAGCCAGTACTTCATGCAGCTGCGCCAGTTCCTCAACCGCTTCCCGGCCGAGCGCATCCTGATCCTCGATCAGGCCGATCTGCGGCACCGGAGGCCGGAGACCCTGCGCACGATCTTCTCCTTTCTCGGCGTCGACCCGGGCTTCGAGGACCCCGGGTTCACGCGCGAGCGCCACCGCACCGGCCGCAAGCACCGCGCCACCAAGACGGGCCTGCGGCTGGAGAAGCTCGGGATGCGGGCGTTCGGCGGCAAGCTGCCGCGGGGCTTCTGGTTCGCGGAGCGTCTTCTCTTCCTGCGGCGGCCGATCGACGTGCCCGACGCCGCCGACGTTCGCAACGCCCTCAGTCCGGAGGTGATCACGGTGCTGCGCGAGGACGCGGACCGGCTGCGCGAGTTCACCGGCCGCAGCTTCGATCACTGGTCGGTTTGAGCGACGCCGGCAAGTCCGAGACCAGGCCAGGCGGCTCCGGCGCGGTCCTCGGCGCGCAGGTCGTCCGCTACTCGTCGATCTTCTCCGGCGGCCTCGTCGTCGCCCATCTGCTCGCGTTCGTCAGCACGATCGTCCTCGCTCACCTGCTGGATCCGGCGGAGTTCGGCCAGCTCGCGCTGCTGCTGTTCCTCGCCGGGCTGCTGAACCTCGTCTTCAACCTCGGCTCGAAGCAGGGCACGATGCGACGCGTGTTCGGCGGCGACGACGACGATGACGATGACGACGATGACGACGACGCGAGCCTGTCGGAGTCGGCGCGGCGCAGCCTCGGCACCGGGATCGTCCTCACCACGGCGCTCGCGATCGTCGGCACCGCCCTCGTCGTGCTGTTCGCGCCACAGGTGGCGTCGCTGCTGCTCGGCGGGTCAGAAGACCGAGAGCTGGTGCTGTGGGCGGCGATCACCGGCGGGCTGGGGGCGATCTACCGGCTCACCTCGCTGGCGGTGTGGATGGAGCGCCGCCCGGTCGCGTTCGTGATCCTCGAGGCCGCGCAGCCGATCCTCGTCCTCGCCGCGGTGGTCGCTCTGGTCGCGTCGGGAGGCGGCCTGGAGGGAGCGATCGCCGGCACCGCGATCGGGACCGCGCTCTCGACGCTGCTCACGGTGGTGGTGCTGCGCGGCAGCTTCGAGCTCTGCTTCGAGCCCCGGGAGGCGCTCCAGATCCTCCGTCTCGGGTCCCCGCGGATCCCGGTCCACGCGTCGTTCTGGACCATCAACTCGGCCCAGATCTTCTTCCTGTCGCGATACGTCTCGAACACCGACCTGGGGATCTTCAGCCTCGCCCAGCGCGCCGGGATCGTGGTCGCATTGCTCCCCACGGGCTTCCGGCGCGCGCTGCGCCCGCTGAAGCGCACCGCAGCCTTCGCCGCGGTCGAGGACCAGTACGGCTCGAACGTCGCCCGGGGGCAGCAGCTCGGCTACTTCCTGCTCGTCACGCTCGCCTCGCTGCTCGGCATCACCCTGCTCGCCGACCCCGTCGTCAGCTTGGCCCCGCCGGCCTACTCGGACGCAGCGCCTCTGATCCCGCTGATGGCTGCGGCGATGGTGGCGCCGACGGCGTTCCGGATGCTGAACAAGTCGGCCAAGTACCGCCGCAAGCGCAGGACGTTCATCTACTCGGCGGTCGTCGCGGCGCTGGTCTTCATCGCCGGCTGCCTCACCCTGATCCCGTGGCTCGGGCTCGCCGGGGCGCCGGTGGCGATGATGCTCGCGTTCATCGTTCCCGCCGCCTACATCTTCTATCTCTCGCAATGGGGCAAGGAGCCGATCGCGTTCCCCTACCGCCCGCTCGCGCTCGCCACCGCGCTCGCCGCGGCGATCTCGCTCGGCTACTACGCGCTCGATCCGGCCGGCGTCGTCGTGCAGATCGCCCTCTCGCTCGTGCTCCTGGCGGCCTGGGTCGCGATCGTGTTCGCGACCGTCATACCGAGCTATCACCGGCGCCCGCTGATCCACATGGCGCGCGCGGCGATCGGGCGCGGCGCGGCGCGATTCGACCCCGCCAAGGCGCTGCGCGGGCTGATCCCCGAGGATCGCGAGACGCTGCGGCTTGCGATCGTGGAGAAGCGTCCGCTGGAGGAGATCGGGGCGCAGCTCGGCGCCGACGGCGGCGCCCAGCAGGTTGGGAGGGCGCTGCGACGCGCCGCCGAGGGCGGCGGGGCGTTCGCGGGCGGCGACAGCGAGCACGACGCCGAGATCGCCGAGTACCTGTTCTCGTCGCATGCCGTCGCCACGCACGACCTGGTGGCCAAGCGCCTGATCCAGGACACCGGGGTGAGCGCCGGTGACCTGCGGGAGCTGGAGGCCGTGCTGCACGACCTGGAGGGCGTGCCCGAAGAGGAGTGGGGCGGCGGCGCGATCCCGGCCCGAGCCGGGTAGCGCGCCTACTCGGACCGCTTGATCACGATTCGGTCGGGCTCGACCTCGACGTCGACCGCCCGGTGGCCGGCCCAGTGCTCCGAGTACGCCGGCTCGTCCTGGATCGCGGGATCGAGCCACAGGCCGAAGCCGTCCGTCTCCCCGTGGTCGAAGGTGCCCTGAAGCGCCTTCTTGCGTCCTCCGCCGCGCCTTCGCCTGCGACGCCGCCGACGCCGCTTGGGCGCCCCTTCACTGCCCGCGGCGTCCTCTGCTTCGCGTGCGGGCGCCGCGGCCTCGGCGGCGGCCTGCTCTTCCTCCTCTTCCTCCTCCTCGTCTTCCTCGAGCGTTGCCGCCTCGATCTCGGCCTCGATCTCGTCTCGCAGATCGTCCTCCGCGGCGGCGTCCTCGTCACCGCTCGGGCTGAGGCCGTGACGCCGCCGGAACTCCATCAGCTCCGACGCGGGGATGTCGAGCTGGTGGGCGATCCAGGCATCGGTCCGCCCCTCGCGGACCCATGCGCGGATCTGGTTGAGCTGTGAGCGAAGCGGCTTCTTGGCCATGAGTACGAGTCCTGCGGGTTCAGGCTAGTGCACACGGTCGTAAGCCGTGTGCACTAGCCAACCGGGTCCCGGTCGGGTAGGCTGAGTCGGATCGGTCGTGTGGTCCGCCAGGCATGGCGGGTGACACGATGTCGCAACCTCACGAGGGGGTACCACAGGATGCTGGTCCTGACGAGGAAAACCAACCAGAGCATCATGATCGGCGACGACGTCGAGATCTCGGTGCTCGCAGTCTCGGGTGACAAGGTGAGGATCGGAATCTCCGCTCCGCGCGACGTGCCCGTGTTCCGTAAGGAGGTCTACCTGAGCATTCAGGCCGAGCGCGTCGCGGCCGGCACCGGTCAGCGCGAGGCCGTCGACCAGGCGCTCGAGGACCTCTCCGAAGGCAAGCAGTAGGGCAGACCGGCCGGCCCGGTCAGCTCATCAGCCAGGCGAGCGTCTCGAACATCACCGCGACCACCGCGATCACGGTGAGCGTGAGTGCGACGAACAGGACGCTGAACCTGATCTTGCCGTGCGACTCGGTGCGCGAGATGCGGCGCGCCCGAGAGCGGTTCGCGGCGCGCTGACGCAGCTGCTTGCGGCGGCGGCGCTCCGCGGCCATCTCCTGCTCGAAGGCGACCTCGAACTGCTCCAGGCTCTGGCTAAGTCGCGGGGCTTCCTGGCTCGATGATTCCACTGTCTGGGTGGCTCCGGGTGATTGTGCGCGCGGCATGCCGCCGAGCGCGAGTCGTTTCAACCTACCAAAGTCGTTGGTTGTTAGCCAACTGTTAGGCAACGACTAGCGCGCTTAACACGCGCCCCACAGGCCCCTCGCGGCGCGCCCCGCGTCCCGCTCGAGTCGCGCGAACAGCGAGGCGCGCGCGTCGTTAGGGGCAATCGTCAGCGTCCTCGCGTAGCCTCCGCGCACCAGCTCGGCGTTGACGAGCCGCGAGTCGGCGTAGACGTAGGCCAGCAGCCGCCCGTAGCGGTCTCGCCGCTCGCGGTCGAAGCGAAGCGTCACGGTGCGGCCTCCGACCAGGCGCTCGTTGAACGCGCTTGCACGCTTCCCGAAGCACTCCACCGGCTCGCCCGGCGCCACCGACTCCGGTGTGTCGACCCCGATGTAGCGGACGTCCTCGACCTCGCCGCCATCGAGCTCGACCTCGATCGTGTCCCCGTCAACCACGCGCAGCACCTCGGCGCCCACGCTCGCCCCCTCCGGGGTCGTCCGCTGCTGTGAGTCCTCGCGATCCCCGCGCCATACCAGCAGGCCGATCGCCGCGACGAGCAGCACGATCGCCCCGATTCCCGGCGTCCTACGCGATCTCACTTGAGGTAGGAGGTTGGAGAGCGCGCGACTAGGCCCGGAAGCCGACCCGGTCGACCGCGGATCCCCGGGCACGAAACGCGGCCGATTGCTACGGAATGCGCGTGACGCTGGAGGTGACGATGTCCTTGATCTGGTCGATGATCTCGCGCGCCGCGCTCCACTCGCGCTGCCACACGTTGCGACCGTAGATCACGCCTGAACCCCCCGCCTCCATGATCTCCCGCGTCTGCTCCAGCAGCCTGTCGTCGTCGATCTTCGAGCCGCCCGAGAGCACGACCAGGGCGCGGCCGGCCGACTGCACGCAGTGGGTGATCGCCTCGAGCTGGGTGAACCCACCCTCGTTGTACGGGGCGGGCGAGTCCTTGTCCTTCTCGGGGTCGATCTGCGGCATGTTCAGCTTCACCACGTCGGCCCCCATCTCCATCGCCAGGCGCGCCGCGTAGTCGATCGCGTAGAACGACGTGTGCCCGCCCTTCTTGTCGATCGCACTACCTCGCGGGTAGGCCCAGATCACGAGCGGCATCCCGTAGCGGTCGCAGTCCTCGCGCACGCCCTTGAGCTGGTGCAGGTCCGCATCCTGGCGCGGGGAGCCGACGTACAGCGTGTAGCCGACCGCGTCGGCGCCGAGCCGCACCGCGTCCTCGACCGAGGCGTTGGTGGTCGACAGCGCGTTGTCGGAGGCCGGAATGTCCGTCTTCCCGTTGACCTTGAGGATCAACGGCACCTGCCCGGCGTAGTCCGGGTAGTACTTCGTGGCCAGCCCGATCTGACAGGCGATCGCGGAGTAACCCGCCTCCGCGGCGAGCCTGAACTGGTACTCGGGGTCCTTGGAGGCCGGGTTGGGGAAGAAGTCGCGCGGACCGTGCTCGATTCCCTGGTCGATAGGGAGGAACAGGAACGTGCCGTTGCCGGGACCGAACTCGAACAGAAGCCGGCGCAGGCGCGTGCGCTTGCCCGGCGAGATGGTGGAAAGAAGTGACGTCTGCTCGGCGGCGGTCTTGACTTCCATCAGGTGAAGCTCCTCCTCGTTTGGCCGGCCGCTCTGAGTATAGGCCCGGGGAGCCGCGGCTTTGGCGCGGCGAGCGAGGCTACGCCCGCTCGAGGCGCCGTGCCGGGGCGCCTCTCCCCGTGTGGCTACTATCGGGCGCTCGAAGATCCCTCGAGCGGCCCCCCGATCAGCCCGAGCAACCATGCTCAAGCATGAATTCACCGGCCCGCCCTTCACCATCGGCGTGGAGGAGGAGCTGATGATCATCGACCCCGATGGGTTCGACCTGGCGCAGAGGATCGAAGACGTTCTCGACGCGGTGCCCGAGAGCCTGGCCGGCCAGGTGAAGCCGGAGCTGATGCAGTCGGTGCTCGAGGTCGCGACCGAACCGTGCCCCGACGTGCGCGCGGCGGGCGAGCAGCTCGCCGTGCTTCGGAACGCCGTCGCGGAGATCGGCGACCGGCTGGGGCTACTGATCGGCGCCTCGGGGACCCATCCCTTCGCCCTCTGGGAGGACCAGGCGATCGTCGAGATGGACCGCTACCAGGAGCTGGTGTCGGAGCTCGGCTA
The DNA here is from genome assembly GCA_963754225.1 of uncultured Thermoleophilia bacterium. GTDB lineage: Bacteria > Actinomycetota > Thermoleophilia > Solirubrobacterales > 70-9 > DASPWW01. Next base: position 162,975 of record CAVWEV010000001.1, read on the forward strand.
CGTCGCCCGTCAGGAGCTGATTTTCGGCACCCACGTTCATGTCGCGATCACCGGGCCGAACAAGGCGATCTACGTCGCCGACGGGATCCGGCGCTACATCCCGGTCCTGCTCGGGCTGTCCTCCAACTCCCCCTTCTGGCGCGGCGAGGCAACCGGGATGATGTCCACGCGAACGCCGATCTTCAGGGCCTTCCCCCGGGTGGGCGTACCGCCGCACTACGGGAGCTGGGAGATCTACTCGCGCCGCGTCGAGCTGATGATGGAGAGCGGCGCGATCGACGACTACACCTACCTGTGGTGGGACGTGCGCCCGCACCCCAATCTCGGCACGGTCGAGACGCGGGTGTTCGACCAGCAGACGCGGCTCGAGCACACGCTCGCCCTGACGGCGTTGACGGCCGCGCTCGCGCACCGGCTGTCGGCGCTGTTCGACCGCGAGGAGCCGATGGTCGAGTACCCGACGGAGCTGATCGACGACAACAAGGTTCGCGCCGCGATCCACGGGATCGAGGGCAGGCTGATGGACTTCCGCGAGGGCAAGCAGGAACCGGCGCGGGCCGTGGTCAGCCGGATGCGCGACGAGCTCGTCGAGCACGCCCAGGAGCTGGGCTGCGAGGACGAGCTCGGCGGGGTGGAGGACCTGATCGCTAACGGGACCGGGGCGCGCCGCCAGCTGCGCATGTTCGAGAGCAACGGCGACGTGCGCGAGCTGGTCCGCGAGACGGCCGACCACACGCGACCGTAAGCCGACGCCCCCCGGCCCCGGCGCCAGGTTATCCTCGGTGGCCGTGGCATCGCCGGAGTTGAGCGTCGTCTGCAAGAGCTGCGGGTCCGAGGTCAGCCCCTACGTAACCGAGTGCCCGTACTGCGGAACGCGGCTGCGCAAGCGGGCACCGAAGCTGGAGCGGCGGGGGGACGAGATCACGCCCCGCGAGCGTCGCCGCCGGCTGCGTGCACCCCGCCTGCCCCGGATCGCCGTCGCCGAGCGTCCCTACGCGACGATCGCCGCGATCCTCGGCCCGGCGATCCTGCTGCTCGTGCTCCGGGCCGCCGATCTGTTCCCGAACGAGGTCGGGGCGATCGTCGGCGGCGTAGGCTCGGAGTGGTGGCGTTATCTCGCCGCGCCCTTCGTGTACGAGGATGTCGGCTACCTGTTCGTGGTCGCGGTCGCGATGGCGGTCTTCGTGCCCCCCCTCGAGCGCCGCCTGGGCGTCGTCTCGGCGCTGCTGCTGCTCGTCGCCTGCGGTGGCCTCGGCATGCTGGCGGCGGGCGCGATGCACTCGATCGGCCTCGACGCGGGCACGTTGCTCGCGGCGGGCGGAAACGGCGTCGCGCTCGGTGCGCTCGCGGCGTGGTTCGCGGTGCGTCATCTCGAGAGCCGCGGCAACCCCGGCGACGACTACGACGTGATCGGGTTGACGGTGTTCGCGGCCGTGCTGCTCGCGCTTCCGCTGGTCGACGACTTCGCGAACGCGTGGGCGGGGCTCGCCGGGGCGCTGGTCGGCCTCGGCGCCGGCGTCGCGGCTCACGCCGTCGGCCCACGCGAGGGCTAATCCGCCGGTGAACCCAAAGTACACGGCGCTCAACGACGACCTGCACCGCTACCTGGTCGAGCACGGCTCGCGCCAGGACGAGGTCCTGCGACGCCTCGCCGAGGAGACCGACGGGCTCGGGGACGTATCGGTGATGCAGATCGCGCCCGACCAGGGTGCGTTGATCACCCTGCTAGTGCGGGCGATCGGGGCGCGGCGGGCGCTGGAGCTCGGCACCTTCACCGGATACTCCGCGATCTGCATCGCCCGCGGCCTGCCCGCGGATGGACGGCTGCTGGCCTGCGACGTGAACGAGGAGTGGACGCAGATCGCGCGGCGCTACTTCCGGGAGGCGGGGGTCGAGGAGCGGATCGAGCTGAGGTTGGGGCCGGCGCTCGAGACGCTGCGCTCGCTGCCTGCCGAGGACCGGTTCGACTTCGCCTTCATCGACGCCGACAAGCAGGGCTACCCGGAGTACTACGAGGAGGTCCTCCCCAGGCTGCGGGAGGGAGCGCTGATGATGCTCGACAACGTCCTTCGCGGTGGGGCCGTCCTCGACCCGGACGATGAGTCCTCCGGCAACCCGGAGCTCCGCGGCCTGAACGAGCGGATTGCCTCGGACGAGCGCGTGGACGTCGCGATGCTCGGCGTCGCCGACGGGATTACGCTGGCGCTGAAGCGCTGAACGAGGCGCGGAGCGTGTAGCTGATGGAGAGATCCGGATGGCTGGGGAGTGAGTGGCACGCCCGGATGATGAAGAGCATGGAGGTGGCGTGGCGCGCTCTTGGGGCCGGCTCGAAGGGCGCCCGGATGATCGAGTCCGACGGCGTGCTAGCGGCCGTCGTGCCGGCCGTGCCGGGGCGCTCGGTGTTCAACTCGGTTCTCTACCGAACGCCCGCGGACCTCGCGGCGGCCCGGAACGAGCTCGCGGCGGCGTACGACGAGGCCGGCGTCCGGGCGTGGACCGTGTGGGTGCCCGAGTCCGACCGCGCGTCCGCCGACCTGCTCGCGTCCGCGGGGCACAAGCTCGACGCGACCCCGCGCGGGATGGTGCTCGAGCTGGCCGATCTCCCCGACCCCGATCCCGGTGATCTCGAGTGGTCGGCGGCCGGCTCCCTCACCGAGATGAAACGCATCAACGACGCCGCCTACGGCGACCCGCCGGGCACCTTCGAGCGCGGGATCGGAAATCCGCCGCCGCACACGTGGCGAGTCTACGAGGCCCGCCTCGAGGGACGAGCGGCCTCGGTGCTGGCGACCACGGACGTCGACGGGGATTGCGCGATCTGGTGGGTTGCGACGGTGCCCGAGGCGCGCGGCCGGGGCCTCGCGGCGCGCCTCCTGCACGTCGCGCTGGGCGAGGCCCGCGAGCGTGGCGTGGAGACCTCGACTCTGCAGGCGACGAAGCTGGGGCGCCCGGTGTACGAGCGCCTCGGCTACCGCGATATCGGTGAGCTGCAGATGTGGGAACTGCGGCGCTAGGGTGGGGCGCGTGTCGAAGCACTACTCGGATGAGCAAGTCGACGCGGCAATCGACGGGCTGACGGAGCCCGGCCGCTTTCGAGACGCCGAGTCGATGGTCGCCGGCGCGGCGCCGAAGCTGCAAAAGGTGCTCGCGGAGGCGATGCAGGCGGGTGGGTGGTTTGGCGATGCGCACGAGTCCGAGGTGCTCAAGGCGGCGACCGTTCCCGACTCCGAGCAGCGCGTGGCGGCGGTCCGGACACTGCTCGCCGAGGAGGCGCGAATGGGAATGCTCGTCGGCGTCGCCGTAGGCTGGGCACTGGCCGAGGAACTACAGGAGGAGGAGGAGACGTAGATGCCGGAAGTCGAGTTCGAGGCAAACGGCGGCACGGCGAAGGGATACCTTGCGGAGCCCGAGGGCGAGGGCCCCGGAATCGTCGTCCTGCAGGAATGGTGGGGCCTCGACGATCACATCCGCGACGTTTGCGAGCGCTTCGCCGCGGGAGGGCTTCGTCGCCCTCGCCCCCGACCTCTTCCACGGCGAGACCACCGATGAGCCGAGCGAGGCGGAGCAGAAGATGATGGCGCATGAACATGGAGCAGGCCGAGAAGGAGATGCGGGGCGCGGTCGACTACGTCGCCGAGCACCCGAAGTGCACGGGTCGAGGTCGGGACCGTCGGGTTCTGCCTCGGCGGCGGACTCGTCGATCTGGAGCGCGACCGTCAACGACAAGGTCGGCGCCGCGGTCAGCTTCTACTACGTGATGCCGCACGGCAAGCCCGACTTCTCCAAGCTCGCGGGCAAGCCGGTGCTGGGCCACTTCGGCGACAGCGACGACTTCATTCCGGTCGACGACGCGAAGGCGCTCCAGCAGGAGCTCAACCAGGCCGGGGCGGACGCGATCTTCCACTTCTACGAGGGGGCCGGACACGCGTTCTTCGCCGACCACGACCGTCTCGGCACCTACCACCCCGAGCACGCCCAGCAGGCCTGGGACCGCACGGTTGAGTTCTTCGGGCAGCATCTGAACGGCGGCGACCCGGAGATCGAGAAGGTCGAGTAGCGATGGAGGTCCGCTTCCTCGGCCACGCGGCGTTCGAGCTCGTCGACGGCGACGCGCGGGTCCTGATCGATCCGTTCCTGAAGCCGGACAACCCGGCGGCCGTCGTCGGCCCCGACGAGGTCGATCCCACCCACATCCTGCTCACCCACGGCCACGCGGACCACATGGCGAACGCCGTCGAGGTCGCGAAGCGCAGCGGCGCGATGTGCGTGGCGATCGCCGAGCTCGCGCGGTGGCTCTCGGAGCAGGGCGTCGAGGACGTCGCCGGCCCGAATCTGGGCGGGACGATCGAGCTCGGGTGGGGGTGGGTGAAGGTGGTGCCCGCCTTCCACACGAACACGCTTCCCGACGGCACGGCGATCGGGCACGCGGCCGGGCTGGTGATCGGGATCGGCGCCGACAACCGTCTACCACCTGGGCGACACCGCCCTGTTCAGCGACCTCGAGCTGGTCGCCGAGCGCACGCCGGTGAACGTCGCGCTGATCCCGATCGGGGGCCACTACACGATGGACCAGGAGGACGCCGTCACCGCGGCCGAGCTGCTCGACGCGGACGTCGTGATCCCGATGCACTACGACACCTTCCCCGCGATCGAGGCCGACCCCGAGCGCTTCAAGGCGGACGTAGAGGCGACCGCCAGGACCAGCTCCGAGGTCGTGATCCTGAGGCCCGGCGAGAGTTACACGGAGTAGCCGCTGCCTCAAACTGGCTGCGCAGCCAGTTCATGCGCTAGGGTACGAGCAGTGGAGGCATCGAGCCCACCGACGCTGTCCCGGCTCGCGCGGGAGGACTTCATGCGAACGTTCGATCCCGCCCTCCAGGACGAGAGCGCGGACCGCGGCCGGGCGAAGCTGCTCGACTACGAGGAGCTGTACGGGCTGTGGGAGCGCCAGCAGTGGCGCGACCCAGGACCTCGACTTCTCGCAGGACCGCGATCGACTGGCACGAGCGGATCGATCCCGAGGAGCGCTTCCAGCGCATGTACGGGCTGTCGGCCTTCTTCATCGGCGAGCAGCGCGTCACCGACGAGCTCGGCCCGATCATGCGCGCGGCGCCGACCGAGGACCAGCGAATCTTCCTCTCCACCCAGATCGCCGACGAGGCGCGGCACGTGCGCTTCTTCGACCGCTTCTACTCGGAGGTGGGCGTGTTCGAGGGTGGCGACGGCGTCGCCGACCGCCTGCGGCCAGACCGAGGAGCACCTCAACCCGGCCTTCAACCAGCTGTTCGACGAGCTGCTCGCAGGAGCGCGTCGACCGCCTCGCCGCCGAGCCCGAGGACACCGAGCTGCCTGGTCGAGGCGATCACGCTCTACCACATGATCATCGAGGGAGTTCTGGCGCTCACCGGACAGCACTTCATCATCGACTACAACGAGCGCGAGGGCACCCTGCCCGGCGTTCGTCGAGGGCTTCACCAAGGTCGCCCGCGACGAGCATCGCCACATCGCGTTCGGCGTCCGGTTCCTCACCGACATGGCGAACGAGGACGACGAAGCTACCGCGAGGCGATCCAGCGCACGATCGCGGAGGCGCTGCCGGTCGACCGAGAAGGTGCTCGACCCGCCGTGGGTCGACGACGAGGAGAACTGGGACATCTTCGGCGTCACGCAAGGAGGAGACGCACGCCTTCGCCGCGCAGTGCCTGTCGCGCCGCCTCAAGGTGATCGGCCTGGTCGCCTAGCGGCCTAGCCCGGCCGCGAGCGATCGGCTACTGCTGCGGCAGCAGGGGCGTCTCGGATCCCTGGCGGCGGCACCGGCGCCGGCGGCTCGGGGGCCGGCGGCGACTCCTCCGGAACGATCTCGATCGCGCCGCTGCCCTCCTCCTCGGTGCCGGGAACGGGCTCCGTGTCGGTCGTGCTGCCGTCGGCCGCCGGGTCTGTGGGCGCCGCGGTCGGCTCAGGCTCGGTGACCGGCGCCTCGTGGGTCGGCTCGTGGGCCGGGGCCGGCACAGTGGGGGCATACTGGTCGGCGACCGGCGGCGGCTCCTGGCTGGGCGACTCGGGTGATTCCGCCGCGACCACCTCGGGCTTCGCGTGGTGCGGCCGGGGCGTGTGGAGCCCTCCCGAGGAAGAGGCGTGCGCCACCGCGGCGGGGGCGTGGCGCGCCTGTTGATTCGGCTGCTCGCCTCCGTACTGCTTCTTCACCTCGACCGCGCCCGCCGTGAGTAGCGCGGCGGTGGCAACTCCGGCTGCAGTCTTCGCCCCGAGCCCGCCGACCAGGGCGCCGCCGATACCGCCTCCCGCCGCGGCGCCGCCGAGCGCGGCGCCGCCCGCGGCCACGCCGCTCCGGCGCCGGCCGCGCCACCGGCTGCCGCGCCGCCTGCCGTAGCGCCGCCGGCTGCAGCGCCCCCGCCCGCCGCCGAACCGCCGCCGGCCGACGAGCCGCCACCGGTAATCGCGGCGAGCTTGGCGCCGAAGAGATGCTTGAGCGCGAGCAGCGGACCCACCGGGAAAAGCGCCGCGAGGGCGCGGCTGTCGGCGCGCAGCTGGGTGCGGAACTCGCCGCACGCCTCGCACGCCGCGAACGTGCTGGCGCACCGGGCCTGAGACCTTGCGCAGGCCCTCGGCGGCCTCCGCGAGCTCCAGCTGGACCTCTCCGCAGGTCAGCAGGCGCGACTGGCTCGACTCGGCCAGCGTGATGCGGGCCCGGACAAGCAATGACTTGACGCTCGGGACCGTGGTGTCCATCGCCTGCGCGATCTCCTCGTAGGACATCGCGTCGACCTCACGCAGCAGCAGCGCCGTGCGCTGCGTCTCGGGAAGCGTCTGCACGTCGGCGATCAGCTGACGGAACTCCTCGCGGTTCTGGACTCGCTCCGCGGTCGAGGCGCCGTTCTCGTGCGGGTGGATGTCCATCGAGTCCTGACCCTCCGGGACGGGCTTGCGCAGGTGGTTGAGGCAGCGATTGCGCGCGATCCGGTACAGCCACGGCCGCACGTTCAGCGCCCGGTTGTCGGCGAGGATTGCCTTGTGGGCGGCGACGAACACCTCCTGCAGGACGTCCTCCGCGTCCTCCCTGCACGACAGCATGTGCTGGCAGAACCCGAGCAGCCGTGCTTGGTAGCGCTCGAACAGAACCTCGAACGCATGCTCGTGCCCGTTTCGCATCATCGCGATCAGGCGCTCGTCCTTCTGCAGGCGCAGCAGGCGCGGGGGCCTCGCGAGTAGCCCGCGCCGGCCTGCGTGTGTTAGTGCTGAGGCTTCCAAGGGATGCTCAACGCCTCAAGCGGACGCGCACCGGATGCGCCTCCTCGCCCGTGAAACACGGTAACAGCGCCCATGTTTCGGTGCCGGTTTCCGTACCGGAACACGTCTATCCATAGGCGACAACCCTGTGGGACAGCTAAAGACCACCCCCGATCGTGCCTGAGGGGCTGGGTTGGCAGTGCCCGGGGCGGGATTCGAACCCGCAAAGCCCTTTCGGGCAGCGGTGTTTAAGACCGCCGACTGTGCCAGTTCGTCTACCCGGGCGAGGCGATCGTAGCCGCTACAGATTCGTCCACACCGTCTTGACCTCGAGGTAGGCGTCGAGGTTGGCGTGGCCCTTCTCGCGCCCGATCCCCGAGGACTTGAAACCTCCGAACGGGGCCGCCGGGTCGCCTCCCCACCCGTTGATGTAGACGACGCCGGCCTCCAGCATCGCGGCCAGCCGGTGGGCCTTGGAGATGTCGCGCGTCCACACCCCGGCCGCGAGCCCGTACTCGGTGTCGTTGGCGCGGCGCGCGACCTCCTCGAGGTCCTCGTAGGGCATCGCGACCAGCACGGGGCCGAAGATCTCCTCGCGGGCGATCGTCATCTCGTCCGAGACCCCCGCGAACAGCGTCGGCTCGACGAAGTAGCCGCCGCTCGCGTCCCCGTCGGCGTCGAGGCGCCCGCCGCCGGTGACCACCTCGGCGCCGGCTTCGCGGCCCGCGTCGATGTACCCCATCACCCGCTCGAGCTGCTGCTCGGAGACCACGGGGCCGAGCTCGCTGCCCTCGACCAGGCCGGGTCCGACCTTGGCGCGCTTCGCCGTCTCGGCGAGGCCCGCGACGACGTCGTCGAACTGGTCCCGGTGGACGAACAGGCGCGAGCCCGCGTTGCAGGCCTGGCCGGTGTTGAAGTAGATCGCCTCGTAGGAGCCCGCGATCGCCCGCTCGAGGTCGGCGTCGGGCAGGATGATGTTCGGCGACTTTCCGCCCAGCTCCAGGGTCACCCGCTTCAGGGTCCGCCCGCACTTCGCGCCGATCTCCCGGCCGACCTCGGTCGAGCCGGTGAAGGCGATCTTGTCGACGTCCGGGTGGTCGACGATCGCCGCCCCCGTCTCGCCGTCGCCACCGAGGACGTTGACGACGCCCTCCGGGATGCCGCGCCTCGTTGACCAGCGCGCCGAGCCGCAGCGCGGTGAGCGGCGTCTGCTCGGCCGGCTTCAGGACCACGGTGCAGCCGGCCGCCAGCGCGGGGGCGAGCTTCCAGGTCGCCATCAGCAGCGGGAAGTTCCACGGGATGATCTGCCCGCATACGCCGACCGGCTCCTTGCGCGTGTAGCACAGCACGTCGGGTGTCGAGACCGGAATCGTCTCGCCCTCGATCTTGGTCGGCCAGCCGGCGTAGTAGCGCAGGTGGCTGACGGCGGCGGCGACGTCGCCCTTCGCGTACGCGACCGGCTTGCCGTTGTCGAGCGACTCCAGCTCCGCAAGCTCGGGCAGGTTCGCCTTGATCAGCTCCGCGAGCGTGTAGATCAGGCCCGCGCGCTTGTGGGGGGCGAGCTTCGCCCACGGCTCGAACGCCGCGCGGGCGGCGCGCACCGCGCGGTCGACGTCCTCGGGTCCGCCCTGGGCGACCTCGCAGATCGCCTCCCCGGTGGCCGGGTCGATCGTCTCGAACGTGCGCCCGTCTGCCGACGGGACCTGCTCGCCCCCGATCCAGTGCCCGTGCGGCGCCGCGGAGACGAACCGCAGGGCTGGCTCGGACAGCGCCTGTGCCGTGGCGGTGGCCATCGGCGGGATCGTAGAGGACGGGCGGGGGCCCGCCTTCCTTCCGGGAGCTGAGGGCTGGGGCGGTAACGACGTCCTGATCACCGCCGACACCGCGCGCCACCTGCACCCGGGTCTCGAGCTCGCCCGTCGCGCCGCGGTGACCCTGAAGGGGATCGACGAGCCGGTCACTCTGTACGCACCGGCGGGTGCCGGGCCGCGGTCGGCGACGACGGTCACGCGGAGCCGCTGGGCATCCCGGGCGCGGTCTCCGCGCGGCGGTCGGCCACCTTGTAGGCTCGTCCGCGCGATGGCGAAGGCCCCGGAGCAGGCAACCGAGGCGGGGGCGGAGCGGACCGAGGGCCCTGTCCACGGCGGGCACCTCGTCGCCCGCACACTGTCGTCGCGCGGGGTCACGAAGCTGTTCACGCTCTCCGGCGGCCACCTGTTCTCGATCTATCGACGGCTGCAAGGACGAGGGGATCGACGTCGTCGACACCCGCCACGAGCAGTCCGCGGCGTGGGCCGCCGAGGGGTGGGCGAAGGCGACCCGCGGCGTCGGGGTGTGCGGCGCTGACCGCCGGTCCCGGCGTGACCAACGGGATGAGCGCGATCGCCGGCGCGCAACAGAACGGCTCGCCGCTCGTCGTGCTCGGCGGGCGGGCGCCGGAGATGCGCTGGGGCTCGGGCAGGCTGCAGGAGATCGACCACGTGCCGTTCGTCGCCCCGCTGACGAAGTCGGCGGAGACGGTCAAGGAGACGGCCGCGATCCCGGAGCGTGACCGCCGCGCGCTCGACACCGCGATCGAGCTTCCGAGCGGACCGACCTTCGTCGACTATCCGCTCGACGTCGTCTTCAGGAGGCCGAGGCCGATGCCGCCGCCGGCACTGCGCCCCGAGGCCGCGGTGGCCGAGGGCGCGGAGCGAGGCGGCCGCGATGCTCGCCGCGGCGGAGCGGCCGGCGATCATGGCCGGCACCGGCCTGTACTGGGCACGTGGCGAGGGCGAGCTGCGCGCGCTCGCCGAGGCGCTCGGGATCCCGGTGTTCCTCAACGGGATGGGGCGCGGCTGCCTGCCCGCCGACCACGAGCTCGCGTTCAGCCGCGCCCGCGGCACGGGCCTCAAGGGGGCCGACGTGGCGCTGGTCGTCGGCGTGCCGCTCGACTTCCGGCTCGGCTTCGGCGGCACGTTCGGCGAGGAGACGAAGCTGATCCGGCTCGACTCCGCCCCGAACCGGCTCGAGCGCGACCGGCAGCCCGAGGTCGACGCTGGTCGGCGACATCGCCGCGACGCTCGGCGGCGATCGCGCGAGGCGGCGGTCGGCGAGGGCGCGGACCCGAGCGGACCGCGGCCTGGGTCGAGCAGCTGCGCGCGACGGAGGCCGAGAAGCGCGCTGCCGAGCAGGGCGACTTCGACGACGATCGCGCCCCGCTGCACCCGCTGCGCGTCTACAGGGAGCTGCGCGAGGTGCTCGACCGCGACGCGATCGTGATCGGCGACGGCGGCGACTTCGTCTCCTACGCGGGCCGGGTCATCGAGACCTACGAGCCGGGCTGCTGGATGGACCCCGGCCCGTTCGGCTGCCTCGGCGCCGGGCCCGGCCAGGCGATCGGCGCCAAGCTCGCCCATCCCGAGCGCCAGGTCTGCCTGCTGCTCGGCGACGGCGCGTTCGGGTTCTCGGGGCTGGAGTTCGACACGATGGTCCGCCACGGCCTGCCCGTCGTCGGGGTGATGGGCAACAACGGCATCTGGGCGCTCGAGAAGCACCCGATGGAGTTCCTCTACGGCTACTCGGTCGCCGCCGAGCTGCGCCAGGACACGCGCTACGACCAGGTCGTCGAGGCGCTCGGCGGCCACGGCGAGCTGGTCCGCGAGCCGGCCGAGCTGCGGCCCGGCGCTGGAGCGCGCGTTCGAGTCGGGCAGGCCGGCGCTCGTCAACGTGCTCACCGACCCGAGCGTCGTCTACCCGCGCAAGGCCGTACTGGCGTAGCGGGGCTACCTTCCCGCGCTTGTCCTCGCGCTTCGTGCGCGGGGGGAACTTCTTGCGCTCCGCCGGCGTCATCTTCCTGATCTTCAGCTGACCCGTCCGCGATCTGCTCGCTGAACGAGGGCCAGCTTCTCCTCGCGCCGCTTCTGCTGACGGCGGGCGGTCGGGCTCGTCCCCTTCCCGGGACCCTTCCCCTTTCCGGTCGCCTTCGACCCCTTCTTTCGCTCCGGGCTCATGGCACCGCCGCCTGCGCCGCCTCGAGCGCGGCGCCGTACAGGATGTCGTGCTCGGAGACCTCGATCTCGGGCAGCGCGAAGGCGCGCATCACCTGGATCAGGATCACGACGCCGGCGACGATCGTCGGCGCCCGCCCCGGCTGAAGTCCGGTCAGGCCGCGGCGCCGGGCGAGGGTCATCGAGGAGAGCTCGGAGCACATCCGCTGGATCGAGCCGAGCGCGAGCCGGTGGCCGTGCACGGCCTCGGGGTCGTAGGGGTCGAGCTCGAGCTCGATCGCGGCAAGCGAGGTCGGGGTGCCGGCGACCGCGATCCCGATCCGGGCGTCGGGACGCGACTCGGCCGGCAGCTCGGCGTCGATCAGCCCCTGCACGTCGGCCGCGAGGTCCTCGAGCTCGGGCGGTCCCGGGCGGGTCGCTGCGCAGGTAGCGCTCCGTGTGGCGCACCGTCCCGCACTGCAGCGAGGCGGCGGAGGTGACGTCCGGCCCCGAGCCGACGATCAGCTCGGTGCTGCCCCCGCCGACGTCGACCACGAGAGTGTCATCGACGGATTCCCGATCGCGAGGACGCGCCGCGGTAGGTGAGCCGGGCCTCCTCGTCGCCGTCGAGAATGCGGGAGTCGAGGGCGAAGCGCTCGCGAAGCTCGGCCAAGAACGCGTCGGCGTTTCCGGCGTCGCGCACCGCGGAGGTCGCTATCGCCGACACCCGCTCGGCCCCCAGGCGCTCGTACGTCTGGATGTACTCCCGGAGCGTGTCGCAGACATCGTCGATTCCCTCGGAGCACAGGTTCCCCGAGAGATCGACGCCGCGCCCGAGCCCCGTCACCGGGTGCGCCGCTCGATCTCGTGCACGCTGCCGCGCTCGACGTCGGCGACCAGCAGCCGGGTGGAGTTCGTGCCCATGTCGACGACCGCAACCCTGAGCGCGCCTTCCGGGCGTTGCAGAGCTGACTCCACGGGATCCATGCTAATTCGAGCGGGGGACGGGGTGTCGGGCGGGGTGGATTCTTTCATCCCCTGGCCGAGCGACGCGAAGTGGGAGCCCGCCTCAGCCGCTTGCGGCCGGGTCGAGCGCCCGCTCGAGGTCCGCCCACAGGTCGTCGACGTGCTCGCAGCCGACCGAGAACCGGATCAGGTTGGCGGGGATGCGGCCCTGCTCCTCGGGGTAGCGTCCGCGGCGCTCGATCAGCGACTCGACTCCACCGAGGCTGGTCGCGTTGGCGATCCGCGTCACGCCGGCACAGACCGCCTCGGCGGACTCGGCGCCGGCGGCGACCTCGAACGCGAGCATCGCCCCGAAGCCGCTCATCTGGCGGGCGGCGAGCGCGTGGCCGGGATCGTCGTCGAGGCCCGGGTATCGGACCCGCGACACGGCGGGATGCTCGGCGAGCCGGTGGGCGAGCTCGCCGGCGTTTTCCTGGCTGCGCTCGACCCGCAGCGCCAGGGTGCGGATGCCGCGCAGGCCGAGGAAGACCTCGAACGGGCCGGGCACGGCGCCGGTCGTCGCCCGCCGTTCGGTGAGCGTCTTGGCGCCGGCCTCGTCGGCGGTGACGACGACCCCGAGCAGCGAGTCGGAGTGCCCGGCGAGGTACTTGGTCGCCGAGTGGACAACGAAGTCGGCGCCGAGCTCGAGCGAGCGCTGCAGTAGCGGGGTGGCGAGGGTCGCGTCGACCGCGAGCCGGGCGCCGCGCCCGTGGGCGGCGGCGGCGAGCGCCGGCAGGTCGGTGATCCCGAGCAGCGGGTTGTTCGGCGTCTCGGCCCAGACCAGCTCCGCATCGCCGATCGCCTCGATCGCCGACTCGGTCTCGGTCTGGTCGGTCAGCGAGACGTCGAGCGCCCCGAGCGACGCGCGCTCGGCGAGCAGCCTGCTCACCCCCTTGTAGCTGACCGTCGGCGCCAGCACCCGAGCGCCGGGCGCGAGCCCGTCGAGCACCGCGGCCGACGCCGCCATCCCGGATGAGAAGGCGACCGCGTGGCCGCCCTCAAGCGAGCCGACTACCCGCTCGAAAGCCTCGATCGTCGGCGAGGCCTCGCGGATGTACTCGTAGTCGCCGCCGTGGTGGTAAGTGGTCGAGAGGTGAACCGCCGGGCTGACCGGCTCGCCTGCCGTGCGGTGGCCGCCGGCCTCGACGCAGACGGTCTCGGGATGTGGGGGGTTCAAGGGGCCTCCTCGGGTGGGGATGGGAGCGTCGATTGTGCCGTCATCGACGGCGGCGGCGCGGCGGCGCTCTACGGCGAGGTGAGCTGGCCTGGCCGGCGGGAGCTGCACCCGCTGGCGCTCCGCTCGAGCGGTGCTTGCGCAGACAGGAGATACTGAAATGCCGTGAGACCCGACGAGATCGACGAGCTCGTCCGGAAGGGCGTCGAGAGCTACAACGCTCGTGACCCGGAGGCGAGCCTCGCGTCTTGGGACCCCGAATGTGAGTGGCATCCGTTTCTGTCGACCGAGGTCGAGGGGGCCCCTGCATACCGCGGGCACGACGGTCTTCGCCAATGGTTCCGGGACACAGACCAGATGTTCTCCGAGGTGGAGTGGCGCGTGGAAACGGTCCGCGACCTTGGGGACGATCGAGTCCTGGTGCTCGGCCACATCCACGCTCGTGGCCGGACGAGCGGCGCGGAGGTGAGCTCACCGATCGGCCATCTGTTCGAAATCCATGACGGGAAAGTCCTGCGGGGCTGGGCGTATGCCAGCCACGAGCAGGCGTTGCGGGCCGCAGAGCCAGCCGGATAGAGGCGCCTCTCGGCAAACCACTGGCCCCGCAGTCGATCCTGTTCGCCTCAGAGCGAGTGCCTCGTCGCGTTGCTCGCGTGTCGGCGGACTCTGCTCCGGGGCCCGGATTGTTGGCCGCAGGGCCAGCTCGCAACAAGCCTACTCCGAATCGACTAGCACGAGCGAGTTTCGCCAATGCGCCGAGGCCGCTGTTAGCCCAGCGTACTGATGCAGCCGCAGGGCTTCCAATGCTCTTTCCTTGCTCGGAAAGAACTTCAAGCCCTCTACACTCCGAATCCCGTGAGCGGCGTATGGCGGATGGCCAGGGGGCGGCGAGGCGGCCGCGCGGGCGTCGCAGCGATCGTGGCGCTGGGCGTCGCGTGGGGGCTGCTGATGCACTCGATGGGATGGGCGCAATCGTCCTTCTACGCTCAGGTGCGCGCGCTCGCGGACGGTCGGAGCGAGATCGATCGGTGGCACTGGGAGACCCAGGACAAGGCCTGGGTCGACGGCCACTTCTACTCGGTCAAGGCACCCGGCCTGGCGGCGTTCACACTTCCCGCCTACCTCGGGTTGAACGCGGTCGGGGCACAGGGGATCGCCCGTGACGCGGCGATCAACGCTCGCCACACCGAGTACCCGCGCTGGACGCTGGCCGCCGGCACCGCGCCGCCCTACCCGGAGTTCGGGTACAGCACGAGGCGCGCGCACAGGACGTGGGACCGGATCGAGGCCGGGGCGCCGATGATCTGGGCCCTGACGCTGTTCGGCGCGGTGGTGCCCGCAGTCCTGCTGTTGCTGCTCGTGCGCTGGGTCGCGGACCGGATCGAACCCGGTTACGGCACAGCCGCGGCGATAACGCTGGGGCTGGGGACGATCGTGATGACGTTCGCCTCGGAGTACTTCTCGCACGTGATCGCCGCCGGGCTGGGGTTCGCGGCCTTCGCGCTGCTGTTCCGCGAGCGGGAGGGGCCGGAGCGGATGTGGCTCGTCGGTGCGGCCGGGGGGCTCGTCGGGCTCGGCGTGAGCTTCGAGTACCCGCTCGGGCCTCGTGGGAGTGGTCCTGTTCCTGTATGCCGTGGCGCGTCAGCGACTCCTTGCGCGCGCCGCCGTTTACGCGGCGGGCGCGATCGCCGGAGCGATCCCGGCGCTGGCCTACAACCTGTGGTCGCTCGGCTCGCCGTTCCGGTTCGCGTACGGAGACGCGGTCGTCACGCCGGGGACCACGGGACACGCCGAGCTGGGGCTGAACGACGCCGGCTTCTTCGGGATCACCTTTCCGCGCCCCGAGTCCGCGTTCGACCTCCTGGTGGCCAGCCGTGGCCTGCTGACGCTGACGCCGGTGATCGCGATGGCGGTGGTCGGGGTCGTTCCTCATGCACCGCAAGGGCGGCCGCGTCACTGAGGCGCGGCGTGATCGGCGCGGTTGCCGCCGTGTACTTCGTCTACAACGCCGGCTACTGGCTGACCTTCGGCGGCGGGACGCCCGGCCCGCGCTTCCTGATCCCGGCGCTTCCGTTCCTCGCGGTCGGCCTCGCGACCGCCTACCGGCGCCTGCCGGCGCTGACCCTCGCCCTCGCGATTCCCTCGGCCCTGTTCATGCTCGCGGCGGCGCTGACCTTCCCGCTGATCGGGGACAACGGGACCTGGATCTGGGTCGAGCGGCTGCGGCTCGGCAGCCTCGAGAACACGCTGCTCACCGCGCTCGGGGTCGGCGACGCGTGGCTCGCGGCGCTGCCGGTGCTGCTCGCGGTCGCTCGCCGCGATCGCCCTCGCCGTCGTGGCGACCCCGCGGGCGCGGATCGGCGACGTGCGCCCCGCGATCGCCGCAGTGCTCGGGTGGGCGATCGTGGCGTTCGTCGGGCCGACCGCCGCGGGGGATCCGATCACGCCGCTCGACGGCGGACGCGAGACCGTGAAGCTGATCGCCGTCGCCGCGGTGGCCTCGCTGGCGACGTTGCTCGTGCTCCGCTACCGCGAGCGCCGCGGGGAGCGGGCCGCCGCCGGCCTGCCGGCGGCGGGGCCGGCGCTCGCACCGCCGGGCGACCGGATCTCGTAGACGATCACGCCGGCCCGGCTCTCCCGGGTGACGCCGAGGCCGCGCGATCGGGCGCTGCGCGGCCCGCTCCCATGGCGTGCCGCCCGTCCGCCTCGTGTGGAGCACGACGCTGCTCAACCCGAGCCGGCGCAGGTAGGCGACGCTGCGGCGGTCCGGGAAGTCCCGCGCGCGTGCGATCAGCGCGGCGGTGAACACGGGGTTGAGTGCTGGAGCGGCCGTTGATCATCGTCGGGGAAGCCGTCGGTCGACCACAGCAGGTAGCGGCGGTTGTCCTCGGGCCGCTCGGCCGGCAGGTGGAGCTGGGGGGCGGGGACCGCGGACAGGTCGGCGGGCGGGGCCGGCGGCGCTGGCTGGGCCTGGTCGTCGAAGGGGTCGAACGGCAGCCCGCGGCCCTCGACGACGACGACCAGCGCGAGCACGCGCCGGCGACGGCGCAGCGGCGCGCCGCGGGCGCCGAGGCGCGAGGCGCACGCGCGCATCGCCAGCTCGGTGCCCGCGCCGGCGAGCAGCGCGAGCCCGAGCGAGGAGAAGGTGACCAGCCTGCCCGGGCGTCCTGATCCCCTCCCATCCGGGCAGCACCTCATAGACGACGCGATACGGCTACAGCAGGCCGCCCTCCTCCTGGAAGCCGAGCGCCAGCACCGAGACGACCACGACGCCGGCGCCGAGCGCGAGCCGCAGCCGGCGCGGATAGCGCGCCGACCACAGACCGGCGATCGCGAGCGCCACGATCACGAGGCCCGGGAACAGCGTCTTCTCGGGGACGTTCTCGAGCTCGTCGCGGATCCCCGCGGTCGCGCCGCCCCAGACCGAGGTTCTCGTCCGGCGCGACCAGGAACAGCCGCGGCGGCCCCGGAGTAGCTCTCGACCTCGGCCGGCGCTGCGGGTGGCCTCGGGGTGCTCGTCGGCGACCCGCAGGTAGGGGCGGCTGAGCAGCGCCCGCGCGGCGATGAACAGCGACCGCGCCCGCGACCGTGGCGATCGCCAGCCCGCGGTCGAGCGCGCGGGCGCCCGCGGCGCAGCCAGACGACCGCCGCGATCAGCCCGAGCGCGGCGAGCAGGTAGGCGAGCGGCAGCCCGAGCGTGAAGCCGAGCGAGAGCTGCCACGTCGGCGACCGCGAAGCCGGCGAACACGAACCACGGCCGCCGCAGGCGGTAGCCGCGCACCCCGAGCGCGAGCGCGAGCGGGATCCCGCCGCTCGAGATCACGTGCATGTGGCCGTCCTGCTCGAGCCGGAAGGGCGCGAAGGCGAACGCCGCCCCGGCGACCGACCGCGCCCGCGGGCCCGAGCCCGAGCTCGCGCGCGAGCAGGTAGGCGCCGAGCGAAGGCGAGCGCGTAGGCGAACAGGAACAGCACGTCGTAGCGCGACCACCGCGGCCTCGCGGCCCCGAGCCGATCAGCCCGGCCGGCGCGTAGCCGAGCAGCGCGTCGGAGAACGCGAGCGTGTCGTCGAGCGGCCAGAACTGGTTCGACTGGAAGAAGTCGAGCGGCTGGTGGGCGAGCGCGTGGCCGCCCCACGCGACCTGCCACGCCTGCACGAGCGGGTCGCCGAGGTCCTTGGGGATGTCCTCTCCCAGGTGCAGGACCAGCGGCCAGTGCATGACCACCGAGAGCAGGCAGGCGCCGAGCGCGAGCAGCAGCAGCTCGCGGGCCGTGATCTCGCGCCGGACGTCGGGCATCCCCGCGGGGATCCTTTCAGCCGCGGCCCGGTGTCGCTACGCGTGCTCGGCGCGCCCGTCCGCCCAGGGGTCGATCGTCGAGCCGGGCTCGGCCGGCGGGGACCGCCCCGTAGTCGGCGGGCAGGGGGTCGGGATCGGGCCGCGACGCGATCCCGTCCGCGGCCATCCGGGCGAGCAGCTCCCGGTAGCGTGCGGTCGAGCTCGTCGCGCTCGCCGTCCGGCGAGCTCCACCCGCCAGCGGCCGAGGTGGCCGTTCTCGGCGGTCAGCTCGGCGTCGAACGTGCGGCGGATCGCCTCGTCCTCTTCCAGCCGAGGAACTCGAGCAGCGCCGCGAGGCTCTCCTCGCGCCGCGTCAGCAGCAGCTCCTCGAGCCGCAGCGTCAACACGCGGTCGGCGGGCAGCGCTTGCACCGACGCATCGGCGCGGCGCAGGTGGCGGTCCCAGCGCCGAAGTCCCTCCAGCGCGCTCTCGGGGCCGAACGGAAGGCCCGCGAGCGAGCACGCCACGTCGCGCCCGTCGCGCACGGAGTACACGAGCTTCATCTCGGGGAACATCTGCAGCAGCTCGGGAGCGAACTGGGCGTTGCGCGGGCTCATCTCGACCCACCGGGGCGCGCCCTGCTCGGCGGCGATCGGGTCGAACAGCGCGTTGACGAGCTCGCGCGAGGGTCCGACCAGGTCGGGGCGGGCGCGAGCGGGGAGCAGCCGCGAGGGGATCAGGCGGCGGGGCATCGGGGCGGCTGGGGAGTCGGCGAGAAAGGCTTCGAGGGCGCGGTCGAAGCGCTCGCGGGGAATCGACTTGTACAGCCCGCGCGTGCGCCCCTCCCGGTAGGGCCGCTGCCACCAGAACTCCCGCATCCGCTTCGCAAAGGCGTGGGGCGAGACCCGCCCGCGCGATCACCCCCGGCAGCCCGAGCTGATGGGCGTGGAACTTCATCTCGCGCGGCAGATGGGCGATGGCGCGGTGGGCGCCGATCAGGCCCGCGGTCGCGTGCGTGCCGCTGCGCTGCGTGCCCCCGACGAAGATCGGGTCGCTGATAGTCGGGCACGCGCTGAGCGTAGCGGCAGGCCGGCCCTTTAGCCGTTCGTTTACCCCGCTGCAGAGCGGGAATCCAGGCTCCGAGGCGGCAAACCCGCTGCTACATTTGACGCTGCGACGCGGGGTGGAGCAGTCAGGTAGCTCGCCGGGCTCATAACCCGGAGGTCGCGGGTTCAAATCCCGCCCCCGCTACTTCACGAAGCCCCCGCTAATGCGGGGGTTTTACCCGGGAGCACCATCGTCGCCTCGCCGGAGCAGTAGGCCGCGAACTCGTAGCGCGCCAGCTCGTCGAAGTCGCGCAGGCGGCCGTCCGTGAGCACCCCCGCGCACCCGTTCTCCTGCAGCCGCAGCAGCTTGGTGCCACCGCCCTCGAGGTGTCCGTGTAGCCATTCGACGCCAGCACAACCACCTTGTCGAGCTGTCATTCGCTGTGGCTCATCGGGGTTCGTGCAGGATCTCGCGTGCGTCTTGCGCGTCCTGCGGGCTGACCATGATGTCGTGCGCCCCTACGGTGCCCAGCCCGTCTCCAGCCCCGGCACCGCTGTTCGTCAACCGGGGCAGGCACTCGATGCCGGCGTCACGCAAGACGAGCAGAGCAGCTCGGCCTCGGGCTCGCTACCGGCGACCTCGACTACGACCCAGTCGTCCATCTAGGCACGAGACGCACGTCGCGCGCATGGAAGCGGACCCGGCCCTTCAACTCGGCGGGCCGAGGGGCTCAGAGTTGAGCCACTCGGTCGCCCCGCCGAGCGAGGACATGTGCAGACGTTCGGACGCGGTCACCTATCGGAGCTTCCGGAACCCCTCGCGCAGCTCGGAGGCGTACAGCTCCGGCTGCTCCCAGGCGGCGAAGTGGCCGCCGCGGTCGACCTCGTTGTAGTGGATGAGGTTGGAGTACGCCTTCTCCGTCCAGCTCCGCGGGGCCCGGAAGAGCTCGTCGGGGAAGACGCTCACGGCCACCGGGATGGTGACGTTCCGGACGTCGGCGAAGCTGCCGTACCCCAGGTACTCCCAGTACGACTTCGCGGTCGAGACCCCCGTGTTGGTCAGCCAGAACATCGTGATGTTGTCGAGCATGTCGTCTCGGGTCAAGCCGCGCTCGTCCCCGTCCACGAAGGCGGGTCGGATCAGCGTCCGGTAGCTGATCGGGTCGTGGTCGAGCATGTAGGCGGCCAGGAAGACCGGGGAGTCGTTGAGCCCGTACATGGTCTGCGGGCGCGTCCCCATCTGCACGGCGTACGCCGCATGCTTGTATGCGGCCCCGAGCCGCTCGACCGCGAGTCGCTCGTCGGCTGAGAGATCGGACGGCTGCGCGCCGCCGGTCTTGATCGCCTTGTCGACGTCGACCGGGAACACGCCGGGGAAGTTGGTGTGAATCCCCAGCAGCTCCGGCGGCGCCGGCTCAGGCGACGCGGGCGCGTCGCGACCGCCGGCCATGTAGTCGACGACGAGCGCGCCGTAGTCGCCGCCTGCCGCCACGAACCGCTCGTAGCCGAGGCGCTTCATCAGCTCGGTGTAGGCACGCCCCATGTGGGGCGGGTCCCACCCGGTCGTCGTCGGCTTGCCCGAAAACCCGTAGCCCGGCATGTTTGGGATCACCAGATGGAAGGCGTCCCCCGCGCTGCCGCCATGCGCCGTCGGGTCGGTGAGCAGATCGACGATCTTCATCTGCTCGACGAACGAGCCCGGCCATCCGTGGCAGACGACGAGCGGCAGCGCGTCCTCGTGCTTGGAGCGAACGTGGACGAAATGGATGTCCAGGCCGTCGATCTCGGTGACGAACTGCGGGACGGCGTTCAGCCTCGCCTCGCACTTGCGCCAGTCGTAGTCAGTCAGCCAATAGCGCGCGACCGCCTGCATCGTCTCCAGCTCCACGCCCTGCGACGCGTCGTCGACGGTCTCCTTCTCAGGCCAGCGCGTGGCGGCGATACGCGCACGCAGGTCATCGAGATCCGCCTCGGGGGTGTCGATCGTGAACGGGCGGATCGCCGTGGCGTCCGTTGACTTCTCGGCCATGACAGACATGTGGCTCCTAACGTTGGTGGGTATGGCGCAGACCGTTTGAGGTCGGAACGCCTATGCACCGGCCGAGTGTCGGAGCCGGAAAGAATCGCTCGCCGAGGTTTGAGGCGAAGCGCACACTGACCATACACCCGCAGCCGAGATGACGTCGGCGGCCTCTCTGGGGCGCGGTGGACTACATGAGCCGCCGGCGCCTCACCGTGGCTTCGGCGGCTTGAGGCGAGCGACGCAACCCGTGTCCGGCGCACTCGGGGTGGAGAGAAAGGAGCGAAGCACGCGTGCTGCGCAGTCCGACTTGTCCACTGGGTCGTGACCGACCCCGGGGATGTTCGCGATCGTGGAGTTGGGAAGCGGAGCCCGATCCGGTCGTGTATTTGGCGGCGGCCGATGAGGTGTCGCGCCGGCGGCGGGAGCTGCCGTGGGTGCAGATCGAGAAGGAGTACAGCTTCGAGACCGACGACGGTACGAAGACGTTGGTGGAGCTCTTCGACGGCCGCTCGCAGCTGCTCGTCTACAACTTCATGTTCGGCCCCGCCTACGAGGCGGGCTGTCCGGTCTGCTCGTCCGGGGCCGACACTTACGACGGCGCCGTGCCGCATCTGAACGCGCGCGACGTGACGTTCCTCTGCATCTCTCGCGCGCCGCTGGAGAGGCTGCAGGCGTACAAGCAGCGCATGGGGTGGAGCCTGCCGTGGCGAGGCGTCCCTCAGCGCCTGGCCGAGGTCGGGCAGGCGAGCGAGGTGGCCCGGCCGAACTGAGGCCCGACAGCTAAGGCTTTAGGCGGAGTCTGCGCCCGCGGACACCACGAGGCCCAGCTCCAACGCCACCTCCGACAACGCCGCCAGGGCGCGATCGATCTGATCGTCGGTGAGTGCGGCCGAGAGCTGAGCGCGCACGCGCGCGGTGCCCTCCGGCACGACGGGAAAACCGAATCCCGTCACGTACACGCCGCGCTCGACCAGCATCTCGCTGAACCGGATCGCGAGCGGGGTCTCGCCGACGACCACCGGGACGATCGCGCTCTCGCTCGGCAGCGGCCGCAGCCCGATCCGCTCGAGGCCGCGACGCATCCGGTCGGTGTTCGCGCGCAGCCTGCGCAGCAGGTCAGGGTTCTCGCGCAGCTCCTCCAGGGCGCGGCGGGCGCCGCACGCGACCGAGGGTGGGAGGCCGTTCGAGAAGAGCTGCGCCCGTGAGCGCTGCTCGAGCACCGAGCACAGCGCCTCGCTCCCGGAGACGAATCCACCCGCGGCCCCGCCCAGCGCCTTCCCGATCGTCCCGGTGATGATCACGTCGTCGCGACCGAGGCAGTCGAAGCGCTCGCACACGCCCCGGCCGGCCTCGCCGACCACGCCGAGGCCGTGGGAGTCGTCGACGACCAGCGTCGCGCCGTAGCGCTCGGTGACCGCGAGCAGCTCCGGGAGCGGAGCGAGGTCGCCCTCCATGCTGAACACGCCGTCGGTGATCACGAGCACGCGGCTGCCCTCGGGGACGCCCGCGAGCTGTCGCTCGAGGTCGTCGGAGTCGCAGTGCTCGTACACGGCCTTGTACCCCGGGCGGCCGAGGCGGACGCCGTCGATGATCGAGGCGTGGTTGAGGCGGTCGGAGAGAATCGCGGTGCGCTCGTCGGCGAGCGTGTCGATCAGCGCTTGGTTCGCGTTCCAGCACGAGGTGTAGGTGAGCGCGGCGTCGGTGCCCAGGAACCCGGCCAGGTCGCGCTCGAGCTCGACGTGCGGCTTCAGCTTGCCGCAGATGAAACGGACGGACGCGGTACCGGCCCCGTAGCGCTCCAGCCCGTCCGCCGCGGCCGCCACCACCGCCGGATGGTTGGCGAGCCCGAGGTAGTCGTTCGAGCACAGGCACAGGAGCTCGCCCAGGCCCTCGACCTCGACCGCCGGCCCCTGGGGGGAGGTGAGCACGAGGATCCGCTTCAGCGTCCCCGCCCCCCGCATCCCGTCGAGCTCCTCGCGCAGCTCCGCGTCGAGCGCGCTCATCGACCGCCCCGATCGGAGACCGCCGCGTCGATCGACTGGGCGACGATCTCGTACGCGCGCTGGAGCGCGGCGGGAGGCATCGCCAGCGACGGCTGCAGGTTGAGCGAGGTCGTGCTCGAGTCCGCGATCACGCCGCGGCGGCAGGCCGCGGCGGCGACCGCGTGCTGGAGCTCGAGCGCCCGCTCCCTGGTGTCGCGGTCGGCGACGAACTCGATCGCCTGGAAGCAGCCGACCGCCCGGACGTCACCGACGGCGTCGTGCCGCTCGCGAATCGCCGCGAGCCGCTCGCCGCCGACCCGCTCGAGCTCGCGCACGTTCTCAAGCACGGGCTCGCGCTCGAAGGCGTCGATCGTCGCCAGCGCCGCGGCGCACGATCCCGGCAGCCACGACCAGGTGCTGCCGGTGGGGACGTCGTCGAAGCCCCCATCGCCCGCTCCGAGCCGAGCACCGCGCCGATCGGCATCACCCCGCCGCCCATCGCCTTCCCGAGGCAGACCAGGTCGGGCTCGAGCCCCCAGCGCTCGCCCGCGAACATGTGGCCGGAGCGCCCGAACCCCGTCTTCACCTCGTCCAGGCACAGGAGCCAGCCGTGCTCCTCGCAGAGCTCGGTGAGCGCGGGCCAGAAGGCGTCCGGCGGCGTCACGCAGCCTCCCGATCCCAGGATCGGCTCGATCAGCACACCCGCGACCTCCCCCGGGTCGACGGCATGGAACAGAAGGTGGTCCCTGATGTAGTCAACGGTCGAGTCCCCACTCCCGCCCGGCCGCGGCTCACGGAACGGGGTCCGATACGCGTGCGGGTACGGGACGTGCATGAAGCCGGGCACGAGGCCCCGCAGCCCGCGGCTGATCTCCGAGTGCTCCGCTCCCAGCGCCGCGGTGATCGTCGACTCCCCGTGGTAGCCGCCCATGAACCCGATCACGACCGGCCGGCCGGTCGAGCGGCGCATCATCTTCACCGCGATCTCGATCGCCTCGGTCCCGTTCAGGGCGATGTCGAACCGGGTCAGGCTCGCGGGGGCGATGTCGAGCAGTCGCTCGGCGAGCTCGGCCGTGAGCTCGGAGACGAGCGCGTGGCTGTCCTCGTTTCCGAACTCGCGGATCGCGGCGACGGCGGGATCGAGCAGGTCGTCACGGCCGGCGCCGAGCGGGACCGAGGCGGAGGCGGAGGCGAGGTCGAGGTACACGTTGCCGTCCACGTCCTCGACCGTGTAGGCGCGCTTTCGCGCCACCGCGAACGGCGTCAGTCCCTCCGCCAGCCCGGGGTATGCGAGCCGCCCCACCCGCTCCAACACCTCGCGGCTGCGCGGCCCCGGGGGCTCGACCCGGATCAGCGGCGCCTCGACCTCGACGGCGGCGGAGCGCGGCGAATCGCTCATCGCGCCGCCTCCGCGGGCGGATCACGTCATCGCTCGGCTGCGGCCGGGAGGCGCGCTGGCGCCGCCGCACGGCGCGCCGGGCACGCAGCCCGCGGGCGTCTCGAAGCACCTCGCGGGCGCAGTTGCGACCGTTCGCCCCGTCACCCCGCCGCCGGGATGCGTGCCGGCGCCGCACAGGTACAGCTCCCGGACGGGAGTTCGGTACTCCGCCCAGCCCCGCACGGGCCGGAGGTTGAAGAGCTGGTCGAACGCCATGTCGCCGTGCAGCGCGTGGCCGCCGTGGATCCCGAGCACCCGCTCCAGGTCGAGCGGTGAGAGGACCTGGCGGTGGACGATCGAGCCGGGCACGTCCGGGAAGTGGCGGCCGATGATCTCGATCGCCCCATCGGCGACGGAGTCGCGGATCTCCTCCCAGGACCCCTGCGCGAGCCGGTACGGCTGCGAGTTGACGTCGATCGTGACCACGTGGTGGCCGTCGGGGGCGAGCCCGGGATCGTGGACGGTGGGGAAGCACAGCTCGATGTGCGGGTCGGGGGCGGGGCGGCCGGCGCGCGCCTCCGCCTGGGCGGCGTCCATCTCGGCGAGCGTCGGGTCTGGATCTCCACGATCCCGCGATGGTAGGGCTGCACCCCATCCCCGCCCACTGCTCGCGCAACCGGCAGCTCGTCGACGCCGAGGTTGATCTTCATGCTCGTCCCCTCGCAACGGTACGCGCGGAGGGCGCCGACGAACTCGGCCGGGAGCGCGCCCCGATCGACGAGGTCGAGGAAGGTGGTCTTCGGGTCGGCGTTCGAGAGCACCCGGTCGGCGCGAACCTGCTCGCCGCCGTCGAGCGCGACCCCGACCGCGCGGCCGTCCTCGACCAGCACGCTCTCCACCGGCGCCCCGGTGCGGATCTCGGCGCCGGCCTCGCGGGCCGCGTCCGCCATCGCCTCGGTCAGCCTTGCCGATCCCGCCGCGGACGAAGCCCCACTGGCGGATCCCGCCCGCGGCCTGCTCGGAGGCGTGGTCGTGGAGTAGCACGTACGCGGTCCCCGGGGTGGAGGGACCGGCGCCCGAGTCGTTGATCGCGTGCCACCCGAGCGCGGCCATCACGTGCTCGGAGCTGAACTGCTCGGCCAGATACTGGGTCGCGGAGGTGCCGAAGAGGAAGCTGGCGTCGTCGATCAGGCGCCGCCGCCGCGCCGCCCGCAGCCCCAGCTTTGCCAGCCGCGCCAGGTCCCGGGGGCGGCGGCCGCCCGCGTCCGGGGGCGTGGTGTCGATCAGCGGGGAGATCAGCTCCGCGAGCTGGCCGAGCTCGGTCTCGAACGCGGGCAGCGCCGCGGCGTCGGCCTCCGAGAAGCGCGCGAACTCGCGCTGAGTCTCACCGACGTCGTCGTCGACGTGCAGCGCGGCGCCGTCCCCGTACACGTTCAGCGACGGACCGGCCGGGTCGACGTGCACTCCGCGCTCCGCCAGCCGCAGGTCGCGCCAGATCGGCTCGCGCAGCATGCTGACCACGTAGGCCCCGGTCGAAGCGCGGAACCCGGGCGCGAACTCCTCGGTCACGCAGCATCCGCCGACGATATCGCGGCGCTCGAGCACGAGCGGCTTCAGTCCGCCGCGAGCGAGGTAGAACGCGGCGACGAGGCCGTTGTGGCCGCCGCCGACGATCACGGCGTCGTAGGTGGACGAGCTCACGACTCGAGCTGGCGGATCTTCGACAGCCGGTAGGCGACCACCGCGAAGATCGCCGAGGCGCCGAGCATCAGCATGCTCATCGCCGCGCCCCCGTTCAGATCCCCGCTCTCCAGGACCAGGTCGCTGGACCGCGTTCCCGAGCATGTAGCCGCTGGTCCCGCCGACCAGCGTCGGGCTGGCGAAGTCGGTGAACAGCGGGATGTAGACGAGCAGCAGCGCGATGAAGATCCCGGGTGCGATCAGCGGCAGCAGCACCCGACGCGCCGAGGTCCACCAGCCCGCGCCGAGGTCGAGCGCGGCCTCGAACAGGTTGCTGTCGATCGCCTTCATCGCGGCGTAGATCGGGATCACGGTGTACGTGAGGTAGCTGGTCGAGAGCACGATGATCACCGCGAACTTGCTGAACAGCAGCGCGTCGATCGGCTGGTTCGATCGATCCCGATCTCCATCAGCGCCGAGTTGATCAGCCCCTCGCGCCCGAGCAGCATCCGCCAGGCGTAGATCCGCACCATCGGGTTGAGCTCGTCGGCGAGCACGAGGAAGAGCAGCAGCGGCAGCTCCCACTTGCCCGCCTTGAACGCGAGCACGTAGGCGAGCGGGACCGCGATCACGAGCTGGATCAGCATCGCGAGGTCGCGATCTCACCGTCGTCAACGCGACCTCGCGGTAGAGCGGATCGGTGAGGACGTCGGTGAAGTTGCTGAGCGTGAACCCCGACTGCCCGCTGAGCACGCCGTGCTGGAGGCGATCACCAGCATCACGACCATCGGCCGCAGGAAGAAGATCGCGAGCAGCGCGGTGGGCGCCGACATGAACGCCAGCGGGCGCAGCCGCGAGCGGCGGCGTCTCGCCGGCGAAGCCTCGAGCGGGACCGATGCGCGGCCTCCATCAGCGCACCCCGCCGGTGACCAGGTCGGTCAGCGCGTTGTCGCCGCCGCGGTCGCGGGTGAGCCGCTTCATCAGCCGCCAGCCGGCGAACACCGCGATCACCTGGGCGAGCGCGATCACGGTCGAGACCGCGTTGACCATCGGCAGGTTCTCCGACTGGCGCAGGATCGAGAACACCCAGACCGGGAAGGTCTGCTCGAAGCCGCCGGTGAAGAACGAGACCTCGAAGTTGTTGAACGACCAGGCGAAGGCGAAGATCGCCGCGGCCGCGAGCGACGGCGCGATCTGGGGGAGGACGACGTGGCGGATCATCTGCAGCCTGCGAGGCGCCGAGGTCGATCGCGGCCTCCTCGACCGAGCGCGGGAAGCGGACCAGGCCGGCGGAGATGATCGCGACGACGAGCGGGAAGGTGACCACCAGGTGCATCAGCCCGACCGTCTTCAGCGAGAGCGGGACCCCGAGCTGGCTGAAGAAGATCAGCCCGGCGACGCCGATGATCAGCCACGGGACGACGAGCACCGAGCCGTGCAGGCCGGCGACGAGCCCGCGGCCGGGGAACCGCAGCCGGGTCAGCCCCCAGGCGGCGAGCGTCCCGAGCACCAGCGAGCCGACGGTGACGATCGAGGCGACCAGCAGCGAGTTGAGGATCGCGTCGCGTGGCCTGGCTGTCGCCCACGCCTCCTCGTACCAGCGGGTCGTGAAGCCCTCCCACGGCAGCGAGATGATCGACGAGTCGTTGAACGAGAACAGCGCCAGCATCAGCACCGGCCCGAACAGGATCAGCAGCGCGAAGGCGATCACGAGGACGCTCGCGATCCGGCAGCCGGCGCCGGAGCCGGTTCCCGAGGCCGGGCTGCGCGGTGCGCGGCGGCGGGCCGGACGTCGGCGCGCTCGGCGCCGGGCGCCGCGGTCGCGTCCCGCTCGCTCATCCGCCGCGACCTCCTGCCAGGCGCGGTCGTAGAGCTCCGACTCGTCGGGCTGGGTCTCGGGGATCGCCGTCTTCGAGGGTCTTCGGGTCGGCCGTCTTGCGGTACTTCGCGCGGGATCAGCGGCAGCGCCTTCGGGTTCATCGCCACGAAGCCCGTGCTCGCCCGAGATCGCCTGCGCCTCGGGCGAGGCGTAGTAGTTGATCAGCTTGTAGGCGGCGTCGATGTTCTGCGGCGTCGGAGGTGATCGCGAGCCCGCAGACCCACGAGAGCACGCCCTCCTTCGGCGCGATCCACTCGCCGGGACGCCGTCGTCGATCATCGTCTCGGTCGTCCCGCGGCCGCCGTCGGCGATCACGACCTCGCCCGACTTGAAGAGGTTGACCATCGAGGCGTCGGACTCGGCGAAGTCGCGGAACTGGTCGCGGTGGTCGAGCAGGTACTCCTTCACCTCGTCGATCTGCTCCGGGGTCAGGTCCATCGGGTCGTCGATCCCGAGCGCCAGCGCGGACACGCCGATCGCGGTCAGCGGCGTCGACTCGATCGCCGACGCTGCCCGCGTACTGCGGGTCGAACAGGTCGGTGTAGGAGTCGACCTCCTCGGTCGACCTCGTCGGTGTTGACGATCAGCCCGTGCGGGCCGGCCGAGGCCGGGACGAACAGCACCTCGCCGGCCTCGTTGCGGATCTCGTCGGAGTCGGCGAAGCGCGAGCTGGTCGAAGTCCGTGACCCCGGCGGGGTCGAGCGGGCGGATCAGGCCCGCGGACCAGCGAGCGGCTCCATCTCGTCGGCGCAGACCTCGACCACGTCGGCCTCGAAGCCGCCGGCGAGCTTCGCCGCCGCCGCCTTGTTCGAGTTGAAGCTCGCGGTCTTGAGCTCGAGGTCCGGGTTCGCCTCGCGGAACGGGTCGAGCATCTCGTCGGTGACCGTGTCGCCGTAGGCGAAGAACCGCAGCGTCCCCGTCGCCGGGGCGTTCGGGTCCTTGGGGGGCGGCGCGACCGAGGTGTCGCCGTCGTCCCCGCCGCATCCGCACGCGCGAGCGCGAGCGCGGCGACGGCGACGGCCGCGGCGACGGACGCGCGATCCTCGGTGCTCACTCGACCGTCCCCCGGTCGGGCCGCTCGAGCACGAGGCTGTGGCGCGCGTGCCAGCTCAGCATCACCTCGTCGCCGGGCGCCGGCGACGCGCGCTCGTCGTCGTTGAGCTCGTGGACGATCAGCCGCTCGCCGGTGGCGATCTCGACCACGGTCTGCGACAGCGAGCCGAGGTAGACCTGCTCGACGACCCGCCCCGAGATCCGCGACCCGCCGTTCGCCTCCCGATCGCCGATCCGGATCTTCTCCGGGCGCACGGTGATCCGGCGGTCCGCGCCGGCGCCGGGGTCGGGGGCGACGATCCGCATCCCCTCGCCGAGGTCCATCACCGCGAGCTCGCCGTCGCGGCGGCTGATCTCGAGCTCGAGCAGGTTCGAGGTGCCGATGAAGTCGGCGACGAACGGCGGTCGCCGGGCCGCTCGTAGAGCGCCCGCGGGGCGTCGACCTGCTGGACGACGCCGCCGTCCATGACCGCGATCCGGTCCGACATCGTCAGCGCCTCTTCCTGGTCGTGGGTGACGTAGACGAAGGTCGTCCCGGTGCGCTGCTGGATCCGCTTCAGCTCGAGCTGCATCTCGCGGCGCAGCTTCAGGTCGAGCGCGCCGAGCGGCTCGTCGAGCAGCAGGGCGGCGGGCCGGTTGACGAGCGCCCGCGCCAGCGCGACGCGCTGGCGCTGGCCGCCCGAGAGCTCCGCGGGGCGGCGGTCCTCGTAGCCCTCGAGCCGGACCACGGTCAGCATCTCGGCGACCCGCGTCGCGGATCTCGCTCGGAGCCGACCCGCTTCAGCTTGAGCCCGAAGGCGACGTTCTCGGCCACGCGTCATGTGCGGGAACAGCGCGTAGTCCTGGAACACCATGTTCACGTTGCGCTTCTTCGGCGAGACGCAGGTGACGTCCTCGCCGTCGAGCAGGACCCGGCCCTGGTCGGCCTCCTCGAACCCGGCGATCACGCGCAGCGTGGTCGTCTTGCCGCAGCCGCTCGGGCCGAGCATCGAGAAGAACTCGCCCGCCGGCGATCTCGAGGGTGACGTCGTCGACGGCGCGACGTCGCCGAAGTCTTCCGATCACCCGGTCGACGACGATCATCGGCTGGCCTGGATCCGTCACTGCGTCTCTCCCTCCCGACGACGATCGCGAACAGGTCGTTGACGTTGGTCCCGGTCGGCCCGGTGACGACGCGTCCTCGAGCGCCGCGAGCGCCACCTGCGAGCGGTGCTCGAGCGAGCGCCGGCGCAGGTCGAGCCCGGCGGCCGCGGCGCGGCGACGGTCTCGCCGTCGACGATCGCGCCGGCGTGCGTCGGTGCCGCCGTCGGAGCCGTCGGTGTCGAGGAAGCGCCGCGGCGACGCGGCGCGCTCGCTCGAGCTCGAGCGCGGCGGCGATCGCGGCCTCCTGGTTCGGGCCGCCGGCGCCGAACGAGCCGCCGTCGCGCGAGGGTCACGGTGCTCTCCCCGCCGCAGCCGACCAGCACGCCCGGGCGCCGCGAACGGCGCGCCGTCGGCGGCGCTGTGGCGGGCGAGGTCGGCGAGCAGTGCGGCCGACCTGGCGCGCCTCGCCCTCGAGCGTCGGTCGAGACGACTGTGCGCCTCGAGCCCCGGCCGCCGTCGCCTCGGCCGCCATCGCCTCGCAGCGCGGTCGCCGGTCGACCAGCAGCACGGTCTGGATCGGGTGCGCCGTCGAGGTCGGGCGACTCGGCGTCGTCGCTCTGCAGGTGGTCGCGGATCGCTCTGCGGGACGCTCGTCCCAGAGCCCGCGATCGCGAAGCACCGCGATCGCGTCGTCGGCACGGTCGAGGTGTCGGCGACGGTCGGGTCGGTGATCGCGTCGAGCTGGTCGCCGGCGACGTCGGAGACGGTCAGGTTGATCAGCCGCGCCGGGCGCGATCCGCGCGGCGAGGCGCCCGCCCTTGAACGCCGAGACGTGCTTGCGGACCGCGTTGACCTCGACGATCGGCGCCCCGGACGACAGCAGCAGCTCGTGCAGGTCGCCGCTTCTCGGCGCGGTCGACGCCCGCGGGGGGCAGGCTGGCCAGCGCCGAGCTGCCGCCGGTGAAGCAGGCGAGCACGAGGTCGTCGTCGCCGAGCGCCGTCCGCGAGCTCGATCAGCCGCCGCGCCGCGTCGAGCGCTGCGTCGGTGGGCAGCGGGTGGTCGGCAGCGAGGACCTCGATCCGGGTCAGCGCGACCGCTCCTCGCCGGTGCGGACGACGACGACGCCGCCGTCGAGGCGGTCGCCGAGCACGCGCTCGAGCGCCGCGGCGATCGCCAGCGTGGCCTTGCCCGGAGCCGAGCACGACGATCACGCGGCCGCCGGGTCGAGCGGGTACTCGCGGCCGTCGATCGAGACGCCCCGATCGGTGCAGCGCGACGGTCTCGCTCCGTGGCGCGCGCCGACGTCGCAGGCGGCGAGCCCGGCGGCGGCGACGCGCAGGGCCGTGCCCGCAGCTCCCCGCGCCCGTGCGAGGCGAGCTCGGACGAGTTCCTGATCGTGGGCCCTGCGATGGCACGGCGCGCGAGGTCATGTCCGCGCGGCGACCTTGAACGACGTCGCCCGGGGTAGACGGCCGTGCGCGCCGAGCTCCTCGGCGATCCTGATCAGGCGGTTGTACTTCGCGGTCCGCTCGCCGCGGACCGGCGCGCCGGTCTTGATCTGGCCGGCGCCGAGCGCGACGGCGAGGTCGGCGATGATCGGGTCCTCGGTCTCGCCCGAGCGCTCCGAGACGACGACCGTGTAGCCGGCGCGGTGCGCCAGGTCGGCGGCGTCGAGCGCCTCGGACAGGGTGCCGATCTGGTTCACCTTCCAGAGCAGCGAGTTGGCGGCGCCGCGATCGATCCCGCTCGCGGAGCCGCTCGGGGTTGGTGACGAAGAGGTCGTCGCCGACGATCTGGATCCCGCTCTCCTCGGTCAGCCGCGCGAAGCCCTCGAAGTCGTCCTCGTCGAGCGGGTCCTCGATCGTGACCACGTCGAAGTCGCGGATCAGCTCCTGGTAGAGCTCGATCATCGCCTCGGTGTCGCCGCGCTCGCCGCGAGCTCGTAGCTCGCCGGCGTCGCGGTCGTAGTAGTGGGTCGCGGCGCAGTCGAGGCCGTAGCGGAAGCGGCCGTCGTGGCCGGCGTCGGTCGACCGCCTCGTGCAGCAGGCCGAGCGCCTCCTGCGGGCTCGAGATCGCGCGGCGCGTAGCCCGCCCTCGTCGCCCGTGTTCGAGCGCGCTCTTGCCGTAGCGCTCGAGCAGGATCTCGGCCGAGCGCCAGGTTGACCTCGGTCGAGATCTGCAGCGCCTCGAGGATCGAGTCGGCGCCCGACCGGGATGACGATGAACTCCTGGAAGTCGAGGTCGTTCGAGGCGTGCTTGCCGCCGTTGATCAGGTTCACGAGCGGCACCGGGAGGACGTGCGCGTTGGCGTTCAGGTGCGCGGTACAGCGGCGCCCCGGCCACGCGGCGCCGCGCCCGCGCGGCGGCGAGCGAGACGCCGAGGATCGCGTTCGCGCCGAGCCGCGACTTGTCCGGCGTGCCGTCGAGCTCGATCAGCGTCGCGTCGAGCTCGCGCTGCTCGGGGAGCGGACGGCCGACGAGCGCGTCGCGCGAGCTCGCCGTTCACGTGTCCGACCGCGTCCGAGGACGCCGAAGCCGCCGAAGCGCTCGCCGCCGTCGCGCAGCTCGGCGGCCTCGTTGGAGCCGGTCGAGCGCCCCGATGGGACGTCGGCGGTGCCCACGATCCGGCCCGTCGAGCTCGACGTCGACCTGCACGGTCGGGCAGGCCGCGGCAGTCGAGCACCTCGCGGCGCGCGCGACGGCCGCGTCACGAGTCGCTCACTCACAGGATCACCTTCTCCTTCGTCTCGGATCGGTCTCGGATCGGCCACCTCGCTCAGGTTGCTGCGCGGCGTCGGCGAGGTGCGTGCGGAACAGGCTCGTCGGCGCGCCGCGGGTCGCCGTCGACGATCGCGTCGAGCAGCTCCTCGTGCTCGGCGGCGACCTGCGGCGGAGCTGCTCGTAGTGCGGGCGCTAGCTGGACCATGCAGAGCAGCGATCTCCGACTGCACTCCCGCGTAGGCGCGCGCGATCCGCGCGCTCCCGGTGGCGTCGATGATCGCGCGGTGAAAGCGCATGTCGGCTCGACGACCTCCCGCCACGGGGCGTCGTCTGGAAGCCGTGACAGCTCCTCACCGCCGCGGCGGCCTCGTTGGGCACCTCGCCGGCTGCGATCACGATCCGGACGGCCTCGAGCTCCAGCGCCGCGCGGAGGCGGAACGTGTCGACGATGTCGGCGGCGGTCGAGCACCGGGACCTGGACGCCGCGATGCGGCTCGCGGCGCAGCATCCCCTCGCCGATCAGGATCTGGGCGGCGGCGCGGAACGAGTGCCGGGCGATCCCGAGCCGCTGCGGCGAACTCGGCCTCGCGCAGCCGGGTGCCGGGCTCGATCTGGCCGTCGAGGATCAGCTCGCGAATCGCGTTCGCCGCCGCCTCGACGGTCGGACACGGTGGTTGAGCTGCAGCGCTCCGGGCCCCTGGTCCGCGGCGGTCACCAATGTCACATCTTTCCACAATTCGACAAGATGTGAAAGTCAGCCTTCCAACGGAGAGGAGATCCCGATGGCCAACAGAGGCGATTCGACCATCTCGAGGAGCACGATCACGTCGTTGCTGGAGCGCGAGCGGGAACGGTTCGTCGCCGAGCACCCGGAGTCGCGCCAGGCCCAGGAGACCGGCAGCGACGTGCTCCTGTCGGGCGTTCCGATGAACTGGATGACCCGCTGGCCGGGGCAGTTCCCCGTGTTCTTCGTCGAGGCCGAGGGCGCGCGGGTGGTCGACGTGGACGGGAACGAGTACGTCGACCTGTGCCTCGGCGACACCGGGGCGATGACCGGTCACTCCCCGCCGCCAACGGTGAAGGCGGCGTCGGAGCGGCTTGCGCACGGGATCACGACGATGCTGCCGAGCCCCGACGCCGCCGAGGTGGGGACGGAGCTGGCGCGGCGGTTCGGCCTCCGCCACTGGCAGCTGAGCCTGTCCGCGACGGACGCGAACCGGTTCGTCGTCAGGCTCGCCCGGCAGGTAACGGGGCGGCCGAAGATCCTTGTCCACAACCACTGCTACCACGGCAGCGTCGACGAGACCGTGGTCGCCCTTCGCGATGGCAAGGTCGGTGCCGCGGCACGGCAACATCGGGCCGCCCGTCGACCCCGAGCTGACCACGCGCGTGGTCGAGATCAACGACCTCGAGGCGCTCGAGCGCGAGCTGGGGGAGGGCGACGTCGCGTGCGTGCTCGTGGAGCCGGCGCTGACCAACATCGGGATCGTGCTTCCCGAGCCCGGCTACCACGACCGTCTCCGGGAGCTGACTCGTGAGACCGGGACGCTGCTGGTGATCGACGAGACCCACACGTTCTGCTGCGGCCCCGGCGGGTACACGGCCGCCGAGGGCCTGGAGCCGGACCTGATCACGATCGGGAAGCCGATCGCCGGCGGGATCCCGACCGGCGCCTACGGGATGACCGACGAGGTCGCGGCGGGCGTGCTTGAGAACACGATCTGGGACGCCGCCGACGTCGGCGGGGTCGGCGGGACGCTCGCCGGGAACGCGCTCTCGATCGCGGCGGTTCGCGCGACCCTCTCCGAGGTGCTCACCGAGGAGGCGTTCGAGCGGATGATCGGGCTCGGCGAGCGGTTCGAGTCCGCGGTGGCTGAGGCGATCTCCGAGCACGGCTTGCCGTGGCAAGTGACGCGGCTCGGGTGCCGGGCGGAGTACATGTTCGCTCCGGAGCGACCCCGGACCGGGGGTGAGGCGGCGGCGGAGTTCGATCCCGAGCTCGACGCGCTCCTGCACCTGTACATGCTCAACCGAGGGGTGCTGATGACGCCCTTCCACATGATGGCGCTGATGTCGCCGGCCACCACGGCGGACGACGTCGACGCCCACACGGCGGCGTTCAACGAGGCGGCGGCGGAGCTGGTCTCGGCCTAGCCCTACGGGCAAACGCGCGAATCCGCACGAACCGTGTTAGGATGCCGCCTATTCGAGGAATTGTTCAACAATTCCGGGATTGAGAGGACGGGGAGGTAGAGGTGGCCAGGATCCGGCTCCCAGGAGATTCGAGCCCAGCGCGTGACGAGGAGCGCGCCGCTCACGAGCGGGCAGAGCTGTCCAGACGCGACGTGATCCGCCGCGGCGCGACGCTGGTCGCGGGCGTGAGCATCGGGGCCCAGGTGATGGCGGCGACCGGCGCCGACACGGCGGTCGCGCGGGCGATGCGCCGCGCCACGAGCGCCGGCGCCGGCAAGCCCGGCTACGGCCCCCTGGTCAAGCAGACGGGCGAGATGACGCTGCCCAAGGACTTCACGGCGTTCAGCTTCGGCGAGGCGGGAGCGAGGATGACCGACGGGTTCAAGACGCCCGAGAAGCACGACGGGATGACCTGCGTCGGCGACGGACCGGGCCGGGTGAAGCTGCTCCGCAACCACGAGCGCACCGGCCTCGGCCGCGCGATCGGCCACGGGCAGAACGCCTACGACCGGGTCGCGAAGGGGGGCGTCACCTCGTCGGTCGTCGACACCCGCTCCGGGAGGCTGATCAGCAGCGGGATCGTGCTCAGCGGCACCGACACCAACTGCAACGGCGGTCCCACCCCATGGGGAAGCTGGCTGAGCTGCGAGGAGAACACGGCCGACGCC
Organism: uncultured Thermoleophilia bacterium; assembly: GCA_963754225.1. GTDB lineage: Bacteria > Actinomycetota > Thermoleophilia > Solirubrobacterales > 70-9 > DASPWW01. Next base: position 198,348 of record CAVWEV010000001.1, read on the forward strand.
GACCGGGGATTCGAGAAGAAGCACGGCTACGTGTTCGAGGTCCCCTTCAACGCCACCGGGCCCGTCGACCCCTTGCCGATCAAGGCGATGGGCCGTTTCTGTCACGAGGCCTGCGCGGTCGATCCGGCCACCGGGATCGTGTACATGACCGAGGACAACGGGGAGCCCGGCGACGGCTTCTACCGCTACCTCCCGGACCATCCCGGCCAGCTCCATCGAGGCGGGAAGCTGCAGATGCTGGCGGTCGAGGGCCGCTCGCGGATCAACACCGCGCGCAACCAGAAGGTGGGGCGGAAGCTGCGGTGCGAGTGGGTGACGATCAAGGATCCCGACCCGGAGGACGCATTCGAGCGCCCGCATGCCGTGTACATCCAGGGACGCGACAAGGGCGCCGCGAAGTTCCGGGGCCTGGAGGGGTGCTCGTTCTCGAACGGCAGCGTCTACATGGTCGCCAGCGGAGGCGGGGACAAGAACCGCGGTCAGATCTGGCGCTATACGCCGAACGGGCTGAAGCACGGGGTCCTCCACCTCCTGTACGAGTCGACGAGCAAAGGCAACCTCGACCAGCCCGACAGCCTCACCGTCTCCCCGCGCGGCGGCGTCGTCGTGTGCGAGGACGGAGACGGCGAGGCTCGGGAGGGCGGAACCAACAGGATCCGCGTCTTCACCCCGGAGGCGACGATCGAGGAGTTCGCCCGGAACGACACGCCGCTGAAGCTCGGGGGCAAGGAGGTCGGGCGCAGCGAGTGGGCCGGCTCGACCTACAGCCCCGACGGCAAGTGGCTGTTCGTCTCCATCCAGATCCCCGGCAAGACCTTCGCGATCACCGGGCCCTGGGAGCGCGGCTGGCTCTGACCGGCCCGCGGCCGGGCTCGCATCGGCGGACACGTTTCTATTCCCAAAAGCAGGTCCAAGGTCAGCACGGGTGCGGACGACTGGTCGTCGTCCGAAGCAGTCACCTGCCGCCTCAGCGGCAGCGACGGGGAGCGTTGACCGCGCGCCTCCTTTCGCGTGAAGCGGCAGGCGCCGGTGGTCATGCCGCAAGACGAGCTCGCTCGATTATCCGTGCGTCGTAGCGAGAGACATATCGGCCCCCGCTACTCAGGGAAGGCCCCGCTCACGCGGGGTTTCCTCATGACCTCAGCGCTGGACCCGGTAGTGCAGGTGGTGATGCCGGCCTGCCCCTCGAGGATCCGGGTGCGCTCCAGCTCGGGAGCGAGGCCCTCGACCCCATCCGGCCGCCGCGCGGCCGTGCCTTGGCGCGGCGGCCGCGGGCGGTAGGGTCCGCGGGATGGAGTGCGTGCGGATCGAGCGGCGCGGAGCGACGCTCGAATTGACGATCGACCGCCCGAAGGCGAACGCGATCGACTCGGCGACGAGCAGGGCGATGGGCGAGGCCTTCGTTGCCTTTCGCGACGATCCGGAGCTGCGGGTCGCGATCGTCACCGGCGCGGGCGATCGCTTCTTCTCCGCCGGGTGGGACCTGAAGGCCCATGCGGCCGGCGACCCCGGGGACCCGGAGGCCTTCGGGGCCGGAGGGTTCGCGGGGCTGACCGAGCTCTTCGACCTCGACAAGCCCGTCATCGCGGCCGTGAACGGCTATGCGGCGGGAGGTGGTTTCGAGCTCGCGCTCGCCTGTGATCTGATCGTCGCGACTCCCGAGGCCCGCTTCTCGCTGCCGGAGGTGAAGCTGGGCCTGGTCCCCGACTCGGGCGGGATCTTCCGCCTCTCCCGCTGCGTCCCCGATGCCGTGGCGCGGGAGCTGCTGCTGACCGGGAGGCCGATCGACGCGGTCCAGGCCGCGCGATGGGGCATCGTCAATCGCGTCGTCGAGCGCGAGCGGTTGTTGGCGGAGGCGCGCGCGCTGGCGGCAGAGATCGAGGCGACGGCGCCGCTGGCGACGCGCGCGGTCAAGGCGCTCCTCGCCGCGACCGAGCGGATGACCGTCGAGGAGGCGTTCTCCGCGCTCCGCGACGGCAGCATCCCGGCCTACGTCCGCGCGATGGGGTCGGCCGATGCCGAGGAGGGGCCACGGGCCTTCGCCAAGGACCGCGAACCGGTGTGGCGCGGCGAATGAGCGCTCTGGCTCCGGATGCGAACGTGGGCAAGGTCGCGCTGATCACCGGCGGCGGCACCGGGATCGGGCGTGCGACGGCGACCGCCCTCGCCGATTCCGGCGCCCAGGTCGTGATCTGCGGACGCCGCGCGGCGCCGCTCGAGGACGCGCGCGCGCAGCTCGAGGAGAGCGGTGCGGAATGCCTGGCGTCGACCTGCGATGTACGCGAGCCGGAGCAGGTGCGGGTGCTCGTCGACGAGGCGCTCGAGCGCTTCGGCGCCGTCGACGTGCTCGTCAACAACGCGGGCGGGCAGTTCACGGCCGCGGCGGAGGAGATAACGACCAAGGGGATGCGCGCCGTGCACCGGCTGACCCTCGATGCCGCCTGGGAGCTGACCCGCGAGGTCGCGACCCGTTCGATGATCCCCGGCCGCGGCGGGCTGATCGCATTCGTGGGCTTCTCGCCGCGTCGCGGCATCCCCGGGTTCGCCCACGCCGCGGCGGCCCGCGCGGCGCTCGAGAACCTCGCCCCGGGGCTGGCGTTGGAGTGGAGCCGGCATTCGGTGCGGTCGGTGTGCGTCGCCGTCGGCAACATCGACACGGATGGCTTGAGGGACTACGGGTCGGAGGCGGTGGAGCAGGCGCGCCGGCAGGTTCCGCTGGGAAGGCTGGGCCGGCCGCAGGAGGTGGGGGAGACGATCGCCTTCCTTGCCACCGCGGGCGCCGCCTACATCACGGGGACGACGATCGTCGTCGACGGGGGGCTCGATGCCTGGGGCCAGGGTGAGCCGCCGCCCGTTCCACGAACATGAGTGAGATGGAGGAAACAGTCGGCTTCACCAGGATGGCCGACGGCACGACGGCCGACTACGCGTTGCTCGCCCGGCGCGAGGCCGAATACGTGGAAGCGCTGCCGGACCGGCTTCTGGCCGCGGTTCGGGCACTCGAGCATTCGTTCGCCGGCTATCAGGTTTCCCGCTACGAGCACTCGCTGCAATCGGCCACGCGGGCGCAGCGCGACGGGCGCTCGGACGAGTACGTCGTCGCGGCGCTGCTGCACGACATCGGCGACGAGCTCGCCCCGTACACCCACGGCCAGATGGTGGCCGCCGTGCTGAGCCCCTACGTCGAGCCGAGGATCTGCTGGATCGTCGAGCACCACGGCGTCTTCCAGCAGTACTTCCATGGGAGCCGGAGCGGCGACGACCCCGACGCCCGCGAGCGCTATCGCGGCCACGAGTGGTTCGACGACTGCGCCGAGTTCTGCGAGCTCTACGACCAGAACTGCTTCGACCCCGAGTACGACTCGCTCTCGATCGAGAGCTTCGAGCCGCTGGTCAGGGAGGTCTTCTCCGAGCCGCGCTACCTCGACCGCGGGTAGGCCGTCGGCCAGGGCGGCAAGCGCCGCGATGACGGCAAGCATCAGCAGCCCCGCTACTCAAGGAAGGCCCCGCTACAGAGGGTTTTCCAGCGGATCGCGTTCTCCCGCTACTCCACCGGCAGGCGTTCCCCCGCTGAGTTGCACGGAGCCATTACGTCCCGCTGCTCCTGCTCGACGATCTCGAGCTGGCGCTCCATCTCGGTCGGCCGGATGCTTCCGCTCTGGTCCGAGTACGGATGGTCGAGAAACCACACGAGCAGCAGGCCCGCCGTGACCAGGGCGGCGATCGCCGCGACCAGGCTTCCCTGGACGAGGAAGCGCTCCCTCCGATCAGCGAACAGGAGCGCGAACCCGATAGTCAGCGCCGCCCCGAGCACCAGGATGAACCACACCGGCGCTGGCAGGGCGCGCGTGGCCTCGGAGAGGCGCGCGCGCCGGGCCTCGGCGCGCTGCCGCCTCCTGCTCGAGCAGCTGCAGGAAAGCCGCCTCCTGGGTCGGCGTGTGAACGTCGATCTGCCTCAACGCCTTCCCGAGTCCCTCTACCCAGCTCTGCACCAGCTCGCTACGCTCCCCCTCGCGCATCGCGGGCCATTCGTCGTCGATCACCGCCCGCGAGTAACAGATCAACCGGCCCGCGAACCGCTCGCGATCGGCCGTAGCGAAGAATTCCGAGCCGCGAGACAGCTCGACCACGCTCATAGCTTCGGATTCGGCGCCGGTCCTCGCATCGTTGAAGCTCCCGAAGGCCTCCAGGACCACGAACGCGAGCAGGACGGCGAATGCGGTGCCGAGAAAGGCGAAGGCCCCGGCGCCCCGTTCCACCTCGACGAAGAAGTGGTCCTCTCGCATTCGGCGGCGAACCACGAACATCAACGCGACGCTCACCAGCGCGACGGCGGTCACGATCACAGCCAGAAGCAACAGGTTCATTCAGCCCACTCCCCGTGCCGGATGCGACGATCCTATTGTTTCCCCTGTGGATCGAGTTCGAAGTGAAGCTTACTCGCCCGCTGCACCGACGAAGACGAGCGGTTCGATGTCCCGGCGGTTGATCGCGTTGCAGCGGCGCGACCGGCGGTGTCATCGTAGGCACGTGAGGCCGAGGGTCAGGGTCGTCGGGCGGCGCGTCGCCGTCGTGGCCGTTGTGGCCTTGCAGCTCGGGCTCGTGGCACGCGGCTATTGGTCTGACCACAAGGAGTTCGCGTTCCAGATGTTTCCCGAGTCGAGCACCTGGCGCGCCGACGTGGTCCGAGTCACCGCCGATGGCCGACGCGTCCCGATCGAACGTGCGTGGTCGGGGTACCGCTGGGACGAGCTGGTGCAGGACCGGGGGCTGACGTACCCCTCGATCCGCCACCACGCGGACGCTGGGCTCGACAACCAGCTGGCGCTTCTCGAGTCGGCGCTCGACTGGGTCGCAAGCAACACGCCGCGCGACGACGAGACCCGGTACCTCGAGGCCAGGGTGACGTCCTGGCACAACGCCGACCCGCCCCGGGTCGAGGTCATGCGGAGCGGCGTTCGCCAGGGGGCAGGGTGATCGCAAGGTTCGACGACCTGCTCGGCCGCGCGGTCAGCATGCGGGCCCTCGCCCTGCTGAGGGTGCTGGCCGGCCCTGCCGTGCTCCTTCATCTACAGCCCTTTCTCTCCCACGGTTGGGACGGGCGGACCTATCAGGACGGCTTCTATGAGCCCTACGCCGCCTGGTATCCGGAGCTGCCCGAAGCGGTCTATGTCGGGCTGCTCTGGCTGGCTGCGGCGGCCGCCGTCGCCATGTCACTCGGCTTCCTCACCCGCGTGGCGACGGCCACGACGTTCGGGATCGTCGCCTACAACCTCTTCTTGTCGACCACCCACTTCCACAACAACCGGGCCTATCTGGTCATCGTGCTGGGGCTGTTGGCGGTGGCGCCCTGCGGACGGGAACTCTCCTTGGACGCGTGGATCCGTCGCCGTCGGGGGCGAGCCGCACTCGACACCTCGGCGCCGGCTTGGCCCCTATGGCTGCTCCGGTTCGAATGCGCCGCGATCTACGGTGCGTCCGGCCTGAGCAAGCTCGTCGATCCCGACTGGTTTGGTGGCACCGTCACCTGGCAGCGCGTGGTCCGCGCCCGAGACGAGCTCGAGGCGTGGCCGCTGCCGGACTGGGCGGTGTCGGCGCTGACCGACCGGGGCTTCCACACCGGAGCGGCCAAGTTCATCGTGCTCACCGAGCTGTTCATAGCGCTCGGACTGTGGTGGCGTGGCACCCGCTACGCGGCGGTCTGGGTGGCGGTCGTCTTTCATCTGTCCATTGAGACGTCGGCGTCGGTGCAGGTCTTTTCGTATCTCGGCATCGCGGTGCTCGTGATCTGGGCGGTGCCGTCCACGCGGGATCGCGTGCTCCGCATCGATCCGGCCGTTGGTCGCCACCGGCGATGGGGAGCGGTGGTACGCCGCCTCGACTGGCTGGCGCGCTTTCGCGTCGAGCCAGCTCCAACCGGTTCTCGGATCGAGGTGGTGGACCGGGATGGCACCACGATCTTCGGGGCGCCGGCCGTCGTGCTGACGCTGAGCCGCCTGCCGCTGACGGCGTGGTTCGCGCTCCCGGCGCTGCTCCATCCTGGCGTCAGCCGGGCCCGCCGCGCTGGCCGCGACAGGATCACCGCGCCCGTCGCTGCGGAGAGTCCGATGGGCGAACGATGATCGCGGTTCCGGAGCCGGGTACCACGTTCCCGTCTTCTCAGCCGCCCCGTGCGGCGGCGATCAGGCGGTTGGGCGGGACGATCGCCTTATCGAACTCGAAGGTGTCCGCGGCCCTCAGCACGCTGATCGGCGCCGGGGTCGGGTCGCCCGTGCGCGTGATCGCGAAGCTGCCGATGATGGCATCGGTGACATCCGTCTGGAACAGGGCCTCGATCGTGCCCGCCCGGTCCTGCCCGGCCCCGATCGCCTCGAGCAGGACCGCGGCGGCCTGACCCGCGTACGGCGCAAAGACCTCGACCGGCTGGTCCCCGACCTCCTCCTCGAGCTGCTGGACGAGTTCCGCACCCGGACCGGTGAGGGTCTCCGGCGTCTTCCCCGGCAGCCCCACGAGCATGCCGGCCGAGTCGGGGCCCGCCCGATCGATCGTCGACTGCTGCGCGAAGCCGTCGGGGGCGAGCAGCTTCACCCGCCCGTCGTTCGGACCCAGCACCGCGACCTTGTCCTTGATCAGCTGGGCTCCGTTCTCCTCGAGGATCGCGCCGAGGAAGACGGCGTCCGCCCCGGACGCCTTCACCTTCTGCATCAGGTCGGTGTAGCTGTTCGCCTCCAGGTCGTAGTGCTCGACGCCCGCGATCTCGATGCCGAGCGCCCTCGCGGCCCCCTCGAACGTCCGGCCCTGGCCCTCGCTTGTCGGGTCGTCCGGGGCGATCAGGATGAACGCGCTCCTCACCCCCTCGTCCTCGGCGAAGCTGGCGAGCCCGGCGCCCTGGCTCGCGTCGTTGGGGACGACCCGGGCGTAGTTGCGGGTCCCGGACGGGTAGTAGACATCGGGCTCGTCCGGCTCGCAGGTGCTCGCCGTCTCCGTCAGGCAGACGAGAGTGTTGCCCGGCGAGACCATCGCGACGCCGCCGCCGGGGGCCTTGTTCAGGAGCGGGATGATCTCCGCCGCGCAGCCGGAGTTGTAGGTGCCGATCACGCCGATCACGTCGGAGTTCTCGGCGTAGGCGGTGGCGTTGTTGCGGCAGACCCCCTCGTCCCACTCCCCGGTCTCCTCGATCGAGTCGTCGCAGGCCTGGAAGGCGACGTTCGTGGAGTCCGCCTTCCAGCCGTTGTCGTCGAGCTGCAGGCGGATCGCGTCATTCATCTGCGCGGAGCGCTCAGCGGAGTCTCCCTGGAGCGGGAGGTCGGAGACGATCAGGGCCGAGGGATCGCCCTCGCCCTGGTACTCGACGTCGGAGCAGTTCGCGTCGACCGCCTCGACCGCGCTCACCTCGCCGCCGCCGCCGTCGTCATCGCCGCAGGCCGCGAGGCCGACGGCGAGGATGGCGCAGGCAAACAGCGCAATAAGGGCGACCGGGGGGCGTGGCACCGCGCGGACTCTAAAGGAGGGGTCGCTGCCGATGGGTCGTCGAATTCGTCCCAGAAACACGCGACCCGTCTCAGTCCCTCGGGCCCCCGCTGCACGCCCGCAGGGTCGGGAATCAGAACCCCGGAGGGCACGAACTCGAACTCCGGCGGAGGTGCACGAGCGCGATCAGGCCCGCCACGCTCTGGATTTTGCATCAATCTAAATTGATGTATTCTCTGTTCGCATGGCTCTAGGAGCTCCGCGTCGCGAGGAGTCAGCGCCGACCTTCCTACGGTTGGCGGCCGATCCCCTCCGCTGGCGACTGCTGATCGAGCTCGGGCGCAGCGATCGCCGCGTTCGCGAGCTGTGTCGGGTGCTCGAAGAGCCCCAGAACCTGGTCTCCTACCACCTCGGCAGGCTGCGAGCCGAGGGTGTGGTTTCGAGCCGCCGCAGCGCCGCCGACGGGCGCGACTCCTACTACGTGCTCGACCTCGCGCGCTGCGGCGACCTGCTGGCGGCGAGCGGCGGGGCGCTGCATCCCGCCCTCCGCCTTGCCGCCTCACCGCCGCGCAAGTGGGATCGAGTGTCGGACGCGGACCGTGCTCGCGTGCTGTTCCTTTGCACCGGCAATAGCGCCCGCTCCCAGATCGCCGAGGCCCTCGTCACCGAGCTGACCGGTGGGGCGGTCGAGGCGGCGAGCGCGGGCAGCCATCCGAAGCCGCTTCACCCCAACGCGGTACGGGCGCTGGCCGAGCGCGGCATCGACATCTCCGGTCGGCGCTCCAAGCACCTGAGCGAGTTCGCCGAGGAACGCTTCGACTACGTCGTCAGCCTCTGCGACCGCGTGCGCGAGGTCTGCCCCGAGTTCCCCGACCACCCTGACCTCATCCACTGGAGCATTCCCGATCCCGCGCGTGAGGGCCGAAGCGACGCCGAGACGTACCCAGCCTTCAAGCGCACGGCCGACGAGCTCGCCACCCGCATCCCCTTCCTGCTCGAGCTGATCGCAAACACCGCGTCGCCTCAGGAGGTGAGCTGAACATGCCCGAGAACGACCTGGTCAGCGTCCGCTACATGGTCGACGACGTCGAGGAGTCGATCGACTTCTATACCCGCAATTTCGGCTTCGAGCTGCGCATGAGCGCCGCGCCCGCGTTCGCCGATGTGATTCGCGGCCGGCTGCGGTTGCTGCTCGCGGGGCCACAGAGCTCGGCCGGCCGGCCGATGCCCGACGGCCGCAAGCCCGGGCCCGGTGGCTGGAACCGCATCCACTTCGTCGTCGATGACATCGCCGCCGAGGTCGAGCGGTTGCGCTCGGCCGGGCTCTTGTTTCGCAACGACATCATCAGCGGCCCCGGCGGCCAGCAGATCCTGCTCGACGATCCCTCCGGCAACCCGATCGAGCTCTTCCAGCCAGCCGACCACGCGCCCGAGCCATAGGCGGCCACGACAGCGCATCGTCCTTAGATTGGTCCCGCTCTCCGGGCCCTGCGATGAGTTTCCGCGGCGCCGCCGGTCTCATTTGTGACCCGGTAGCGTCCGAGTGACTGTGGATTCGATCGCGCCGGGAGCGACCGAGCTCAAGAGAGGAGAGCGATGAGATGTCTGTGCAGACGATAGGCACACGTGACGAATGGCAGGCGGCCCGGGACGAGCTGGCGAAGCTCGAGGCCGAGCAGGCGGAGCGAAACGAGGAGATCAAGAGGAAGCGACTCGAGCTCCCGTGGGTACCTGTGGAGAAGGAGTACGAGTTCGACACCGAGGACGGCAAGAAGACCCTCGCCGAGCTCTTCGACGGCCGCTCACAGCTGCTCGCCTACAACATTATGTACGGGCCTGACTACAAGGTCGGGGCGTGCCCCGGCTGCTCGAACGTGGCAGATGGGCTCGAAGGCGCCCGGATCCACCTCAACCACCGCGACGTGACGCTGATCTGCTTCTCGCGTGCGCCAATCGACCGGCTGATCGCCTACAAGGAGCGGATGGGCTGGCAGTTCCCCTACGTGTCGACCTACGACACCGACTTCCCCTGGGACTTCGGACTCGCGCTCACCGAGGAGCAGGCGCAGCAGATCCCCGAGGTGAAGGAGATGATCGACGACCCGCCCGACTGGCTACAGGACTGGTCGAAGCAGGTCGGGGCCGAGCTCAAGGACGGCCTCCGCGAGGGACCGAGCTGGATCGCGTTCGCGCGCGAGAACGGGACCGTCTACCACACCTACACGGTGATGGCGCCCGACCCGTTCGTCGCCCCGTACTACTCGTTCCTGCTCGACCGCACGCCGAACGAGCCTCCGGAGGAGCCACGCGCCTGGCGCAAGGACGAGTACCCGGACTGAGCCCGCGCGCGCTGCGCGTCCCCGAGCGCTGTACAGTGGGCCGACGACTCGGATCCTGGCCAAGGAGGAGAGATCGGTCTTCGCGATCCCACGGCAGCGACCGCAGGTCCGGGCGCCGAGGCTGGTGACGGCGAGGCGCAGCCGCCGACCCTAGAGGCCAAGCTCGACTGGAGGGAGCTCGGGCGCCGGGTAGCGCTGATGCGCAGCGCTCCGCTGCTCCAAGGAATGTCGTGGGAGTTGCTCGCCACACTCGCTCCCGTGTTACGGCGGGAGACCGCGGCGTCGGGCACGGCCCTCTATCGACAGGGCGAGTCCGCGGCCCGCTTCTATCTGATCGAAACGGGGCGCGTCCTGCGCCTACGGGCTGGGGAAGGCGGCACGCAGACCGAGGAGCTTGGGCCGGGCGACACATGTGGGGACGCGGTCCTGTGGGCGGGGCCCACATACCGTGCTACGGCACGCGCGGAGACGCCGCTGACCCTCTGGGCGCTCGATGCCGGCGAGCTGGGCACGCTGCGCGAGGGACACCCGGCCTTGGACGCGGCGCTCAGGGCGTGCCGGCCGGGGAGCGAGGCGCCGGCCGAAGTCAAACCCAAGCACGGCGTCCGAGTCAATGTGCGAGGGCTCGGTAAGAGCGTCGGGGACGGAAAGAAGGTTCTCCACTCGGTCAGTTTCTCGGTCGAGCCGGGCGAGCTGGCGGCCATCGTCGGGGGTAGTGGCGCCGGCAAGTCGACGCTGCTCGACGCCATCGCCGGGGTACGCCCGGCCGATGAGGGAACAGTGCTCTTCGACGGGGTGCCGTACTACGAGCATCTCGAGGAGTACCGCTCGGCACTCGGATACGTGCCTCAGGAAGACATCATCCACGCCGAGCTGTCGCTGATCGCGACGCTCCGCTACGCGGCGCGGCTGAGGCTGCCGGACGGCACCTCGCCAGGCGAGCAGGAGTCGGCCGTCGCCGACGTCATGGACTCTCTCGACCTCACGCAGCGCGCGGGGCTCCGCATCGGTTCACTCTCGGGCGGCCAGCGAAAGCGGGCGAGTATCGCGGTTGAGCTGTTGACCAAGCCGGACGTCTTCTTCCTCGACGAGCCCACCTCGGGGCTTGATCCCGCGACCGCCGCGGAGCTCCTGCGATTGCTGCGCCGGCTTGCCGACTCCGGCCGGACGGTCGTGCTCACGACCCACTCGATGCAGGACCTTGGCATCTGCGACAAGCTCGTCGTCCTCGCCCGCGACGGCTACTGCGCCTTCGTCGGGGCGCCCGATGCGGCCGTCGACCACTTCCAGGTCGGCCACGACGAGATGTACGAGCGCCTCGCCGGTGAGGCGACGCCCGCGGAATGGGCCCGCCGCTTCTCCGAGGTCTCCGAGCAGCCTGACGTGCACGACGCCCAGCAAGCCGCGCGGGCTGCGGGCCCGCCGCGCCCGCCGGGCGGGCAGCCGATCGGGCCGCTCCGCCAGTGCGCCGTGCTGAGCCGGCGCAACCTCGACATCCTGGTGCGCAACCGGCTCACGCTGGCGATCCTGCTGGGCTCGCCGGTGCTCGTGGTGCTGATGTTCCTGATGCTCTTCAAGCCCGACGCGTTCGAGTTCGCCGACCCGAGCCCGAGCGCAACGATCATGATCGTCTACTGGATCGCCTTCGCCGGCTTCTTCTTCGGGCTGACCTACGGGCTGCTCCAGATCTGCACCGAGTTCCCGATTCTCCGCCGCGAGCGGTTCGTCGGCGTCCGCATCGGCCCCTACGTGCTCTCGAAAGTCGTCGTCCTGGCGCCTCTGCTGCTCGCCATGTCAGTGATCATGCTCGTGGTTCTCAGGCTTTTCGACCGGCTTCCGGAGGCGAGCCTCGGCACCTACGCTGTGCTCACCGTCACGCTCTTCCTCGACGCGCTGGCCGCGCTCGCCCTCGGGTTGCTGACCTCGGCCGCGGTGACAGGCCCCGCCCAGGCGACGATCGCGCTGCCCCTGCTGTGCTTCCCGCAAGTCCTCTTCTCGGGAGCGATTCTCCCGGTTCCGATCATGGCGACGATCGGGAAGGCCGTCAGCTACCCGATGGCCGACCGCTGGGCCTTCGAGGGGCTCGGTCACGAGCTCGGCCTGAACCGCCTCCTGGGGGAGGGCGGCTCCCAGCTCGGGCCGCCGCTGCTCGCCGAGTACGGTGACACCTCTCGCGGGGGACGTGGATCGCCTGGACGATCCTGGCGGGCATGGCACTCGTCTTCCTGATCGGCGCGGTGGCGGTCTGCGCGCGGAAGTGCCGCCCGGCGGCGCATTTCGTCTGAGCGGTCGTCTTCGCGTCCGACCTTGGCGAGCGGCAGTTAGCGCGCGACCGCGTAGACCCCTGCGCGAAGTAGCGGCGTTCGTCCAAAGCAGCACTCCTCCGCACTTGGATACCACGGCCGGGTTGCAGGTCGCGCCTAAGGGGCTGTCCGCATGAAGACCTTGCGAACCCTCGGCTCGGCGGCGACCTGGGGGGCCTGAGCTATCTGAGCTGACACCAATCCTCCGGACGCGCCAAGGAGCGCGTCCGTCTGAGCCTCGTCAAGCCCGGGGGCATATGGGTGGTCGCACACGTCGCCCGGCAAGCGGGAGACCCTCGCCGCTCCCTTCCTGCCTTTGCCGTTGTGCTCGATTGCGTCTGTGAAGGCAGCGAACGTAACCGAGTCCAAGGCCGTGCCGATATGGGTCGTCGTGCGGCCCGGACACACGTCCTGAATCAAGATGTTGCGTGCACCCTCAAGGGCCGATGTCGGATGCTTACCACCTTGCGGCTGCACGGTCTCGTCGGAAAGCGAACGCACCGTCGTATACGAGACGTCGCCCGGGGTTTCGTCCGGCTGGGCGTTGATCGCATCGAGGAGATTCGAGTGCCTGCCCTGCTGCCAGCTCGCCGGGGCGCACGGTGATGTGTCAGTGCAGCCACGGAACACCGTGGTGCCGTGCTGAGCCCCTGCCGCGGCGAGCACGTCACTGACCTTCCGGCGCAGGTCCGGCCAATAGGTGAGCGCGAAGCGCGGCAGAAAGCCGCCCTGGCTGATGCCAACAACCGCCATCTTGCGTCCGGCCATCTTGACCTCTTTGCGCAGGCCGTAAACGAGGTACTGGACCGAGACCTGGATGTCGGCGGTCGTGAAGTCCGGGAAGTTCATGTAACAGACCGGATGCCCGGAGGCCTCGAAGGCGTCTTGGCCAATCAAGTAGCCCTGGTCGCCGGTGGCGCCGGTCCCCGTGACGAACATGAGCGGGGTCTGGGTCGCGTTCGTCGGGTCGATGGGGCACTTGAATGCGGCTTCGAGGTCTGCCTTCGGCACCGTCAGCTTCGGCCCGCTCGCCGACGCTGAAGCCGGCACGAGCGCCAGCACCGAAAGGGCCGTGAGAATGCCGATCCAGTGCCTCGCACGTGCCATGTCGATCCTGTCCCACTCTCTCCTGCCGGCGGTCGGAGGGGATACTCGCAGTTGTCGCGCCTTCCATGTAAAGCATCTCGCTGTTGTCGCCGAACCAGGTGATGTGGAGTGGACCGACCATTCCGTTACCGCCCCCGGCGGTGTCTCAACGGGCAGACACCCGAACCGAAGGAGGCAAGAGATGAGGAAACTGATCGTTTCGAACAACGTGACACTGGACGGGAGAGTGGACGACGTCCTGGATTGGTCGATTCCGGGCGACGACGAGGACTTCGTCAAGCGCAACATCGACCTTCTCAGTCACAGCGATGGCCTGATCCTCGGCCGCAAGTCGTACGAGTTCTTCGCCGCGGTTTGGCCATCACGATCAGGAGAGTTCCCGGACCTGATGAACGGCATCGCGAAGTACGTCGCGTCGACCACGCTCGAGGACCCCGAGTGGCAGAACACCCAGCTGATCGAAGGGGACGTCCCGGAGGCCGTGGCCAAGCTCAAGGAGCAGCCCGGTAAGGGCCTGATCGTGTACGGCTCAGGCGACCTCACGAACACCCTGACGGGGCACGACCTGATCGACGAGTATCGACTCTGGGTCCATCCGGTCGTGCTCGGGAGGGGGAGCAGCTTCTTCGAGGACGGCGCGGAGAGAATGGACCTCGAGCTCGTCGACTCGACGGCGATCCCGTCCGGGGTTGCCATTCTCACGTACCGGCCGCAGCGGTAGCCGGCGAAGCGCCACTGGACGAGCCCCTCCCGCAGAGGTGAGAGCGCTGGCTATGCGCAGATGGACTCAGACGTTCCGCGAGGCTGCCAGCCCCACCAGGGTCGACTGCGGTACCACCGACGGGGCGACGATCGCGCAGGTGTGGCCCTGCTGGGTCCAGGTGACGATCGTGCGCTCGTCGCCGCGGGCGACGTTGTAGGTCTTGCCCTTGTGCTCGACTGGGCGCCCGGCCGGATTGCCGTCGAGGGGATCGCCGCCGACGACGGCGTATCCGAGTCGCGCCCCCTCGGGGTTGCGGTAGAAGACGGTCGTGACGCGACGGCCCGAGAGATCGCTGTCGTCGCGCGGCCGACGGCCTTCCAGCCGAACTTCTCCTGCCAGTCCGGGAACTCGAGCGCGCCGACCTTGGCATCGAGCACGGGCGGCGTGCCGCCGACCGGCGCCGGCGCGGCCTTGGTCGGGTCGAGCTGTGCAGCGGCGTAGACCTTGTTGAGCGACGGGTCCGCGTTGTCGCTCCCCGTCTCGAGCGCTATCGCGACGGCGACCAACGCAGCCGCTGCGGTCCCAGCCGCGGCCAGACCCCAGCGGTGGCGGCGCCAGAACGGCGCCCGCGCCCGGGCCGTGGCACGTTCGCGGTCGCGCTCGATCGCCTCGCGCAGCGACTGCGGGGCGTGAACGTCAGCCACTGCGGCCGAGATCAGCGCCTCGCCCTCGCGCGCGAGCGCCAGCTCCTCTTCGGTGAGCGGGGTGTCGTTCTCGTCTGGCATCAGATCAGCCTCTACCCGTTTCGACGCCCTCCGGGGAGGATTCCATCCCGCGGGCGACCTGCGCCCGCGCCCGGAACAGCCTCGAGGTGATTGTCGCCTCCTTGGTACCGAGGAGCTCCGCCGCCTCCGCGTAGCTGAGGCCGGCGACGTCGACCGCGACCAGGGCATCGCGGAACGGCTCGGAGAGGCCAGCGATCACCGCGAACACCTCACGCGCCTCGGCGGCCTGATCGGGCCTGCTGGCCGGGCTCGGGTCGACCGGCTCGAACCTGTCATCCAGCGCTTCGGGCGCAGGCCGCCGGGCTGCCGCGCGGCGCGAGCTGATGAACGTGTTTCGCAGGACCTGGAGCAGGTAGCCGAGGTCGTCGTCGTTGCGGATCCAACGCGGCTTGGCGAGCACGCGGGCGAACGTCTCCTGCACGAGGTCCTCGGCCTCGGCACGCGAACCGGACAGCGCCCACGCAGCGCGGAACAGGCGATCGATGTGATCGCCCAGGGTGCTGGGATCGAGCATCCGGTCGGGGGCCATCACCGCGTCCGAGCGTAACGCTCCGAGCAGGATTCGAACCTGGGGCTCGCCCCTCTGTAGACCTGTCGGAGTCGTCATTGCCGGACACCGAGGCGGGCCCCGGCTCTGTGAGCCGGGGCCCGCGAGCTTCGAGGGGCTAGACGGCGACGCCGTCGACCAGCACCGCCAGCGCTCCGAAGACACCGTTCGCCGACACGCTGTCCGTGCCCGCGCGGTTAATCGAGAGGCTGTCGCCCTGGTCTGCGTGCGTGACCGACACGGCCGTCGCCAGGCCACTCACATCGGCTCCCGACCCGTTGCCGGTGACGTTGATGTTGTCGTCACCGTTGGTGCCGTTGACGACCACGTTGTCGCCGGCGCCGTCGCCGGCGCCGCCGCCGAACGTCCCGGCGAGATCCAGATTGGTCTGGGTCACGTCGGTGCCCGTGAGGTCGTTGACGGTGACGGTGTCCGCCCCGCCGAGGGCGTTGTCGTCGACGATCTCAACGCCGTCCGTATCCATCGTGACGTTGCCCTGGACGCGGAAGAAGGTCAGCCTTCCTCCATTCGCCGACATCGTGACGTTCTCGGCCACGGCGGCACCGTTGAACACCATCGTGTCGGTGCCGTCCTGGCCCTCGATCACGTCGCTGCCCTCGCCGTTATCCCAGACGAAGGTGTCGTTCCCGCCGCCGAGGTGGGCGCTGTCGTTGCCCTTGCCGCCGTCGACCGCATCGTCGCCGTCGCCGCCGTTGTACCTCTCGTTCTCGGCCGCGACCTGCACCTGGCCGCCCTGCAGCGAGTCGTTGCCGTCGCCGCCGGCGATCGCTGTCGGGATCGAGTTCGTGAACGCGCCGTTCGCGTCATCGATGCGAGCGGAATCGCTCCCGTCGCCCATCTTCACCTTGATCGCCGCGACGTCGCCGCGCGAGAATGAGAAGTCGGCGGAGCCGTCGTCGCCTGCGTCGACCTGGATCCGGCTTGGGTCGCCGGCCTGCAGGCGAAGCGCAACTTGTTGTCCGCCATCGCCTCCCTTGACGCCGAGCGTGCCGCGCTTGATCTCGGCCCGTACGCCGTCGACCTTGTCGGGCTTCGCGCTCGAACGAGCTGGAGCGACGAGCGCCGCGAGCGCGAGGGCGGCGACCGTTGCCGTTGCGATGAGGTGGAATGGCCACCTGGGCCGTGAGTCGGTGTTCATTTGAGGAGCACCTCCGGATTGGGGTTGTCGACCGCTGAAGCGCGATCGTGTGCGTCTAGGGGCTAAGACGCCCGCGGACCCCAGTCCTTCCCGCGATTCGAGAGAAGCGTTCGGCGATCAGCCGGCGAGGCCGGCTCGCCGCTTGCCGTAGCGAGCCACCGGATGTGGGCCCCAGTCCGAGAAAGTCTCGAAGGCCCGCGTGTCCGTGATCTGAACCAGGTGCGTGCCGTCCGATCTCGCCGTGTAGATGTCCACCCGCCCGTCCGGCCGAAAGCGGTGAGAGAAGACGATGCGCTTGCCGTCGGGTGACCAACCCGGGTCAAAGCCGATACCGGTCGCCCTCGTGTTCGCCCGTTTGGTGGCCTTCGTCCTGCACTTTTTGCCGCTCCTCTTCCTGCACCGCTTCAGAAGCTTCCTCTCGAGCTTCTCGACCCCCTTCCTTCCGAGCGTGCGAGGCGAGATCTCCCTCACGCCGGTACCGTCCGGATGTACGGCCACCAGCTTCTCGGTGGCGGACCCGAAGAGGATTTCCGTCCCGTCCGGGGACCACTTCGCCACCTCGTCAGGGTCCGGCACGCCATACGACGTGATCTGTCGCAGCCCTGTGCCGTCCGCATTCGCCACGAACAGGGCTCCCTCCGGCTCTCCGCGCCTCAGCGTCTGCCGGGTAAACACGATCCGTGCGCCGTCGGGCGAGTAGTCGCCGGCGGTCTCGGCCTCGTCGAAGGGGTTATCGGTCAACCTCACGAGGCCGCCTCCGTCAGAGGCCCTCGCGGTGTAAATCCCGTTCAGATCCGGATGTTGCTCGCTGTGGCCCTGGCAAAGGAGTCGGATGCCGTCCGGCGACCAGGCGCTGCAAGCGATGTCCATCGGTGCGGGGTTGTCGAGCAGCCTGAAGCCGGAGCCATCCGGATTGAGCGTGGCGGGACGGAGCGGCGCGTGGGCTCTGGGCAGGGTGACGAGGACCCTGCTCCCATCGGGTGACCAGAATGGACTGTCCGCATCGTCGGGCAGGAGCCGCCTTTCGTGCGTCCCGTCGGGGTCTGCGGTGAAGACGTGGTGGCCGTCGATCGCTCGATCCAACCTGCCAAACGCGATCTGCCCATTCGGGCCCGGATACTCCGCGTGGGCGTCGCCGGTGCCGACGAGCAGGCTGAGCAGGGCCGACCCCAAGAACGCCAACGCGATTCCAAGCCACCACGGATTCAAGGGGGACTATGGGGCACGGGTCGGCAGGCGAATGGATCAGGCGTGCTCTTCGACCCCTTGGTTCCGCCCTTGAACTTGTGCGTGATGCCAAATGCCATGCGAAACCTCCCCCTCGATCGTGAGCCGGTTGCGAAGAGGACGCTACCAGCGGTTCGCTTTCGCGCGAGAGCGGAAGCGCAGGGGCGCCGTCGCTACAAGGCGCTCGCGCTCGCTCGATAACATACATACATGCATGTACGAGCGCCGCATGCGGTCAGTGGTGGGTCGACGGCGACGGGCCCCGCAAGCGGCCGCCGCTCGACGCAGGCCGACCGAAGCGCGCGCACGCGCAGCGCCTTGCTCGAGTCCGCCGCGAGGGGGCTCTCCCGGTACGGCTACGGCAACCTCAACCTGGAGCTGGTGGCGAGCGAGGCCGGCTACACCCGCGGGGCGCTCTATCACCAGTTCGAGGACAAGGAGGACCTCGCCTTGGCCGTGATCGATTGGGTCGATGAGACATGGAGACAGGAGGTCGGCCGGCTCATCGAGCAAGAGTCGGATCCAGCCGTCGCGCTGATCAACCTGGCGCGCGGTCACGCCGTCTACTGCAGGCGAGACGTCGCCCGCGTGGAGATGGCACTCAGGCTCGAGTTCAGCGGCCAGGATCACCCTGTCGGGCGTCACCTCGAGCGGGTCTCCGAAAGTCTGGTCAAGCGCTGCACCCGCCTCGTCAGCGCGGGGCGCAGAATGGGGACGATCCCAGCCGGCCCGCCGGCAAGAGCCGTCGCGCTCGCCTTCATCGGTGCCATGGAGGGCACTGTCATCGAACTCGCCGGACAGGCACCCCACGACGAGGTGCTGGCCGCGCGCGCGGCCGCTGGCGTGCTCGGGCTCGACCCTGACGCGATCCCAACCGAATGAGGCTCCCGAACACCGCGCACACCTCCCGGCCGTGGCGAATCCACGAGCTCACCGCCGACTTCCGGCTCGAGGACGTGTGGGCACTGCCGACTCCGGGCGGCCCGGACGACTTCCCTCGGCTCGTGCAGGGGATCGCCTCGGGCGACCCGTCGCAAAGCTCATCCCGCGCCGTCCGCACGCTCTTCGCGATCCGGTGGAAGGTCGGCGAGCTGCTCGGCTGGGACGGCCCGGACTCCGCCCTCGGCTCCAGGGTGCCGACGCTCCGCGACCGGTTGCCGGTGGATCTGCGCGACGGCCCATCCGGCCCGGACTCGGACGCGCTCCCCTTCACCTCGCTTTACCTGATCGAGGACGAGTGGGCGGCGGAGACCGCCAACCGGACTATGCACGGGGTCCTGCACCTCGGCTGGGTCCCAGACGCGAACGGCGGCTACCGCGGCCAGATGGCCGTTTTGGTGAAGCCAAACGGACCGTTCGGGACCGCCTACATGGCCGCGATCAGGCCGTTCCGCCACCTGATCGTGTACCCGGCGATGGTGCGACAGATCGAGCGCGAGTGGCGAGCGCGCGCCGGCGATTAAGGGAGCAGCGGCGCCCGATGGGTTGGGGCGGTGTGCTCGAGGACCGCGCGGACGATGGCCTCCCAGTCGGCTCGATCGACCCCGTGACCGGCGCCCTCGAGCGTCAGCAGCCGCGCATCGGGGATCTCGTCGGCCAGCGCCTCGCCGTGCTCGAGCGGGAACATCGGATCCGCGGCGCCATGGATCACAAGGGTGGGCGCGGTGATCGAGGACAGGGGCTCGCGCGAGCGTCCGTCGTCCGCGATCGCATCGTGGTTCTGGGCGGCAGCGAAGTTGCGCGCCCGCTCGACGTCGCGACGTGCCAGCTCCCGGGCTGCCGTCTCGTCGAACGGGCGCTGGCCGCCCGCGAGCAAGCGCGAGTAGTCGACCAGGTACTCGATCACCGACTCGGCATCCGACCAGTCCACCTCCGCCGATGTCACGAACCGCGCGAACTCGTCGGTCGGCGGCGGGAGTTCGCGCTCGACCGGGCAGCGCGGGAGAAGTGCTGATGAGGACGAGCGAGAGGACGCGATCGGGGGAGTCGACGGCGAGCTCCTGCGCCATCCCCCCGCCCGCCGAGACGCCGACCAGATGCGCGTCCCGGATGCCGTATGCGTCGAGGATTCCGGCGGCGTCGACGGTCAGGTCGGCCCCCGTGTATCCGGGGCGGCCCGGCTCATAGGTGACCGATCGGCCGGTGTCGCGGTGGTCGTAGCGGATTACGAACCGCCCGCCGTCGGCGAGCATCCGGCAGAAGCCTTCCTCCCACCAGAGCATCGACGCGCCGATGCCCATGACGAGGAGGATCGGCGGGTCGGCCGGGTCGCCGAAGGACTCCGTGCAGAGCTCGACGCCGTTCGCTTCGACCATTCGCTCAGCCAGCTTTCGCTCCTCTTCTCGGGAACGCAGCGACCTTATACCGCTACTTCACGAAGCCCCCGCGCTGGCGCGGGGGCTTCGGGTTGGCCTAGGCCTCGGCGGGCTGCTCCGCCCCTCGAGCGCCGAGCTCGACGTGGGCGCGGCTGTCGCGGCCGCGGATCAGCACCAGCGTCAGAACGAATCCGAGGGCCGCGATCGCGGCGCCACCGAGGAACGCCGACTGGAATCCCTCGGTGAGCGCGTTGGTCAGCGCCGAGGGATCACCCCCGGAGCTCGCGACGACGTCATCGGTCCGCGAGTTGGCGATCGTGGCCAGCACCGCGAGTCCGAGGGCGCCCCCGATCTGCTGCGAGGTGTTGATCAGCCCGCTCGCCAGCCCGGACTCCTGGTCGCGCACGCCGGAGACGGCGGCGATCGTCGTCGTCACGAAGGCGAAGCCGAGCCCGGTCGCCGCGAGGAGCGACGGGCCGAGGATGTCGGTCACGTAACCGCCACCCACCGAGACCTGGGAGAACCACACGAGCGCCGCGGCGATGAACGCCATCCCGGCCATCAGCACCGGCTTGAAGCCGACTCGGGTTACGAGCTGGGATGCGATCCCCGACGCAACGATGATCATCAATGCGAGCGGCAGGTAGGAAAGCCCCGCCTTGATCGCGCTGTAGCCGAGCACCTGCTGCATATAGAGCGTGATGAAGAAGAACATCGAGAACAGGGATGCCCCGACGAGGAGGCCGACGACGTTGGCGCCGGTCAGGGTCCGAAGGCGGAAGATCCGGAACGGCACCAGCGGCGACTCCGAGCGGAGCTCGATCGCAACGAATGCCGCGATCAGCGCCGCGGAGACCGCCAGGAGCCCGAGCGTCTGGACCGATCCCCAGCCGGCATTGGTCGCGTCAACGATCGCGTAGACGAGCAGGGAGAGCCCGGCGGTGACGCTCACCGCGCCGGCGGTGTCGAAGTGGCGGGTGGTCGACTCGGAGCGGCTCTCCGCGATCAGCCGCGGGGCGAGCGCCGCTACGACCAGCGCAACCGGCACGTTGATCCACAGCACCCACTCCCAGCCGAGGCCGTCCGTGAGGATGCCGCCGAACAGCACGCCGGCGGCGCCGCCCGCTCCGGCAACCGCTCCCCACGCCCCGAGCGCCCTGTTGCGCTCGGAACCGTCGCTGAAGGTGGTGGTGATGATCGAAAGGGCCGATGGCGAGATGATCGCGGCGCCGAGGCCCTGGGCGGCGCGGGCGGCGATCAGCTGACCCTCCGTGGCGGCGAAGCCGGCCGCGAGGGAGGCGGCGGCGACCAGCAGCAGTCCGGAGATGAACACGCGCCGGCGCCCCAGCAGGTCCGCCATGCGTCCGCCGAGCAGCAGGAAGCCACCGAAGGTGAGCACGTAGGCGTTGACCACCCACGCGAGGTTCTCCTGGGAGAAGTTGAGCCCCTCGCCGATCGAGGGCAGAGCCACATTGACGATCGAGGCGTCGAGGACGACGATGAACTGTGCGAAGCACAGGAGAGTGAGGGCGATCCAGCGGCGTTCTCTGTACCCGTTGCCTTCGGTCATTTCTGTGCTCCTTTGCTCGCCTTGCTGTCGTCGGTGTGCTCTGCGATACTCCGTGGTGGAACCTGAGTTCCGGTTCCGGTTGCCGCGCTACTATACGGAATTGTGATTCCGTTTGCAACCCGATTTCCCTCTCACCCCGGTAGACGAATGACAAGCGACGAAATAGACAACTCGACGACCTCGACGATCGAGGCAGAGGCCTCGGCCGAAGCGGCGACGGACGGCAAGCCCACGCTGCGGGCCGATGCCCGGCGCAACCGCGAGGCGGTGCTCGCGGCCGCGCGCGAGCGGTTCGGCGAGTGCGGCCTCGAGTGTCAGATGGAGGACATTGCCCGCACGGCCGGCGTCGGGGTCGGCACCGTCTATCGCCACTTTCCGACCAAGGGCGACCTGATCGGCGCCCTCGTCAGCGATCGCTTCCAGCGGCTCGCGGAGCGCACCGAGGAGGCGCTCGCCGAGGACGAGCCGTGGGAGGCGTTCTGCGATCTGATGCGCTATTCGGCGGAGTACCAGGTGCGCGACCGCGGGCTGTCCGAGTTCCTAAGCTCGCAGCCCCAGCTCGGCCAGCACGAGGCGGTGGAGAGCGGCCTGGCCGACCTCACCGCACAGCTGATCGCCAACGCGCAGGCGGCGGGCGGGATGCGCCGCGACGCCGTCATCGAGGACGTGCCCACCCTGATCTGCGGCCTCGGCGCGGTGACCGCCGGTGCCGCCGGAAACATGCCGGAGCTGAACTGGGAGCGATACGTCGAGATCATGCTCGACGGGCTGCGTGCGCCCGGCGTCAACAAGCTGCCGCCGCCCAGGGCCCTGATTCAGCGCTAGCTCCCAGGCATCGTCAGGTTGCTCGACGATGAGGAAGCGGTTCCCGTCGGTGTCGCGGATCCCCGCCCCCATTCGCGTGATCGCGGATTCTTGTAGCTGTCAGGCCCGCCCGCGCACGGCCCAGGCGCGCGCTTGCAGCTCGAACGCGCCCGCAGGATCCCCGAGACGGCGTCGGCACTCGTCGCGTAGCGCTTCTTGCGCTCCTGGCGAGAGCGACGCGCAGTAAGCACCGCCCGGGCCGACCCCGGCTGTGAACGGATTCCAGTAATCGTCGAAGTCCTCGTACCGCTCGGTGACCTCAATGGCGTCGGTCGAGACATCGTCGAGCCCGGCGTCCAGCCATAGGCCGCGCAGCTCATCCGGCTTGCCGAACCGCATCCGCTTGCTCTCCGCTGGGGCGGCGGGGTCGAGCGCGACCGCCGCGTCCCAGAACGTCGCAAGCATCTCCATGCCCTCGGCGTAATCCCAGGTGCAGGCCGCCACGGCGCCCCCCTTCCGGGCGACGCGAATCATCTCGCGTACCCCCCGCGCCGAATCGTCCATGAAGTTGACCACGAGTTGGGAGAGGACCGCGTCGAAGCTGTCGTCGGCCCAGGGCACTGTCTCGGCGCTCGCACGGCGGACGTCCGCGCCGGGAACCCGCTGCGCGCAAGCCTCCACGAACGGCTGCGACGGATCGGCGGCGGCGACTCGCTCGGCCCCAAGGAGCTTGGCGAGGCACTCGGTGAGCGCGCCCGGTCCGCACCCCACGTCCAGTGCCCGCATGCCGGCTCGAGCCTCGGCGAAGTCGGCGAACAGCGGTGCCAGTCGGCGCGAGTAGCGACCCATGTAGCGGTCGTAGCTGTCCGCCGGCGCGGCGAAGGTCATATTGCTCACAGGGTCACCGGCAGGCGATTATCGTGCTCGTCGAGCACGTACTGGTCGACGGCGGTGGCTCGATAGAGGCGAAGCGCCGCCGGGGATTGCACGTCCTCGACTGTCCATTCGCGTCCGCCGTCGGACAACGTCCGGCGAGAGTAGACGTCCAGTGCCTCCGCGCGCTCGACGCCGGTCAGTTCTTGGGCCGTGGCCGACATGTAGACGGCTTGGCCCGTGTTGATCGGCACGGTCGAGTCGAAGATCACGATGCTCACCTCGCCTCGCGCTTCGAGATTCCGAGAGTGCGTAGCGTCGGGCTCCGAAACCCAGAAGAACTCGCGGTATCCGGCCGGCGCGTAATAGACGGGCGTCACCCACGGCCGTCCAGCCTGATCCGCCGTCCCGAGCACCATGTACAGGTTGGCGTCGATGATCGCCCTCCCGTGCGCTACGAGATCGTGCTCGTCGGTCATCCGTGATCCTTCCGACGGCGGCCGCGTCGCCTAGCCGAGGCCCAGAGTCGACGCGAGCTCGTCGAGCTGGCGTTCCGTCTCGCCGGCGTCGGCAGGGTCGATGTAGAAGCTGCAGCGGTGGACGCCGACCTGCTCCCCGCGCTCGATCAGCTCCGGGTCGGGTCTGGCGCCCGACAGCGTCACCGGGATCGGGTCGCGCCCCGCCTCGGCGGCGAGCCGATTCAGCTCGGCGACCCTGTCGGTTAGCCCGGTGACCCGGTTCGGCATCCACTCGTCTCCGAACGCGACCACCCGCTCCAGCACCTTGGGCCCATTGCCGCCCACGAGCACGGGGGGATATGGCTGCTGGACCGGCTTCGGCCACGACCAGATCGGATCGAAGTCGACGTGCTCCCCGTGGTACTCGACCTCGTCCTGGGTCCAGATCGCCTTCATCGCCTCGACTCGCTCGCGCATCAGCGAGAAGCGGCGGTGGGGATCGGTTCCGTGGTTCTCCATCTCCTCGAGGTTCCACCCGGCGCCGACGCCGAACAGGAAGCGTCCGCCGGAGAGCCTGTCGAGGCTCGCGACCTCCTTCGCGGTGATGATCGGGTCGCGCTCGATCACGAGGCAGATGCCGGTCGCGAGGAGCAGGCTCTCGGTGGTGGCGGCGGCCGCCGTGAGCGCGACGAACGGGTCGTAGGTGTGGCTGTACTCGGCTGGGCAGCTCGCCGCCCGGGGGATAGGGCGTCGCGCGGTCCGCCGGAATGTGGGTGTGCTCGGGGAAGAACAGCGACTCGAAGCCGCGCTCCTCGACCATCCGCGCCATTGCGCCCGGGTCAACCGCGTAGTCCGTAGGAAAGACCGCGACTCCGAAGAGCATGGGCTTATGCGGTCACCGGAGCGTCGTTCGCCGTCAGCTTCACCTCGATGTTGCCTCGAGTCGCGTTCGAGTAGGGGCAGACCTGATGCGCGGCCCGTACCACCTCGACCGCGCGATCCGTGTCGTCGATCGACGGCAGCGTGACGTCGAGCTCGACGGCGAGCTTGAAGCCTCGCTCCTCGGTCGGCAGCAGCATCACCTTGGAGTCGACCTCGACGTCGTCCGCGTCCAGCTTCTGGCGCCGTGCGACCACGCCGAGCGCGCTCTCGAAGCACGACGCGAATCCGACCGCGAACAGCTGCTCCGGGTTCGTGCCCCCTCCCTCGCCGCCCAGCTCGTTCGGGATGCGCAGGTCGACCTCGAGCACTCCATCCGATGTGCGGCCGTGGCCCTGGGCGCGGCCGCCCGTGACGTGCGCCTCGGCCGTGTACAGCACCTTCCCTGCAGTCTTGACTTCGCTCATGTCCTGTCTCCTTTGACCTCGGAGACTAGACGCCTCCACACCACGGGATCACCCGAGCGCTAACGCTTCGCTAACGATTTGCTAGTCTGCCGCGCAACCTGCTGAACGACCCGCCACATATCGCGGGTCGTCGGGGGACCCACTCGTTGGGGCGAATCGCGGCCTGATTGGCCGTGTAGCGCCGGCTCTTTGGCGCGAGCCCGTCAGCTAACCCCGTAAGCGACGAAAGAGCTTCAAGTTGAATCCCTCGCACGTTCGTGCGAACCCCAATCTAAGGATCGTTCTCCCGCTGATGGCCGCGGTGGCCACGCTCGCGGGCCTGTCGGCGTTCGCCGTCGCCCCGGCCGGCGCGGCGTCGGGTTCGGGGGGCGTGTCGGCCGGCAGCGATGATGCGACCGAGGAAGCGCCCGCCGAGGCTTCCAGGTACGAGCGGTTGTGGGACAGGGTGTCCTCCCGTGACAGGCGCTGGGCGCGTTCCACGGCCGAGTGTGAGTCCGGGCGCGATCCGGACGCGATCGGCGGCGGCGGCACGTACCGCGGCGCGTTCCAGTTCATGAAGTCGACCTGGCGGGACTCGCCGAAGTCGCCCGGCGGCGACCCGATCGACTACACGTACAGGACGCAGGCAGTGGTCGCGGTTGCGCTCAAGAACCGCGAAGGCGCCGGCCACTGGCCGAACTGCGGCTAGCCGCGCCCGATCGAGTGAGGGCACCCGGCCGGGTATCGTCGGGACCGTGAACCGGCGCAGGCTCGGCGATTCGCGAGCTCGAGGTCTCGGAGATCTCGCTCGGCTCCTGGCTCACCTACTCCGGTGGGGTGGGGCGCGAGCAGACCGAGGCCTGCACCGAGGCCGCCTTCGACGCCGGGATCAACTTCTTCGACACCTCGAACGTGTACGGGACCGGGGCCGCCGAGGAGGCGTGGGGCGAGATCCTCTCCCGGCATCCCCGCGAGTCCTACGTGCTGGCGACGAAGGTCTACTTCCCGATGTCCGCGACCGACCGGGGGCTGTCCGCCGAGCAGATCCGCAAGCAGCTCGACGCCTCGCTGGCGCGGCTGCGGACCGATTACGTCGACCTGTACCAGTGCCACCGCTTCGACACCGGACCCCGATCGAGGAGACGATGGAGGCGCTGACCGAGGCCGTCGAGTCCGGAAAGGCGCGCTGCATCGGGTTCAGCGAGTGGACCCCGGAGCAGATTCGCGCCGGCCTCGACGTCCCCGGCGCCGCCAAGTTCGTCTCCTCTCAGCCGCAGTACAACATGATCTGGCGCGCGCCCGAGGCGGAGGTCTTCGAGCTGTGCCGGGAGAACGGCATCTCGCAGATCGTGTGGTCGCCGCTCGCCCAGGGCGTGCTGACCGGCAAGTACCCGCCGGGCGAGCCGCCGCCGGCCGACTCCCGCGCCGCGCACGACGAGATGGGCGGCCCGATCGGTCCCTACATGGCGCGACGAGGTGCTGGAGGCGGTCCAGCGCCTGCGCCCGATCGCCGACGAGCGCGGGCCTGACGATGGTCCAGCTCGCCCTCGCCTGGGTCCTGCGGCGCGCCCGAGGTCGCCTCGGCGATCATCGGCGCGACGCGCCCCGAGCAGGTTCACAGCAACGCCGAGGCGTCGGGCGTCGAGCTCTCGCGCGACGTGCTCGACGCGATCGACGAGGCGCTCGGCGAGGTGATCGTCTCCGAGCCCCTGCTGGCCACCTTCGCCGACGAGGGTGTGAAGCACCGAGAGGAGCGTTGAGAGGTGGCCCATGACGCGGTGGTGGTCGGTGCCGGCCTGGCCGGCCTGTCCGCCGCGCGGGATCTCGTCGCGGGGGGCGCGGACGTCGTCGTGCTGGAGGCGCGGGGGCGCCCCGGCGGCCGCGTGGAGCAGACCCAGTTGCCCGACGGCCGGCTCGTGCAGCTCGGCGGCGAGCTGACTGGCTCCTTTCAGACCGCGTATCTCGGCCTGGTCGAGGAGCTGGGGCTCACCCTCGAGTCCTCCTTTCCGGCGCTGCCCGGCGAGGACACCTACGTTCTCGCCGAGGGACGCTTCATCGGGGACGGGTTCCCCTGGATGAGCGACGAGGACCGGGCCAGCTACGCCGCGGTCGAGGAGGAGTTCGGCCGTCTCGTGAAGACGGTCGATCCGGACGACCCGTGGTCGCATCCCGACGCGGAGCGGCTCGACCGGCTGTCGGTCGCCGGCTGGATGCGGGACGCCGGCGCGACGCGGAACGCCGTCCGGGCCGAGGATCTCGCCGCGCTGGCGCTGTCCTCGGAGTCGGTCGAGCGCATCTCGCTGCTCTCGGAGTTGCGCAAGCAGGCCGCCGCCGGCGTCACCGGCTTCTACGACTACGAGGTATGGGAGTCCCAGCGCGTGGTCGAGGGATCGGCGAGCGTGGCGCTGCGGATGGCGGACGAGCTCGGTCACCGGGTCCGCTACGCGACGCCGGTGGAGCGCATCCGCGCGAGCGCCTCGGGCTGCGTGGTGACGGCCGCAAACGGTGAGCGGTTCGAGGCGGCGGCGGTCGTCTCAGCGCTACCGGTCGGCCCCCTGCGGGACGTCCACATCGAGGGCGTGTCCGAGGAGCGACTGGGCTCCCTGCACCGCCAGCGCCACGCGCTCGCGGCGAAGGCCGTGTTCGCCTACGGCTCCTCGTTCTGGCACGAGCAGGGGCAGAACGGCACGGCGTACGGCGAGACCGGCTTGATCGGAGGCATATGGCCGCAGGTCGAGGGGATCATCTCGACGCTGGTTCCGCCGGAGCGGCTGGCGCCGCTGCTGGCCACGCCGCAGCACCTCGTCCAGGGGGAGCTCACCGACGAGATGGTGGCCCTGTTCGGCGACGGCGCCGCCGACCCGGACGCCTTCTTCGTCCGCCGCTGGGGCGTCGATCCCTGGACCCAGGGCTACATCACCGCGTGGCGCCCGGGCGAGGTGATGGCCGTGGGGCCGCTGCACGGAACCCACGAGCCGCCGTTCTACGTCTGCGGCTCCGATCAGTGGGTCTGCGGCTACATGGAGGGCGCCGTGCGGACGGGGCGCGGAGCGGCCGCCGAAGCGCTCGCGCACGGCTGAGGAACGGGGACGGACCGAAGAAAGCGAGGTGGCAGCGAGCATGACCGAGACGAAGACCGAGGCCGCGGGCGAGCGGGTACACGACCCGATCCACCGCGTCTCCTACGCCTTCCGCAACGAGGGCGACAGGCTGTGGGTCTACACGTGGCTTCAGGACGGCGGAAACCTGCCGGAGCACTTCCACCCCTCGCTCGAGGAGCACTGGGAGGCGCTCGAGGGCACGGTCCGCGTGAAGCTGGACGGCACCTGGCGCGACCTCGTCCCCGAGGACGGGCCGGTGCGGGTCGCTCCCAACGTCAGGCACGAGCTCGCGAACACAAGCGGCAGCGAGGCCCACCTGCGCACCGAGGTGATCCCCGCCGGGCGCCTGGAGGAGTTTCTGACCGAGAGCGCGCGGGCCGCGCGGGAGGGGCTCTACAACAAGCGCAACCTGCCCACCAGCCTGCATGGCGCGGGGTGGCTGGCCGAGTTCGCGCTGCGGTTCCGCGACGAGACCGTGATGACGTCGCCGCCGCCCGCGGTGCAGCGGGTCGTGCTCCCGTTGATGGCCCGATTCGCCCGGTAGTCGCGCCCGGCTACATAGACCGAGCTGATCCGCGACGGCGCTGGATAATGCGGGTGTGAACGAGTCGCCGGCAACCCCGCCCGAGTTCGACCTCACCCTGGCCGAGGCCGCTGCGTGGGCCGGAGCCGGACCGGAGGGGATCGGCGAGTCGGCGCTCGAGGCGCCCACCGGCGAGGAGCCGCTGGACGTCGAGGGCGACGAGCCGGCGGTGGCGCTGCGCCAGACGCTGGGCATGTTCGCCACCGGGGTGACCGTGATCACGACGCTGGTCTCCGAGCAGATCCACGGGATGACCGCGAACGCGTTCATGTCGGTGTCGCTCGAGCCGCCACTCGTCCTGATCTCGGTCGATCGGCGCACGAAGATGTGCTCGCTTTTGCACCAGGAATGCCGCTTCGGGGTGAGCGTCCTCGCGGACGGCCAGCGGGCGCTGTCGGATCGGTTCGCCGCTCGAGCAGCGGACGGTGGCCCGGCGCCGAGCTTCGCGCTCGTCCACGACGCGCCCCTCGTCGAGGGGGCCGCGGCGCATTTCGTGGCCAGGATCGACCGCTCCTACTGGGGCGGGGACCACTCGCTGTTCCTCGGCCGGGTGGAGTACGCCCGGTTCACCCAGAACGCGCGCCCGCTGCTCTTCCACGGCGGGCAGTACGGGAGCCTGAGCTCGGGCCCGTAATCAGGACCGGGGCCGGATCTTCTCCGGGTCGTAGAAGGGGACCCGCACCACGGTCGCCGGGATCCGCTTCTGGTGGCCGTCGAGCTTTCCGATCTCGACGTGTGTGCCCGGCTCGGCATGCTGGACAGTCATCCGGCACAGCGCGATGTTCTTGCGCAGGATCGGGCTCCGGGTGCCGCTCGTGATCACGCCGATGTCGTCGCGGACGCCGGGAACGTGGACGCAGTCGCCGTGCCCGGCGGTCTCGTGGCCCTCCAGCTCCAGCCCCACCAGCGTCCGCTGCGGGTGCTTCTTGCGCTCGATCAGCGCCTCCTTGCCGAGGAAGTCGTCCTCCGTGTCGAGCTTGACCGCGAACCCGATGCCAGCCTCGAACGGGTCGACCGTGTCGTCGAACTCGTACCCGTAGAAGATCAGGCCGGATTCGATTCGCAGCATGTCAAGCGCCGCCATCCCCAGCGGCTTCAGGCCGTGATCCTGGCCGGCCTCCCAGATCGCGTCCCACACCGTGGGGCCGTCGTCGGGGTGGCACCAGACCTCGTACCCGAGCTCACCGGTGTACCCGGTCCGGGAGACGACGATCGGGGTTCCGTCATAGTCGCCGATCCGCCCGATCAGGAAGCGGAACCAGCGCAGCTCCTCCAGCTCGGGCTGGAGGGGCGGCGTCCACACGATCTGCTTCAAGATCTCGCGGCTCTCCGGACCCTGGACGGCGACGTTGTGCAGCTCGTCGGTCGATGGCTTGATCCACACCCGCAGGCCGAGGTCGTCGGCGATCTTCCGCAGGTGAATCTCCGTGTAGGGGTCGCCACCGACGAAGCGGAAGTTGTCGTCGGCGATCCGGTGCACGGTGGCGTCGTCGACCATCCCGCCGGTCTCGTTGCAGACCGCCGTGTAGGTGACCTGGCCGACTGCCATCTTGCGGGCGTCGCGGGTGATCGCGTGCTGGATCAGTCGCTCCGCGTCGGGGCCGACCACCTCCGTCTTGCGCAGCGCCGACAGGTCCATGATCACGGCCTGCTCGCGGCACGCCCAGTACTCGGCGATCGAGTGCTCGCCGACGAAGCTGTTCGGCACCCAATAGCCGCGGTACTCGATCATGTCGCGGGTCATGGCCGTGGTGCGTGGGTGGAACGCGGTCTCCTTCGTCATGACGGGGTCGGCCTCCGGGGTAACGCGGTGGGCGACCGCGTGCGTGAACCGGTTGTCGGGCGAGTACACGCGGACGTGGATGTCGGTGGTCTCCCAGCCGTTGGCTGGGTCGATGTCGTCGGGGCAAGCGGAT
This sequence comes from uncultured Thermoleophilia bacterium, assembly GCA_963754225.1. GTDB lineage: Bacteria > Actinomycetota > Thermoleophilia > Solirubrobacterales > 70-9 > DASPWW01. Next base: position 228,933 of record CAVWEV010000001.1, read on the forward strand.
GAGGCGCACAGCAGGTCGGTCGAGGCCTGCAGCAGGACGTAGTCACCGGGTCGCGACCACGGCTCGTCCATCATGAACCGGTTGTCGTCGTCGAACCCGGTGTTGTAGAAGAAGTTCAGCGCCTCCCAGCCGGGCCGCGGCGCGACGCCGTACGGCGTCACCTCGCCGTTGAAGTTCTCCGAGCAGCTGATGTGGCCCGGATAGCCGAGGTCCTCGTAGTACTTCTTCGTGCACGCGAGCGCGAAGCTGTCGTGGCGGCCGACCGTGTCCTGGATCAGCTCGACCAACGGGTCCATGTCGACGTCGAAGCTCTTCCGGAACAGCCCCGGCTGCGGGTGGGCGCCGCCCATCAGCGTCCTGGTCGTCGTCGCATCGAGCCCGCGCTCGATCCCGTTCTCGAGCTTGTTCCGGTTGAAGGCGAGGAAGTCCGAGCACTGCTTGCCCTGCACGTCGATGATCTGGATGAACTCGCCCTCCTTCACCTCGTATCCGGAGGCGGTGGCGCGGTCGATGCGGAAGTCGAGTCGCGGCTCCGCCAGCGGCGGCGGCAGCTCGACCTCGGTGAACTCGCGCGGTACCGCCCGCCGAACCTCGATCAGTAGGGGCGAGGGAGGCCAGTCGCCCTCGACCACGCGGCCGCCGGGGGCGGCGACGATCGCGGTCGAGGCGCGCTCCACCGCAAAGCGCTCCACCGTCCCGCGCGGCGTGTCGGCATCGAACAGCCGCAGCGCCCGCGCGTCGTGCGGCACCAAGCCGTCGCTGTGGAGCGCGGCGAGGAAGCCGTCGGCAGCCCCGATACGGAGGAGATCGCGCAGCACGGTCGCGTCGACATCCGCGCGGGCGCCGATCGCCGCCGCGTCCTCTCCGCCCTCGGTGTCGAGCACCGTCAGCTCTGCCACCTGGCCGCCGTCGCGGTTGACGATCGCGACCTCGTCCCCGGGTTCGAGCCGGACGGCGGTCGCCGCCCCCGGCCGAACCCAGTGCGATTCCAGCGAGCGGTCGACCGGCTTCAGGCCGGGCTGCACGAGCGAGGGTCGGACCGCGACTGCCATCTAGGCTTTCGCGGCCTCCGTCTTCTGCTCGGCCTCCTCGGCCTGCTCGACCAGCTGCTCCGCGAGCTTGCGCTTGCCGTCGGGGTCGAGCTTCTTGACCTCGTTCTCGACCACCCGCCGGTTGTAGGTCTGGTTCCAGTAGTCGAGCGCGTCGAAGCCGTGCAGCACGGCCTTGCCGACGAACTGGCGCAGGACCTCGTTCGTCGGCCCCATCACCCAGCCCGCCTTCGCGTCGCGCACGTAGCGCTCCAGCTCCATGTCGCGCTTGTAGCCCGACCCGCCGCAGGCGTGCAGCATCTTGTCCACGACCGCGGCGACGTTCTTCGCCGCCTCGAACTTGATCTGCCACGCCCAGTGCAGGAAGTCGGCCCGGGCGGTCTCGCCGGGCTCGAGCACCCTGGTGTTGTCGTCGGTGGCGCGATCCATCGCCTGGGCGACCGAGCTGACGAAGACCCGGCAGGCGTTGGTGTCCATCACCGCCTCGCCTACGTAGTCCTGGATCGTGGGGTAGTCCGCGACCCGCATGCCCACGTCGACGTGCTTCTTGCGCGTCGTGTGGCGCTTCGCGATGTCGATCGTGCCGAGCGCGATCCCGTTCCACACCGAGGAGGAGCCGATGAGGAACCACGGGTCCACCGCCTCGTCGTTGGACGATGCGCCGTCGCCGACCGGACCGACGATCTGATCGGCCGGGACCTCGATGTCCTCCACCTGGATCGGGCCCGACTGGTTGCCCCGCAGGCCGAGCGCGTCCCACAGCGACGGCTGCGCCTTGACGTCGTCACCGTCGATCACGAACACCGACAGGTCGTCGTAGCCGGAGAAGTCGGGGCTCGTGGTCTGGACGACGTAGAAGTCGGCGAACCCGCCCGAGGTCGTCCACGACGACTTCTTGTTCACCTTGAAGCCCCCGTTGGTCCGCTCCGCGCTGGACGAGAACGGGTACCAGAAGTGCGAGCCGGTCTGGGGGTCCGAGTAGGAGAGCGTCCCGATCCGGCACTCGGCGTCGAGCGTGCGGATGTAGCGGTCGACGAGCTCCGGGGTGGGGCGGAGCATGATCGTCGCGACCGCTCCGATGTGCATCACGTAGCACATCGCGGTCGAAGCGCAGCCGTATCTGGCCAGTGTCTCGCAGACCATCGTGAACGCGACGTGGTTCTCGCCCAGGCCGCCGTACTCCTCCGGCACTGTGAGCCCGAGGAACCCGTTCTCGGCCAGGATCTCGAAGTTGCGACGCGGGTACAGCAGCTCGTCGTCGGAGCGCTTCGCGTTCGCGCGCATCTCCTGCTCGCAGAGCTCGATCAGCTTCGCTCGCAGCTCCTTCTGGCGCTCGGTCAGCAACCAGTCCGGATCCCACTCGTACCCCAGCCCCCAGAACGGCTCCTCACCCCACATCTTTTCGGTCATGCGCTCTCTCCTCGCAATGAACAGATTTGTCCAATGTGTTGTACCACTCGCTCGGTCAGTCATCGGGGACGATGCCGACCGCCGGCAGCTCGTTGAGCCACGCGCTTCGTCTCCCGTCCTCGTCCCACACGATCGGGAAGAAAGACTCGTCGAGCGAGAGATCGCCGTGCCGCCGGTAGCGCGAATAGGTCGGATCGACGTTCGTCGGATGGAAGCGGGTCTCGACGGGCACGAGATGCGAGACGAGGGCGCGGCGCTCGACCGTGGCCCGGTTCGGCCCCGATCCGTGGAAGGTGAGTGAGTGGTGGAACGCGCAGCCGCCCGCCGGCACCACGATCGGGACCAGCTCGGGCTCCTCACCGTCGGGCACGGCGTCGCGGACAGGGGCGAGCCAGTCGTCGGGCGCATGGAACTCCGATCGGCGTGCCGGCGCACGAGGCCAGCGATGCGAGCCGCGCGCGTATTCGATCGTGCCGGCGTCCGCGCGGGTGTCGTCGAGTGCGATCCAGCAGGTGACCATCTCGGGTGGAACCAGGTAGTCGGCGTACGAGCCGTCCTGGTGCATGCCGAGCGACTTCGTGCCGGGCGGCTTCCAGAGGCAGTTGTCCTGCAGGAGCCGCACGCCCCGATAGCCCATGAGCTGCGCCGCGAGCCGGCCGGTTCGCTCGCTCAGGACCTGAGCCGCGATCAGGTTGTCCGCGCGCCACGCGTTGCAGATCTGGCGTGTGACGTCGTCGGGATCGCGCCCGGGTATCCAGTTGACCTCGTCGGGCTTGACGCCGGTCTCGTACTCCACCTCGAAGACGCGCGCGAATCGCTCTCGCAGGGCATCGACCTCAGCGTCTGTGATCAAACCCTTCTCCACGATCAGGAACCCATCGCGGCGAAACGCCGCCACCTGGTCGTCGGTCAAGCGCTCGAGCAACCCCCTTATCCTTCCGGGGCGATCCAGACGAGGCATTCGGCCCGCTTGCGGATCTCGCGCGAGGCGCGGCGGAAGCGGCGCGCGGGGATCCGGGCCGGTCGGGGCCGAAGACGAGCAGCCCGGCGCGGCGGTCGCGGGCGACCTCGAGCAGCGCCTTCACCGGACGCTTGCTGCTCACCCGCAGGTGCTCGGTGGGGATCCCGAGCGCGGCGGCGCGCTCGGCTGTCGCCCGCACCGCCTCGAGGTCCTCCTCGTGCGGAAGGGTGGCCGCGTCGGGGCCGATCAGCATCAGCGTCGTCGGATAGTTGGGCAGGTGGACGACGTTCGCGACCAGCAGGGGGGAGCCGGCATCGAGGGCGGACTCGATCGCCATCCGCTCGGCGGCGGGATCGATCCGGCAAGACAGCGTGCCCAGGACCACCGGGCGCCCCGCAGTGCGCTCGGCCCGGCCGGTGTCGATGCCGGTTGGCCGGTCCTTTACGAGCACTAGTCGAGTGTAGATATGGCGCTCGCCCCGCGGCCGGACTACCTGAGCCCGGCTATTGACAAATTGGTGCACGCAGGAATAGGCTCGCCAGGGGGAGCGGAGAGGAAGGGGCCGAAGATGGCAACCGCTCAGGTCGAGGAGCGCCAGCTACTCAAGGCGATGACGTGGTGGGACGGGTTCGTCGTCGCGCTTGCGAACCCAGCGTTCCTGATCGCAGCGTTGGGCGCCTCGATCGGGGTGCTCGGGACAACAGGTGCCTTTGTCTTGTGGACCATCTCGGTTTGCATCGGCGCGCTGCAGAACAACGTCTACGCGGAGATGGCGACGATGTTCCCGAACAAGGCCGGAGGCATCTCGCTTTACGCGAACGAGGCCTGGCGCAAGTACTCGACGTTCGTCGGGCCGGTGGCTACGTTCGGCTACTGGTTCGCGTGGTCGAGCGTGCTGGCGATCAGCGGCTACATCATCGGCACCCTGGTGCAGGCCGAGTGGTTCTCGAGCACGACGTTCACCCAGGACGTGGGGAACTTCCAGTGGAGCCTGCCGGTCTACATCGGCATCGGTTGCATCGTGGCCGTGTGGCTCTTCAACATCTTCGGCGTCCGGCCGGCTGTATGGGTCGGCTATGTCACGGGCGGCCTGCTGATGCTCCCGGCTGCCGTGCTGATGTTCCTTCCCTACATCACGGGTGACTGGTCGAGCGATCACATGACCTGGGAAATCGGTGCCGGCGGTGGTCTTGGGCTTGCCATGACCTGGCTCTACTTCATGGGCTGGTCGTCCTACGGCTTCGAGACCGTGGCGGCATTCGCACCCGAGTACCACTCCACCGAGACCGACACGCCCAGAGCGCTGCGCGCCTCGGCCGCCTTCTCGGTGCTGGTCTACGCGCTGCTGCCGCTGGGGTTGGGCGGCACGCTCGGCACCAATGTCATTGGCAACGACGCGACCGCCATCGCGTTCTACAAGACGGCCTTCGACGAACTCGTCGGGAACGCGCTCGGCCACGTGCTGATCGTGTGCCTGATCGCGGGGCTGCTGCTGTCGATGAACACGGCGACCATGGACGGCTCACGGGCGCTTTACGGGATATCCCGCGACGGCATGACAACCAAGTGGCTGGGCCGCCTCAACCGCTTCAGGGTGCCGGCTATCGCGATGACGCTGGACGCCGTCATCAACCTGTGGCTGATCTCGTACTTCGGCTACCCGCTCGACATCCTGGCGGCGGGCAACCTCGGCTACATCCTCGCCCACGTGTTCGCGCTCACCGGCTTCCTGCTGCTGCGCAAGGACCGGCCCAACTGGCCGCGGCCGATCAAGCTGTAGAGCCGCCTGGGTGCCGATCGCGGCGCTGCTGGCGGTCGCCAACCTGGCGTTCATCGTCGTCGGCGGGTTCATCTACTCCGGCGGGTTCCTGGGGATCGAGACCGCCTACGGCTACGGGTGGGACAAGACCCGCATCGGCCTGATCGTGCTGGCCGTGGGACTCCTGCTTTACGTGTACCGCAAGGTTGTGGAGGACCGGACCCGCATCCACCTGCGCGAGGAGGTGCCCGCGACGCCGGAGGAGGCAGCCGCGATGGAGGCCTCCGCCAGCGGCCCGGGTGTAACGGCGCTACTCCGCGCGTAGATCCCAGCGGGGCAGCTCGGCGATCGCGCGCCTGTAGCGGCCGCGGTGGATTGGCCGGATGAACAGGAACCACGCCGTCAGCGAGATCGGGAGCAGGATGAAGACGCTGAACACGTTGCCGGTGACGATGAAGAACACGGCGACCGCGGAGACGAACAGGCCGTATGCCGTGGGCAGGATCCGGTATCGGAACTGGGTTCGCCGGATGCGCTCGTAGTCCTCGGCGGGGATGCGGGCGGTGTCGTAGCGGCGGCCGCACGACGGGCACGGCCATTGCTCGCCGTAGGCCAGCTCGGCGCGCTCGCCGCACTCGCAGGCCACCGTGATCGGCGGGCCGCGCAGCACGGCGCCCGGCTTCTCGTGGCCGAGTCGCTCGCGTGGCGGGCGCTCGCGTCGCCGGATCAGCGCCATCAGCGCGCCGCCACGAATCCGCCCGCCACGTCGCGGGCGAGCCGCTCGATGCTCGCGGCGCCCTCCTCGACGTGCGCGGGATTGAGCTCGGTGATGGTGACGCCTGCGAGGCGGGGCTCCCGGAGCAGCGCCCCGAACGCCGCGATCGCATCGTCGTAGGCGACGCCCTCGTTGCGGCCGGGGTTCTCGGACAGCGGCACGTCGGTGAAGTCGATCACGTCTACGTCGAAGTGGACGAGCAACCGCTCCGCGCGATCGTCGAGCAGCTCGAGGGCCCGCGCTGCCGCCGCGGCCGGGTCGGCGCTTACCTCGTCGACGCGACGACGTCGATCGAGGGCCCTCGATCGTCTCGCGCTCACGCGGCTGCGCCTGCTCGGGGCCCCACCCGAACAGGACCACCTGCTCGGCGTGCGAGCAGGGGGACTGGGCTCCGACCTCGACCAGGTCGGGCAGCGGTTTCGGGCTCGCCGAGCATGTGTGCCATCCCCATCCAGTCGAGCGCCCCGGGGAGGACGCTCCCGGGGACGTTGAGGTCGGCGTGGGCGTCGAAGTAGACGAGCCCCACGCGCTCCCCGCTCTCGACGTGGCCCGCGACGGTCCCGATCCCCACCGTGCAATCGCCGCCGAGCACGAGCGTCGTCTCGCCGGCGCCGGCCGCCTCGGCGACCCGGCGCGCGGTGTCCGCGACGATCTCGACCACCTTGCCGAGGTTCTGCGCGCGGCGGTTCTCGCGGTCCGGTCGCCACCGCCACATCTCGCGATCGCCGTGGTCGCGCACATCGACCCCGTGCTCGCGAACCATGTCGATCAGGCCGGCGTCGCGCAGCGCCGCCGGGCGCCCGCTCCTGACCCGGGGCGAACGCGCCGGCGCTCGTCGGAACGCCGATCACGCCGATTGGCTGGCTCATCGCGGCCCAGCTTATGGCGCCGGGGAGCACGAAGGTTTCACCGAAGAATTACCTCCCGTTGACCTCGTACGTAGGTCGTCCGGTGACGATGTCGGCGCCGAGACCGCGACGAAAGGAGGCCCCAGGTGCCGCAGATCCTCGTGACCACGAACCCCCGCGACGACGAAGCCGAGGTCGTGCTGCTCCAGGAGCGGATCGGCCTGCTCGATCTGGAGTCGGACACCTTCTCCGCTCATCTGATCGAGCGCCTGGGCTGGGCGCTGGTCGACGCCGACGACCTCGAGCACCCGAGGGGAGAGAAGACCGTCGGGCATAGCGCTTAGCTTCATGGAGTGAGCGCCACCAGCCCGCCACGACTCGGCCGCGGCGTGATCGTCGCGGCCGGGTCAGATCCGCCCCCGCGGTGGAGCGAGTGCGCCCGGGTGCTGGTGGACGACGCGGGGCTGGCGCGACCCGAGCAGCTGATCGCCTCCCTACACGCATCCTGGATGGACAGGGTGCCCGTGGTCGTCGAGATGGCCACCGACCCCGAGGCGTTCCGCCGTCCCGCGCGCGACTCCTCGCCGGTGCACGGGCTCGATCCCGCGCTCGTGATCGCCTCCGACCGTCTCCACTTCCTCGTGTGGGCGAACAACTACGACGCGCGCGCCGGCGAGCCGGTGTGGTGGTGGTCGCGCAAGGCCGCAGCGGCGGGCGCGACCGCCGGGCCCGAGGGCGGGCCGGACGTCTCGCTGCCGGGAGGTAGTCCGGCGTGGGTGGATGGCGGTCCGCGGTGGAGCGTGCCCGAGCTGGGCGAGCCGATCGTGCACCGGGAGTCGGTCGAGGCCGGGAGCCTGACCACGGTGGCGCGAGGCGGCGATCCCGACGCCGACCTGGCCCCAGACCAGCTCGCCGCGGTCGCCCACGACGGCGGCCCCGTGCGGGTGATCGCGCCCGCGGGTTCGGGCAAGACCCGGGTGCTCACGGAGCGCCTGCGCTACCTGCTCGCCGAGCGGGGCTACGAGCGCGCCGGCGTGCTCGGGGTCGCCTACAACAAGGAGGCGCAGCGCGAGCTCGAGTCGCGGCTGGCCGGCCTGGAGCCGCGGACGCGCACGCTGAACGCGCTCGGCTACCACCTGCTCGCCGAGCATCGGGGCGTGCGCCCGCCCGTTCTCGACGAGCTCGAGGTGCGGGCGATCGTCGACGAGGTCTTCCCGGTGCCGCGCCGGATGGCCAACACCGACCCGGTCGGCCCGTACCTCGACGCGCTGACCCAGGTCCGTCTGGGCCTGGTCGATCCCGAGACCATCGAGGCAGACCGCGACGACGTCCCCGGCCTCGCCGAGGGCTTCGACGCCTATCGCGAGCGCCTCGCCGCGAGCGGCTCGATCGACTTCGACGAGCAGGTGTACGGCTCGATCGAGGCGCTGATGCGCGACGGCGGCTTCCGGCGGCGGATGCAGCCGGCCCACCGCCACCTGCTGGTGGACGAGTTCCAGGACCTCACGCCAGCTCACGTGCTGCTGCTTCGCCTGCTGGCGATGCCGATGCTCGACGTGTTCGGCGTCGGGGACGACGACCAGACGATCTACGACCACGCGGGCGCCGACCCGCGCTTCCTGGTCGACTTCGGCGGCTTCTTCCCGCGTGCCGAGTCGGTCGCGCTGGAGGTCAACTACCGCTGCCCGGCGGCGACGGTGGAGGCGGCGAGCCGGCTGCTCGCCTACAACGAGATCCGGGTCGAGAAGGCGATTCGGCCCGGGCCTGCGGCCGACGCCGAGCCGACCGCGCTGCGGATCGTCACCTCACCGCCCGACGCCGGCGCGAGCGCCCTGGTCGAGATCGTCGGCGAGTGGCTGGCGGAGCCCGGCGTCGAGCCGCACGAGGTAGCGGTGCTGGCGCGGGTCAACTCGCTGTTGCTGGCGCCGCAGGTGGCGCTGCAGGCCGCCGGCGTGCCCGTGCACTCCGTGCTCCGAGCCGACGTGCTGGAGCGGACCGGGATCGCCGCCGCGCTCGCCTGGCTGCGCGTCGCGCTCGAGCCCGAGGCGCTGATGCCCGCCGACCTGGAGACGATCAGGCGAAGGCCGAGCCGCGGCTTTCCGAACTGGATCTCGAAGTGGTTCTCGCGCTGTCGCAGCCTCAACGCCCTGCGAGGGATCTCGGCCAAGATCGACGACGAGCGCGTCGCGGGCAAGGTCGAGGAGCTCGCCGACGCGATCGAGCTGGCGGGCCGGGCGGCGGCCGAGGGCGCCGACACCCGCACCCTGCTGGAGCTGGTCCGCGACGGGATCGGGCTCGGCGGGGCGATGGACCTGCTCGACGGCTCGAAGGGCAACCAGGGGGCGGCGAGCCACCTCGACGACCTCGAGGCGCTGCTCGGCGTCGCCGACCTGCACCCCGACCCGGCCGCCTTCGAGCCGTGGCTGCGCGAGTCGCTCGCTCGACCCGCGACCGACGGCGGGGTGACGCTGTCGACGGTCCACCGCGTCAAGGGGCGCGAGTGGGACCGCGTCGCGGTGTTCGGGGTGACGGCGGGGATCGTTCCCCACCGGCTGGCCGAGGACGCGGAGGCCGAACGGCGCGTGCTGCACGTGGCGATCACCCGCGCCCGCCACCGCTGCGCGGTGCTCGGGGACGCCGAGCGCGTGTCGCCGTTCCTCGACGAGCTGCGCGGCAGCGCCGAGGAGGCGTTCCGCCAGCCCTCCCACGAGGTCGCCGTGAAGGCGGCGGGGCGGCGAGCGGCGGCGAAGGCGGCTCCGAGCGTGCCGCTCTCTGCCGAGGGCGAGGAGGCCGAGCGGGCGCTGCGCGCGTGGCGCGCGGAGCGTTGCGCGCGCGACGGGGTACCCGCCTACGTCGTGCTCGCCAACAAGCACATCGCGGGCATCGCCGCCGCTATGCCGGCGGACGCCGCCGAGCTGCGCGCGTGCGACGGCATCGGGCCGGCGAAGCTGGAGCGCTACGGCGACGAGATCCTGGCGGTGCTCGATTCCGTCTCGGTTGACCGGCGCTAGGCCGTTGCCGCTCGGGCCCGCATCGTCAGCATCACGCTCATGATCGCGACCAGGATGCCGGTGGCGATGAACGCGGCGAAGCCGATCGGCGTCAGCGCGATCACGGCGAGCACGATCGCGACCCAGCCGACCCATTTCGGCAGCGCCCCGTGGCGCACGACGGAGATCCCGGTCGCGAGCAGGAACACCTGCAGCCCCATTGCGAACGGCAGGAAATCGTTGCTGTAGAGCGCACTCAGCGCCTGAACGGCGTCCGGCTCGATGTCGTCGGCAGTGTCGGCGAGCGCGAAGCTGATCGTGCTGTCGATCGCGAGTCCGGTGGCGAAGATGATGACGCCGGCGAATGCGACCGCGGAGAGGAAGCCTCCTCCGGGGCCCTCGGCGTTGCGCAGCACCTTTCGCAGGTAGCCGCCGAAGAACACGAACAGCGTCCCCGCGATGGCCGCCAGGCCGGCGCTGAACATCTGGGCGGTGTCGTTGTCGACGTAGAAGTCGACGACCTCCTCGACCGGGTCCTCGGTTACGTCCGGCGGCTCGCCGCCGATTGCGAACGCGACGATCGCCAGCACGACGAACGCCAGACCCGTGAGTGGAGCAATCCAGTCCCGGTTGGTACCCATGTCGTCCCTTCCCTGTTCCGCAGCTGCCGCCCGATGCGGCAGTGCAGTATCACGTATCCGTCGGCACGGACACGATGAGCGTGCTGGAATAGCTCTCATCGAACTCTCATGTTCCGGTGGGACCCTCGCCTGACGATGCGCGTGCTGATCGTCGAAGACGAGGTCAAGATGGCGGCGTTGATCCGCCGTGGCCTCCGTGAGGAGGGCATGGCGGTCGATGTGAGCGAGCGCGGCGAAGACGCGCTATGGATGGCCGGCTCGACCGAGTACGACGCGATCGTGCTCGACGTGATGCTCCCTGGGATCGACGGGTTCGAGACCTGCAAGCGCCTGCGGGGCGACGGGGTTTGGGCTCCCGTCCTCATGCTCACCGCCCGAGACGCCGTCGAGGACCGCGTTTCGGGCCTCGATGGCGGAGCGGACGACTACCTCACGAAGCCGTTCTCATTCGCAGAGCTCCTCGCGCGCCTTCGGGCACTCGCTCGCCGCCCACCGGCGGAGCGTCCCGTCCTGCTCGAGGTCGGCGACCTTCGCCTCGACCCGGCCACGCGGCAGGTGTGGCGCGGCGACACGGAGATCTCGCTGTCGGCCAAGGAGTTCACCCTGCTCGAGGTCTTCATGCGGCGCCCGGGTGAGGTGCTGTCCCGCTATCAGCTGCTCGAGCACGCGTGGGACTACGCGTACGAGAACCGCTCCAACGTCGTCGACGTCTACGTCCGCTACCTGCGCGAGAAGATCGACCGGCCATTCGGTGTCAAAAGCATCGAGACCGTGCGAGGCGCCGGCTATCGGCTGAGCAAGGAGCGGGTGATGCTTCGAGGGCTGTCTATCCGGGCGAAGCTGACGGCGGCGTTCGCGGCCGCCCTGCTGCTCGTGCTCGCGCTCGCGGCCCTGTTCGTCTACCTTCGCGTCGAGAGCGGCCTGAACGAGGCGCTGGACGACGGACTCGAGGCGCGGGTCAACGACGTGGACACGCTGCTGGCTCGCTCCGGAAACCGGCCGCCGGAGCTTTCGGGCGGGCTGTTCGAGAGCGAGGAGGGATTCGCCCAGGTCCTCAGGCCGGACGGAAAGGTGGTTGCCTCCACCCTGCAATCGGTGAGCGGCCCGGCGATCGACCCCGCGCAGGTAGAGCAGGCGAGCGGAGGATCCGTCCTCGTGGACCGCGACGTCCCCGGTCTCGACGGGAAGGCCCGGGTGCTTGCCGAGCCGGCGAGCGTTCCGGGGGAGTCGTTCGTGATCGTCGCCGGCTCGTCGACCGGCGATCGCGACGAGGCCCTTGCCGGGATTGCCGGCGCGTTTGCGATCGGGGCCCCGCTGGCGCTTCTCGTCGCCTCCGGCCTCGGCTATCTGCTCGCGAGCAGGTCGCTGGCGCCCGTCGATGCGATGCGAAAGAGGGCGGACGAGATCACGCTGGAGCGAACCGGCGAGCGACTTCCGCTGCCCCGCGCCGAGGACGAGATCCATCGCCTCGGCGAGACGCTCAACGCCATGCTCGATCGGATCGAGGCGTCAATGGAGCGGCAGCGCGTGTTCATTGCGGACGCGAGTCACGAGCTGCGAACGCCGCTCGCGGTGCTGCGCACGGAGCTCGAACTCGCTGACCGATCCGAACGCACGCGGGAGGAGCTCCAGGCGGCGCTCCGATCGGCGGTGGAGGAGGTCCACCGGCTCTCCAGGCTGGCCGAGGACCTGCTCGTGGTCGCCCGCTCCGATCAGGGTCAGTTGCCGATCAAGCGGGAACGGGTCGACCTCGAGGTGTTGCTGGGGCGAGTCGGAGCGCGCTTCGGACGTCGCGCGAGCGAGGGCGGTCGCGAGATCGTCGTGGACGTCCCCGCCGACCTCGAGGCCGAACTCGACGTCCTGCGGGTTGAGCAGGCGGTCGGCAACCTGATCGACAACGCGCTCCGCCACGGAGCGGGAGACGTACGGGTGTCGGCCGAGCGAGGCGACGGTTCGGTGTCGCTCGAGGTCTCGGACCAGGGCCCGGGCTTCCCCGCCGGTTTCGAGAACAAGGCGTTCGAGCGCTTCACCCGCGCCGATGGCGGGCGCACGGGCGAGGGGGCCGGCCTCGGTCTCGCGATCGTTCAGGCGATCGCCGCCGCGCACGGTGGGCACGCGACGATCGCGGGCTCCGGAGAGCCCGCGACCACCGTACGTATCTCGATGCCTCTCGCTTGAGGACGGCTCAGTGCGGGACTACTCGTCCTCCGCGCCCTCGGTTCCCTCGTCCTCCGACTCGGAACCCGTGTCGTCGTCCGCCGCCGTTCCGACAGGCTGGAACTGGCTGTCGATGTGGACCTCGACCTGCGAGCCGTCGGGCCGCTGGACCTCGACCTCGTAGTAGCCGGCACTGCCGGCCTCCTGGAACTCGGCCTCGAGCACCGTGCCGCCACCGACCGCGTCGAGCGCGGCGCTCTTCGCCTTCTCGGCGATCGGGACCCGTCACCTGCTCCTCGGACTCACCGCCGCCCACCGCGTACGCGATGCCGACACCGCCTGCCGCCAGCACTGCGACAATCGCCGCAATCGCGACGACCTTGCGATTGATGTTCATTCGATTCGACCTCCGTCGATCTCGCTCAACCCTTCGATCTACAGATCGGCGATGAGATGAGGATGAGAGGGGTGCCTCCGTCACTCTCATCTCCCTCTAATGCGTCGCGCGTATTGCTTGCGCCGATGAGCACTCGAAGGCTGACTGGGATCGGCGCCGGATTGCTTTGCGCGACGCTCGCGATCGCCGCCTGCGGGGGCGATGACGGCGGCAGCGGTGCATCGGACCTTCCGCAGGGGAGCGAGCCGGTCGATCTGAACCCGGCGGACTTCACGACCGAGATCGACAACCCCTACTGGCCGATGGCGCCCGGCAGCCGCTGGGTGTACCGCGAGACCGACCAGGAGGGGACCGTGCAGCGGGTGGTGGTCACGGTCACCGATCGCACGAAGCGGATCGCCAACGGGATCGAGGCGAGGGTCGTGCACGACGTCGTCACGGAGAAGCGGCGAGCCGGTCGAGGTGACCGATGACTGGTACGCCCAGGACTCGGACGGGAACATCTGGTACATGGGCGAGGACACCGCCGAGTACGAGAACGGCAAGGTCGCGACCAGGGCGGGCTCGTTCGAGGCCGGCGTCGACGGTGCCCAGCCCGGGATCATCATGCCCGCCGATCCGCAGGTCGGACAGTCATACCGCCAGGAGTACTACGCCGGCAAGGCCGAGGATGCGGGCGCCGTCCTCAGCCTCGACGCGCAGGCCGAGGTGCCGTTCGGCCACGTCGGGCCGGCGCTGATGACGCAGGACACCAACCCGCTGGAGCCCAAGGTGTACGAGCTCAAGTTCTACGCGCGGGACGTCGGCCCGGTGCTGGCCGTCTCGGTGTCCGGCGGGAGCGACCGCGAGGAGCTGCTGTCCTACCAGGCGGGCAAGTAGCGCGCCGCGGGCGGAGGCGCGGGACTACTCGATCGAGATCGCGAGCTTGCCCTGGACGTGGGAGCCGAGGAAGTCGTCGACCGCATCTCCCGCCCGCTCGAGCGGATAGGTTCGCTGAATCGGTACCCGGAGCTCGCCGGAGTCGAGCAGCCGCCCGAGGCGCTCCATCCGCGCCGGATCGGACGACCCACTCACGTTGAACCGATCGGGGCCTTCGCCGGCGGCGTGGACTGCTGACGCTCCGCGCCCGCCTTCCCTCAGCGCCGCGGCGATCGAATCGAAGTCCTCAGGAGCTCTCGACACCACGTCGACGATCGCGTCGACGCCGTCCGGATGCCGCTCGCGCACCGCGGCGGCGACGTCTCCCTCACGATCGACGATCTCGGTGGCGCCGAGATCTCGCAGGTACTCCTGGTCCTCGGCGAGGCCCGGGGCGATGACCTCCGCGCCGCGGCCGGCGGCGAGCTGGATCGCGAAGCTGCCGACGCCACCGCTGCCGCCGATGATCAGGACCGCGTCCCCGTCCGATACCTCGAGCGGATCGAGGGCGGCAAGAGCCGTGACGGCGGCCAGCGGGGCGGCGCCTGCCTGGGTGAAGTCGAGCCGCTCCGGCTTCGCCGCGAGGAGGCCATGGGCCTCGGGTAGGGCGATCAGCTCCGCCCACGTGCCCTCGCGCTGGCCCGCGTGGGGCCGGAATCCGAAGACCTCGTCACCGGGCCGGTAACGGGTGACCGCCTCGCCGACCCGCTCGACCACGCCGGCGAAGTCGGTGCCGATCGTGACCGGAAAGTCGTAGTCGGTCCCCGTGAGCGCGCCGGTCGCCTCATAGGCGTCGATCGCATTGACGGACGAGCCGCGCGCGCGAATCAGCAGCTCGTCGTCGCCGGGCTCGGGATCGCGCGCCTCCTCGATCGCCACCTCGGCCTCGAAATCGTTCAGGATCGCTGCGCGCATGAGCCCTCCTTGGGTGAGCCGCTGATAAGTATTTGCGCGCGCAAATAATATCGTGCCTGAGATTGCGATGGCTGATGAAGCTCGACGCGCGCGACCGCGTGCACGCGGTGATCCTCGCCTACGAGTGGGGGCTCGTCACGCCCGGCGGGCCGGCGTAGGGGGTCGCTGCTACCGTTGTCGCGTCGGGCGACGGACTTCGTCGCCCGAGAGGTTCCGTTTCTCGCTGCGCTCCATGAGCGTTCTCGGGGTTACTGGATCTCCCCGTCGCTCAGATAAGGAGCTCACACAATATGTCGCAGTCATTCGCCGATCTCGGCGTGTCACGCCAGGTCGCAAACGCCCTCGCCAAGCGAGGCATCCACAAGCCGTTCGCAGTCCAGCGGCTCGCCATCGCGGACGTCCTCGCGGGGCGGGACGTGCTGGTCCAGTCCCCGACCGGGTCGGGCAAGACGCTCGCGTTCGGGGTTCCGATCGCCGACCGGCTCGAGCCCGGCTGGGCGCGTCCCTCGGCGCTCGTCCTGGCGCCCACCCGGGAGCTCGCCGCGCAGATCGTCGACGAGGTCGGCGCCGTGGTCGGGGCAAGAGGCCTCTCCGTGGCGGCCGTCTACGGCGGCGTCGGGTTCGGCCCGCAGATCAAGCGCGCGCGCAAGGCCCACATCGTCGTCGCCACGCCGGGGCGCCTCGAGGACCTGATGCAGCGCGGCGATCTCAGCCTCGAGCACGTCCGCATCCTCGTCCTCGACGAGGCCGATCGGATGCTGGACATGGGATTCAAGCCCGCGGTCGATCGGATCGTCAAGCGCACTCCGGCCAAGCGCCAGACGCTGTTCTTCTCCGCGACGCTCCAGGGCGCGACGGGGAAGCTCGCGAGCGCGTACACGCGCGACGCCCGCCGCCACGTGCACGCACCCGAGGTTGAGAAGCGCGCCCCCGTCACGCACCGGTTCGTCCACGTCGACTCGCAGGGCGCCAAGCTGGAGGCACTGGTCGGCGAGCTGCGCGGCGCGGACGCCGACCGCGCGCTGGTCTTCGTGCGCACCAAGCACGGCGCGGACCGGCTGGTCAAGCGGCTCGGCAAGCAGGACGTGCGCGCGGCCGCGATGCACGGCAACAAGTCCCAGTCGCAGCGCGAGAAGGCGCTGGCCCGCTTCGAGCGCGGCGACGTGCAGACGCTGGTCGCCACCGACGTCGCCGCCCGCGGCATCGACGTCCCCGACGTCTCCCACGTGATCAACTTCGACGCGCCGCCGGACCGGGACTCCTACTTGCACCGCGTGGGTCGCACGGGTCGCGCCGGCCGCGGTGGCGCCGGGGTCAGCTTCGTGCTCGCGGACGAGTCGAAGGACATGAGGCGAATTGCCTCCGACCTCGGGATTGAGCCGCAGCTCGACGGTCGGCACGGATCGCGCGATCACCGCTCCTCCTCGAGATCGCGGCGCCGCCGCAGGCGCCGCTGAGCTGAGATCCAGCTGGCGCCGCGACCTCGATCTCGCTCGAGGCGGTGGCGGGGGCGCTGCGGTTGATCTCCATCGCCGAGCGATGGTACGACGCGCGCCCGCGAGGGAGGGCGTCGAGGGTGGACAATCGGTCCCGTGGCGAACGGGATTGGGCAGAGTCTTCGCGAGGCGAGAGTCGCCCGCGGCGTAAAGCTCGCGGAGGTCACCGAGCACACGAAGATCCGCGCGCAGTACCTGCGGGCGCTCGAGGAGGAGCGATGGGACGCGCTCCCCGGCGCCGCCTACGCGCGGAGCTTTCTCCGCACGTACGCCGAGTTCCTGGACCTCGACGCGGACGCGCTGGTCGGCGAGTACCGGCTCCGCGAGGAGCCCGAGGGCGAGCTCGAACCGTCCCCGGTCCGCCAGATCGGGGTGGCCGGGCCGTCGCCCGGTCCGGTTCCACAGCGCGCCACCCGGCTTCCGTCCAGCGGCGCGCGGCTCGGACGCTGGGTGCTCGCCGGCGTCGCCGCCGCCGCGGCGCTCGCGCTGATCCTCGTGCTCGGCTTGAGCGGGGGGTCCGAGAGTGGCGACGAGAAGACGGGCGACCGGGCGGCGCCGGCGGGTCGCGAGCAGAGGGCGAGCGGTGACTCCCAGAACGGCGGCGCGAGTGCGCCGGTCGCGCAGCCCTCCCGCGTCGCTCTGCGGCTCACCGCGACCGGAACGGTGTGGGTGTGCGTCGTTGACCAGGATGACGAGCCGGTGGTCGAGGGCGTGACCGTTCCGGCCGGCGAGGAGTTGGGGCCCTTCCGGGGCCGGGAGTTCGACGTCGGGCTCGGCAACGGACAGGTGGAGATCGAGGCGAACGACGAGCCCGTCCCGATTCCGGCGGCGGCGAATCCGCTGGGCTACCGGATCACCGGGTCGGGGACGCGGGAGCTCGACGCCGGGGAACGGCCGACCTGCACCTGATCCGGGCGGAGTATCTTGGGAATCGAGGAGATTCCACCGCCCAGGAGGTGTTCTGTATGCCCAAGATCCTGATGCTCACCGGGGACGCCGCGGAGTCGCTCGAGGTCATGTACCCGTACCAGCGCCTGCTCGAGGAGGGGTACGAGGTCGACATCGCCGCGCCCTCGAAGAAGAAGCTGCAGTTCGTGGTCCACGACTTCGTCGACGATTTCGACACCTACACGGAGAAGGCCGGGTACACGTGGGACGCTGACCTCGCGTTCGCGGACGTGAACCCGTCCGAGTACGCCGCGCTCGTGGTCCCGGGCGGCCGCGCGCCCGAGTACATCCGCAACGACGCCGACGCGCAGGAGATCATCCGCCACTTCTTCGAGGACGAGAAGCCCGTCGCGCAGCTGTGCCACGCGGGGCTCGCGCTGGCCGCGGCCGGGGTGCTCGAGGGACGCCGCACCGCCGCCTACCCGGCGCTGGAGCCGGACATCGGGACGGCCGGCGGCGAGTTCGTCGACGGGGCGGCCGTCGTCGACGGCGTGATGGTGTCGGCGCGCGCGTGGCCCGACCATCCGGAGTGGATGCGCGAGTTCATGAAGGTGCTGCGCGAGCGCGCTCCGGTGGAGGCCGACAAGGTAGCGGCGGTCTGACGCTCGCCGGACCCTCGGCACGATCCGGGGAAGCGATCGAGCGCGAGCTGGGCGCCGTCCTCGGCGCCGGCGCGGTCCTGCCCGGCGACGCTGCGGGCTACTCCTCGGACGAGACGGAGGAACGCGGCGTCCACGGGGAGGCGGACGCCGTCGCGCTGCCCGGCTCCACCGAGGAGGTTGCCCGGGTCGTCGAGTGGTGCTACGCACACGACGTGGCGATCGTCCCCCGCGGCGGCGGCACGGGGTTCGCCGGCGGCGCCGTGCCGATCTCCGGCGGGGTCGTGCTCAGCCTCGAGCGGATGACGGCCGTGCGCGAGCTCGAGCCGCTGCTGTGGCGGATGTGCGTGGAGGCGGGCGTGAGAACCAGCGAGGTGCGGCGCCGGGCACGCGAGAACGGGCTCTTCTTCCCGCCCGACCCCGGCGCCGCGGAGCAGTCGCACATCGGCGGGAACATCGCCACCAACGCGGGAGGCCCGCACGCGTTCAAGTACGGCGTGACGGGCACCTGGGTGACGGGGATCGAGGCGGTCGTGCCTCCGGGTGAGGCGATCCGCGTCGGAGGCGCGGTCCGCAAGGACGTAGCCGGCTACGACCTCAAGCGCCTGCTGATCGGCTCCGAGGGCACGCTCGGGGTGATCACGGCAGCGTGGCTGCGCCTGCTGCCGGCGCCCGACGTGTTCCTCCCCGTTGTCGCCTTCCACCGTGACACGCGTGCGGGCTGCGCCGCGATCGAGCGGGTGCTGGGGAGCGGGCTCGTGCCGGCGGCTCTCGAGTACCTCGACGGCGGCACGCTCGCGGCGTCCGGCTCGGCGTTCCCCGGTGGCGTTCCCGAGGGCGCCGGGTTCATGGTCCTGACCGAGGCCGACGGCTCCGCGGCCGAGGCCGAGCGCCTGCAGGGCGAGCTCGCCGAGGCGCTGAGCGAGGACGCGGTCGCGATTCACACCCCGCGCTCGACGCGCGAAGTCGACGATCTGTGGAGGTGGCGCGACGGCGTCTCGCTCGCGGTCAGCGCGCTGCGCGGCGAGAAGCTCAGCGAGGACATCGTCGTCCCGATCGAGCGCCTGCGCGAGGCGATCGAGGAGACCGTGGCGATCGGCGCCCGCCACGATCTCGAGGCGTGCAGCTGGGGCCACGCCGGTGACGGCAACCTGCACTCGACGTTCCTCGTGGACCCCGACGACACGGCGGGGCTGGAGCGGGCGCGCGGGGCCGCCGAGGAGCTGTTCGAGCTCGCGCTGCGGCTCGGCGGGTCGGTGTCGGGCGAGCACGGGATCGGGTCGGTGAAGCGCCGTGGGCTGGCGCTTCAGCAGTCGCAGCGCGAGATCGCGCTGCACGAGCAGGTCAAGCGCGCCTTCGACCCCAAGGGCCTGCTGAATCCCGGCAAGAAGACCCCGCGGTAGCGCCGCACCCGCGGCAGGGTTGACTTCGATACAGGCTCCGCATATGTTTCGCCCGCCTCGCACGGGACAATCACCGCAGGAGGAGGGTGAGGATGGGTAGAGGACGCCGGTCGAGTCGCGCGCGGACCCTGCAGTGGATGCTTGCGGTCGTCGCTCTCACGACGGCCATGGTGCTCGCCTCGACCGCGGTCGCCACCGCCGCGCCGGCCTCCGGCGACGTCGAGATCAAGGTGCTCTCGAACCGCGCCGACCTTGTATCGGATGGCGATGCCCTCGTCGAGATCGTGCGCCCTGCGGGCACGAACCCCGACTCGGTGCGGGTGGAGCTCGACGGCCAGGACATCGTCGGCGACTTCGCCCTGCGCCCGGACGGACGCTTCGTGGGCCTGGTGGACGGGCTCGACGAGGGCGAGAACCACCTCACCGCCGCCGTGCACCAGAAGACGGCGAGGCTGACGATCACCGACCACCCGATCGGCGGACCGATCTTCTCCGGCCCGCACCTGAGGCCGTGGCTGTGCACGACGGGGGCCAACGGGCTCGGCGCGCCCGTCGACGCTCAGTGCAACGCGCCCACGAAGGTCGAGTTCTTCTACCAGCCCCAGGGCGGCGGCGCGCTGCAGCCCTACGATCCCGCGAACCCCCCGGGCAACGTCGCCACCACGACCACCGACGAGGGGGAGACCGTTCCGTTCATCGTGCGCCGCGAGCGGGGGACGATGGACCGCGGCATCTACGACGTGGCCGTGCTGTTCGACCCGGACGAACCGTGGCAGCCCTGGGAGCCCCAGGGCGGCTGGAACGGCAAGGTCGTAACCGATGAGTTTCGGCTCGCTCGGCGGTCTTGGTTGGCAGCCCAGGCAACCGAACTCGAAGGAGACCGATGGATCTGTATCTCGAACTGGTGCCGGTTCCCGTCTCGGACGTCGACCGCGCGAAGGCCTTCTACACCGAAAAGGCGGGCTTCAGCGAGGACCACGACACGCGGATCAGCGACGAGAGGCGCTTCGCCCAGCTGACGCCTCCCGGGTCGGCGTGCTCGATCGCGGTGGGAACCGGGATGTGGGACCTGCCGCCGGGATCACTCGAAGGCCTGCAGCTCGTTGTCTCGGACATACGCGCCGCGCGCGCCGATCTCGCCGAGCGAGGGGCGGAGATCAGCGAGGTCCAGGTGTTCGACTCGGGTTCGTTTCGCCCCAGCCGGGAAGGAGACGCCCTCGATAACGTCGGGTTCGCGTTCTTCAGCGATCCGGACGGGAATGGCTGGGCCCTGCAGCAGATAAGCGCTCGCGGGTAGATCGAACCACGACCTAAGGGAGCTACCACCAGGCCTTCTTCGAGGACCCGGACGGCAACACACTCAGGATCCACCACCGCTACGCCCCCGCGTGACTGAAGCCTGACCGACCGCGCCGGAAGCTAGCCGGCGAAGTGCTCGACGAGGCGCTCGGCGTAGTAGTCCTCCCAGCGCCCGCCGGGATCCTCGACCCCGTACTCCCTGTCGAGGCGCACGAGCATGAAGGTGAGCTCGCTCCGAACCGGCTTGCGCCCAAGCAGGTCGGGCAGCTCCGAGAGGTTGACCAGCCAATCCGAGTAGAAGGAGGCCCAGTCGTCGTCCGCGCCGTCGGTGATCCGATACACGGTGTGGTGGGTCTCGCTGACCTCGTGAAGCAACTCCGCGATCTTGGCGGCGTTGTCGTCGGCGGCCATCGCCGGCGAGTCTATAGTCCCGGCGGTGGCCGACCGGGAGCTGTCAATGGTCGAGTTCCCCGCCGACGACCCCGAGCGGGCGCGGCGCTTCTGGAGCGGGCTGCTCGGCGTCGAGCTCGAGGCTCGCGAGGACGGAGAGGGGGAGGGGTGGCAGACGCATTCGGGAGCACCCGCGGTCGGCGTTCACGCGCGCGGCCCGGGCCCCGGTGACTCCTTCTCGCTGCCCTACTTCGTGGTCGCCGATCTGACCGAGGCACAGGAGCGGGTCGAGGCGCTCGGCGGGAGCATCGTCCATCCGGGCGAGCGCTGGGCGATCTGCAAGGACTCCGAGGGAAGCCCGTTCGGGCTGGCGGCTGGCTAGCCGAGCCGCCCGTAGTCGCGCAGGATCGTCAGCGCCCGGACCGTCACGACGCCGCGCCACTCGCACTCGACCATCGGCGCCCAAGCCTTCCAGTTGAACATCCACCCGCCGTCGTCCTGCTGGTCGGCGGCCAGCGCATTGAGGTGGGCGTCGATCACCTCGTCGTCCCACAGCGTCCGGCTGCGCAGGTCTGGGCGCGGGGTGAAGTCGATCGGCGTGTGGACCTCTCCTGTCTCGGCCGGGTCGAGCGCGACGAGGCCCGAGTCGAGCAGCCGCGGGCCGATCTCGGCGAGCTTCGCCTGCGCCCGTTCGCCGTCCGGGACGGCGTCGAGGAACCCGACCGCGAAGCGCGCGGCGTACGCGCTGGTGTAATCGAGTGCGTCGATCTGCTCCCAGCAGAATCGCGATGCCCCATCGAGCCACGGGTGGTCGACCCCGCCGCGGAGCAGCGGCGCCGCGATGAGGGCGGTCATCAGCAGCGAGGACGTCGGGTCGGCCTCGGTCTGCCACCAGGGCGCGCGCGGATACTCGCCGGCGGAGGGGAGCACGAAGGCGACCCCGCCGTCCGGGTTGGTGATCGTCTCCAGGAAGGCGAGCGCCGGCTCGACCATCGGGTCGTCGATGCCGTCCGAGCTCCTCGAGGATCTCGAACGCGAGCGCGGTCGGGGCGGGCTGGCTGGTCGGGGCGCGGCCATCCGGCTCGAGCGCGTTCCCGAACCCGCCGTCCGCGTTGCGGTACGGACGCAGCGCCTCGACCGCGGCGTCGGCGTCGCCGTCCCCGAACAGGTGCGCGAAACGGCGGCGGTCGAGCAGCCGCGCGGTCAGCCACACGAACTCGGCGGCGCGGTCGACGTCGGGCGCGGCGCTCACGAGCCCAGCCTCACGTTGCCGTCGTCGTCGAGCGAGAAGCCGGGATTGTGCGCGATCTCCCACGGATGGCCGTCGGGGTCGATGAAGATGCCCGGAGTAGCCGCCGTAGAAGGTCTCGCCGCCCTCGCGCCCGATCGTCGCGCCGGCCGCGCGCGCCTGCTCGAGCACCGCGTCGACCTCCTGGGGCGAGCGCACGTTGTGCGCCGGCGTGATCCCGCCCCAGCCACCGGAGTCGCTCACCGTGCTGTCCTCCGCGAGCTTGGCGCGGTTCCACAGCCCGACGATCAGCCCGCCCGCCTGGAAGAACACGGTGTCCTCGTCGGGCTGGGAGGTGACCGTCCAGCCGAGCGCCTCGTAGAAGGCTCGCGCGCGGGCGGTGTCCGCGACGCCGAGGGTGATCAGACTGACTCGCTGTTCCATGGGGTCCTCCTTCGTCGGATGGCAGCGCCTGCCGCCACAGTAGGCGCGTCGGCAGGGCGCTTCTTTGAGAAAACGGTCATCCGCGGGGTCGCGAGATGAAAAACAGCGGGCAATAAGGGAGGAGCCCCCGAACACGGCCGGCCGGCTTCGCCGCAAACACGTCACTCGAGGGGGCACTCGAACGCGACTGTCGAGTTAACGGTCATATGGACCGTCAACACGAACTCGCACGCGAACGGGCATCGAGATCCGTGTTTGCGGCGCCTCGGCGGGCGTGGGGGGTCGCCGTGAGCTCTCACGCGACCAGGGCGCGGGGACGTGCGATCGCGAAGCTCGCCGCGCGGCAGCGAGGGGTCGTCACCCGCGCACAACTCCTCGAAGCGGGACTGACGCGCGACGCGATCGATAACTGGCTCAAATCCGCTCGGCTGCATTCCCTTTATCGCAGTGTTTACCTCCTGGGCCATATCCACCCGATCGAGGGCGCTCGCGAGCTTGGCGCCGTGCTCGCTTGCGGGCCGGGTCGGTGCTCAGCCACCGAAGCGCGGCCGCCCTCTGGCGACTGCTACCCGACCCGGGTGACGATGTCGACATCACCGTCGGCCGGCCGACAATTGCGGACGTGAAAGCCGGGAGTCCGCATGCATCGCGTCGCCACGCTCGACCCGCGCGATGTCCGCACGCTCGGCGGGATCCCGGTGACCAGCCCGCCGCGCACGATCGTCGATCTATCCGCCGTCGTGTCGCCGCGCGACCTCGAGCGAGCAGTGGCCGAGGCCCACACCCGCCGCCTCGCACCCCGCAACCAGCTGCTCCCCCTACTTGCCCGCTGTTCAGGCCGCCCCGGCGCCCGAGCCCTGCGCTCGCTGATCGACGACACTGCCGCTCCGGCCCTCACCCGATCCGAAGCCGAGGAACGCCTCCTCGCCTTGATCCGCGCCGCGAAGCTCCCCAGCCCGGAGGCCAACGTCCGCATCGGCCGCCACGAGGTGGACTTCCTATGGCGCGATCACGGCCTGGTCGTGGAGGTCGACGGCTTCAGGTTCCACTCCTCTCGCTCCGCCTTCGAGCGCGACCGGCTGCGCGACGCGGAGCTCGGCGGCATGGGCTACCGCGTCATGCGGATCACCTGGCGCCAGATCGTGGACGGTCCTGAGGCCCTGATCGCCCGAATCACCAAGGCGCTCGCGGCAGGCGAGCACCCGCGCTCACGACCGCGCTAGATCCCGGCGGTGACCGGATGCCGCGACGCCAGCAGCCGCGCCGGCGGATCACCCGCGAGACGCGAGACCTCGGCGGTCATGTGAGCCTGGTCGGCGTACCCCGCGTCGAGAGCGAGCCGCGCCAGGTCGCCGCGCCCCGCCCCGCGGCGCGAGGCGAGCGCCAGCACGCGCTGGAGCCGCAGCACCCGGGACAGCGTCTTCGGCCCGTAGCCGACCGCGGCGTGGAAGCGGCGCCGCAGCTGTCGCTCGCCGATCCCGAGCGCGTCGCCGAGCGCGCGCACCGTGCCGGGGTCGTTGCTGTACAGCCGCATCACCGCGGCCGCGACCAACCGGTCGGGACGCTCGACGCGCGGCAGGCGGCGGCGCAGCTCGTCCTCGATCAGCTCGAGGCGTTCGGCGGACGATCCCGCGCCGTCGAGCCGCTCCTCGAGCCGCGCGGCGTCCTCGCCCCACAGCTCGGACAGCGGCACGCGCAGGTCGCGCAGCTCGCTCGCCGGGATTCCGAGCATCGTCGGCGCCGCGCCCGGGCGGAAGCGGGCGCCGACCACGGTCGAGCCGGCAGGGCGAGATGCGGGTGCCGGCCCGGTGTCGGGGCCGGCCGCGATCAGCCCACGCCCCTCGCGCCACACGATGTCCATGCAGCCGTCGGGAAGGATCGCTCCCTCGCCCCCGGGCACCGGGCCGAGCGTCCACTCGCACAGCACGAGCTCGCGCAGCTCGCGCGGCGGGGCGAGCTCTCGGTAGCGCGTCGCGGCCGGGTCCGGCGCCATCACCTCACACGCTACCCGCGCGCGGGGCGGCGCAAGCGCCCGGCTGAAACCTCGGGTTAGTGCTCCGCGAGGCGGAAGACGCCGGCGTTCTCGGCGTCGTCGCGGACCTTCTCCAGGCGCCCCTCCTCGCGGGCGGCCTTGAAGGCCTCCTTGAACTCGGGCTTCTTGACGCCCAGCTTGCCCGCTATGTCGTCGCGGGTGAACTCGGGCTGGGCGAGGTCCTGAGCTGCTGCAACTACCTGACCAGAGGTGATCGTCTTGGCCATCGTTGGTCCTCCTTCATCGTTCCCCTCTGCGGGTGCATCGGCTCGAAGGGCGGAGGGGTAGGAAACCCAGCGGGCACACTCAGGGTAGCGAAGCGGCCTCCAGCCGCCTGAAAAGCGCTGAAAAGCGCCCTCAGTCGGAGATCTCGCTGATCCGCAGGCTGGCGACGTGGGCCGGGTTGATCCCGACCGAGTCATCGGTGCTGTGCTCGGTGAACCAGGCGAGCCGGGACTGGCCCGACCGAGCGGCGTCGGACAGCTTGCGCTCGACCTCCTCCAGCGTCCCTTCCACCGTCAGCAGGTCGCCGTCCGCGAGCTTGATCTCCGAGTGGTCCATCGCGGCCATGGTACGGCTCCGTGCCGCCATCACACGGGCGCGGTCCATACAGGGGAGACTGCCGATGTGCCCTCGAGGATCCTGATCGCCGGCGGCGGCTTCGGCGGCGTGTACGCCGCACGCGAGCTGGAGCGGCGCCTCCCGCCCGGAGCGGCCGACGTCAAGCTGATCAACGACGCCAACTTCCTGCTCTACGCGCCGCTGCTCCCCGGCGTGGGCGGCGGGACGATCGAGCCGCGCCACGTCGTCGTGCCGCTGCGCGAGGAGCTGAAACGGACCGAGGTCCGGATCGGCACCGTCGAGGGCGCCGACCCGGTGCGCTCGGTGCTGCGCGTGAGCTCGCCCGAGGGCGACGGGACCGAAGAGCTCGGCTACGACCACCTGATCGTCGCGCTCGGCTCGATCTCCAAGCACCCCAACGTCCCGGGCCTCGCCGAGAACTCGGTCCCGTTCAAGAGCGTCGCCGACGCCCTCGCCGCGCGCGACCGCGTGATCGCGACCCTCGAGCGCGCCGAGGAGATCGACGACCCCGACGAGCGCGCCTCGCACCTCAGCTACGTGTTCGCCGGCGGCGGCTACACCGGGGTCGAGGCGCTGGCCGAGCTCCAGGATTTCGCCGCCGACGTCGTCCGGCTGTACCCGCGCTGCGCGAAGCAGGGGATGCGCTGGACCCTGGTCGAGGGCGAGCCGCGGATCATGCGGGAGGTCCCGGCCGACCTGGCGGAGTTCACGGCGCGCGAGCTCGAGGCGCGAGGGATCGAGGTGCAGACCGGCGTCCACGTCGACGAGGTCACCGACCGCAGCGTGCACCTGACGACCGGGGAGACGATCCCCACGCGCACCGTGGTGTGGACGGCCGGGATCACGCCGTGCGCCGCCGTCTCCGAGCTCGGCCTGCCGTGCGAACCGCACGGCCGGATCGCGACCGCCGCGTCGATGCGCGTGGACGGCCACGACAACGTGTGGGCGATCGGCGACGCGGCCGCCGTGCCCGATCCCGCCGCGCCGGGCGAGCCGTGCCCGCAGACCGCGCAGCACGCGGTGCGCCAGGGGCGCGCCGTGGCGCGCAACGTCGTCGCCGCGCTCGCCGGCGGCAGCGTGCGACCGTTCACCTACAAGACCAAGGGCGTCGTCGCGGGACTGGGGCGCCACAAGGGCGTCGCCAGCCTGATGGGGCTGAAGCTGCGCGGCTTTCCCGCCTGGTTCGCCACCCGCACCTATCATCTCGGGGCGATGCCCGGCAACCGCCGCCGCGCCCGCCTGATGGCCGACTGGACCCTGGCGATGCTGTTCGCGCGCGACTCGGCCGGCTTGGGCGCCCCATCCGCTTCCGCGTCGTCGAATTTCGATCAGCGCCGGGTTCACGAAGGGGAGCCATGAGCGTCCCGGAGGCGGTGAAGCTCGACGAGGCGGCGTTCACGGAGCTGGCGCGCTCGTTTCGAGGTGAGCTGATCCGCCCGGAGGACCCGGCCTACGACGAGCGCCGGTCCGTGTGGAACGGGTCGATCGACCGCTCGCCGGCCCTGATCGCGCGCTGCCAGCACGTCGCGGACGTGATCGCGGCCGTGACCTTCGCGCGGCGGACGGGCATGCGGATGGCGGTGCGCGGCGGCGGTCACAGCTTTCCCGGGCTGTCCGTATGCGACCGCGGGCTCGTGATCGACCTCGGGCCGATGAAGGGCATCCGCGTGGACCCCGAGACGCGCACCGCCACGGCACAGGCCGGCGCGCTGATCGGAGACCTCGATGGCGCAACGCAGGAGCACGGCCTCGCGGTTCCAGCGGGAATCGTCACCCATACGGGCGTCGCCGGACTCACGCTCGGGGGAGGAATCGGGTGGCTTCACCGCAAGCACGGGCTCACAATCGACGGCCTGCTGTCGGTCGATCTGATCACAGCCGAGGGCGAGCGCGTGAGAGCGAGCGAGCGCGAGAACCCGGATCTGTTCTGGGGTGTTCGCGGCGGCGGAGGCAACTTCGGCGTCGTCACCGAGTTCGAATTCCGGGCCAGGCCGGTCGGGCCCATCGTGCTCGCCGGGCCGATCTTCTGGCGGATGGAGGACTCGCCGAGGTTGCTGCGGTTCTACCGCGACTGGATCTCCGACCTACCCGACGAGCTGATGACGATCGTGATCCTCAGGAAGGCTCCGTCGCTCCCCTACGTCCCCGCTGAGCTCCACGGCAAGCCGGTCGTGGGGGTGGCGTGCTGCTACGCGGGCCCCGTCGAGGAGGGCGAGAGGGCCGTCCAGCCGATCAGGAGCTTCGGCTCGCCGGTGCTCGACCTGTGCGAGCCGAAGCCGTTCACAGAGCATCAAGCGATGTTCGATTCCTCCTACCCGCATGGGCGCTGGTACTACTTCCGAGCCTGCGACGTCGCCGCGCTCACCGACGAGGTGATCGACATCACCGTGGAGCACGCGGCGCGGATCAAGTCGCCGCTCACGAGCTTCCCGATCTGGCAGATGGGAGGGGCCGTGTCCCGAGTCGCGGATGACGAGACCGCGTTCAGCGGTCGCGGCGCGGGCCACACGTTCAACATCAACGGCATCACCGAGAGCGCCGACGGGTTCGACGATGAGCGCGAGTGGGTACGCAGCTTCTGGTCGGATCTGGAGCCCCACCAGACCACCACGTACGTCAACTTCCTCATGGATGAGGGCGAGGAGCGCATTCGCGAGGCGTACGGGGCCGAGAAATACGATCGCCTCCGCAAGCTGAAGCGGAAATACGATCCCGACAACCTCTTCCGGCTGAACCAGAACATCCCGCCGTGACGCTCACAAAGGAGACGTGGGCCGGCCATGACCTCGCCCGCCGGTCGGCCGGGCTGATATAGAGAGCCCATGGACGTAGTCGTCGCCGGAGGTCACGGGCAGGTCGCGCTGCGGTTGGAGCGGCTGCTCGCCGAGCGCGGCGACCGCGCCCGCGGTCTGATCCGCAACCCCGATCACGCCGGTGACCTCGAGGCCGCCGGCGCCGAGCCGGTCGTGTGCGACCTCGAGGCCGACGACGCCGACGTCGCCGCAGCGGTCGCCGGCGCCGACGCGATCGTCTTCGCCGCCGGTGCGGGGCCGGGCAGCGGCCCGGAGCGCAAGCAGACCGTCGACCTCGGCGGCGCCGTGAAGCTGATCGACGCCGCGAAGGCGAACGACATCAGGCGCTACTTGATCGTCAGCTCGATGGGCGCCGGCAACCCGCCACCGGGGGACGAGGGCTTTGCGGTCTACCTGCAGGCGAAGGCGGCCGCCGATGAGGCGCTCGCGTCCAGCGGGCTCGAGTTCACGATCGTCCGGCCCGGGATGCTCACCGACGCCCCCGGCAGCGGCCGCATCGAGGCCGCCGAGGACCTCGGGCGCCGCGGCGAGATCCCGCGCGACGACGTCGCGGCGACGCTGGTGGCGGCGCTCGACGAGCCCGCGACGATCGGAAAGACGTTCGAGATTCTCAGCGGCGAGCAGGAAATCGCCGCCGCGCTTCGGAGTTTGTAGTTCGCGAGCCTCGTGCAGCCGGATCGCCTACTACGCGTGGGCCGGCCGCAAGAAGATGGGCCGCAAGATCTTCGTCTGCAAGCCCACGTCGGGGTGGATCACGCCTTCGCCGCGGGGTCGTCCTGCTGGGGCAGCGCGTGGGGTCCGAAGCGGATCGCTCCCATCGAGTGGCAAGAATATGGGTGTGCGCAGCAGCGCCCCCGCGATCGAGGCGATTCCGCTGATCAAGCGGCGGCTCGCGGAGCTCGAGGACACCTCGTCGGACTCCGTGGCGAGCGGCCGCCGCGCCGCGCTGTGGCGCGCCCAGTCCCAGGCCGCCCGCATCGATCGGACGATCGCCGACCTGCGTCGCTACTGCCTCGAGAGCCTCAAGCCGCGCCGCTTCATCAACGAGGAGGATTCCGACTACCTTCGCGGCTACCGCGAGGGCTTCCAGCTCGTGCTGCAGGAGGTCAGGCAGCTGGAATCGGAGTAGTACCCGTAGGATCCGCAGGTGGCAGGAAGCCCGCCCGAGATGCCCCGGCCGCCGTACCGGGACGAGGGGATCCTCGGACCGGGCGGGCGCAAGTTCATCGCCGCCGTGCTCGCGCTCGCGGTCCTGGCCGGGATCGGGGTCGCCGCGCTCAGCGTCGATTTCGGAGCGCTCGCCGACGAGCTCGAGGAGGCCACCACGACCACCACCGAGCAGGAGACCGAAGGGCAGTCCTCCAAGCAGGACGCGAGCGCGGCCGCCGAGCCGGCGGCGCTCAGCACCGGCGGGCTCGCCCACGCGCTCGACGCGCTGCGCGAGGAGGTGGGCCCGAATCCGGATCTGCTGCGCGTGCTGGCCGATCCCGAGGGGATCGAGTTCGACGTGCAGGGCGACAGCGAGCCGGTCGGCTACCGGTGGAGCGATGGCGAGCTGACCGCGCTCCAGTTCGTCGTCGTGGTCGGCCCGAAGGACGGCGCCTTCCCCGCCTCCGAGGTCGACCCCGGCTCGCTGGGACGGCTGCTCAGCGGGGCGAAGCGGCACAACGGCGGGCGCAAGCTCGAGGTCGTCAACGCGACCCTCGCGCCGGATCTGTTCGAGGCCGAGCTGCGCTGGGTGCTGAACGTGCAGGCGCCCAACGGCTCGAACCTGACCTACAAGGCCAAGCCGTCCGGCCGCTCGGTCGAGCAGGTCGGCGGCTCGGGCGCGCCCGGCACCGGGCTTCCGCCCAAGACGCAGCGCCAGCTCCGCGACGCGCAGCGCCGCGCCGACTGCTTCCAGCAGGCCGGCAACGACGCCGACGCGATCATCGACTGCGCGAACCAGCTCTCGCCGTAGGTCAGCCGGGCAGGTCCTCGGGCCGCTTCTTGGCGAACTTGCCCTCGAGCATCCCGGTCGCCTGCCCGACCTCGATCAGGTAGCCGTCGGGGTCGCGCATGTAGCAGCGCACCTCGGCGCCGCGGTCGATCGGCTCGGTGACGAACTCCGCTCCCTTGGCCTTCCAGTCGCGGTAGCAGGCCTCGATGTCGGCCACCCTCAGGTTGAGGAAGCTGGAGACCTCGTTCGAGGGCTCGTAGGGCACGACCGAGATGTCCGGCTTGTCGGGGGTCGGCCCCCCGCCGGGGTTCATGATGATCCAGCTGTTGGCGAGCTTGACGGTGCAGGGGTTCTCCTCCAGCACTACCTGACCTCCGAGAATGTCGGAGTAGAAGGCCCTCGACCGAGCGACGTCTCGCACGATCAGGAAGTGGGTCACCAGGAGCCCTTCGTCGGGCGCCGGAAAGTCCTCGGGATGGAACTCGGGCTGTTGGCTGCTCATTCTTGCTCTCCTTTCCGCGTTCTACTGGTCATACCTGATTGACGGCTGCGGCGGGATACTTGGTGCGATGGAGAGAGGTCCGCAAGCGCCGCGGCGCTCGGTGAGCACGGCCGAGGCGATCGAGCTGACGGGCCGGGGCCTCGAGCCGGCTGACGTCGTCGCGGTCGCGCGCGAGGGCGCCGCCGTCGCGCTGGGAGACAGCGCGCGCGAGGCGATGCGCGGGAGCGCGGCGATCGTCGAGCAGCTGGTGGACTCGGACGAACCGGCGTACGGCATCTCCACCGGCTTCGGGTCGCTTGCAACGACTCCGATTCCCGCGGCGCGGCGCGAGGAGCTTCAACGGGCGCTGATTCGCTCCCATTCGGCCGGCATGGGGGCGCCGGTGGAGCCCGAGGTGGTTCGCGCCATGATCCTCCTGCGCGCGCGGACGCTCGCAATGGGGTACTCGGGCGCACGGCCCGTGGTGGCCGAGACGATGCTCGCGATGCTGAACGCGGGGATCACCCCGGTCGTTCCCGAGCACGGGTCCCTCGGGGCAAGCGGCGACCTCGCCCCCCTCGCCCACTGCGCCCTGGCGTTGATCGGGGAGGGGGAGGTTCACGACAGGGACGGCAACCGGGTCCCCGCGATGGAAGCGCTTCGGGCCGAGGGGATCGAGCCGGTGACGCTGACCGCGAAGGAAGGCCTGGCGCTGATCAACGGGACGGACGGGATCCTCGGCATGTTGCTGCTCGCCGTGCACGACCTGGATCGGCTGTTGCGGGTCGCCGACGTCACGGCGGCTATGTCGGTGGAGGCGCTGCTCGGCACCGACCGGGCGTTCGCCGAGGACCTGCTCGCGCTGCGGCCACAGCCGGGACAGGCCACGAGCGCGGCCAACCTGCGGCGGCTGCTCGCGGACTCGCCGATCGTCGCGAGCCACAGGGAGAACGATCCGCGGGTCCAGGACGCCTACTCGCTGCGCTGCGCGCCGCAGGTCCACGGCGCCGCCCGGGACACGCTGGCCCACGCCCGGCAGGTGGGGGCGGCCGAGCTGGTCTCGGCGATCGACAACCCGATGATCCTCCCCGACGGCCGCGTGGAGTCGTGCGGGAACTTCCACGGCGCGCCGCTCGCCCACGCCTGCGACTTTCTCGCGATCGCGAGCGCCGACGTCGGCGCGATCGCGGAGCGCCGCACCGATCGCCTGCTCGACGTCAGCCGCTCCGAGGGCCTGCCGCCGTTCCTCGCCCAGGACGCCGGGTGTCGACTCCGGGCTGATGCTCGCCCAGTACACGCAGGCGGCGATGGTCGCCGAGAACCGGCGCCTGGCGGCGCCGGCGAGCGTCGACTCGGTGCCGACGAGCGCGATGCAGGAGGACCACGTTTCGATGGGCTGGGGAGCCGCGCGCAAGCTGCGCGCTTCGGTGGACAACCTCGGCCGCATCCTCGCCGTCGAGCTGGTGTGCGCCGCGCGGGGGCTGGACCTGCGGGCCCCGCTCGCTCCGGGCCCGGGCACCGCGGCCGCGCTCGCGGCGGTCCGGGCCGAGGTTCCCGGCCCGGCGCCCGACCGCTGGCTCTCCCCGGAGCTGTCGACGGCGGAGCGGCTGGTGGGCTCGGGGGTGCTGCTCGAGGCGGTGGAGGGAGCGATCGGGGGCCTCGAGTGAGCGCCCGCGTCGTGCGCGCGCCGCGGGGGGCGGAGTTGTCGTGCCGCGGGTGGCCGCAGGAGGCGGCGCTGCGCATGCTGATGAACAACCTCGACCCGGAGGTCGCCGAGCGCCCCGAGGAGCTCGTCGTCTACGGCGGCGCGGGTCGGGCGGCGCGCTCGTGGGAGGCGTTCGACGCGATCGTCCGCACCCTGCGCGGCCTCGCCGACGACGAGACCCTGCTCGTCCAGTCGGGCAAGCCGGTGGGGGTGTTCCGCACGCACGAGTGGGCCCCCCGCGTCCTGATCGCGAACTCGAACCTGGTCGGCGAGTGGGACAACTGGGATGAGTTTCGCCGTCTCGAGCAGCTCGGGCTGACCATGTACGGCCAGATGACGGCGGGGTCGTGGATCTACATCGGCAGTCAGGGGATCCTGCAGGGGACCTACGAGTGCTTCGCGGCGATCGCACGGCGCCGCTTCGGCGGCTCGCTGGCCGGGACGATCACGGTGACCGCCGGGCTGGGGGGGATGGGAGGCGCGCAGCCGCTGGCCGTGACGATGAACGGGGGCGTGGCCCTGTGCATCGAGGTCGACCCCGAGCGCATCCGGCGGCGGCTGGACACCGGGTTCCTGGACGAGGAGGCGGACGACCTCGAGGACGCGGTCGCCCGCTGCATGGCCGCGAAGGCGGAGCGCCGCGCGCTCAGCGTCGGGCTGTGCGCGAACGCCGCCGACGTGCTCCCCGAGCTGCGGTCCACGGGCTTCGAGGCCGACGTCGTCACCGACCAGACGAGCGCCCACGACCCGCTCGACGGCTACGTGCCGAACCTGATGGCGTCTCGAGGAGGCGAGGGAGCTGCGCGCCTCCGATCCGGACGAGT
Organism: uncultured Thermoleophilia bacterium; assembly: GCA_963754225.1. Taxonomy (GTDB): domain Bacteria; phylum Actinomycetota; class Thermoleophilia; order Solirubrobacterales; family 70-9; genus DASPWW01. The sequence continues at coordinate 261,936 of CAVWEV010000001.1, forward strand.
ACGTGCGCCGGGCCCGGGCGGCGATCGCGGCGCACTGCGCGGCGATGGTGGGCTTTCTGGACGCCGGCGCCGAGGTGTTCGACTACGGGAACAGCCTCCGCGCGGAGGCCGAGCTCGGCGGGTTCGAGCGGGCGTTCGCCTACCCGGGCTTCGTGCCCGCCTATATCCGGCCGCTGTTCTGCGAGGGCAAGGGCCCGTTCCGGTGGGTGGCGCTGTCGGGAGATCCGGCGGACATCGCCGCCACCGACCGGGCCGTGGTCGAGGAGCTGCCCGACGACGAGGCGCTGGCGCGCTGGATCCGCCTCGCCGCGGAGAAGGTGTCCTTCCAGGGACTGCCCGCACGCATCTGCTGGGCCGGCTACGGGGAGCGGCATCGCCTCGCGCTGCGCTTCAACGAGATGGTTCGGCGCGGCGAGCTGAAGGCGCCGATCGTGATCGGCCGCGACCACCTCGACGCCGGGTCGGTCGCCTCGCCGTACCGCGAGACGGAGTCGATGGCGGACGGGTCCGACGCGATCGCCGACTGGCCACTGCTCAACGCGCTGGTCAACACCGCGGCGGGAGCGTCCTGGGTCAGCATCCACGACGGCGGCGGCGTCGGGATCGGCCGCTCGATCCACGCCGGCATGGTCTGCGTCGCCGACGGCAGCGAGCTCGGCGGCGCAGAAGCTCGAGCGGGTGATGCACGCCGACCCCGGCACGGGCGTCGCCCGCCATGCCGACGCGGGCTACGAGGGAGCGCTGGAGGTCGCCGCCGAGCGCGGCGTGCGAATCCCGATGCGCGAGGGCTCCGACGCGTGAGGCTCCGTAGGGCGGGGTCATGACGAGCTACTGGTGCGAGCTCGCCTGGCTCGGCGGTGAGCAGGCCGAGCCCGGTGTCGTGATCGCCCTCGACGGGGAGCGGATCGGCTCGGTCGCCACGGGCGTCGCCAGCCCTCCGCCGGACGCCACGCGCCTGGAGGGCCTGACGATCCCGGGGCTGGCGAACGCGCACTCGCATGCCTTCCAGCGGGCGCTTCGCGGCCGCACCCAGGCCGGCGCCGGCTCGTTCTGGACGTGGCGCGAGCAGATGTACGGGCGGCCGCCGCGCTCGACCCCGACGGCTACCGGGCGCTGGCCCGGGCGACCTTCGGCGAGATGGCGCTGGCCGGGATCACCGCGGTGGGCGAGTTCCACTACCTCCACCACGGTCCGGACGGGGAGCCCTACGCCGACCCGAACGCCATGGGGAGCGCCGTGATCGAGGCCGCCGGCGAGGCCGGGATCCGGATCACGCTGCTCGACGCGTGCTACCTGCGCGGCGGCATCGGCGCCGAGCTCGACGACGTGCAGCGGCGCTTCTCCGATCGCAGCGCCGATGCCTGGGCCGAGCGGGTCGAGGCGCTCCAGGAAGGTCCGACCGCGCGCGTCGGCGCCGCGATCCACAGCGTTCGAGCCGTCGAGCCCGAGGCGGCGGCAACCGTCGCCGCGTGGGCGGCGGAGCGCTCGCGGCCGCTGCACGCCCACGTCTCCGAGCAGCCGGACGAGAACGAGGCCTGCGTGGAGGCCTACGGCGCGACCCCGGCGGCCGTGCTCGACTCGGCCGGCGCGCTGTCTGCGCGCTTCACCGCGGTGCACGCCACTCACCTCGCCGACTCCGACTTCGAGCTGCTCGGGTCGAACGGGGTGTGCTGCTGCCTCTGTCCCACGACCGAGCGCGACCTCGGCGACGGCATCGCGCCCGCCCGTCGCCTGCGCCGAGGCCGGCGCGCGGCTGTCGCTCGGCACCGACTCCCACGCCGCGATCGACATGTTCGAGGAGGCGCGCGCGGTCGAGCTCGACGAGCGCCTGGCGACCGGGGCGCGCGGTCTGCACCGCGCCGCCGACCTGCTGCGCGCCGCGACCGAGAACGGGCACGCGAGCCTCGGCTGGCCGGAGGCCGGCCGGATCGCCCCCGGTGCGCTCGCCGACCTCACGACGGTGGGCCTCGACAGCGCCGCGGCTCGCGGGAACCGAGCCGGGGCACGCCGTCGAGTCGATCGTCTTCGCGGCGGCCGCCTCGGACGTGCGCCACGTGATGGTCGGGGGCCGGTTCGTGGTCCGCGATGGCGCTCACGTCGGCATCGACGTCGCCGGCGAGCTACGAGCCGCGCTGCGACGCGGCGCGCTGATGCCCACGCTCGCGCTCGACAACATCGGCCTGCTCGCCACCAACGACCCGGCGGTGGGCGAGGGCCCGTTGGGGCTCGTGGAAGACGCGGCGCTCGTCTTCGACGACGACCGCGTGGCTGCCGTCGAGCGCGCCGGGGCGAGCGCCGACCGGCGGATCGACGTCGGGGGCCGGTGCGTGATCCCCGGCTTCGTCGACAGCCACACCCACCTCGTGTTCGCCGGCGACCGCTCCGAGGAGTTCGTCGCGCGGATGGCCGGCAGGCCCTACGAGGCGGGCGGCATCCGGGCGACCACGGAGGCGACGCGGGCGGCCACGACCGAGCGGCTCGCCGAGCTGACGGCCCGGCGCCGCGTCGAGGCGCTGCGGGCCGGGATCACGCACCTGGAGATCAAGTCCGGCTACGGCCTCGACGTCGAAACCGAGCGGCGCTGCTGCACGGTGGCGGCCGAGCACACCGACGACGTCACCTTCCTGGGCGCCCACGTCGTGCCGGAGGAGTACGAGGGCCGCGCGGACGAGTACGTGGAGCTCGTCTGCACGGAGATGCTCGCCGCCTGCGCGCCGCACGCCCGCTGGATCGACGTGTTCTGCGAGCGGGGCGCCTTCGACGCCGACCAGTCGCGGGCGGTGCTCGAGGCCGGCCGGGCGGCGGGGCTCGGCCTGCGCGTGCACGGCAATCAGCTCGGTCACGGGCCGGGGGCGCGGCTCGCGGTCGAGCTCGGCGCCGCCTCGGTCGATCACTGCACCTATCTCGACGATGCCGATATCGAGGCGCTTGCCTCCGGGGACACCGTGGCGACGTTCCTGCCCGCGACCGATTTCTCGACCCGCCAGCCCTACCCCGACGCGCGCCGCGTGATCGAGGCCGGCGCCACGGTCGCGATCGCCACGAACTGCAACCCCGGATCGAGCAACACGACCTCGATGAGCTTCTGCATCGCGCTGGCCGTCCGCGAGATGCGCATGACGCCCGACGAGGCGCTTCCTCGCCGCGACGCTCGGCGGCGCCGCGGCGCTGCGCCGAAGCGATGTGGGGCGGCTGAGCCCGGGCGCGCGCGCCGACGCAGTCGTCCTCGACGCGCCGTCGCCCGCCCACCTCGTCTACCGGCCGGGCGTGCCGCTGATCGCCGCGACGTTCGCCGCCGGGCGTCCGGTCTGGCTCGACGACGAGCTGCGCTAGTCCACGAAGCAGTACGAGTCGCTCGACGCGTCCCCGGCCTGGAGGCGGATCTGGTGCGCCCGCAGCCCGCGGAAGTCGTCGCCGTGAGGGAAGAACCGCGGGTCGACGGTCATGCCGCCGGAATCGGTGTCCGCGTCGATGCGGGCCATCCAGGCGCCCACGCCGTCCGGGTAGAAGATGTCGTCCCACGAGGCGTAGAGCGAGTTGGTGAAGTACACGCGCCGCCCGTCGCGGCTTACCTCCACCATCTGGGGCGCGCCGGCCAGTGGCAGCTCGGGAGCGGCCGGGTGCGGGGTGCGGTCGACGATCCCGCCCAGGCGCACAGACCCCGCCTCCTTCGGGTTGTGCGGGTCGCTGACGTCGTACTGCTTCAGCTCGCCGGTCCCCCAGCACGACACGTACAGCCAGCGATCGTCGACGGACAGGTCGATGTCGGTCACGAGCGGCGGAACCGCGCCGAAGGGCTGGAGCGCGGGCGGGAGCTGGTCGGTCTCGGCCGGCTCGGCGGGGATGGTGATCACCTTCTTCGCCGCCCACCGGTCGTCCTCGCGGTGCCACATCCACACCGACGCGGACAGGTCCTCGACGCTGATCACCACACAGACGAAGCCCCACGTCTTCCGCGGGTCGTGAGCGGGCCTCACCTCGAGCACCATCTGGTGCTCGTCGCCCAGGTCGATGCGCTGGGTCAGCTTGCCCTCGGAGAGGCTCCAGAAGTCGAGGTGGTGGCCGAACCGCTTTCCCAGCAGGTCCTCGGGGTTCAATCCGTCCTCGATCATCGACGGTGTCGCCCACTCGGAGGTGATCGCCACGTCCTCGTTCAGGTGCCACCACACGTCGTACGCGAAGTGCTGCTCGCCACGGTCGGTCTCCCAGGCGCCGGTGACCTCGAAGGTGTCGTGGTCGATCAGCGCCACGCCTCCCGGGCCGCCACCGCCGTTGGCGCTGCCCAGGTTGGACATGAAGATGCCGCCGGGACCGCAATGCACGGTGTGCGGGCGGGAGTAGCCGGCCTTCTCGGCGAGCTCCTCGGGCTCGATGGTGCGCACGATCTGCGGCTGCCGGGGGTCGTCCCCGGTGTCGAGCACGTAGATGCGCGAGGAGCGCAGACCCGGCACGAGCAGGTAGCGACGCTCGAGCGCGCCATCGTGGCCCTCGTGGCAGAGCGCGCTGGAGCACGCGTTCCAGCCGAAGTGATGCAGCTCGTTGCCTGCGGTCGGCAGCTCCGTCCAGCCGACCACCTCGCCGTAGCTGGGTGACCCGGCGTCGCAGTCGACCACCGTCATCGCGTCACGCTGCTCGCCGGCCGGGTCGAAGGCCGCGACGTAGGCGAGGTGCTCAGGGGGCGCGGCGATCGCGGCTGCGGGGGACCGATAGAAGGTGGGATCCGTGGTCTCGGCCATGAAACCTCCCTTGTGATCCTTGGTGGTGGTCGGACCGCGAGCCGGAGTCTACGCCCAGGGAATCGCCGCTGCGCTCCAAGCCCGACCGAGCTGCGACTTCTCGTTGCGGTTCGCGTAGCTGATGGGTGGCGATGACGCTCACGAGCGTCGCCAGCACCGCTGCAGCGGGCACACGATGATCTAGCTTTCGACCGTGGCTCAGAAGGCGCTCACGGTCGACGAGCTGGAGCCGGAGGTCCAGCGGATCGGGCGTGAGCTGGTGAGCGCCTTCCCGTCGCCGGCCCGCCATCCGCTGCGGACGCTCGACGAGAAGGCGATGCAGCTCGCCTCCGAGGACCTCGAGCTTCGGGCCGCGCTGTTCCGGCTCGTCGACGTGACCCCCGCCTGTCGCTCGCTCGACGACCTCGCCGCTCACCTCGCCGACTACCTGGAGGAGGTGCCGGAGCGACCGCCCCCGCTCGGGGCGGCCATGCGCATGGCCCACACCAAGGCCGGACGCAGGGCGCTGGGCGCCGCGGCGGCGGCGGGCGTCCGCCACATGGCGCACCGCTTCATCATCGGTGAGTCGCCGCGGGAGGCGCTGCGGCTGATCGAGTCGCAGTGGCGCCACGGCACGGCCAGCTCGGTCGATCTGCTCGGGGAGGCGACCGTGACGCCGCAGGAGGCCGACCGCTACGCGGAGCGCTGCGATGAGGCGCTCGAGACGCTCGCCGCCGCGGCGCGCCGGCTGGCCCGAGCGGCCGGCGGCTGGAGCGCGACTCGGTCGGCGCGGTGCCGCGGGTCGATCTGTCGGTCAAGGTGACGGCGCTCACCCCGCTGATGCAGCCGGACGCCCCCGAGCTCGGCCGCGACGATGCCGCCGCCCGCATGCGCCCGCTGCTGCGCCGGGCGCGCGAGCTCGGCGCCCACCTGCACGTGGACATGGAGTCGCTCGACACCCTCGAGGCGACGACCGATCTCGTGTTCGACCTCCTCGCCGAGCGGGAGTTCCGCGAGGGACCGTCCACCGGGGTCGTCCTGCAGGCCTACCTGCGCGACTCGCCGGCGCAGCTCGAGCGGGTGCTCGAGTGGGCGCGCGCCACGCCGCGGGGGGCGCCGCTCGCGATCCGCCTGGTCAAGGGCGCCTACTGGGACCACGAGATCGTGGAGGCGCGCCAGCACGGGTGGACGCGCGCCCGTCTTCGAGGACAAGGCGGACTGCGATCGCAACTTCGAGGAGCTGACGCGGCGGCTGCTCGACGCCCGCCCCCTGGTCCGCGTCAAGGTCGGCTCGCACAACCTGCGCTCGGTCGCCCACGCCATCGCCTACAACCGGCTGAGCGGAGGCGACGACGCCGATCTCGAGCTTCAGGTCCTGCGCGGGCTCGGCGACGAGCTGGCGGAGGCGCTGCGGGGAAGCGGCCTGCGCGTTCGCGTGTATTGCCCGGTGGGGGACCTCGTGGCCGGGATGGCCTACCTCGTCCGCCGGCTGCTCGAGAACACCTCGAACGAGTCGTTCCTGCGCGCCCACCAGCACGGGACGCCGATCGAGGAGCTGCTGGGGGCGCCGCCTTGAGCGGAGCGGCCGCCGTTCGCCAACGAGCCGACGCTGGAGCTGCGCCGCGCGCCGGTGCGCGAGGCGCTGCTCGACGCGCTGCGCGAGCTCGACCGCCGGCTGCCGCTCGAGGTGCCGGTGCTGGTCTCGGGCGAGCGCGGCGCCGGCATCCGGCCTCGACTCCACCGACCCGGGCAAGCCGGATCGCCTCGTCGCGCGCGCGGGGCGGGCGAGCGAGCGGGACGTGGCGCGCGGCGGTGGAGGCGGCGCGGCGCGGCGCGGCGGAGTGGGGCGCGCCGCCCGGCGCGAGCAGCGGGCCGCGGTCCTGCAGGCCGCCGCCGAGCGGCTGCGCGAGCGCCGCGCTGGAGCTGGCCGCGCTCCAGGTGCGCGAGTGCGCGAAGCCGTGGGCGGAGGCGGACGCCGACGTCTGCGAGGCGATCGACTTCCTCGAGTACTACGCGCGCGGCGCGGTGGAGCTGGAGCGCGGCCGCGAGCTGCTCCAGGTCGCCCGGCGAGCGCAACACGATGCGCTACGAGCCGCGCGGGGTGGCCGCCGTGATCTCGCCGTGGAACTTCCCGCTCGCCATCCCCGCCGGGATGACCGCGGCCGCGCTCGTCGCCGGCAACGCCGTCGGTGCTGAAGCCGGCCGAGCAGTCGCCGGGGTGCGCCGCTCGCGCTGGTGGAGGCGCTGCACGAGGCGGGCGTCCCGGCCGACGCGCTCGCCCTGCTGCCCGGGGTTCGGGGAGGCGGGCGCCGCGCTGGTCCGCCACCCGGGCGTGCACGTGATCGCGTTCACCGGCTCGAGCGCGGTCGGGCTGGACATCATCCGGGCGGCCGCCGAGGTTCCGGACGGCCAGAGCCACGTCAAGCGGGTGATCGCCGAGATGGGCGGGAAGAACTGCGTGATCGTCGACTCGGACGCCGACCTCGACGAGGCGGTGCCCGGCGTGGTCGCAGTCCGCGTTCGGCTACGCGGGCCAGAAGTGCTCGGCCGCGTCGCGCGCGCTGGTGCACGAGGCGGTGGCGGACCACCTCGTGGAGCGCCTCGCCGGCGCGGTGCGACGTGCTGGTCGTGGGGCAGGCGGAGCGCTTCGGCACCGAGGTCCGCCCCGTGATCGAGCGCGAGGCGCAGGAGCGGGTGCTGCGCTACGGCAGCATGGCCGACGAGGCGGGGCGGATCGTCGCCCGCCGCGCGCGAGCGTGCCCGGCGGAGGGCTGGTTCTGCCCGCCCACCGTCGCGGCCGACCTTCCGCCCGACTCCCCCGTGCTGCGCGAGGAGATCTTCGGCCCCCTGCTCGCCGTCGACCGGGTGCCGAGCGTGGAGGCGGCGCTCGAGGTGGTGGAGTCGCTCCCCTTCGCGCTCACCGGCGGCCTCTTCTCGCGCAGCCCGGCCACGGTCGAGGAGGTGGCGCGGCGCACGCCGGTCGGCAACCTGTACGTGAACCGCGGCGTCACCGGCGCGATGGTGGGCCGCCAGCCGTTCGGCGGCAGCCGCCGCTCCGGGGTCGGCTCGAAGGCCGGCGGCCCGGACTACCTGCTCCAGTTCGTCGAGCCGCGCGTGGTGTGCGAGAGCACGATGCGCCACGGGATCCCGGTGGAGTGACGCCGGCCGAGACCAACGCCGCCGCGGCGCCGCCCGGGTAGAGCTGCGGTAACTTAGGCGGCGGCGGGGGTACGCGCCAGAGAGGAGGGCGTCAGCTGTCAGCATCCGCCGCAGGGAAGGGTGGAATCGGTCCGGTAGGGCGGGCCGCGGTGATTGGCTCCCTCGCCCTGGCGGCGCTCGCGGTCGCGATCGTCCTGCTGACGAGCGGGGACGAGTACACGGTCACGGCGAAGTTCGAGAACGCGAGCCAGCTCGTCGGCGGCGAGCAGGTGATCGTCGCCGGGACGCCGGTTGGATCGGTCAAGGAGGTCGCGCTCGGCCCCCGCCAGTCGGCGCTCGTCACCTTCACGGTCTCGGACGATTACGCGCCGCTGCCGGGCGGCACCACGGCGACGATCGCTCCCATGTCGCTCGCGGGGATCGCCAACCGCCAGGTCCGGCTCACGCTGCCCTCGGGCGACCAGGCGGGCGAGGAGGTTCCCGACGGCGGGACGATCGATCTCGCCGACACCCAGGCCACCGTCGAGCTCGACGAGCTCTTCAACACCCTCGACGACCGGACCGTCCGCAACCTGAAGAAGGTGATCCGGGGCCTCGAGGCCTCCTACGACGGCGTCGGCAGACAGGCCAACCGGGGGTTTCATTACCTCAACCCCTTCCTGTCCGCGTCCCGGGAGCTGTTCGGTGAGCTGACCCGCGACAAGCGCAGCCTGGAGCGAATGCTCGTCGACACCTCCCAGCTGTCGGGGGCGCTCGCATCCAGGCGCGATGACGTCTCAGCCCTCGTCCACAACCTCAACCTGATGATGGGCGCGATCGGGAGCCGCAAGGAGTCGCTGTCGGCCGCGGTCGGCGAGTTGCCCCGCTTCATGCGCTCGTTCAACACCACCGCGGTCAACCTTCGCGCGGCGCTCGACGACGTCGACCCGCTGGTCGACGCCGCGAAGCCTGTGGCGCCCTTGCTCCGCCCCTTCTTCCGCCAACTCCGCGGCGCGTCGGCCCGGCTCGTGCCGACGGTCCGCGACCTCGACCAGGTGGTGCGGCGCGGCGGCAGGGACAACGACCTGGTCGAGTTCACCCGCCTCCAGGTGCCGCTGTCACGCATCGCGCTCGGCCCGGTTCACAGGGACGGCACCAAGCGCGGCGCCGATCGGCCCTCGCGCCCGGGCGCCTTCCCCGAGTCCGAACAAGCCCTCCGCGACTCGCTCCCCCAGCTCGCCTTCCTGCGCGCCTACACCCCGGAGCTGGTGGGGTGGTTCGACGACTTCAGCCACTCCGGGATCTACGACGCCAACGGCGGCATCGGGCGGATCTCGACCACGTTCAATTCGTTCAGCGCCGCCTCACCCGGAGTCCCCTCGCTGCTCCAGCCGCCGATCGACCCGAGCACGGTGTTCGGCTCGCTTCTGGACACCGGGAACCTCGAGCGCTGTCCGGGAGCAAACGAGCGCAACCCGGGCGACGGCTCGACGCCGTTCACCGAGGGGGGCCGGCTCGACTGCGATCCGAACCAGGTTCCGGTGGGGCCGTAGATGAGGCGGATCGCGCTCACGATCACGCTGCTCGCGGTCGCCGCCGCGGGGTGGGCCGCCGCGGCGGCCGGCGGCGAGGACCGCACGTACACGATCGAGCTCGACAACGCGTTCGGCATCGTCGAGGGATCCGAGGTTCGCATCGCCGGGGTGACCCAGGGCGAGGTCACCCGGCTCGACGTCAACGCGGCCAAGCGCGCGGTCGTCACCTTCGATCTCACCGGCCCGCTCTCCCAGCTCGGGGACGAGACCGTGTGCTCGTCGGAACCGCAGTCGCTGATCGGGGAGTACTTCCTCGACTGCGACCCCAACGGGGCCCCGCTGGAGCCGGGCGGCAGCGTCGCACACCCCGACATCCCGGTCGAGCAGACGCGGCAGACCGTGCAGGCCGACCTGGCCCAGAACACCTTTCGCCAGCCGTTCAACGAGCAACTGCGGATCCTGATCAACGAGTTCGGGACCGCGCTCGCCGGAAACGGGGACAACCTCAACGCCGCGATAGAGCGCGGCGCCCCCGCGCTTCAGGACCTGCACGCCACGCTGAGGATCCTGGGGGGGCAGAATCGGATCATCCGCGGGCTGATCTCGGACGCGGATCGCATCCTCGTCCGCCTGGCGGCGCGGAGGGGAGACGTCGCCCGGTTCATCCGCGAGGCGCGCGACACCGCGGTGGCATCCGCCGAGCGCCGAGGTGACCTCTCGCGCGACTTCGAGATCCTCGACGACTTCCTCGCCGAGCTGCGCCCGACGATCGTCCGGCTCGGGGGGCTGGCCCGCCAACAGACCCCGCTTCTCGCCGACCTCCGGGCCTCGGCCCCCGGCCTGAACCGGCTCGCGCTTCAGCTCCCCGCCTTCGGGGACTCGGCGCGGACGGCGCTCACCACCCTGGGGGACGCGACGGTCGTCGGCACGCGGGCCCTGCGTCACGGCCGCAGCGAGATCCGCACGCTGCGCCGGGCGAGCCGCAACGCCCCCGCGACGGCCACCTCGCTCGCCGACCTGACGCGGGACCTCGACGATCCGCGGCGGGCGGTGGAGATCGATCGGCGCGCGGGTGAGGACACCGGAAGAACCGGCACGCGGCCCGGTCGGCGCAACACGATGGGATACACGGGCCTCGAGGGGCTTCTCAACTACGCCTACTACCAGACGGGGGCGCTCAACCAGTTCGACCAGGTGAGCCACATGCTCCACTTCAGCATCTACGAGCTCGACAGCGGGGCGTGCGGCGAGGCCAGCACGGGGGGTCGGCCGGGTGATCCCGACTTCGGCGTACCCGCGGCCGGGGGAGGCGCGACGACCAACATCCTCGCGGCGGACCCCTGCGTGTCGTGGCTGGGCGGCAACCAGCCGCGCCTCAGTGAGCCGTTCGACCTTCCCCCGTATGACCCCTCGGTGTGCGACGAGGGCAGCGACGCGCCCGAGCTGTGCACCCCGGCCGGGTCGGCGGCGCGCGGAGGGGGTGAGGGGCGATGAGAGGGCGCTCCGTCGCCGGCGCGCTGTCCGGCTCGCCGACCATGGTCGGCGCGATCACGACCCTGATCATCATCGTCGCGGTGTTCCTGGCCTACAACGCCAACACCGGGCTCCCGTTCGTTCCCACCTACCGGGTCTCGGTCGAGGTCCCGAACGCCGAGCGACTGAGGATCCTCAACGACGTCAGGATCGGAGGCGACCGGGTGGGGCTTGTCGAGGCCATGCACGCGGAGCCGGCGTCGTCGGGGTCGAGCGGGGCGACGGCGCTGCTGGACCTGAAGCTGGACGAGTCGGTCGACCCGCTGCCCCAGGACTCGCGCTTCCGGGTCCGGTACCGCTCGGCCTTCGGGCTCAAGTACCTCGAGATCACGCGGGGCACCGGGCAGCCCGCGCCCGAGGGCTTCATCTTCGACGATCCCGCAAGCTTCGTCGAGCAGACCGAGTTCGACGACATCTACAACACCTTCGACGCCCCGACGCGGCGCAACGTGCGCATCAACCTGACCGGGTTCGGGGACGCCGTCACCGGCCGCGGGACCTCGTTGAACGACACGATCTCCGGCCTGCGCCCCCTGTTCACGGATCTGGCGCCGGTCGCCCGCGTCCTCGCGGCGCCGGACACCCGGCTGCGGCGCCTGTTCCCGCGGCTCGCCGACGCGGCCCGGATCGTCGCCCCGGTGGCCGACCAGCAGGCCGAGCTGTTCACCAACGCGGCGATCGCGCTCGCCGCGATCTCGGAGGATCCCGACGCGCTAAAGGCGAGCATCTCCGAGGGCGTCCCGACGCTCGAGACGGGCATCGAGACGCTGCCTCGGCAGCGCCCGTTCCTGCGCGACGCGACGACGCTCACGCGGGCGCTTCGACCGGGGGTGCGGGCGCTGCGGGTCGCGCTTCCCGACCTCAACGGCGCGATCAGGGTCGGGACCCCGGTGCTGCGGCGGACCCCACACCTGAACACCAGGCTGCGCGGCGTCTTCCGCTCGCTGAACCACCTCGTCGAGCGGCCCTCGACGGGGTCGGCCCTGTCCCGGTTGGGTGATCTGTTCGACGAGGCCCGTCCGCTGGCCGCCCGCGTGGCTCCGGCGCAGACGGTCTGCAACTACTGGAACTACTGGTTCACGTTCCTCCCCGAGCACCTCTCGGACCGCGACCAGGTGGGATTCAGCCAGCGGGTGGCGATCGTCGGCTTCCCGATCGGGAACGTGACGATCAACGGCCAAATGGATCCCGCGCTGCCGCCGGTCGAGACCACGGTCCCCGGCGAGGTCCGCACCCCGCTTGCCGGATACTCGGGACTGCCGGCAAACGGGAAGGCGGGCCCGGTGCTCGACCCACCCGAGGGAGGGGAGTTCCGGCCCTACGAGCTCCCGATCCTCCACGGCCCGGTGTACCAGCCGGCGGGTCGGCGCGGGGCCGACTGCCAGTCCGGGCAGACCGGCTACCCGCTCGGCGACCTTCGGGTCCCCGGCCAGCCGGCCAGCAGCCCCGCGCTGGTCGCCTCGGACTACCCCGGTTCGCGCGGCCCGACGACGCTGTTCTACAACCGCAACCGCGACCGGGCCCTGGTCGACACGCGAGTCCCCGGAAGGCAGCCGAACCGATGAGCGCGAGGCGCAGGCGCGTGTCGAACGTCACGGTCGGCGCCGTGGTCGCGATCGTGCTCGTGATCGCGACGGTGCTGGCCTTCTCGGGGGCCTGCCGTTCGGCGGCGGGTACGAGCTGAAGGCGGTCTTCTCGACCTCCCAGAGCATCGCCGACGGGTCGCCGGTCCGGGTCGCGGGAGTCGAGGTGGGCGAGGTCGTCGACGTCGAGAGCATCGCCGCCGCGGGCGAGGCGGCGGGGCCCGCCGGCGAGGATCGACCGGCCGCGCGTGGTGACGATGCGGATCGACGACGCCGGCCGCCCGGTCAGCGAGGACGCGACCATGGAGCTGCGCCCCCGCCTCTTCCTCGAGGGCAACCTGTTCGTCGACCTGAAGCCGGGCTCGCCCCAGGCCCCCGAGGCGGACGACGGATACACCGTCCCGATCAACCAGACCTCGGTCTCGGTGCAGCTTTACGACGTGCTCGGCACGCTGACGCACGGCGTGCGCCAGGACCTGCAGGTCTTCGTCGACGAGTTCGGCGCCGCGCTCCTCGACCACGGCGGCGCCACCGGGCTGAACAAGTTCTACCGCTCCTCCCCGGGTGCGTTCCGCTACACCTCGCAGGTCAACGAGGCGCTGCTGGGACGCCACCGCGGCGACCTCGCCGGCGTGGTCCGCAACGTCGGCCGCGTCTCCGCGGCCCTGACCCAGAACAAGGGCCAGCTCGAGGACCTGGTCACCAACCTGCGCGTCGTGACCGGCTCGTTCGCGTCCGAGGACGTGGCGCTCGAGCGGGCCATCGCCGAGCTGCCGCGGACCCTGCGCGCCGCGCGGCCCGCGTTCGCGAACCTCAACGCCGCGTTCCCGCCGCTGCGCTCCTTCGCGCGCGAGGCCATGCCCGGGGTCCGAAGCCTCGGGCCCACCGTGACGGCCGCGACGCCGTTCGCCCGACAGCTGCGCCAGCTCGCGTCGCCGCGGGAGCTCGGCGGCCTCGCCAGGGACCTGCGGCCCACCGTCCCCCAGCTCGCTCGCCTGTCGCGCTCCGGCGCCGGCCTGCTCGAGCAGGGCCGCGCGCTCTCGAGCTGCTTCAACCACGTGGTCATCCCGTGGTCCAACGACTCGGTCGACGGGGGGCCTGGGTATCCCCACCCCGCCGTCGGCCCGGTCTACAAGGAGACCGGTTACGGCCTCACCGGGCTCGCCGGGGAGAGCCGCTCGGGCGACGCCAACGGCCAGACGATCCGCCTCAACGCGGGCAGCGGAACGAACATCGTCACCAGCGATCCCGAGGGCGCCGCGGCGCCGTTCTTCGGGCTCACCCCGCTGCCGCTGCTCGGGGGCATGCCCTCGATCGAGTCGTCGGCGAAGACGCCGTTCCGCCCCGACCGGCCGTGCGAGAACCAGGATCCGCCCGACCTCAGCGCGGTCGCGGCCGCGCCCCCCGCCACCGCCGGCGCCGCCGAGGCCGCCGCCGCCCCGATCCGGGCGATGGAGCGTCAGCTGTCGACCCTGCTCGGTGACGCCGCGGACCCGGCCGAGGCAGGCGCGACGGGCGGAGGGGCCCAGCGCCGGGTGGAGCAGGCGTACGCGCGCTTCCTGCGCCAGGACTTCCCCGAGTACCGCGACCGGATCAGGTCGCTGGGGGAGGGGCAGTGATGCAGCGGCTGCGCGACGCGCTTAGGGAGATGCGCAAGCACCTGCGCGACATCGCCGCGATCGCGGTGCTGGTCGTGCTGGGGTTGGTGACCACGTGGCTCGTGCTCCAGAACCAGGGGGTGCGGATACCGGTGCTCGAGGAGCGCCCGTTCGAGCTCAAGGCGGAGCTCGAGACCGTGCAGGGCGTGACGCCCGGTGAGAACCAGGCGCTGCGGGTCGCCGGGGTGAGGATCGGCGACGTCCAGTCGGTCGAGCTCGAAGACGGGCTCGCGGTGGTCACCTTCGGGGTCGAGCGCGACGACATCCCGATCTACAGGGACGCGACCGTCCTGATGCGCCCCCAGACCGGCCTCCGGGACATGTTCTTCGAGCTCGACCCCGGGACCCGGTCCGCGGGCGAGGTCGAGGAGGGCGGGGTCCTGCCGGTGGAGAACACCGCGCCCGACGTCCCGCTCGACGAGATCCTCGCGGCGCTCGACTCCGACTCCCAGGCCTACCTCCGCCTGCTCCTGGTGGGCGCCGGCCAGGGGCTCGAGGGGCGGGCGCGCGACCTCGGCCGGGTGCTGGGAGGCCTCGGGCCGATCAACCGCGACCTCGAGCGGGTCAGCCGCGAGGCGGCGAAGCGCCGCCGCAACCTGGCCCGGCTGGTCACCAGCCTCAACCTGGTCACGCGCGCCGCGGGCCGCCAGGACGACGATCTGACCGAGCTCGTGGGGGCGGGCAACGCGACGCTCGGGGCGATCGCCCGCCAGGACCTCAACGTGCGCCGCTCGGTCGGCCTGCTGCCGAGCACGCTGAGCGAGTCCACCCGCACCCTGGGCGAGGTCTCGGACTTCGCCGCCCAGCTCGGCCCGGCGACCCAGGAGCTGCGCCCGTTCGCGCGCCACCTCGACGAGATGAACGCCTCGGTCCGCGCGGCTGGCGGTCTCCACCACGCCGACGATCAAGAACGACATCCGGCCGTTCACGCGTGAGGCGCGCGAGCGGGTCCGCGACCTGAGGCCGGCGGCGCGGCGGCTCGCCGAGGCGACGCCGCGGCTCACCGCGGTCGGCGCAAAGCTCAACCGGCTCGGGAACATGGCCGCGTTCAACCCCGGCGGCGCCGAGCCGCCCGGGACGCCGGGCCGCGACGAGGGCTACCTGTACTGGGCGGCGTGGCTGGGCCACAACGGCAACAGCGTCTTCTCGGCCCAGGACGCGAACGGCCTGTACCGGCGCGGGTACTTCACCGCGAGCTGCCGCAACGTCGCGAACATCGCCGCGGTCAACCCGCTCGCGCCGGTGATCACCGGCGTCGACCGGATACTCGGACCGGGGGGGCCATGCTAGGAGCGCGACCGCGACCGGAGGAGGGGCGCCGATGAATCCGCGTGCTCCCTCGCTGCTCCGCATCCTCGTCGCGGCCGGCTTCGCGCTGTCGTGCTTCGGCCTGCTGCTGTTCCTGTGGATCGCGTTCGGCGGGCCGATCCCGCTGCAGCCGACGAGCTACCGGTTCACCGCCGACTTCCCCGAGGCGACCACGCTGGCCGAGGAGGCCGACGTCCGGGTGAGCGGCGTCACCGTGGGGTCGGTCAAGGAGCTCGAGCTTCCCCCCGAGGGCAACGCCACCCGGGCGACGATCGAGATCGACCCCGAGTTCGCGCCGATCGCCGAGGACGTGAGGGCGATCGTCCGCGAGAAGACCCTGCTCGGCGAGTCGTACATCGAGCTCACGCCGAACCCGGAGCTCGAGGATCCCGAGGCGGCGCCGGTCAGCCTCGGTGCCCAGGGAGCCGCCACCGACGCCCAGGCATCGCGGGCCGAGCCGATTCCCGAGGGCGGTCACCTCGCCGACGGCCAGGTGCGCGATGCGACCCAGATCGACGACATCTTCAACGCGCTCGACGAGCAGACCCGCGAGTCGTTCCAGCGCTGGCAGGCCAACGCGGCGATCGCGGTCGACGGTCGCGGCCTCGACCTCAACGACTCGCTCGGCAACCTGGGGCCGTTCATCGGCGACGCCTCCGAGGTCGTCGACGTGCTTCACGAGCAGCGGCGATCGCTGAAGGGACTGGTCCACGACACGGGCGAGGTGTTCGCGGCGCTGACCGAGCGCGACCAGGAGCTCGCCGGGGCGATCACCGGGTCCAACGCGACGTTCGGGGCGCTGGCCGACCAGGAGCGGGCGCTCGCCGAAACCTTCCAGGTGCTGCCCACCTTCGAGCGCGAGCTCCGCTCCACGCTGGTGCGCCTCGACCGGTTCCGCGACAACACGCACCCGCTCGTCCGGGACCTGATCCCGGTGGCCCGCGACGTGACCCCGACGCTGCGCAGCGTGCGCCGCCTCTCGCCCCGCTCCGGCGGCTGTTCCCCGACGTCGGCGAGCTGATCACGGCCTCGCGGCGCGGGCTGCCCGCCCTGCGCGGCACGCTCGACGGGCTCGGGCCGGTGCTCGATCAGCTCGATCCGTTCCTCGCCAACCTCGATCCCGCCGTCCGCTACCTGAGCGCGTTCCGGGGCACGCTCGCCGACTTCCTCTCGTCCCCGCCGGCGGCGACGGCGGGGAGCCTCCCGCTCGGCAACGAGGAGTTCGAGCCCGGCTTCGACCCGCCCGCGCCGATGCACGCGCTGCGCCAGCTCAGCTACCTGAGCGCGGAGGGGCTGTCCGTCTACCAGCAGCGGCTGCCGACCAACCGCGGCAACGGGTACCTGCAGCCGCGCGCGCTCAACGACAAGCCGACGGCCCGGGCGGGGATCTTCCCCAACTTCGACTGTGACCCGAGCGGCGGCGAGCGGTTCCGCGACGACGGAGGGTCCCCGCCGGTGGACGAGGCGTTCGCGCCCTGCTTCGTCGCCCCGGACTTCGGGCGCGAGTTCGGCGGCGGCCGGGCCCCGAGAGTGCGCCAGGACAAATAGGGGCGCGCCGCAGTGGACGGGGTCGAGCTCACCGAGCTGGTGCCCGAGCCGGCGGCGGGCCGGGTGTTCGACCGCGCGATGCGGCCGGGGATCGCCGACGCGACGGGGAGCGGGCGGGTCCGGCTCGACGCGATCGCGCGCTGGCTCCAGGACGTCGCCTACCTCGACCTGGTGGACGCCGGGCTACGAGGGGCGCGGGGCGTGGGTGGTGCGCCGGCTGCGGATCCGGGTGGAGCGCTTCCCGCGCTTCGGCGAGGACCTGGTGGTGCGCACGTTCTGCAGCGGGATCGGCCGGTTCAGCGCCGAGCGGCGAACGACGGTCGCGGCGGACGGCGGGTCGGCGCTGGTGGAGGCGGTGGCGCTGTGGATCTGCCTGGAGCCGGAGAGCCTGCGCCCGATGCGGTTTCCGCCCGATTTCGTCGAGGTGTACGCGAAGAGCGCGGCGGGGCGCGACGCCAACGTGCGCCTGCGGCATCCGGAGCCGCCGGAGGGCGCCGAGCGGTCGTCGTGGATCTTTCGCGCCGTCGACATCGACGCCGCGGGCCACGTGAACAACTCGCACTACTGGGCGGTGCTCGAGGAGGAGCCGGCGGCGGAGGCCGCGGCGGAGGCGGTCGCCGCCGAGGCCCGCCCGACAACACCCGGTCGGGACGAGTCGTTGAAGTGACCGACGGCGACACGATCAAGGTCCGCACACAGGGCAAGCGTCGCGACGTTCGACTGATCGGAATCGACACGCCCGAGGTCTTCGGTGGCCGCGAGTGCGGCGGGCGCGAGGCATCGGCGTCCATAAAACACCTCCTCGACCGCGGCGACAGGGTGACGCTGGTCCGCGACCGATCGCAGGACAACCGCGACCGCTATGGGCGCCTGCTGCGCTACGTCGACCGAGGGGGGAGCGACGTGGGCATGAGGCAGATCGGCCGGGGCTGGGCGACGGTCTACGTGTTCGAGCGGCGCTTCAAGCGGGTCAAGCGCTATCGCCGCGCGCAGCGCCGCGCCCGAAACGCCGGCCGCGGCGTCTGGGGCGAGTGCGGAGCGAACGCTCACCAACCCGGCTGAGTCGGGATGGCGAGCCCCTCCCAGGCGCCCCGCGCGGGCGCATTAATCCGGCGCCGGCGCCCGGCGGGACGCGTAACTCGACCGCGTGGACGGCCGAAACGTGAGAGAGTGCCCGCGCACATGGGGCCGAGGGGAAGGATCGCGCGCCGCGCAGGGTGGTTCACCGGAGGGCTGGCTGCGGCTGCACTGATCGGCTCCGGCGGAGCGTCGCCTGCGCTCGCCGGAGAACCAGGAGCTCGGCGGAGGCCGCTGAGGTCCGTGGTCCTGGGCGAGCGCTTCGAACGCGCGCTCATGCTCGCCTGCGAGCTCCACCGCGACCAGGTGCGCAAGGGATCGGACGGGATCCCATATTTCGGCCATCTGCTCGGGGTGGCGTCGATCGTGATCGAGGACGGCGGCGACGAGGACGAGGCGATCGCGGCGCTGCTGCACGACGCGCCCGAGGACCAGGGGGAGCGCCGATCCTGGAGCGGATCCGGGCCGAGTTCGGGGAGCGGGTGGGCGCGATCGTGGAGGCGTGCACCGACACGCTGGAGAGCCCCAAGCCGCCGTGGAGGGAGCGCAAGGAGCGCTACCTCGCGCACCTCGAGGAGGCGCCGGACGACGCGCTGCGGGTGTCGCTCGCGGACAAGGTCCACAACGCGCGGGCGATCCTCTACGACTACCGCGAGGTGGGGGAGGAGCTGTGGTCGCGGTTCCGGGGCGGCCGCGAGGAGTCGCTGTGGTACTACCGCGAGCTGGCCGAGATCTTCTGCCGCCGCCGGCCGGGCCCGCTCGCGGACGAGCTGCGCCGCACGGTGGACGAGATCGACGCGCTGGTGGGCGGCTGAGCGAAGACCGTTCGGGGCGAGATATTCTTTCGGTCCGAATGCATCCCCCGGGGAGGAGGTCGATGCGTCCGCAGTTCATGTCGCGTGCCGTGTTGCTGGTGATGCTCGCGTTGATCGGGCTCGCCCTGCCGGCGAGCGCCGGCGCGAAGACCAAGGTCTTGAGCCCGGCGAGCTATCCGGACATGACGACCTACAGCTGTCGCACGGACGCGATCGCCATCCACCCGGGACAGAACCTGAACCTGTTCGGCGCCACCAAGACCTGCCCCAACGCGCAGGTGGTCAGCGGCCCGGGCGGCACCGGCGTGTTCAGCCCCGGCTCGACGGCCGAGGGCTACGTGACGAGATTCAGGCCCAGCATGGTGGAGATCAAGGCCGGGGGCCAGCTGGTGACCCCGAGCGTGTGGGACCTGCACCTCCACCACGTGGTCTGGATCGCGCCGGACGGCGGCCCGACGTTCGCCTCCGGCGAGGAGAAGACGATCGCGTCTTCGCCCCGGGGTTACGGGCTCAAGGTCGGTGGGGACGCCACCTGGGGGCTCAATTACATGATCCACAACCTGACCGCCGCCGGAGGACGGCAGGTCTACGTCACCTGGGAGATCGACTGGGTCCCGGTCGACAGCCCCTCGGGCGCCGGGATCGAGCCGGTCAAGGTCAGGTGGCTCGACGTCGCGGGGATTCCGCGGGTCTACCCCGTGTTCGACGCCGAGCGTGGATTCGACGCGAACGGGGACGGGAAGTACGTGTTCCCGGACGAGGTCCCGGATGACCCCGCCGCGCCGGGCTTCGAGGAGCGGCGCAAGATCAGCCCCGCTCACGAGTGGACCGTTCCGGACGGCGGGGCGACGCTGGTGGGCGGCGCGGGTCACCTCCATCCCGGCGGGCTCAACGTGCGCCTCCAGGTCGCCCGGGACGGGCCCGACGCCGGGGATGTCGACGGCGACCGGCGCTCGGAGGTGCGCAAGCTGTTCCGCTCCGATGCCCACTACTACGAGCCGGCCGGCGCCGTGAGCTGGGACGTGAGCATGGAGGCGACGAGGCGGGGCTGGCGGATCGGCCTGAAGGGCGGCGACACGGTCTCGATCGACACCACCTACGACGTCAAGCGGGCGTCGTGGTACGAGTCGATGGGGATCCTCCCGGTGGCCGTCGCCGGCGCCGGCGACCCGAGGGCCAAGGACCCGTTCGACGATCGCAAGGCCGTGAAGAAGATGTACGAGAAGGGCGGCATCCTCACCCACCGCCGCCTGCCCGAGAACATCGATCGGCCGGCGCGCGACAAGCTGGGCCTGTCCGATCCGCGAGACCTTCGAGGCGCCGCGAGGACCGCGTCGTCGGGCATCCAGATCGACGGCTTCCTCAACTCGCCCGGCGGCTACACGGCGAGGTCGGGCTTCCCCTCGGCCCTGATGCGCCCGCCCGTGGTCGACCCCGGCGACAGCGTCACCTTCACCAGCCTGGACGCGCTGCCGACGATGCCCCAGACCGAGCAGACCTGGCACACGGTCACCTCCTGCAAGCCGCCCTGCAACCGCGGCCCGGGGATCGGCTACCCGCTCGCGAACGGGCCGATCAAGTTCGACTCGGGCCAGCTCGGCTTCGGGAAGGGCGCCAGCTCGGAGGTGACGACCGGCTCCAACGTCTACACGACGCCCCCGCTGACCAAGCCCGGCAAGACCTACACGTACTTCTGCCGCATCCACCCGTTCATGCGGGGCTCGATCCGCGTCGCCGGGAAGCCGCGCGGGTAGCGCCGCCGCCGGCCAGACGCGAGCGCCTCGCGCACGAACTCTCCCGCCGACGCGTCTGGCGGGCGAGGGCCCGGCCATCGTGCGCGGGTTCATCGCGGCACGGGTAGGGGCCGCTCGACACGACGGCGGGGTCCCGAGTGGCCGCAATGGGCCCGCCTGTCGGACCCTTGGTTGGTTGGAAGCCTCCGGGACCCCGCGTCTGAGCGCAGCCTACACCCGGCGGTCCGGTGATCCCCGCTCGTCGTCCGACCGCTTGCTGGGCCCGCCGGGCGGGAGCGCGAGCAGGCCGCGCAGGCGCGAGCGCAGGGTGCTCTTGCCGGCGAGCTCGGTGCGGAGGGCGCGGCGATCGGTGAGCGTGGGGGTGCCGTCGTCGGTGGCGCAGAAGCGGCCGGTGCGGAGCTTCGCGACGTACCGCGCCGCGGCGAGCTTGCGGTAGTCCCGGAGGCGGCGCTCGAGGGCGAGCAGGGTCTCATGTGTCTTCACCGGCCAGCCGAGGCGGGCGAGGGCGGGGGGGAGCTCGCGGAGGTGGGCGTCGGCCGCGGCGGCGGGTGAGAGGGATTGGTACCGATGGCGGCGGACCACCGTGAACGCGGCGAGGGCGGTAAGCCCGAGCAGGCCGATAACCCCGATGCCGGCGGGAACGCTCCACAGCGGGATCACCCCGCTCTCTGCCACCTGCCCGCCGCCCTTGTCCTTCCCCGGCGGCGCGAACCCCTTGCGCGTGTTCGTGGTTCCCTGCTGCTCGAGGTCGAGCTCCTTCTGGGGGATCTGGCCGACGGCGTCGGGGGAGCGGCCGGTGGAGGGGGCGGCGGCGGGGGTGGGGTCGAAGGTGACCCAGCCGATGCTCGGGAAGTACACCTCGACCCAGGAGTGGGCGTCGAGGTCCTCGACGAGGTAGCGGTGCTTGTCGTCGGGGTCGGGGGTGCCGGGGCTGAAGCCGCTGACGACGCGGCTGGGGATGCCGGCCATGCGCAGCATCAGCGCCATCGCGCCGCTGAACTGCTGGCAGTAGCCGACCTGGTTCTCGAACAGGAAGGCGGGCAGCGGGTAGCGGCGCTTGGGCGGGGTCTCGGTGTAGGTGAAGCCGCGCTGCAGGTAGTCCTGGACCGCCTGGACGGCGTCGTAGTTCGTCGGGGCGGTGGCGGTGAGGCGCTGGGCGAGGTCGTAGGTCTCGGCGTAGGGGGAGGTGGCGAGCGCGCGGCTTGCCGCGTGCTCGCCACCGCGGTCATCGCTTCCCCGCAGCGGCACCTGCGACGTTGCCGACCGGCTCCTGCGCGGTGAACTCGGCGTTGGTCGAGGGCTGGCGGTGGGCGGCGAACTCGGTGTAGCGCGACAGCGCGGCCGGGTAGCGCTCGGGGGCGGCGCGCATCTGCTCCGGGCTCGGGTCCGGGACGTAGGCCTGGATCGCGTAGGTGTCGCCCTCCCCGACTGGCTCGCCGTCGCTCACCGCGGTGCCGTCCTTGCCCAGCAGCGGGGAGTCGATGCCCTGGACCGCGCCCATCGCGCCGGCGGTCAGCACGAACTTGCTCTCCATCGGGCCGACCGTGAAGTCGATCCCCTCGATCCAATTCGTGTTCAGCGCGGGCCCGTCGGCGTCCGCTCGGGCTCCCTCGACCTGGATCGGGGTCTCGAGCGCCTGGCCGGCGTTCTGCTCGAGGCGCAGCCAGCGGGTGCCGTCGAATCGATCGAGCACGGCCGCCTTCCAGTACTGCGGCTCGTCGCTCTCGGCCGCGAACAGCGTCGTGCCGTTGCGCGGCCAGTCGAGCGGCCCGTAGCTGTGGTTCCAGTCGAAGCTCGTCGGCGTGTCGCGGCCGAACTCCCACTCGCGGAAGTCGATCCACGGCTCGTCGTGATCGAGCCACCCCGCGATCGGCAGCGCGAGCGCGCCGGCCGCCGCGATCAGCGCCGTGGCGGCGATCGCGTCGCGGGTGGACAGCGACGGCAGCCACAGCCACGCGCCGACGCCGAGCAGCAGCAGGAACCCCACAGCAGCGGGCTCGCGGGCGGGACCACGGTCGCGCCCACCGCGAAGGTCGCGGCGAGGACGACCAGCGGCGCGAAGCGCCGCAGGCCCTCCGCGCCGCGGATCGGCCAGAAGGCGAGCGCGGCGGCCAGCCCCAGCGCCAGCGGCAGGCCGGCGAGGAGGACCAGGCGCGTCCATTCGTTCTGGCCGTGGTAGGGGTACGTGACGTTGCCGGCGAGGCCCGAGAAGCCGCGTGAGAGGTTGCCCGCGAGCTCGCCCCAGCCGCCCGGCTCGAGCAGCCTCAGCGGCACGCCGATCGCGACCAGCCCCGCCGCGGTGGCGACCAGCGCGGCGAGCGCGCCCAGGGCCCACGACGCGGCTCGGCCGGGCTGGCGCGCCGCGATCAGCACGAGCACGCCGGCGCCGGCGACGAGCAGCGCGACCGCGAGCGCCACCTTGCCGACCGGCGGCGCCTCGACGAAGTGGATCCACTGCGCCGCGGCGAGGGCGGCGAGCCCGGCGAACGCGGCGACCCGCAGGGCGGGCGGGACGAGCGCCTGGCGCCGCTCCGCGTTCACGCCGCCACCCGCCGCGGCGCCGCGCGCCGCCGGCTCGCGCCGCTGAGCGACTGCCCGTGACAGCCCGGCGACCGTGAAGCGAACGGGGAGGCCGGCGAGCGGGCTGGGGGAGACGAGGTGGGAGATCGGGGCGGTCGGCCCGCGCCCGGCGCGGGGCGGGCGCCCGCCGCGCCCCGTCACCCACAGGATCGCGCCGATGTTGCGCGTCGTCGCGAGCGACGGGGTCGCGTCCCCGGCCTCGACGAGGGCGAGCCGCGCGTGCGCGACGGGCCACGCCCGCAGCTCGGAGTCGATCTGCAGCGGGCGGCGGTCGCCCGGGCTCAGCAGCGTGCAGCCGCCCTCCGCCCGCGCCAGGTGGACGCACAGCGAGGCGGCGGCGCGCACCGCCATGTCGAGCGAGTCCTCGTCGTCGGGGCGCTGGGCGTCGAGGTAGACCAGCGGCGTCTGGTCGCCGCCGGCGACCAGACGCCGCTCGATCAGCTCTCCCGTCCTCGCAACCGCCGGCCAATGGATCCGCGACGCCGGGCTGCCCTCTCTATACGGCCGCAGCCCGTCGACCTCGAAGTCGATCGCGCGCGAGTCGAGCGCCGACACGCCGGCTCCCTCGCCCAGCTCCGCGGCGTCACCGTCGCCCGCCCCGCCGCCCCCGGCCGACGGCGCCAGCACCGGCTCCACCCGCGGCAGCACGAGCAGCTCGCCGCCGCCCTCGCTCTGCACCTCGCGCGCGTACAGCCCCAGCGGGTCGCGCACCACCAACCTCGCCGGCTCCAGCCGCCGGCGCCCCCGCCGCTCGAACCGGATCGGGAGGCTGATCTGGCTCACGCGCCCGCCGAGCGACACCTGCACCGGCACCGGCTCGTCGAGCAGCGGGTCGGTCAGCTCGCCGCGCGGCGGGACCAGCCCGCGCCGGATCCGGATCCGCAGCGGGTACGGCTCGTCCTCGACGACGCTCGCCGGCCCCCGCTCGCGCTCCACCCGCGTCCCCCGCGCGGCCAGCGCGACCCACAGCCGCGCCCCGCCCGCGAGCAGCGCCAGCCCGACGCCGGGGACGAACAGCGACGGCGAGTCGAAGAACACTCCCGCGAGGAAGAACGCCGCCGCCAGCCACAGGGTCGAGCGCGCGCCCGCCATCCGTCCCGCCTCAGAGCGCCGGGACGCGCTCGACGACATCGCGCACGACCGCCTCCCGCTCCTCTCCCATCACCCCCGGCCCGAGCAACAGCCGGTGGGCGAGCACCGAGAGGGCGAGCGCCTGGACGTCGTCGGGAAGCGCGTGGTCGCGACCCTCGAGCGCGGCGAGCGCCTTCGCCGCCCGGAACAGCATCAGCCCGGCGCGCGGGCTGGCGCCCAGCTCGACGCCCTCGTGCGACCGCGTCGCCTCGCACAGCGCGACGACGTAGCGGCGCAGCGGCTCGCTCCCGTGGACCGCCGCCGCGGCCTCCTGGGCCGCGAGCACCGTCCCCAGGTCGGCGACCGACTCGAGGTCGAGGACGCGGTCGTGCTCGGCGTGCTGGGCGAACATGTCGGCCTCGTCGTCGGCGCTCGGATAGCCGAGCGAGAGCCGCACCATGAAGCGGTCGAGCTGCGCCTCGGGGAGCGGGTAGGTGCCCTCGTACTCGATCGGGTTCTGGGTCGCCATGACGAGGAACGGGCGCGCCAGCTCGTGCGACTCGCGATCCACGGTCACGCGCCGCTCCTGCATGCACTCGAGCAGCCCCGACTGCGTCTTCGGCGAGGCGCGATTGATCTCGTCGACCAGCACGACGTTGGCGAACACCGGGCCGGGGTGGAACTCGAACCGCGACGTGTTGCGGTCGTAGACGTTGGTCCCGACCACGTCGGCGGGCAGCAGGTCGGCGGTGCACTGCACCCGCGCGTACTCGGCGTCGATCGAGCGCGCGAGCGCGCGCGCCAGCGCCGTCTTGCCGACCCCCGGGTAGTCCTCGATCAGGATGTGGCCGTCGGCGAACAGCGCGACGAGCAGGTCCCGCACCACCTCGTCCCGCACCTTGAGCGCCTGCCGGATGTTGTCCCGCAGTCTGCCGCCTACCTCCGCCACCCCAGGAGGATCGAGCTGTGGCAGGGTGGCCACGCTGACCATGGTACGGGGCGCGACCGTTCCGGCTCTTCGTCGCGCTTGTGTCAGGCCGCAGACCGGCCACAATCCGAGTCGCATGACGGGGAAGACGCATCGGTACGAGGTGGCGGTCACCTGGACCGGCAACCGCGGCGACGGGACCGCGAGCTACCGGGCCTACGGCCGCGACCACGAGGTCACTGCCGACGGGAGACCGACGCTCGCGGCCTCGTCCGATCCGATGTTTCGCGGTGACGCGGCACTGTGGAACCCCGAGCAGCTCCTCGTCGCCGCGCTCAGCCAGTGTCACATGCTCGCGTACCTGCACCAGTGCGCCGTCTCGGACGTTGTCGTCGTCGCCTACGAGGACCACGCCGACGGCGTGATGGTGCTGACCGAGGACGGCGGCGGCCACTTCACCGAGGTCACGCTACGGCCGGCGGTAGCCGTTGCCGACGCCTCGATGGTCGACTCGGCCCACGAGCTTCACGCCCGCGCGCACGAGCTGTGCTTCATCGCCAGCTCGGTGAACTTCCCCGTCCGGCATGAGCCCGAGATCCGGGCGTAGTTAGCGCCGCCTCTCATCGGCATCTCAGATTCGCCGCCTAGCGTCGTCTCGCAGGCGACCACGAAGGAGATGGCTCGGATGACGAAGCGGCTCTACATACCCGCAATCCTTTTGTTCACGGCGGTCCCGCTACTCGTCGGGATCGCGGCGGCGCAGCCCGATACCAACTCGCCACCGAAAGGGACATCGTCGGCGAAGACGGTCCGTCTCGAGGAGGCCACGATGATCATCGAGGTCAACGACACCGACGGTGACGCGGGGCTCCAGGTATTCCTCGACGGGGAGCCGTGGCGCGCGATGAAGGTCACCGCGCCGGACGGGCGGACGATCCTCGACGTCCACGCCAAGGGGAAGCTGAAGAACTTCGGCCTCACCGAGCTGTTCTCGGAGAGCAACGAGCCGGAGTTCAAGGAGCTGCCGCTGAACAAGTTCAAGAAGCGCTTCCCGGCGGGCCAGTACAGGTTCTCCGGCCGGACGATCGAGGGGCAGAAGATCGTCGCCAAGGCGAAGCTGTCTCACAACACGCCGTCGGGACCCGAGATCACCGCTCCCACGGAGGGCGCGACTGTGCCCCGCGACAACGCGGTCGCGAGGTGGAATCCCGTCGTCGAACCGGGAATCGAGATCAGCGGCTACCGGGTGATCGTCGAGCGGGAGAACCCGCTGCGTGTCTTCAACGCCGATCTCCCGGCGTCGCAGACCAGCGTCACGATCCCGCCCGAGTACCTGGAGCCGGGCACCGACTACAAGATCGAGATCCAGTCGATCGAGAAGAGCGGAAACCAGACGATCTCGGAGCTGCCATTCCGTGTGAGCTAGCGATACGCTGGTCGCTCAGCGCCTCGTCGAAGCAAGGAGGTTTCAAATGGCCGATTCGATTCTCTTCCTCGGTTGGGGAAACCCGGTCAGGGGCCGCGAACGAAAAGCGCAGCAGGTCTTCCAGGAGAGCGCCGCGTATTGGGGGCGCCTGCAGAGCGAGGGCAAGATCGAGAACCTCCAGGTCGTGTTCCTGGGCCCCCACGGCGGCGATCTCAACGGCTTCGCGATTCTTCAGGGCGAGGCCGACAAGCTCGATGAGATACGGCGCAGCGACGAGTTTGGCCTGATGGTTACCCGGGCGAACCTGATCGTGGACTCACTTGGGATCGTGCAGGGGATCACCGGGAACGAGCTCGCTGCTCAGCTGTCGCTAGCGGAGGCGCAGCTCGACGAGCTGACCTGAGCCGACAGACGCGGAGGGCGCCAGCTCGAGCTCGTAGTGCTGATAGGTGATGCTGTCGCGCCCCCACCGAGGCCGGGTGCTCTCCGAGACGACCTCGAATCCGTGGGAGTGGTACAGGTGCGCCGCCGCGCGCAGCAGGCTGAACGTCTCGAGGCGAAGTCGTGCGAAGCCGAGCTCCTCCGCCTCGGAGATCAGCTCGTCGAGCAGCCGCCGCCCCAGCCCCTCGCCCCGCACCGAGGGGTCGAGCACGAACCACCGAACCGTCCCCGTGTCGCCCTCGGCGGTGAGGCCGAGGCACCCGGCGAAGGCCCCGTCGCGCTCCACGATCCACACCCGCTCGCGTTCGCCGGGCCAGCCGCGGGCCGCGCACTCGGCGATCGATGAGGCGACCATCGCCTCGAAGCGCCCGTCGACGCCGAACTCGCGCGAGTAGATGCGCCCGTGGAAGGCGAGGATCTCGCCGAGGTCACCCGGGCGCAGCTCGCGGCGGATCTCCACGCGGCCGCTCATGTCGCCGCCAGCGCCGGTCTCGGATTCCGCCTCGGCGCCGGAGGAGCCTGTTCGCTGTCGCCGAGCATCGTGCCCGCGTGGCATCGGAGCAAGGTACACAGCTCGGCGGTGCGCTGGAACGGGTCGGCGATCAGCTCTCCGGTGCTCAGCGAGATCGCCGCGTCGATGCGCCCTCCCCGGACCGCGACGAGGTGGGGACCGGGCGGCCGGCTCCGTGACTCGAGCTGCGCCAGGCGCTCGAGCGCGCAGCCGTCGTCGGCGTTGGCGAGGCGGAGCGTGACGGCGTCCATGGAGGTGAGTCTGCCGACGCCCGGCGATCGATGCAAGATGTTGTTGTCAAGCGATCAATCGCGATTTATGATCGATCCCCGCATGGAGCTGCGCCAGCTCAGATACGTCGAGGCGGTGGCGCGCCACCGCCACTTCACCCGCGCCGCGGAGGAGCTCCACGTCGCGCAGTCGGCGCTGTCGCACCAGATCCGCAGGCTCGAGGCCGAGCTCGGCACGGAGCTGTTCGAGCGCACGAGCCGCAGCGTCGCCACGACCGAGGCCGGCGACGCGGTCGCCGCTCGAGCCCGAGCGGTGATCGCGGAGATCGACGGCGTGCGCAGCGAGATCGACGAGCTCAACGGCCTGATCCGCGGGCGGATCTCGGTCGGCGCGTTGCTACCCGGCGGCGAACTCGACCTTCCGCAGCTCCTCGGCCGCTTCACGCGAGGCGCACCCGGGGATCGAGGTCGACCTCCACGAGGGGACCGCGGGGGACATGATGCGCTACCTGCTCGAGGACGAGGTCCACGCCGCCTTCTCGCTCCTCGCGCGACCGCTCCCCGAGGGGCTCGCCGCCGAGCGGCTGAGCGAGGACGAGCTCGTCGCCGCGTTCGCGCCCGGCCGCGCGCCGCGCCGCGGGCGTCTCGCGGCGGCCGACCTGCGCGCCCTACCGGATCCTCATGCCGCGCTCCGGCTCGGCCACCATGCACGCCGCCAACGAGTTCTTCGCGCAGGCCGGCGAGCCCGTGCGGCTCGCGTTGGAGAGCGGCGACCCGTTCCTGCTGCGCTGCCTCGTCGCCGGCGGGTTCGGCGCCGCGATCCTGCCGCGCTCGATCGCCCGCCGCGAGGGCCCTCCGATCGAGGTCCGCGGCCTGCGCCCGTCGATCCGGCTCCCCGTGGCGCTCCTGTGGCGGGAGCGCCGCCACAGGACGGCGGCCGCTCGCGCGTTCATCGACTTCGCGCGGAGCGAGGCCGGCGCCAGCTCGGCCTAGTCGGCGGTTGCTCCCACGCCCAGTCTCTTGTGATAGATCACGAAGTCGCACGGCGTTGCCAGTAGCGGCGCCAGCGCCGGATAGGCCTCGTCGATGGTGCCGGTACGCGTGATCCGGTAACCGATGCGGGTGTACCAGGCGTCCAGGAACTCCTTCGTCGGATGAGACCAGTTTCTGGGCACCAGCAGCTCGAGCTGCATGGTGTCCAGCCCCTGCTCGCGGCCGTACCGCTCGGCGAAGCGAACCAGTTCGCGGCCGACGCCGACGCCGCGGTCCGCGGGGTCGGCGGCGAGCATCCCGAACTCGCCCTTGCCCTCGTCGAGGCGCTGCACGCGGACACAGCCGACGATCCGACCGCGCAGCCGGGCCACCGCGATCTGCCCTGCGCGGGTCAGCTCGGCGACCTCGTCCACCGTCGTACGGGTGGCGCCGTCGACCCACAGCCCGTCCTCGGCCACCGCGTACACCTCGTTGATCAAGTCGGTGACGCGCTCGATGGTCGCCGCATCGGCGCTCGCAGTGGCCGGCAGCAGCCGAACCTCGATCGGGGGCACCGATTCGACGTCGGCTTCCGGCACGGGCGGGACTCTAGCGTCAGCGCGGCTGCTCGAAGATCTCGCTCAGGAAGTGGGCGATGATCCAGGTCACGACGCGCGCCGTGACGCCGGCAGGATCGCGCGACGGGTTCAGCTCGACGACGTCGAAGCCGATCACCCTGCCTCGCCGCGCCACCTCGACGAGGATCGCGCGCAGCTGGCGGTAGCTGAGGCCGCCGGGCTCCGGGAGCGAGTGACCCGGCGCGACCGAGGCGTCGAGCACGTCGAGGTCGATCGAGACGTAAACGGCGTCCGCCTCGGGCACGGTCTCGCGCACCGCCTCGGCGGCCCCGTGCTCGATCACGTCGAGGGTGGTCGCCCACGTGGCCCCGAGCTCCCTCATCCCCTCAATTTCGTCGCGCTCCACGTTGCGCACCCCGAGCGCGGAGACGTTACGGACGAACGACAGCTCGGCGAGCCGGCGTAGCTGGCTCGCGCCGGTGAGGCGGGAGCCCTCGAGCTCGTCGCTGAAGTCCGTATGGGCGTCGACATGGACGACGTCGAGCTCGCCCAGCGGCTCCATCCCGAGGCCGAGCGGGTAGCTGATCGAGTGATCGCCGCCCACCGCGACCATCAGCGCGCCGCGCGACACGATCTTCCGCGCCGCCTCCGTTATCGGCGCGTAGTTGCCCTCCACGTCGGAGCCCTGGATCACGACGTCGCCGGCGTCGGCCATCGTGACGCCGACCAGGTAGTCCCGGTCGGCTTCCACGTCGTACCAGCCGATCGCGCCCTGCTCGCGCCTCGGATCCCGGCGGCCAGCTGTACTCGAACTGCGCCGCGGTCGCCTGCCGCGCCGCCGCCGGCCCCATCGACTGGCCGGTCGGGATCCCGGGCTGCGGGGTGCCGCCGTCGTACGGGACGCCGAGGAACGCGACCTGCGTATCGAGCGAATCCAGATCGCCGACGCTGGGTGCTCCGAAGAACGTCCTCGGCGCGGCCCAGGTCGGCGGTTGCTCGCTCTCCACGCTGCGTGGAGCTCGCGCCTACGGCTGTGCGGGCGGCTCGCTGTCCAGGGTCTGCGCGATCTCGTCGATCGCCCGCTTCTCCTCCTCGCTGACCGGCTTGCCGCCGATCCCCAGCACGCCGCCCTCTTTCTTGGCGTTGGCGACGGTGTCCGCGACGGCGAGGATGAACTGCTTGTACTCGTCGACCTCCTCGGCGGTCGCCTTGCTCTCGAGCAGGTTGACGGCCTCGCGGATCCGCGTCAGGCCTCGCTCGCGAAGCTCCTCGGGCGTCTTGTAGCGGTTGCGATCGAACTCCGGCCGCGCGGAGACGATCTCCTGCACGAGCTCGGCGCTCTGCTCCTTCTGGGCCGCCTGGTAGGCCTTGCCCATCGAGATCGCCTCGCGGAACGATCCGCCGCGGTGCGCCGCCATCACCACCATCCCGGCTACCGGCGGCCCCTCGAGCACGAGCGACCACTCCTCTGCGTTGAAGTCGGCTTTCCTGGTCATCGAACTCCTCCGATCGCGTGGCGGTGTGCGTTCCTTCCACCTCCATCCTCGCGGAATTGCAAATTCGGTGAGCGAAGCCGACCTCAGCCGGTCTTGCGTCGATAGTAGGCGCGGGCCTTCTCGCGGTCCCCGCACACCTTCATCGAGCACCAGCGGGCGCTCTGGTTGCGCGAATGGTCATAGAACGCCCAGCCGCAGTGGCGGCCCGGGCAGGCCTTGAGTCGCTGCCAGGTGCCGTCGATCATCGCGCGGGCGGTGATCGCGAACAGCGCACCGAGCGCCGCGTCGATGCCGCTCGAGGCGTCGGTAACGAAGTGGGGGCCGTCGGGCTCGATGCGAATCTGGGTGCCGGCTCCCCTGGATGCTCGGCGCATGGCGTCGACAGCGCGGACGTTCAGGCCCTGATCGTTATTTGCGAACGCCAGTGCGCGCAGTCCCTCGCGAACAGCCACGGCTCGATCGAGATCGTGGTCGGTAAGGCGCTGCTGCGCGTTGACGAGCTCACGCGCCCCGAGCCAATCGCGTAGCGCTTCCGCGCTGACCAGGATCTCGTCGGCGTGGTCCGCCGTGAGGTCGAAACGGGTGTTGAGGAACGCTTGGACCAGCGCCAGCTCGCCCGGCGCGGGTTCGCGCCCTCCCGGCTGAGGGCTTCGAAGGTTCTCACCGGTCAAAGCCATTTGGGTGTGATAATAGTGTCCGCCGTTGAAGGGAGTGCAGGTCAGGATCGCGATTGGAGTCACCGCCGCCTTGATGCTCGGGGCGGGTGGGTGCGGCGACGACGACTCCGCGAGTCCGCCGCCCACAGGACCGCTGGCCGAGGCCCTGGCCGACATCGGCGGTGGCGGGGCAAGCGGCTCGCTCGGAGTCGGCTGGGCCGATCCGCAACTGGTCGAAGAAAGCGGCGCCGGAGCCCAGGTGATCGCCGACGCCTTGGGCCCGAACGCCGGCAGCGTGATCGAAGCGGCTCCGCGTCTTCGTCGGCGCTTTGACTTCGGCCCATTGTCGGCGGAGCGGTTGATCTCGGTAGGTGGTTCCTACGCCTTCGGCCTGCGCGTCGACGGGGTTGACGGCCGCCAACTTCGCCGGGCGCTGGTCGCGGCCGGAGGTCGGACGCGGCGGGCCAGCCAGCTCGAGCTGGTCGACATCGGCGACTACGCCGTCGTTCCCGAGCCGCTGCTCAGCTCGGGTGTCCGCGGGCTCGGAGCCTTCGACGGCTTTAGGCGCGACCTGACCGTGCTGGCCATCTCCGACAGGGCGCGCGCAACGCTGCTGGGTCGCGGCGACCGTCTGCTCGACGAGCCGACCTACGCCGCCGCGGCCGACTGCCTGGGCGATGTGGTCGCGGCCCGAATGATCCCTGACAAGCTGTTGCTCTCGACGGAGCTCGGCATTTCCCAGGTGGCGGTGGGAGTCGCGGCCGAGAGCGAGGTGCTCTGCGTGCTCGGCGGCACGGCCGAGCGGGCCGATGAGGTGGCCTCCGCGCTCGAGACCTCGCTCGCCCCCGATGCCCCAGACCCGGATTCCGGCGAACCGATAGGCGACTCGGTGGCCGCGGTCGAGGTGGTCAGGGGCTCCCATGAAGGGGTCGAGACAGTTCGGGCCGAATTGACCCTGGCCCCCGGCCAGCCGCGCGGCTACCTCTTCGGCACCGTATCCCGAGCGACCGTTGTAGGGCTGATCAACGGAACTCCTCGGACCTTCGACCGCTGACACGGTCGGGATACCGTCAGCCGGCGCCGACAAGATCCTTCCCGCGCAATAGAACATGCAGCCGGCCGCCGCGCACGCGAAGGGCAACCGGCCCCGGCTAGCTTGGTCACCCTGGCCTCCGCTCTCGACAGGCACGCCCGCGGCAGGGCCGCGGTGCTGCTCGCGCTGCTGCTCGCGGCGCTGTGCGCGCTCGCCGTGCTCGGCGATTCCGCGCCCGCCCAGGACCCGACCGAGATACAGCACAAGGTCGACGAGCTGGAGGGGGTGCAGGACCAGCAGGGCGGGCTCGAGGCGCAGATCGATCGCTACAACGCCGAGGTCAACGACCTGATCGCGCAGGAGGCGCAGGTGCGTGACCGCGAGGCGGCGGTCACCGAGGAGCTCAGCGCGACCCAGGCGAGGCTGGACGAGAAGACGGCCGAGGTCGACCGCGAGCGGGCGCACCTGGTGGAGGTCCGCGACCGTCTGCAGCGCGCAAAGCGCGTGATGGAGAAGATGCTTGTCGACGTCTACAAGTCGGGGACCCGCCGGACGCGCTCAGCATGATCATGGAGTCCGCGAGCTGGTCCGACGTGCTCGCGGAGGCCGAGTACCTGGATCGGATCGAGAACTACCACGAGATCGTGATCGCGCGGGTCGACTCGCTCGCCGCGCAGGTCGCCGACGCGATCGAGCGCCTGGAGGCGGCGCGCGAGCAGATCGAGGACGACCGCGACGCGGTCGCCGCGCAGCGCGACCAGCTGGCGAGCGCGCGCAGCGACATCGAGAGCCGCCACGCGGACCTGCTCGCCGCGCGCCAGGCGAGGCGCGGCGCGCTGCAGGAGCTGCAGAGCCGCGAGCGCGAGCTCCAGAAGGACATCCAGACGACCCCGGCGCCGAGCGCGGCGCCGAACGTGGCGCCGCCCGGCGGCCAGACCGCGTCGCTCGTCGACGGCCAGGCGGTCGCGCCCGCCAACGCGCCGCCCGCCGTCCGCTCGGCGATCGAGGCGGCGAACCGGATCGTCGGCCGGCCGTACGTGTGGGGCGGCGGCCACGGGTCGTTCGAGTCCTCCGGCTACGACTGCTCGGGCTCGGTCAGCTACGCGCTCCACGGCGGCGGCTTCCTGTCGAGCCCGCTCGACTCCACCGGGCTGATGACGTGGGGCTCGCCCGGGGCGGGCAGCTGGATCACGGTGTACGCGAACTCCGGCCACGCCTACGTGGTGATCGCGGGCCTGCGCTTCGACACCAGCGGCACCGTCGGCGGGAGCGGGCCGTCGTGGAGCGCCGAGATGCGCTCCTCGGCGGGCTTCGTCGCCCGCCACCCGGACGGCTACTAGGCGGAGTCGACGGCGATGCCGGGTCTCGCGCTCCGGCTGGGGCGGCTGCGCTCCTAGCGCGGCTCGAGGATTACAAGCGGGATCTCACGCTCGGTGCGCCGCTGGTAGTGGCGGTAGCCGGGGTACATCTGGACCACCTTCGGCCACAGGCGGGCGCGCTCCTCCGCGGTCGCGACCCGCGCCCTCACGGCGCGTCGCCCCGATCCGACCTGAGCCGTCGTGTCGGGATTCGCCCGCAGGTTGTGAAACCACGCGGGGTGTCGGGGGCTGCCGCCCTTCGAGGCGACGAGGACGAGGTCCTCGCCGTCGCCGAGATAGGCGAGCGGCGTGGTGCGGTGCTTGCCGCTCTTCGCCCCGACGTGGTCGAGCAGCAGCATCGGTGGCGCGCCCGGGACGCGGTGGCCTACCAGCCCGCCGGTGGCGCGGTAGGCCAGCACGTGTCCCTTCACCGCCTGGTTGAGCAGCGGGGAGAGACGGTCGACGACGTCCATGTAGTCGATCGCTAACCCCCCAGCGCGACGGCCTCGACCTGGCTCTGGCCGTAGGAGCCCGTGGCGACCGACCCGGCGGCGCTGAGGTGGTCGCCCACCCCCGGAAGCGGGTTCGGCCGCAGGCGGGGCGGGACGTCGACGACGGTGATTCCCGGGCCGGTGACGCTGTCGGTGTCCGCGAGCACGAAGTGTGCGTCGCCGTCGCCGTCGGGATCCACGGCCTCGACGTAGATGATCCGCCCCGAGACCGCGCGGCACCCGGGCACCCCCGCGGGGCACTGGGCGCTCGGGGCCGCCGGCTGCGCCGGCGCCGCCGGCGGAGCCTGAGCCCCCGGCTGGATCCGATCCGGGATCACGCCATCGTCGCCGTTGCGCAGGGCCAGCGCCACCGTGGCCAGCATCGCGGCGGCGACCGCCACCGCCGCGACGACGATCAACCATATCCGCGCCGCGCTAGCCACTAGAGAAGCCCAGCTCGCGCCCTGCGCGCTCGAGCTCGTCGCGGAACTTGGGATGCGCGATGTCGATCAGCTTGCGGGCGCGCTCGCCCATCGGGCGGCGCTTCGCCCCCGGGGCGACGCTGATCTCGGCCGGTGCGGCTGCCTGGACCCCCACGGGCGGCTAGCGTAGCGGGCGTCACCGCATTGGTCACAGGAGCGACCGGGTTCATCGGCGGCCGGTTGGCCGCCGCGCTTGCGGATGAAGGTCGGCAGGTCCGCTGTCTTGTCCGGGACCGTTCGAGCTCACGCGCCGCCGAGCTCGCCGATCGTGGGCTCGAGCTTCACGAGGGGGACGTGCTCGACGCCGAGTCGGTGCGCGGGGTGGGGGATGGGGTCGAGGTCGCCTACTACCTGGTTCACGCGATGGGGCGCGGGGGTGAGGGTGACTTCGAGGAGCGAGAGCGCCGCGCCGCGCGCAACTTCGCGGAGATGGCCACGCGAGAGCAGGTCGGCCGGGTCGTCTTCCTCGGCGGGCTTGGCGATCGTCCCCAGTCCAAGCACCTGCGCAGCCGCCAGCGAACGGCGGAGCTGCTCGGCGAGCTCGGCCCGCCGCTGACCTACTTCCGGGCCGGAATGGTGGTCGGGGCGGGCAGCGAGTCGTACCGCACCCTGCGTTACCTGGTCCAGCGGCTGCCCGCGATGATCGCTCCGGCATGGCTGGCTACACCGACCCAGCCGATCGCGATCGACGACGTGATCGCCTACCTCGCCAGGGCTCCGGAGGTCGCGGCCTCCGAAGGTCGAGAGGTGCAGATAGGAGGACCGGACGTGCTCTCCTACGGCGCAATGCTCGACCGGATGGCCGATGCGATGGGGGTGCGCCGCCGCCCGAAGGTCCCGGTCCCGCTGATCACACCGTGGCTCTCGTCGCTGTGGATCGGCCTCGTCACGCCGGTCGACGCGGCGATCGCTCGGCCGCTGATCGAGGGCCTCTCGACCCCGACCACCGTCACCGACCCGACGGCTGCTGAGCCGTTCGGGATCAGCCCGATGCCGTTCGACGACGCGCTTCGACGGGCGCTCCTGGACGACCCCGAGGCGCCCCGGGTGGCGGAACGCTGAGATCTGAGCGCACCAACCCCGCCCGAGTCCGGCTGCTGCCGGACGAGTTCGATCGCGTTCCGCAGACCGGGGCCGTCGGATCGGTTCAGGCGGGCGAGCTTCCTATGCCGGATGCCGGCGAGAGGGTCCTAAGCGGAGACTTCCTGGGTCAAGCGGCGAGCGCGTACTGGCGCTTCATCACTCGCACCTCGCTGGGCGTTGTTCGGGTCGCGTACGCAAGCGACCATCAGTCGCTGGTGCTTATCGCGCGTCGGCTCGTCCTGCTTCGCTTTCGCTCACCGGACTATGAGTTGCTCGCGGACGGCGGCTCGGCCACGTGGCGGATCGAGCGTGGGTTGCTCGTGTCGCGCGACGGCCGGGATCAGGGGTTTCTGCGTATGACGATCCAAGCGGTCGACGATCCGGAGTCCGATGCCTCCGACCTCGTCCGGGTGCAGGTAGAGGTTCGCAACTTCTACCCATGGATTCGCGGGAGCGGCCGGTTCTCCCGGTTCGGCGCCTGGCTCTACGGGCGGACGCAGCAGCGCCTTCACCGATGGATCACGCGGGGCTATCTTCGCTCGCTGGCCAGACTGAGCTAGC
>CAVWEV010000002.1:0-12025 GCA_963754225.1 uncultured Thermoleophilia bacterium
CTCATTCCGGGCCTCCTTGGTGTCGTGGCCTCCCGCCTGGCCTCCCGATGAGGCGAGGCTCGGTGCCGGTTGACAGCCAGAAGGCTCCGACACGGCGGTACACGCTCGGTACATCGGTCGGTCCACGCACGGTCTATTCGCGCTCCGGAGCGGTTTGGGGCGCGAGGCGGTCGGCCGTCAGCCGGAGGGGCAGACCACGGTGTAGTCGTGCTCCGGAGCGATCTCCTCCCACTCTTCGGGCGTGAGGTCGCCGCCCGTCAGCCGGCAGGCCTGCCGCCTCCAGGCGGCGGGATCGACCTCCCAGCGGATCGCGCGCCCGGCGTTCGGATACCACGAAAAGGCGGGCGCCGTCGGGGGTGAATCGCGCCGTCACCTCGGCTTCGCTCCCCGTCGCGGCTGGCGGGCAGGGGGGGCCCGATCGGCTCCTGCGAGGCGACGTCCCAGAGCGCCGCCGAGTGGTCCGAGTGTGAGGTCGCAAGTGTGTGCCCGTCCGGTGAGAACTCCACTTCGAGAGTGGACGCGTTCTGGCGAGCGAGCGGACGTCCCACCCGCCGCCAGCCGTCGGTCGCCCAGAGGAGCGCGCCGCCGTCGACCTCGCCACCCGCGAGCAGGCTGCCGTCGGGGGAGAAGGCAACCGAGCGGACCTCGCCGTCGGTGGAAAGCCTGGCAACCCGCTCGCCGCTTCCGACGTCGAGGATCTCGACTCCGTTGGGACCTTCGTCGGAGAAAGCACCGAACGGAATCGCCAGCTGCGAGCCGTCCGGGCTGAACGCCAGCCCGTGCACGGAGGGAGGCAGGCGCAGCGGCGGTCGAAGCAGCTCGCGCCGGCCGACGTCCCAGATCCGCACCGCGCCCCCCACCTCCGCCGCGGCGAGCAGATCGCCCTGGCCGAAGGCGAGCGCCTCGACGGTTCGCGGGTTGACCGCCCGAGGGCCCCGGGGAGCGCGAAGGAGCGCGCCGAGCCGCTCTCCCGACTCGACGTCCCAGACCCCGACGCCGCCACCCTCTCCCGCCACCGCCAGCCGCCGTCCATCGGCCGAGTAATCGATCGCCGCCGCCGCCCTGCCGGGGAAGGCCTCGAAGCTCGCCGTCCTGCGCAGCGTCTCGGCGTCGATCAGCTCCACCCGGCCGTCGAGCCTCGCGACGGCCAGGGCGCGTCCGTCGGGGCTGAGCGCGAACGCAGGCGTAACCCTCCGCGCCCGCCCTCGCAGCCGCATCCCGTCGGGAACGGGCGCCCGAGCCGGCGGTCCCCGGCCACGTCCCAGACGATCACGCGGCCGTCGTTGCCGGCCGTATACAGGGTGCGTCCGTCAGGGCTGAAGGCGTGCGTCTTCGGTGAGTCCGCGTGGCCCTCGAGGGTTTCGATCGGGACCCCCTCCTCGACGTCCCACAGGATCACGCTCCCACCGTCCTCGGCGGTCGAGAGGGTACGCCCGTCGGGGCTGAAGGCCTTGGGCTCGAGCCCGAGCCCGCTCCGTCAGCGTCCGCACCCTTCCGGAGGCGAGGTCGAGCAGGCCAAGGCCCCCGTCGGGGGGCTCGAGATCGCGAGGGTGCGCCCGTCGGGGCTGACGGCGCTTGACCCGCCGCTGACGGGGTAGCGGCGGATGACGCGAAGCGTTTCCGCGTCGAGCGCGTTGAGGCCGCCCGGTCGGTGGAGACCAGGAGGCGCCCGTCCGGGGTCATGAGCGGCACCGTGGCTGGTCGACGAGGGGCAACGCGGACGGGCTTTCCGAGCGGCGTGCCCCGGCGGGCGTCGTACCGACGCAGGAAGAGGGCGCCGAGGAGTTGAGTCACCGCGGGTGTAGGGGACGAACAAGCTTCGTCCGTCCGGAGCGTAGATGACGATGCCGAGAGTGCGCGAACCCTTGGCCGGGCGCGGAAGCGGCCAAGCGAGGTCGAGCTGCGCACCCGCCCGGTAGCCGCGTCGAGAATCTCCAGCGTTCCCGTTGCCGAGGTCGCTCCGACGGTCGCGGGGTCGAGGCGACGGCGAGCGAGTCGCCCTGCGGATCGAAGGCGATGGCGTAGGCCGTTCCGGGCGCCTGATGCTCGCCGACTACCTCGTAGGTATCGGTGTCGAACAGGGTCACGGTACCGTCTGCGTCGCTGGCCGCGAGGGTTTCCCCGTCGGGGCTCAGCGCGAGCGCGGGGAGCTCTTCGCCGGTAGGGGTGAGGACGCCGATCGCCGCGGGGCTGCGAAGCAGCGTCGATAGGAGGCTGGAGCGGGTGGCGACCGAGTCGTCGAGGGCGAGCGCCGGCGCTCGCGAGCCGCAGCGCCTGGTCGAGGCGCTCCTCGGCTGAGGGCCTGGGCGCCGAGGCGCTCGGCGTCGGCGACGGTGGCCGCGCTGCGCGCGCCCTGGCGCTCGGAGAGCGCGATCACCCCGGCGACGATCGCGGCGGCGAGCAGCACGCCGACCCCGGCGAGCAGCGTCCGCAGGCGGCGGTTGGCGCGCCGCTGGCGCTCGGCCTGCGCGCTCGCTCGCGGCCCGGCTCTCGTCGAGGAAGGCGCGCTCGAGCTCGTTGAGCTCGGGGTCGTGGCTCGGCGGCCCAGTCGAGCGCCGAGGCGAGCCGGGCGCCGCGGTAGAGCTCGGCCGGGTCGCGCCCGGAGTCGCGCCACTCGCGCGGCGGCGCCGATCAGGTGCTGGTGAAGGCGGCGGCCCTCGGCGTCCTCGGCGAGCCAGCCGCGCAGGCGCGGCCACTCGCGAAGCAGCGCCTCGTGGGCGACCTCGACGGCGCCCTCGTCGACCGTGAGCAGGCGGGCCTCGGTGAGCACGGCGAGCGCCCGGGCGGCGTCCGGGTCGCGCTCGAGCTCGAGCTCGTCGAGCGGAACGCGGCGGCGAACGAACGCCTCCGCCTGCCTCGTCCTCCGCGCCGGCCAGGCGCAGCAGCATCGCCCGGGCCCGGAGCCGCTCGGCCTCGACTGAGGCGCTGGTAGGCGTCCTCGGCAAGGCGCGCGACCGCGCCGCTTGACGCCGCCGCTTCGCTCGTAGACCTCGTAGCGCAGGGTGCGGCCGTCGCGCCGCTGCCAGAGCTCGACGCAGGGCCGCGGAGAGCAGCGGCAGGCCGCCGGGCTCGCCGGCGACGTCGCCGACCAGCGCCGAGACCAGTCCCGGCTCGATCCGCAGGCCGGCCCTGCGGCTGGGCAGCTCGATCGCCCGGCGCAGCTCGTCGCGGCGCATCGGCCCGACCAGGACCTGGTTGGCGCTCACCAGCGTCGAGAGCTCGGCGTGCTCGGCGCAGCGCGCATAGAAGTCGCCGCGAATCGCGAGCACGACCACCAGCCGCTCGTCGGGGTCGCCGGCGCCCTCGACCAGCGCGTCGAAGAACGCCTCGCGCTCGGCCTGGTCGCGACAGGCGACGAAGGCCTCCTCGAACTGGTCGATCAAGAGCACCAGGCGCTCGCCGGGCTCGAGCCGGTCGAGCGCGTCGGCGATCCACGGCGCGGCGTCCTCGCCCCCCGCCTCCGGCACCGCCCGGGCGAGGGCCCGCGAGAGCTCGGCCAGCGGGCGCTCGCCGGGGCGCATCACCGCCCGCCGCCAGCTCTCCGAGCCGGGGACGACCCCGTCGGCGAGCGCCGGCAGGAGGCCGGCGCGCACGGCCGAGGACTTGCCGCTGCCCGAGGGGCCGACCACCGCGAGCAGGGTCGAGCCGACCAGGCGGGCGACCAGCTCGGCGACCAGGCGCTCGCGGCCGAAGAAGTACTCGGCGTGGGCGGCGTCGAAGGGCGCCAGGCCGCGGAAGGGGCAGACCGCCGGCTCCGAGGGATCCGGCGGCTCCTCGACCGCGTAGAGGCGGGTACGTTCGCTGGCCGTCTGCAGGTCGACCACGCCGCCGGCGACCGCGGCCTGAGTCGCGCGCAGCTCGGTGCTGATCGTCGGCCGCCCGGCCCGCCGTCGCGGCGAGCCGCTCGGCCACCTCCGCCCGGGCCCAGCTCGCCGGCGGCGCGGTGGATGCGAAGCGGCACCCCCTCGCTCTCGGCGAGCAGTGTCCGCATGGGGATGACGACGCCCTCGGCGGGCGTAGAGCGCGGCGATCTCGGCCGCCGCATCCTCGCCCAGCGGGTCGAGCCGCAGCCGCTGGGCGGCGCCGCTCTCGAGCAGGGCGGCGAACGCCGGCGGGCCCTGCTCGTCGTGATGAAGGACGCAGACCATGAGCGAGCGGCCCTCGGGCTCGCGGGCGAGGGCCGCGGCGGCCTCGAGCACGCTCGGGGGGGCGTCGTCGGCGTAGTCGAGCACCAGCAGCGTCGGTCGGTGGCCCGTGGCGGCCTCGGCGACGGTCGCCAACGCCCCCTCGGCGAGTTCGCCACCGCCGGTGTAGAGGACCGCGGCGCCCTCGCGCTGGACCTCGGCCGCGAGCTCGGCCACCAGCCGCGTCTTGCCGATCCCCGACGGCCCCCAGACCATCACGCAGACGACCCGGCCCTCGCGCGCCCGGCCCCAGCGCGTGCGCAGCCAGCGAAGCTCGCGCTCGCGTCCGGCGAGCAGCGGCGAGCCGCCCTCGAGCTGCACCGGCAGCTCGACGATCGGCGGCGGTGCGTCGAGGCTCGGGTCCTGGGCGAGGATCTGCTCCTGCAGGCGCTTGAGCTCGGGGCCCGGCTCGACCCCGATCTGCTCGATCAGGGTCTCGCGCGCCTCGCGGTAGGCATCGAGCGCCTCGGACTGGCGCCCGTCGCGATAGAGGGCGAGCATCCGCTGCGCGTGCAGGCGCTCTCGCAACGGCTCCTCGGCGATCAGCGCCTCGAGCCGGGCGATCGCCTCGGCGTGGCGCCCGGCGGCGAGCTCGGCGTCGATCGCCAGCTCGATCGCCCGCAGGTGAAGCTCCTCGAGCCGGCCGATCTCGGGTCCGGCGAAGGGCTCGGAGGCGACGTCGGCGAGCGGGGCGCCGCGCCACAGCTCGAGCGCGGCGGCGGCCAGGCCGTTCGCCCCGGCGCCGGCCGGCTCGCGAGCGGCCTCTTCGACCAATTGCTCGAAGCGCAGGGCGTCGACCGCGCCCGCGGCCAGGCGCAGCTCGTAGCCGCGCCCGCGGGTGAGGATCTCCGCCTCTGCGCGGCCCTCGCCGAAGCGCCTTGCGCAGGCGCGAGACGTATTGCTGGATGTTCTTGGCGGCGCTCGCCGGCGGGTCGTCTCCCCAGAGCGCGTCGATCAGCTCATCGGCGCTGAGCGTCGTGTTGGCGTTAAGCGCGAGCAGCGCGACGACGCTGCGCTGCTTGCTTCCCCCAAGGGCAAGGGAGTGCCCATCGACAAGCGCCTCCGGCCAGGCCGTTCGCCCCGGCGCCCGGCGGCTCGCGAGCGGCCTCTTCGACCAATTGCTCGAAGCGCAGCGCGTCGACCGCCTCCTCCGCCACCCGAAGCTCGTAGCCGCGACCCCTGGTGAGGATGCTGGCCTCCGCGTCGTCGGAGGCCAGTGCCTTGCGCAACTGCGAGACGAAGGACTGGAGGTTCTTCGCGGCGCTCGTCGGCGGGCGATCGGCCCACAGGCCATCGATCAGCTCGTCGGCGCTGACCGTGCGGTTGGCGCGCAGCGCGAGCATCGCGAGCACCCCGCGCTGCTTGCCTTCTCTGAGTGGTAGCGACCGGCCGTCGACGAGCGCGTCGACACGGCCGAGGACGCGAATCTCTATAGCCAATTTGTGCCTGTCCAAACGACCGTACACCCGGGCCGTGGGTCGATCAACCGGTTCAACCGATCCCTCGCCCCCGCTTGCACTCACGAGGGAGCGAAAATGACCGGCGCCGTCGAGAAGCCACGTGCCAGCCTCGCCCGGGGCTCCGCTCGTGGATCGCAAGTGGGACTCCGGCGCGTGTGGCGGGGCGGTATGTATTTGCTC
This sequence comes from uncultured Thermoleophilia bacterium, assembly GCA_963754225.1. Classification (GTDB taxonomy): domain Bacteria; phylum Actinomycetota; class Thermoleophilia; order Solirubrobacterales; family 70-9; genus DASPWW01. Next base: position 5,825 of record CAVWEV010000002.1, read on the forward strand.
GCGCACCGCTCCGTTCCCGCCTTGCCCCTCCCCCTCCATGCGCCATGGATGCGCCAGCAAGCAGACGTTGCCCCCTTCGCAGAAGCCCTAGACGGTCCCCGAGGGGCAGATCGGATACGGCGGTCCACCCACCACCCCTGTGATGCACGCATGGCCAATGTAATCCCACGCCAGCCTGCGTAGTGGGTGCCTGGACCTTTACCCACGTCGGCGGAGTCTCGACGGCCGTTGGCATACCAGATGGGATACACCGAGTCATCGCGCCGTCCCCCGGCATGTCCTTTGGCGAGCACCGCACGCTTGCGTGACTGACCCTGCGCAGAGAGGGCAGCTCGCGCCGCCCTCTCTTGCTCAGGGGATGTCGAATCGACGGGTCAGAGACTGAACTTGCCTCCTCCGCGCTGCCCGTAGTTGCAGAGGTTCTGCTCGACGCCTCGGAACTTGTTGCCCGACGACGACACTCCACCGGCCTTGTAGAACAACAGGCCGCAGGCGGTCGTCTCATCGGGGCTGTCGGCGTACCAGTTGTCCTTGACCGTGTTCTTGTTCACGGTCGCGGTTGCGCCGCGCGAGACCTGGATGCCGTTCTGTGCGATGTAGTCGACCGACCCCGCGCCGGTGACCTCGTTGCCGCTAACGGTCACGGAGACGCCGGGGCCGCTGACCACCACTGGCTCGCTGACCACCACTCCGTTCATCTGGTAGTCCTTGATAACGCTGTCCTTGATGTGTCCATCGCGGCGTCGCCAGTCTTGACCCACGACGGATCGCCGTTCTGGTAGGTCATCGAGCGTTCGCCTCGCTGTCGGTCCGAGCCGGTCGGTGGTGGCGATCAGCAGTCGGTAGACGATGCCGGGGCGGCTCGACTCGGACAAGAACGAGTCCACGTCCGCTTTCTTGACTGGGTAGCTCTCGTCGTAGGCTTTCGCCTGGATTGCCCAGAGGCCGCCGTCGTTCTCCTCTGCGATCAGATCGATGCCGGCGTCAGCGGCCCAGGCGTTCGGCCAGTCCGACCACAGCCAGACCTTGCGGAACCGGCCCCGGTACTCCGGCCCGTTCCGCAAGTACCACGCACAGATGCGCTCGAATTCGCGCCCGCGCCTTCTCGGATCGTGGTCGAGTTGAGTGAGAAGGCGGGTGAAACTCAAGGGCCAGCCGAGCCTAACGGCGCAGAAATCGGCAGGCTACGCCACGCGGGTGGGGCTCCCGCCGGTGGCGTCCGCACCCTGCGGGCTCCCCATTTCGCTGGCGAACCCAGGCCAGCACATCCCCGCTGTAAATCGCGGTTGGCGCTAAGTCAGGCGTGCGCTACGACTTCGCGCACCTCAGTGTCCTTGAGCGTGACAGCGTCAGGGACCATCGACGGGACCCTCTCGCTCATGGCCTGGGCGGCGTCCTCGGACTCGAAGACGACCATCCCCAATCCCGACTCGTCCTTTCGTGTCCAGTACCCAGCTACGAACCCTGGGGCCTGCGACACACCGGGCACCACATGCTCGCGCAGATGGTTCTCCGCGACCTCGTGGTCGCTGATCGCGACGGTAACGACGACTGCATACATCGGAGCCTCCTTAGTCGCTGCTCTCACCGACTGTAGCCCGGTCCCAGAGGGACGGGGTCTGCCTCCGCTGACGCAAAGAGCTACTCCGACAGTCCGGCGGCTTCGAGGGCTTCGGCGTGGTCGAGATACGTCAAGACGCGAATCGCCTTGCCGTGCCTCCATTCGGTGAGCGCAGCGACGGAGATTCGGTCTCGACCCCGGACTCCTTGCCACGCGCATCCGAAGCTGGCCCAATCCCAACACGCGCTCGTCGCCAAGGTCACGAACGTCGTAGTAGTCGGCATCGATTCCGGCGAAGGACTCGAACAGGTCTCGGAACACCGGCGGACTCCACCGTAGCCGCGATAGATCGTCGCTTCGCCCCCGACCAGGGCGTTGATGGCGTCGCGCCACACAACATCGGGGTGGACCACGTCGAGCAGCCGGTCGACGTTCCCGGCGTTCATCGCCGAAACCCCGCGCTTGAAGGCATCCACGTTCTCTTCCGACATCTCCTACTCCGACAGTCCGGCGGCTTCGAGGGCCTGGTCTCTGTCGCCGAAGTCGGTGAAATGAGTCATTCGCCCGTCCCTGAACCTCGCCAAGACGGTGAAAGGCAACTCGGTCTCGACGCCGCTCCCCTTCCCGGTGATGCGGGCGGTGCCAAGCGCCAGCACCCGATCGCCCAGATCACGGACATCGGGCACTCAACCTTCAACGCGTCGAAGTGCTCGGCGACATCGGCGCAGAACGCCTCCACACCTTTCAGCCCAACGGCGCTTCCGTAGAGGTCTGCCAGCCGATGCTCGAACTGAATCTCGGGATCCATCAGCCGAAGAACGCCCGGTACGTCCATGCGGTCGAATGCCTCCATGCACTTCATGAACTGATCGACGTTCTCCTGCGACATCGCCCACGCAGTATCTCGCGATTCATTGCGCATTCCATGCAAAGCGGAACTACCGCTTCTCGTCTAAAGCGTTACGTTCGACTCCATGGCCTCAGGCCGGTCGGAGATAAGCGAGGAGCGGGTGGGAGCAGCGCGTGCGTAAGAACCCCTACTACGAGCTCACGGACGAGGCTGAGATCAGGCGCCTGATCCGCGAGAACCCGTGGGCGACTCTCGTCTCGAACGCGTCGGACGGCCTGGTCGCGTCGCACTATCCGATCCTGCTCGAGGAGGACCGCGAGGAGCTATCGATCGTCACCCACGTCGGGCCGTCCCGACGAGAAGGTGCACGGGCTCGGCGAGCACGAGCTGCTGGTGATCGTCCAGGGTCCCACGGCTACATCTCGTCGAGCTGGTACGGCGACTCACATCGAGGTCCCAACGTGGAACTTCATCGTCGCGCACCTCTCCGGCGTGCCTGAGGTCCTCGGGCCGGAGGAGAACTTCGAGGTCCTGACCCGTTTGGTGGAGCACTTTGAACAGCATGTGGCTGATCCACGCCCGCTGGACGCTCGCCCGAGGTGGCCGCGGACGCGCGCCGCGACAGTCGCGGCACGGTCGGGCTCCGCCTCGTCCCGACGCGGATCGTCGCCAAGCGGAAGATGAGCCAGAACAAGTCGCCGGAGATCGTCGAGACGATCCTGGGCGAGCTTGAGGGCGACGGACCTTACGCGAGCGAGACTCTCGCTCGCGAAATGCGGTTCGTGCACGACTAGACGCTGCGCCAGGCTGAGGCAGCGGAGCCATCCCGAGCATTGCGCTTTCCATGCAAAGCGGCACTTCTGTTTCGTACGAGAGGGGGAAGCCCAGCGCCCGGCGATCCGTCGCCCGTGCCCGCTTTTCACAGGGAGCGAAACGACCGGCGCCGTCGAGAAGCCAACAGGCCAGCCTCGCGCGGGACTCCGCCCGTGGATCGCGCGGGGGACTCCGGCGTGCATGGCGGGGCGGTATGTATTTACTCGCTGCACCGCGCCGTTCCCGCCTTACCCCTCCCTCTGGTGCGGAACGGATTCCGTCAACGCCTACCGGCGCCTATCTCCGGGCGTCCGAGGATCAGGCTGCGCCCTTCGGTCGACTCGATGGCAGGCCACTCGCCCACTGCGCCCCAGTCGTGCGCCCCAGTCCGCACCCCGGTGATCAGGCGGTCTTAGCGGTCTTGAGCGGTAGTCAGACGCTCGCTGAAGGGGGCTGAATAGGGCTTGCCCATGCCGTTTATGGCTTGTTTCAGCCGAAGGCGCCTACCGGAATCGAACCGGTGTAAACGGCTTTGCAGGCCGCTGCGTAACCACTCCGCCAAGGCGCCGGCGGCGGCAAGCGTAGCGAGCGGATAGGGTGCCGCCATGGCCGCTCGCGTTCTCGCGAGCGGGGCCCGATCGCCTACCGGGAGGCGCGCGCCGGGACGGCGAGCGGCGATCCGGTCGCTGTCGTGCACGGCTTTCCCGAGAGCTCGCGCATGTGGGTCCGCTGATGGGGGCGCTGTCCGAGGCCGGGCGCCGCTGCGTCGCGCCCGACCTCTACGCCTCGGGGACTCGCGCGACCCCGGGCCGGCGACGTTCGAGCGCAACCTCGAGGCGCTGGGCGCCGTCCATCACGAGCTCGGGCTGGGGCGGGTCGCGCTGGTCGTCCACGACTGGGGCGGGTTCGTCGGCCTCGCCTGGGCCTGCGGGCACCCGGACCTGGTCGCGGCCCTGGTGATCAGCGACACGGGCTTCTTCAGCGACGGCAGCTGGCACGGCATGGCCGAGGCGATGCGCGGCGAGCAGGGCGAGGAGCTGATCGGCGCGCTCGACCGCGACGGCTTCGCGCCCTGCTGCACCGCCGACGGCGCAGGTTCGGCGAGCAGGATCGAGGCGTACTGGCGGCCGTTCGAGCCACGGCCGCGGCCAGCGGCGACGCTCGAGTTCTACCGCTCGATGGACTTCGAGAAGCTCGAGCCCTACGCAGGGCAAGCTCGGCGAGCTGGGCGTTCCGACGTTGCTGCTCTGGGGCGCCGAGGACGCGTTCGCCCCGATCGGCGGCGCCCACCGCTTCGACCAGCGAGATCCCGGGCGCGAAGCTCGTCGCGATCGAGGGCGCCGGGCATTTCGTCTTCGACCAGCAGCGCGAGCGCTGCGCCGAGGAGATCGCCGGCTTTCTGACCTAGCCAGGCGGGCCTGCCCAGGCACCGGTCGAGCAGGTGCCGCAGACGGCCGTGGACGTCGCCGAGCGAGAGCGCACTCTCGAGCAGCTCGACGTCGCAGATCGGCAAGGGTACGGAGGTGCCAGGATGTCGTCGACCCTCGCCTTCTTGAAGCAGTTGTTCTTGCCGCCACAGCTTGAAGTCGATCCGATGCGGCTGTTCTCGGTTCCCTGCCTCGCGTAGGGGCCGCACTCGACGCGCTTGCGAGCGAGAGCATAAGCGCGAGGCCGATCCGCCTATCCCCACCCTACGCCGGCTGGACGCCGCTAGGAACCCACCGTAGCGGGGGCCGGCCCGGTGTCGACCCTGCGGTGATCCGGATCCGGACGACGCTGCCCGCCGTCGACGAGCGCACCTCGACCAGGTCGCAGAGCTGGTTGACGAGCCACAGGCCCCGCCCGCTCAGTTGGGTCACCCCGGGCCGACGCCGTCCGGCCAGCGGGTCGTCGAATCTGCCGTCGTCCTCGACCTGGCAAATCAGCGCCCCGTCCTCGGTCCAGATCGTCGCCAACCCGTCGCCGGGGGCGTGGAGGATGCTGTTGGCGGCGAGCTCGTTGACGGAGAGCGCGAGGTCGGACTGCGCGGAGCGGTCGAGCCCGGCCTCGCTCGCCGCGGCCCAGGCGAACCTGCGGACCGCGCTCAGCGACGGGGCGCCCTTGAAGCGCAGATGCTCGGCGTCGGCGGGCACCGGTTCAAGCGCGCCAGCGAGCGGGTCGCTGCCCTGGCCTGGCCGACAGTACTCGGCGCTGTCCGTGCAGCCGGCTCCGTCGACGAGCTCGGGGTGGTTGCGCCGCGCTGCCGCGACCACGTCGGCGGGCAGGGTCTCGGTGTCGTAGGGACAGAGGAGCTGGAAGCGCTCTGCGGCGAGGTCGTCGAAGGCGACGTTGAGCGATGACTCGTGGCGATCACACTCGTCGAACTCCTCGGAGCTTCGCCCCGGCCAGGCCGGCTCGCCGATCCCGCGAATGGGAAGGCCCGAAGCGTGGTCGGCGACGAACTCGCGCCAGGCGGGGATGATCAGGGCCGGATTGCGACCGAGCGCCGTGAGTTCGAGGAAGCGCACCATCTCGGTGTCCCCCCTCAGCCGGCGCTTCAGGCCTGCGATCTTCGGCTCCGAGACAGCTACGAGAACCGGTTCGCCACCGGCGATCCCCTCACGGATGAACGGCAGGGTCCGCGCGTAGACTCCCGATCGCCAGCGTAGAAAAGCGCCTGATGAGAGTAACCGGTGATCACGCTGGCGACCAAGGGTACGCTCATGTCAAGCCCGTGCCCTTGCTCAGGGAATGAAGTACATCGGGTTGGGGAGCTTGAAGGCGCGGCGCGCGTGCCCACCGGCGAGGTCCGACTCCTGGTCGCCGACGTTGACCAAGATCGTGTAGCCGAGGTCCTCCTCGATTCCGGTCCGCTCGCCGCTCTTGTACTCGATCGTGGTGCCCGCGAGCTGGGCGGCTTCGTGATCAGGTTGAAGCCCTCGTCGAAGCCGACGTTGACGAGGTTCGACTGCGCCGCGGCCTCGATCGCCTCCGGGCG
>CAVWEV010000003.1:0-71575 GCA_963754225.1 uncultured Thermoleophilia bacterium
TGTAGTTCCTAAGCACGTTGTTCATCCGGGCCTCTCTAGAGGCTGGGGGTGTCAAAGCCACCAGACCTCTAGGAGGACACCGGATGAAGCTCCACGCTAACGCCCGTACCTGCCCGAACAGCCGTCGCCTTCTCGTCGGAAGGATCGAGGAGGAGGGATGGTCGCTGACGGCGGCGGCCGAGGCCGCCGGCGTCAGCGAACGCACCGCCCGCAAGTGGGTGGCGCGCTGGCGCTCGGAGGGAGCACGCGGCCTCGAGGATCGCTCCTCGGCGCCGAAGCTGATCCCGCATCGAACGCCACGGCCCCAGGTCGAGCTGATCGAGAAGCTGAGGCGTCTTCGGATGACCGCGGCCGAGATCGCCGAGGTGCTCGACATGGCGCTTTCCACCGTCTCCGTTTGGCTGCGGCGCCTAGGTCTGGGCAAGCGCTCCCGTCTCGAGCCGCCCGAGCCGCCCAACCGCTACGAGCGCTCTCGCCCCGGCGAGCTCGTCCACGTCGACGTCAAAAAGCTGGGGCGCTTCAGGCACGCCGGGCATCGGGTGACGGGCTCCAAGCGCGGTCGTCTCACCCAGACGACCGCGTCGGGACGCGGCCGCGGCGTCGTCGGCTGGGAGTTCTGCCACGTGATGGTCGACGACGCCACCCGCCTCGCCTACGTCGAGGTTCTCCCGGACGAGCGCGGGGAGACCGCGGCCGAGTTCCTGCGGCGCGCGATCGCCTGGTTCGCCACGCGCGGGGTCAGAGTCGAGCGGGTGATGAGCGACAACGGCTCGTGCTACCGATCGGCGGTTCACTCCGCGGCCTGCAGGGAGCTCGACCTGCGCCATCTGTTCACGCGCCCCTACCGGCCGCGCACCAACGGCAAGGCCGAGCGCTTCATCCAGACGCTGCTGCGCGAGTGGGCCTACGGGCGCATCTACGGCAGCTCGGCGGAGCGGCTCGCACAGCTGGCCCCGTGGCTCGAGCGCTACAACTACCGGCGCAAGCACGGCTCCCTCGGCAAGCGCCCGCCGGCAACTCGCTTACGCGAGTTGATCGGGAACAACCTGGTTGCGAACTACAGCTAGCTCAGCCCGTGTCCGAGTCCTCCTGCTGCAGCAGGCTGAACTTGACCTCCTCGCCGCTCACTTCCGCGTCGAGGACCTTGTCCTCCAGCAGCTCGGCGGTCTCCCCTGGCTCGACGTAGATCTGCGCTCCATCGATCAGCTCGTCGGTGGGCTCGGGCTCCTCGACTATCGCGAGGCGCAGATCGCGGCGGGATCCGTGGCTGTTGCCAGCGGCTGGGTTCTCCTCGCTCGTGATCCGGAGTCCCGCGGTCTCGGGCAGCTCGTCGTTGGTGACGATCGATTCGACCACCTCGGCCGCGGTTGGGGTCAGCGCCAGCATGAGTTCTCCTTCCGGAGGATTGGGACCCGTGCGGGGTCCGGGTTCCCCGATGGTACGGATGCGAAACCTGGGCTACTTGGCGGAGGCGGCGCTATCGGCCAGCTTCTTCGCCTGGCGATCGGGGCTGATCCGCACCACGTCCCACACGAGGCCGAGCTTCTCGAGCACCCAGATCACCCCCGCGGACCAATCGATCTGCCACCGCCGCATGCCGTGCACGGCGGACGTCGGGAAGGCGTGGTGGTTGTTGTGCCACGCCTCCCCGAACGTGAAGGGAGCGAGCCAGGCGAGGTTGCGTGACTCGTCCTTCGTCTTGAAGGGCTGGCGGCCGAACGTGTGGCACAGCGAATTGATGCTGTAGGTGACGTGGTGGACGACGAACACGCGCACGGCTCCGCCCCACAGCAGCCCCGTGAGCCCGGCGACGATCGTGCCGCCGAGCGCCACCCCGAGGCCGAACGGGATCGCGAGCCCGAGCACCGCCCAGAACAGGAACGTGCCGTCGACGAAGCGGATCACCGGGTCCTTGAGCAGGTCAGGGGCGAAGCGGCTCTTCGACCCGCGCTGCGTGTGGATGAACAGCCATCCGAGGTGCGCGTGGATCAGCCCGCGGAGCCTGCCGCGCCACCCTTCGCCGTGGCCGACGTGAGGGCTGTGCGGATCGCCCTCGTCGTCGGAGCACGCGTGGTGCTTGCGGTGGTCCGCGACCCACGAGATCACGGGCCCCTCGATCGCGGCCGAGCCGAGCACGGCAAGGACCGCCTTGACGGCGGGGCTGGTCTTGAACGCCCGGTGCGTGAGCAGGCGGTGGAACCCGATCGTGATGCCGAGCCCGGTGACCGCGTAGATGATCGCGAACACGGCCACGTCGTGCCAGCTGAGCGCCTCGTTCCAGGTCTGCCAGGCGGCGAGGCCCAGTAGGACGAAGGGGACGATCGTGATCGTTGCGGTGATGATCCGATCGCGGGTCTCGTTCGTGCTGGGTTGCACCGCATCGGCCGCCGAGACCCCACCCTGCGCGGGGCCCAGATGCTGCTCGCCAGCTTCCATTGGGCTGCTCCTTGTGTTAATTCCCCCGCGCCCCTCCCTCCTGGGTTGGGCCGGGGTCATTCGGCTCCCCTAATGGGGACCCTATCACCGTGCCGGGCGAGACTCTCAGATTCCCCGCTCGCGTGCCTCCCGGCTCAGCGCGCGGTTGATCTCGCTCGGCTCGGTCTTCGTCTCGAGGCGGCTGATCTGGTGCTCGCGGCGGACCGACTCCCGGTGGACCGAGTCCTGAAGCCCCTCGACGAGAGTCTCCAGATACGCGATCCGCTCCTCGAGCTCCTCGATCCGCACCGCGTAGGCGGCGGGTGTATCCGTGGCGGGGGCGACAGTGTCGGCCGCCCCAGGATCGCGCGGGTCCGCGTCCTCCTCCTTGCGCCGGCGCAGGTGAACGACCCGATCCAGCAACCCCGGAAGGCCGCTCGTTCGCCGAAGTGCGTCTCCATCAGCCATCTCATCGAGAGTACTCCGATCCGGATCGCGGATTAGATTCAAGAACCGTGAGCGCCGAGAAGCAGCGTCTGCTCGACGAAGCACTCGCTCGCGAGGGGGTGGCCCACCGACTGTTGCTCGACGGCGATCCAGAGGCCGCCCGCGCGCCGCTCCGTGAGGCGGCGCAGCTGTATCGGCGCTCGTGGGAGCAGGCGGGTCCGCGCAGCTTCGGGCGCCTGATCGGGATGCTCAAGGCAGCCGTTCTCGCCGGTGGCGGGAGCGAGGAGGCCGCCTACGTGCGCCGTGCGCTCGGCGACGAGGCCGACTCGCCGGTCGCCTCGTACGCGCTCGCGCTCGCCTTCCTGGTCGAGGGCGACGACGAGCGCGCCCGCGCCGCGGCCGCCGGAATGCGGGGCGGGTCGGAGCCACTGGACCGGGCGGCGGACGCGATCGAGGCGCTGGCGGATCGCGATCGGCCCGCCTACGAGGCCGCGCTGCGCGCGATCGTCGCCGACTTCGAGTCCCGCGAGCAGCACGTGACCGGGGTACCGATCGCCGACACGGCGCTGATGGCGCAGCGGATCGCCGCGGGCCGCGGGATGGCGGTGGAGCTGGCCTCGCCGCTTCTGCCCGGCTAACGGTACGGGCGCCCGATCTCGTCTAGGCTCGGGCCGCGGTGATGGCCGTTCCCGAAGATCTCGGCACGCCGGGCTCCTACATCAGCCTCGAGCGGCGCACGCCGGTGTTCTCGAGCGACGGCGAGGAGGTGGGGCGGGTCGAGGAGGTGCTCGCCGACGCCGGCGCCGACGTGTTCGACGGGCTGGTGGTCGCGACCGGCGCGCTGGGGCGCGAACGTCGCTTCGTCGAGGCGGCTCAGGTGGAGGAGATCTTCGAGCGCGGGGTCGTGCTGAAGCTCGATGCCGCCCAGGCACGCGGCCTCCCCCATCGGGAGGATGCCGGCGGTCGCTAGCTGCTAGGTTCGGATTCGATGTGCCGGGCGGTTCCCGGCGAAGGAGTGCGCTGAACGGGATTTGCTTCAGGTCCTCGGCGCACCCAGTATCCGGACACTGGAGGACAAGATGTCTATAGGAACAGTGAAGTGGTTCAGCGCTGAGAAGGGCTACGGGTTCATCACCCCCGAGGACGGAAGCAGAGATGTCTTCGTCCACTTCAGCGGAATCGTCGGCGAGGGTCATCGCTCGCTCGACGAGGGAGAGCGAGTCTCCTTCACCGCCGAGGAGGGCGAGAAGGGACCGCGCGCCGTTGACGTGAAGCCCGCTGGTGCCAGCGACACCGAGAGTGACGGTGACGCAGCAGACGCAGAGCCCGAGGCCGATGCAGAGCCCGCCGCGGAAGCAGAGCCCGCAGCGGAAGCAGAGCCCGCGGCAGAAGCAGAGCCCGCGGCGGAAGCAGAGCCCGCGGCGGAAGCAGAGCCCGCAGCAGAGAGCGAGTAGCCGCTCACACGTGGCAGTCCCCGTGCGGCGCCAGGGCGACCGCGGGGGCGACCGTGCCGTGAGATCGTTCGCGCATGACCGCGGCGATCCTCGACGTCGACGGGACGCTCGTCGACACCAACTACCAGCACGCGATCGCGTGGTACCGGTCCTTCCGACGCCACGGCGTGGTGCCTCCGCTGTGGCGAATCCACCGCCACATCGGGATGGGCGGCGACCAGCTCGTCGACGCGGTCGCCGGCTACGGCGTCGAGCGGGAGAACGGAGACGACATCCGCGAGGCCGAGGGCGAGCTGTACATGCAGCTGATCGACGAGGTGGCGCCCTTCGAGGGGGCGAGGGAGCTGATCGTCGAGCTGAAGCGGCGTGGCCACGCCGTCGTTCTGTCCAGCTCCGCGAAGCAGGACGAGGTCGATCGCTACCTGGACCTGCTTGACGTCCGTGAGGTCGCCGACGGGTGGACCACCTCCGCCGACGTCGAGGCCACGAAGCCCGAGCCGGATCTGGTGCGGGCGGCGCTCGACGTGGCAGAGACCGACGACGCGGTAATGGTCGGCGACACCGTGTGGGACGTCAAGGCGGCGGCGCGAGCCGGGATCGAGACGCTGGCCGTGCTGACCGGAGGGTTCTCCGACGCGGAGCTTCGTGACGCCGGGGCGCTCGACGTGTTCGACTCCGTGCTCGAGCTGCGGTCCTCGCTCGACGGGACGCCGCTCGCCTGATCCGACCCGGGCTCAGTCCCGTGGCTCGATCGCGCTCGCGAAGACTGGGCTCCTCGTCATGTGCGCGAGCCTGGTGCAGCGATACTTCGCGGCATGGCGACGCGCTGGCTGGTCGACGGCATGAACCTGATCGGATCGCGGCCCGACGGCTGGTGGGAGGACCGCGCGCGGGCGATGCGCGAGCTGGTGGCGGAGCTGGAGCGCTATGTCGCCGCGAGCGGGGAGGAGGTGACGGTCGTGTTCGACGGTCGAGCCTCGGAGGAGCGACCGCCGCCGGGCGGCGCGGCCGACGGGCGGCTATGGGTGGCGTTCGCGCCCGGCGGGCGCGACGCCGCCGACGACGAGATCGCGGAACGCGTGACCCGGGTCGGCAATCCCGACTCGATCCGCGTCGTCACCTCCGACAAGGGGCTCGCCGAGCGCGTCGAGGAGCAGGGGGTCGAGGTGGTCTCGGTGGGACGCTTCCGGCGGCTGCTCGACGGCTCCGCATAGGATCACGCCGATGGGCCGGCTCGCGGTCATCGGCGGCCACAGCATCATGGACACGGGCTTCCCGGCCGGCGGCGAGGCGCGTGCGGTCGAGACACCGTCCGGCCGCGTCGGCGTGTCGGACGCGGGCTCGTTCCTCGCCCTGCAGCGCCACGGGCTCGACGGCTACACGCCGCCGCACGCGATCGACAACGCGGCCAACCTCGGCGCGCTGCGCGAGCTGGAGTGCGACCGCGTGCTCGGGATCTGCTCCGTCGGCGGGCTGCGGGTCGAGCTCGGCGTCGGCACCTTCCTGTGTCCCGACGACTTCATCGCGCTCCACCTCGGTGTGTCGACGTTCGACGACGAGCGCGGGCACCGGGTGCCGGGGTTCGACCGCGAGTGGCGTCGGCGGGTCGTCGAGGCGTGGTCGGCGAGCGCCGACGTGCCGCTTCGCGACGGCGGCACCTACTGGCAGACGATCGGCCCGCGGCTGGAGACCGCGGCCGAGATCCGGCTGATCGCGGCGCACGCCGACGTGGTCGGGATGACGCTCGGCGCCGAGTGCGTGATCGCCGGCGAGCTCGGGCTCCCCTACGCAGCGGTGTGCGTCGTCGACAACCTCGCCAACGGCGTCGCCGAGGCGCCGCTGAGCGCCGAGGACATCCGGGCCGGCGCGGCCGCGAACCGCGAGCGCCTGGTCACGGCGCTCGAGGCGGCGCTGCCCGCGCTGATCGAGGACCGGCGCTGATGGAGATTCGTGGGCGTTACTCAGTAGTAGTAGCGCCGGCCGAAAACCGGACGGCCCAGGGCGCCAAGGATCCAGAGGATCACTCCGACGACGATCAGGAGGACGCCGAGCGTCACCAGGATGCCGACGTCGATCAACGCCCCGACAACCGCGATGATGAGACCGAGAATGATCACGACTTACCTCCGTGTTCGGTTTCACACTGCCCCCTGCCCACGGGCCCCGGTGGCGAAACCCCCTCCGCGGCCGCGGTCGGCATCGGGGTGAATCTCAAGTTCCAGCCCCAGTGGCGGCCGTGAGCCTCGCCGTCAGCGGCGCGATGCTCGACGGGCGCGCCCTCGGCCTGCGGGCCGAGGAGGGGCGGATCGCCGAGCTCGGTCCGGACGTGGCGCCGCGCGACGGCGACGAGGTGATCGAGGCGGGCGGGATGCGGCTCGTCCCCGGACTGTGGAACGCCCACACCCACGCGGCGATGACCCTGTTCCGCGGCTACGGCGACGACATGCCGCTGATGGAGTGGCTCGAGAAGCGGATCTGGCCGGTGGAGGCCAGGCTCGACGCCGACGACGTGTACTGGGGAGCGCGCCTCGCCTGCGCGGAGATGATCCGCACGGGGACGGTCGGCTTCTGGGACATGTACTGGCAGCCGGGCGCGACGGCGCGCGCCGTCACCGACGCGGGGCTGCGGGCGGTGATCGGGGTACCGCTGATCGATGGCGGGGATCCCGGCAGCGACGCCAAGCTGGACAAGCTGAAGGCCGACATCGAGCAGGGCCTCGAGGAGCTCGCGGGCACCGGGGAGCGGATCTCCGCCGCGCTTGCCCCGCACGCGATCTACACGGTCAGCGAGCCCTCGCTGCGGTGGATCGGCGAGCGCTCCGCGGAGGCGGAGCTGCCGATCCACATCCACGTCTCCGAGACCGAGAAGGAGGTGGCCGACTGCGTGGCCGCGCACGGGGTACGGCCCGCCGCCTACCTCGACCGCTGCGGCGCGCTCGGCCCCCGCACGATGCTCGCTCACGGCGTGTGGCTCGACGACGCCGAGCTCGACCTGATCGCCGAGCGCGGCGCGACCGTGGTCACCAACCCGGTCGCGAACCAGAAGCTCGCCGTGGGGGGCGTGTTTCCCTACCCGGCCGCGCGTCAGCGCGGCATCGGCATGGGGCTCGGCACCGACGGGCCGGGCTCCAACAACTCGGTCGACATGTTCGAGGAGATGAAGTTCCTCGCCCTGATCCAGAAGCACACCGCCGCCGATCCCACGGTCGCCCCCGCGAGCGAGGTGTGGCGGATCGCGATCGGCGCCGGCTCGCCGCTCGTCGGCGCCAGCGGCGAGCTGAGGGCCGGCGAGCCGGCCGATTTCCTGCTGCTGAGAAGCGGCGCTCCCGAGCTCGGCCTCGGCGACCCCATCGTGGATCTCGTGTACGCGGCGTCCGGCGCCGGCGTCGTCGACACCACCGTCGTAGCGGGCCAGGTCCTGATGCGCGGTGGGCAGGTAGAGGGTGTGGACGAGATCCGCGAGCGCGCCGTGGCCCGCGCCCGCCGCCTGGGCATCACCTGACCGCCCGCGCCCCCACCCGCCCCCACCCGCACCCTCCCGCCGAGTGACGAATTGGGTAGTCCATCGACTACCGAAAACGTCACTCGACATTCAGGGTGGCGCGGAGTCGCGCCGCAACCGCGGCCAATGTTGCGCGGACGTTCTCGGGCTCGTACCAAACCTGCGCGTGGGTGAAGCGCAACGGCGTGAGTCCGGAGGCGGTGTGCGCCTGGTCCCGGACCCGATCCGCCGCCTGCTGGACAGGCGTGCGGTGGTAACGCAGGCCGTCCGTCTCGACTACCAGACCCAGCTCGGGCCAGAAGAAGTCGACCCGGAACCCGTCAACCATGCGCTGTGTCTGCGGTGGTGGCAGCCCGGCTCGACGCGCGATCGGCAGGAATCGGCGCTCGAGCTCCGTGTCGGTGAGGACGAACGTGTGGCGGTCGAGCAGGTCGCGAATTACTCCCACCCCTCGCTGACCGCGTAGGCCGTCGATCGCCGATCTCAGCTCTTCGGGATCGGTCAGCCCGCGCGTGTCGGCCTCCTTTATTGCCCTCTCGAGGCGCCCGCGACCAAGGCGCACCGCAAGGTCGACGAGGGTGCGGACCGGGGCAGTAAGGGGGATGCCATCGCGCTTCGTGACGTCCGCGGGGGCAAGCGCGGCCCGGCGATGGATCACGATCCCGGTCCGGCAGCGGGTGCCCCGTGCGCGGACCGAGACCTCGATCAGCCCTCGCCACTCGTCCCCGATCTCCCACAGCGCGGCCGCGCTGCCGTGACTCAGAACTGCATGCGGCCCGCAAGCGAGCACGGCGGCCATCCAGCGTCCGTCTCGTGTTAGTTGCGGTCGTCCCACCGCGTACACGCCGCGCATCACTCGGTGCAGCCGCCCTGTCGCGACCCGGTGCTTTATCGCCTGCGGGTGGAACCCGAGGTCGACCAGCTGCCGCCGTGCGACGACCCCGTGCTGGCGCTCCGCCAGCTTCCAAAGCCCCGCAGCCCGCCGCGATCGACGTCTTTGGTAGCCCATGGACTACCAAAGACGTCACTCAACCGGGTTAGCCCCGGCAAGGCACACCTAGACTCGCGCGCTTGCGCACCCACCTCACAGGCTGGAACCGCCGTCGGATCGCCGGCGGGGTGATGGTTTGGCCGCCGTCGTATGGGTACAGACCCAACGCCCCGACCTCGCGGCCGAGACCATCTCGGGCGGCGAGACCGGCCCTCGAGAGCAGGCCCGCACGGGTCCGCTTGTCGGCGGCGGCGAGCGCGTCTAGGATCGGCAAATGACGAGGAAGGGAGGCAGCACGTGCACGCGAGGGTGACCACAATCGAGATGGACCCGGCCCGAATCGACGAGGCGGTGGCGCAGGTCGAGGAGCAGGACCTGCCGACGTGGAAGGACCTCGACGGCTTCAAGGGCTTCACGCTCCTGATCGATCGCAAGGGCGGCAAGGTGGTCGGGACGAGCTACTGGGCGACCCAGGAGCAGATGCAGGCGAGCGAGGACGCGGTCGCGGACTCGCGCCAGCGCGCGGCGGACACGGGCGGCGCGGCGGACCCGCCGCAGGTCGAGCGCCTCGAGGTCGCGCTCGACACGTACGTCAAGTGAGCTCGTAGATCTCGCCGAACTTGCGCTGCATCTGAGCCAGGTACGGCTCGACGGAGATCGGCTCGCCGCAGACGCGCTCGATCATCTCGGCCGGAGTGAGCTTGGCCCCGTGGCGGTACAGGTGCTCGCCCAGCCACTCGCGCAGCGGCCGCAGCTCGCCTCGGCCCAGCAGATCGCCCAGGTCCGGCAGCGCGTCCTCCACTCGCGCCCAGATCTGTCCCGCGATCACGTTGCCGAGCGAGTAGGTGGGGAAGTAGCCGAACGACCCCGCCGCCCAGTGGACGTCCTGGAGAACGCCGCGGGCGTCGTCGGGGACTTCGATCCCGAGGTACTCCCGGGTGCGAGCGTTCCACGCCTCCGGCAGGTCCGAAAGCGCCAGGCGGTCCTCGAAGATCTCGAGCTCGAGCTCGAAGCGCAGCGCGATGTGGAGGTTGTAGGTGAGCTCGTCGGCTTCCATGCGGATCAGGGAGGGAGTGACCCGGTTGGCCGCCCGGTACAGGTCCTCCGGGTCGATCGCCTCGAGTTGGTCGGGGAAGGCATCGCGCAGCCGGGGGTGGATCCAGGACACGTACGGCCGGCCCCGCCCGACCCAGTTCTCCCACGTGCGGCTCTGGGACTCGTGGAAGCCGAGCGACACCGGCGCGCACAGCGGAGTGCGGCGCAGGGCCGGATCGATCCCGTTCTCGTACAGGCCGTGTCCGGCCTCGTGGAGCGCCGACCACAGCGCCGCGCCGACGTAGGCCTCGTCGTAGCGCGTCGTCAGCCGGATGTCGGTCGTCGCGATCGCGGTGGCGAACGGGTGCACCGTGGTGTCGAGCCGCCACGAGCCCGGATCGAGCGGGAGGTCGGAGAGCAGGTCGCGGACCAGCCGCTGCTGCGCGTCGACCGGAAAGCGCCCGTGCAGGCAGGAGGCGTCGACCGCGTCCGGGCGCTCCGCGATAGCCGCGACCAGCGGGCGCAGGCCCTGCCGCAGATCGGCGAGAACCTGCTGGACCTCGGCGGTACGGGCCTCCGGCTCGAAGTCGTCGAGCAGCGGGTCGTAGGGATGATCGAAGTCGTCGAAGCAGTCGACGTAGCGACGCTTCAACTCCACGTTGCGCTCCAGGTGGGGCAGGAAGGTCCCGAAGTCGGACCGCTCCTTGGCCTCCACCCACGCGCTCTCTCCGAGCGAGGAGGTGCGGGCGATCTCGGCGCGAAGCTCGGCCGGCACGCGGCGCGCCTTGCGCCACTCGCGCGTCGCCATCCTGACCATGCTCGCTTCGTCGGAGTCGTGGGGAAGCTCCTCGGATCGAGGCCGAAGCTCGTCGAGCAGAGCGCCCAGCTCGTCGGAGGCGAGCCGCTCGTGGCGCACGCGCGTCAGGGTGGCGAGCTGCTCGGCTCGGCTCTCGGCGCCCCCGGACGGCATCATCGTGCGCTCGTCCCAGGCGAGCAGCGCCCGGGAGCGGCCGAGGTCGCTGATCTCGCCGAGTCGCTGCAGCAGCTCCTGGTAGCGGCCGTTCACGGGCGCCAGACTAACCTCCGAGCCGTGAGGCTCGGAACCTGGCGCGACAGCGGGGGCGAGGTCCTCGTCGGCGAGCTCGACGGCGAGCGGGTTCACCGGCTGGCCGCCCGGTCGATGATCGACTGGCTCTCCGGCGAGGGACGACGGCGAAGCGGGGAGGAGCACGAGCTCGCCGAGCTGACTCTCATGGCGCCGGTTCCCGAGCCCCCGAGCGTGCGCGACTTCTACGCCTTCGAGGGGCACGTCGCCGCCGCGTGGCGACTGCGCGGCGCCGAGGTCCCCGAGTACTGGTACGAGGCGCCGGTCTTCTACTTCTCCAACCCGGCATCGATCGTCGGGCCGGGTGAAGCGGTGACGCGCCCGTCCGCGACGAAGATGCTCGACTTCGAGCTCGAGATCGCGGCCGTGATCGGATCGGACGGCGGGATCGCCGGCTTCACGCTGATGAACGACTGGTCGGCGCGCGACGTGCAGGCCGGCGAGACGACCGTCGGCCTGGGGCCGCACAAGGCGAAGGACTTCGCGACCAGCCTCGGCCCTTACATCGTCACTACGGACGAGCTTCCCTACGAGGACGGCCGGCTGCGCCTCGAGGCGTGGGTCACCGTCAACGGCGACGAGGTGACGCGCTCGGATGCCGCCGAGAAGCACTTCGGCTGGCCCGAGCTGGTCGCCCACGCCGCGCGCGACACCCAGCCTGCGCCCCGGCGACGTGCTCGGCTCGGGCACGCTACCGGGCGGCTGCCTGCTCGAGCTCGGCCCACAGGACCTCGGCGACGGTCGCGGCGAGCGCTGGATCGAGCCCGGCGACGTCGTCGCGCTGCACGCCGACGGCCTCGGCACGCTCGAGACGCCGATCGTCGACGCCGATTACTGAGCCGGACCCTCTTCTTCGACCCTGCGTTCGGCCCACGGCACGGCCTCGAGTCGACCGTCGGGTATCGGCTCCCCGCTCGCGGTAGAAATGCCGTAACTGCCGTCCTGGAGGCGGCGCTCTGCACGTTCGATGGCCGCAAGCGTCTCGTTGAGCGTGTCTCGAAGCGCCTGATCGCGCTCGGACTGGTCGAGGTCGGCCGCCTGGTCGCCGAAGTCGCGCGGCTCGTCCTCCGCAGTCTCGTCGCCGAGCCCGGCGAGCTCCTGCTCGACCCTGCTTCGTTCCTCGCTCAGCCGCCGGCGCGCGTGTTCGGGGTCCATCACTCGCATCCTATTGCCGAGGTCGAATGGACACCTGGCCACATATATGGGGGTCGACTGTCATCTCGTCGGATCCGAGCCCGCCAGGCTCGAACTCAGCCGTGCGGCGAGGAAAGAGGTGCGCGCCGCCGAAGTAGCCCGCGAGGGTACCCATGCCTGCCGGCGAATCCACCTCCCGCCTCATCCTGCGCTCGGTACTGATCGTCGTCGCGGTCGTACTCGTGCTGTACGTGATCTACCTGCTGCGCAAGCCGATCAGCTGGCTTGTCATCGCGGCGTTCATCGCGATCGCGGTGTCGGGGCCCGTCAACGTCCTGTCGCGTCACATGAGGCGCGGGTTCGCGATCGCACTGGTCTACGTCACGCTGCTGCTGATCCCGATCGGAATCGGGGCGCTGATCGTCCCCAGCCTCGTCAACCAGGGCGAGGATCTCGCGGACAACGCGCCCGAGTACGCACAGGACGTGACCGACTTCGTGAACGACAACAAGACGCTGCGCAACCTGAACGAGGACTACGACATCACGACCAAGCTCCAGGACGAGGCCGAGCAGCTGCCGTCAAAGATCGGCGACGCCGCCGGCACGCTGCAGGACATCGGGGTCGGGTTCGTGAATTCGGTGTTCGCGGCGTTGACGATCTTCATCCTCAGCATCTTCATGGTCGGCGGGGGGAGGCGATGGATCCAGGGCTTCCTGGAGACCCGCCAGCCAGACCAGAAGCAGCGCATAGAGCGCGCCTTCGACCACATCGGCAGCGCGGTCGGCAACTACGTCGGCGGCGCGCTGCTTCAGGCGACGATCGCCGGCGTGACCTCGTTCCTCCTGTTGACGATCCTCGGCGTCCCGTTCGCCGCGCCGCTGGCGCTGCTGATCTTCTTCTTCGACCTGATCCCGCTCGTCGGCGCCACCCTGGGCGCGGTGCTGGTCGCGATCGTGACGCTGTTCGTCAACTTCCCGGTCGCGTTGATCGTCTGGGTCATCTACTCGATCGCCTACCAGCAGGTGGAGAACTACGTGATCCAGCCCCAGATCCAGCGCCGGGCGGTCGCCGTCGAGCCGTTCATCGTCTTGGTCGCGGTGCTGTTCGGGGGCACCCTGTTCGGGATCATCGGCGCGCTGCTCGCGATCCCGGCGGCCGCCTCGATCCAGATCGCGATCCGGGAGTGGATGGCCTACCGGCGCGAGGTTGCGATCCCGGCCGCCGAGGCGTCCGCCAGCGGGGAGGCCCCGGCGCCGAGCTAGTGCTAGGCGGCGCTCGGCGCCTCGCGAGGAGCGCCGGTCTCGTCGAGCCCCTCGCGCAGCTCCCGGACCTTGCGCCTGTAGGCGGCCTCGTCTCCGTCCAGCAGGTGGGCGCCCCAGCGGACGCCGTTGTGGACGTGGGGCACCTCGTCGGCGAGCAGGTAGTCGAACACCATCGCCACCTTCTCCTGGCCGCGCTCGGTCAGCACCTCGCGGCGGCGTGAGTGGCGCCACATCGCCTTCTGCTCGCTGGTGCTGTTGAACAGCGCGAGCCGGCCGAGCAGGTCGTGCGCGTAGATCGACCGGAAGTAGGAGAACGTGACCGGATAGTCGCCCCAGCGGCAGCCCAGCTCGGTCGGCATCAGCATGTAGTGGACCTTCGCGTGGCGCAGCTCGTCCCATGTCTGGCGCGCCATGTCGACGTGGAAGTCCCACGGCATGTCCGGGTACTCGTGAGAGTTTCGGGCCATCAGCTCGGCCGCCGTCAGCTCGGCGTCCATCAGGCCATGGAAGAAGTGGCGCTGCTCCTCCGGCTCGACCGGCACGTGGTTGAGCTCAGGGTCGTTGACGTACAGCTCCTCGGCCAGGAACGGGTCACCTTCCTCGGTCACCTCGACGAAGCTGTCCCGGGCCGGGACGTCCAGCGGCGGCATCATGCGCAGCGATCGCGGCTCCCCCTTGAGCGCGATCGGCAGCGCGCCGAGGTCGTCGATCGCACGCGGCGCATCGCCTGGCGACTGGTGAGCGCCGCCTCCTCGATATGCCGCTGCTGTCTCGCCACAACCTGGTTCAACAGCCGCAGCGACGGCTCGTCCGAGACCGGATCGAGGCTGTCGAGGTGGATGCGGATCGACGTCGATGAGCAGCGGCTTCGCCTCTCCGTAGGCGAGCGCGACGTACTCGTCGGCGCTTGCCCGCCGAGTTCAGGCGCTCGAGCAGCGCGGTGAGCTCATCGCCGGGCGTACCCGGGTAGTCGCTGGGGTGGCGCAGCTCGTACAGGCGGCGGCGCACCTTGGAGATCGATCGGGCGTCGTCGTGGAGGTGGTCGCCGAGCCGATACTTGAGCTCGAAGTCGCCGACCAGCGGGAGCCACCCATTCGACAGGTGGACCACCTCCCTGAGGACATGGAAGTAGTTGGAGAAGCGTGACGCGTTTTCATCCACGTCATAGCCGCGGCGGAACTCGTCAACCGGGAACGTCATGGCTAATCTCCTCCTGCCGGTCGTCCTCGGCGAGCAATCGTTGCTTGTGGCGGCCGACGACGCTGGGCAGCAGGCCGCCGCCGGCCGACACGTTGATCACCGCCCGGTCGGAGATCCGGGTGATCATCCCGGCGTACCGCCCCCCGATCCCGAACGGGTTGATGTTGAAGCGCTTCAGCCGCATCTGGACGTGCCCGTCCTCGACCGTGGGGAACATCTCCTCCGGCACCGGCACGTACTCCTGGACCACGAAGTCGCCCCGCTCGGCGTGCTCCTCGATCACCCGGTCCCAGGCGCCCTGCTCGGTCTCGATCCCCAGCCACACGTCCTGCCCGCCGTACTCCGACGCCGGCTTCAGCACCAGCCGGCCGCGGTTGTCGGAGACGAAATCGAGCAGGTCGACGACCCACTCGCCGTAGGTCACGCGGCCGGGTCGCAGGATCCGTGTCCACGGGATCGTCGCGGCGATCACCTCGCGCTCGCGTGGCTCGACGAGGTGCGCGAAGCGAGGATCGTCGAGCAGCGCGAAGAGCTTCTTGTTGTTGGCCACCCGGGCGCGAGGCGGGTTGACGACGCAGACCGTCCCGTCCCGGAACGCGGCGGTCAGGTCACCCTCCTCGAGGTCCTCGATCAGCGCCCTGCGGTAGACGAGATGCACCGGCTCGCCCCCGATCCGCAGCGCCGAGCCGTCGTAGTCGAGCTCGTCGGTGGTCGCGTGCACGGCGTCGATTCCCGTCTCGCCGGCGGCGCGGCAGGTGATCCGGAACTCGGGCACCGACGGGCTGCCGGGCCGGTCGACCAGCGCGAGCCGCGGACGCTCGGGAAGCTCCGGTCGGGAGCGCCGCAGCGCCGCGTAGGCGTCCAGCAGCGTGTCGAGCAGGACCGGGAGCATCGGCGTGTAGGCGGTCTCGAACTCCGCCTCCACCCGGGGCAGCTGGATCGCCTCGGTGAGCCCCTCGTAGAGGACGTCGGTGTAGCCGATCCCGGCGGGCGAGTCGGCGTTGAACTCGAGGAACTTGACGTCGTACCCGGACAGGAAGGCGTCGAGGCGGCAGATGCGGAGCGGGCGCGGGTAGCCGGGATCGACGTCGACGAGGGCGTCCTCGAACGCCGGCAGGTCGAGCTCCTCGCGCAGCCGGGGGTCCTCGGGATAGGCGTCGCAGAAGCGGTCGAGCACGGTGCACAGGCACTCGACCGCGCGACGGACCCGCCGCATCTGGCCCGGGGAGACGAAGTGCGGCATCAGCACGAAGGGGATCGTGTGGCCGTCGAACACGACCTCGTGCTCGGACAGCCAGCGCTCGATCCGCGACTCGACGTCGGCGCACCCGTCGCCGAGCTTCGACAGCTCGACCAGGTGCTGGAGCTTGAGGTTGTTCACATGGTCGATCAAGCGTCCGGCCTGCTCCCGTTCGAGTCGATCACCGGGCGCTCGAGCAGGGTGGAGAGGACGATCTGGGTCTGGGTGCGCAGCACGCCGTCGGTTTCGCGGATCCGCTCCAGCGTCTCCTCCAGATGCTGGTTGTCCTCGGCGCGGAGGTGGATGACCGCGCTCGCCGAGCCGGCCACCGTGTACGCCCCCTCGACCTCCGGGTGCACCATGATCGCGTCGCGGACCTCGGTGCCGGACATCCGCCCCTCGCAGAACAGCTCGACGAACGCGTGCGCGTTCCAGCCGAACGCGGAGTGGTCGACCGTCGTCGTATAGCCCTTGATCACGCCGTCCGCCTCCAGCCGGTCGACCCGGCGCTTGACCGCGGGCGCGGACAGCGAGACGCGGCGCCCGATGTCCTTGAACGAACGCCGGGCGTCCTCCCTCATCAGCGCAACGATTCTCTGGTCAATCTCGTCCATGTACGCATGCGGAGTCGTTAGTAAGCAACGAATCGCCCTTGAATCATCCCCTCGACCCCTGAATCATAAACAGGGACGGCGACGCACACAAGCTTCGCGACAGGAGGAGAGCCAGTGGAGACGCGCACGATCCCCGAGCCCGCACAGCAGACAGCCGACGAGATGCCGCTTCTCGGCATCGACCACGTCGAGATGTACGTCGGCAACGCCGCGCAGGCGGCCTACTGGTTCACGCACGCGCTCGGCCTTCGCCACACCGCGTACGCGGGGCTGGAGACGGGCGTGCGGGACCGCTCCTCGTATGTCGTCGAGGGCGGTCGCGTCCGCTTCGTGCTCACCGCGGGGCTTCACGGGCGCACCGAGCTGACCCGCCATGTGGCCGAGCACGGCGACGGGGTCAAGGTCGTGGCGCTGGCCGTCCCCGACGCGGAGCAGGCGTATCGGGTCGCCGTGCGCCGCGGCGCGAGGGGGATCGAGGAGCCGCACGAGCGCTCCGACGAGCATGGAACGGTGCGCCTGGCGACGATCGGCACCTACGGCGAGACGCTGCACACGTTCGTCGAGCGCGACGGCTACAGGGGGGCTTTCCTGCCCGGCTACGAGCTGGTCAACGGCGGCGAGACGGACGCCGGGTTGCTCGCCGGCATCGACCACGTCGTCGGCAACGTGGAGCTGGGGCGGCTCGACGAGTGGGTCTCCTACTACGAGCGCGTGTTCGGGTTCACCGAGATGATCCACTTCTCGGACCGCGACATCTCGACCGAGTACTCGGCGCTGATGTCGAAGGTGATGGCCGACGGCAAGGGCCGGATCAAGTTCCCGATCAACGAGCCCGCCGAGGGCAAGCGCAAGTCGCAGATCGAGGAGTACCTCGAGTTCTACGGCGGCGCGGGCGTCCAGCACGTCGCGGTGTCGAGCGCCGACATCGTCCGCACGGTGGGCGAGCTGCGCGACCGCGGCGTCCAGTTCCTGTCCACGCCCGACAGCTATTACGCGGAGCTGCCGGAGCGGATCGGCGACATCGACGAGGAGCTCGCCGACCTGCGGGAGCTCGGGATCCTCGCCGACAGCGACGACGAGGGTTATCTGCTGCAGATCTTCACCAAGCCGATCGGCGACCGCCCGACCATGTTCCTCGAGGTGATCGAGCGCCACGGCGCAAAGGGCTTCGGCGAGGGAAACTTCAAGGCGCTGTTCGAGGCGATAGAGCGTGAGCAGGAGAGCAGGGGGAATCTGTAGGCGGTAGCTCGTTGCTCGTAACTCGAGCAACCAGCAACCAGCAACGAGCAACGGAGGAACAGATTGCGTTACCACAGCCTCGGCGACATCCCAAGGAAGCGCCACGTCCAATTTCGCGACAACGGACGGTTGCTTGTTGAAGAGGTGCTCGGCTTCGAAGGGTTCAGCGGCAACGAGTCGATCCTCTATCACCTCCAGTCGCCGTGCCGGATCGACGAGGCCGGTGCGTTCGAGCCGATCGAGCACACCGAGTGGGTGCCGGACACGCACGTCCACAGGCACCTCGAGACGGGCGGCCTGGAGGCGGAGGGCGATCCGATCACGGGCCGCCGCACGATGATGTGGAACGGCGACCTGGAGGCCGCGATCTGCAAGCCGGAGGCCGAGGCCGAGGCCTTCTACCGCAACGGCGAGGGGGACGAGCTGTTCTTCGTCCACGAGGGAAGCGGCACGCTGGAGACGGTGTTCGGCAGCCTGCCCTTCGCCGAGCACGACTACATATACGTCCCGCGCGGAACCACATACCGGTTCTCGCTCGATTCGACCCCGCAGCTGTGGCTCGTCTTCCACACCCCGGGTGAGGTCGAGACGCCGAACCGCTACCGCAATCGCTATGGCCAGCTGCTCGAGCACGCGCCGTACTCGCAGCGCGACTTCCACCCGCCCGAGGAATTGGTCACCCACCGCGACGCGGGCGAGCACGAGCTCATCGTCCGGGTTCGCGGAGGCCTGCAGCACTACACGCTCGACTACCACCCCTTCGACGTGGTCGGCTGGGACGGGTACGTCTACCCGTACACGTTCAACATCCACGATTTCGAGCCCCGCACGGGTCGGCTGCACCTGCCGCCGCCCACTCACCAGACGTTCCAGGGCCCAAACTTCGTGATCTGCTCGTTCTGTCCGCGCGAGCTCGATTACGACCCTGACGCGGTGCCGCTCCCCTACCATCACTCGAACGTGCACTCCGAGGAGATCATCTACTACGTCTCCGGAGAGTTCGGGAGTCGAAAGGGAATCGAGGTCGGCTCCGTCACGGTGCATCCGTCCGGGCTTCCGCACGGGCCGCAGCCGGGCCTGGTCGAGAAATCGCTCGGCGCGCGCCGGACCGAGGAGCTGGCGGTGATGTGGGACACGTTCCGCCCGCTGCGCATGACGCCGCTGTCGCGCGAGCTCGACGACGACCGCTACGCGTACTCATGGAAGACCGGGGAGCCCGCCCCGGTCGGCGAGAGCACGACGGGCTAGGACGGCGGAACGATGGCCGGGTCTCAAGTCACGCGCGAGGAGCCGGTCACCGCCCGCGACGTCGAACGCGCGGCCCGCCGCATCGCGGACGTGGTCCGTGAGACCCCGGTGCTGCGGACCGGGGAGATCACGCGCCGCGTCGGCGCTCCGGTGACGCTGAAGGCGGAGAGCCTGCAGCGAACGGGCTCGTTCAAGCTTCGCGGCGCCACCAACAAGATCTCGCGGCTCTCGGATGCCGAGCTGAGGGCGGGGGTGGTGGCGGCCAGCGCCGGCAATCACGCTCAGGCCGTGGCGGTGGCCGCTGGCCAGCGCGGGGCGGAGGCCGATCTGTTCATCCCTGTCCACGCGCCGCTGGCCAAGGCCTCGGCGGTACGCGCATACGGTGGGAACGTGCGGCTGATCGACGGCTCATTCGACGAGGCCGCCGAGGAGGCGCGGGAGTTCGCCACCCGCGAGGGCAAGACTCTGATACCGGCGTTCGACGACCCGGCGGTCGTGGCCGGGGCGGGCACCGTGGGGCTCGAGATCGCGCGCCAGGCGCCGCGCACGAGGGTCGTGGTCGTCCCGCTCGGGGGCGGCGGCCTGATCGCGGGCGTCGCGATCTCCGTCAAATGGCTGCTTCCCGACGTCCGCGTGATCGGGGTCCAGGCGGAGGGCTGCGCTCCCTATCTCGACTCGCTTGCTCGCCACCGGCCGATCGGTACCCGCTCCGCGAACACGATCTGCGACGGGATCGCGGTCAAGCGGCCCGGTGAGCTCACCCTGCCGCTGGTTGAGCGGTGGGTGGACGACGTGGTGACGGTGAGCGACGACCAGGTCGCCGAGGCGATGGTGCTGCTGCTCGAGCGGGCGAAGCTCGTGGTGGAGGGCGCGGGGGCCGTGTCGGTGGCGGCGCTGCTCGCCGGCAAGGTCGAGCCGGGGTGGAGCGGGGAGGCATGCGCGATCCTGTCGGGCGGAAACGTCGACGCCTCGCGGCTCGTCGAGTGCATCAGGCTGGGGGAGACCGTCGCCGAGCGCCGGCTCGCGTTCGCGACCGTGATCCCCGACCGCCCGGGCGCGCTGGCGGGGCTGCTCCGGATCATCGCCGAGCACGACGCGAACGTCGTCGACGTGATGCACGTCCGCGAGGGGGTGGACCTGCACGTCGGCGAGACCGCGGTGCGGCTCGTGATCCAGACCAAGGGCTCCGACCACTCCGACCAGATCACCGAGGCGATCGAGGCCGAGGGATTCGTAACGCGCCCCGGCTGACCGGCTAGGCCATCCGGACGGCGATGCCGGGGTAGTCGAGCACGAGGCCATGCTCGTCATATACGAGTACGGCTTTGAAATCGAACTCGGGTGACTCGTAGTCGTAACGAGCGCGCTCGGCGTCGTTCTCGAGGCGGACGTAGCTCTGCTCGACCCGCTGGACGCCGAGACCCACAGCGCGCACGTATGCGGCCGGCGCGTCGGCCCGCTCGCCGACCTCCAATCCGAGCCGGCGCACCGGGAGCGCGTTGGTGCAGGCGGACGCCTCGAGATCCACGTCCAGGCACCCTGCAAGCTGCGGCGCAATGAACCCGTCGACGCGCCACCCCCCGATCCCGTCCGCCTCGAGCCGCACCTCGCGCGCGCCCAGGGCCGAGCGGCCGACGACGTGAGCGGAGCGCGTCGTCCAGCTCGGGTCGAGGCTGACGCTGTAGGAGTTGCTCCACGCCTCGCCGTCCTCGACCGCCGTCGAATGGCCATCGAGGTGATAGCCGTCGGCGGCCTGGCGCAGAAAGAGAACCTCGAATCCGACACGAGCGTCGAGATGGCGCCACGCGGCGGTCGGGGGGAGCTCCACGATCAGCTGCGCAATCTACCTTCGTCGAGCCGCGGACCAGCCCGCGCTAGGCTCGAACGCTCCCGAATCCGGACGGGTCAAACGCATGGCGGACGAGCGGACATTGCCACCCGGCCTCGCCGGGCAGGACTACTGCTACCTGACGACGATCGGGAGAGTGAGCGGCGAGCCGCGCGAGATCGAGATCTGGTTCGGGCTCGAGGGGGCGACGCTGTACATGCTGTCCGGGGGGCGCGAGCGCTCGAACTGGGTGCGCAACCTGATGCGGACGCCCGCGGTGCGGGTGCGGATCGGAGACCACGAGTTCGAGGGCACGGCGCGGATCGTCAACGACGGCGATGAGGACGCAACGGCGCGGAGGTTGCTCCTCGACAAGTACGAGGCGGGCTACAGCGGCGACCTGTCGACCTGGGGCCGGGACTCCCTGCCGATCGCCGTCGAGCTGGGGGCCAGGTCAAGCAATTAAGGGGAGCCGCTGCTCCTTGTCGCGCAAACCAGGAGTGACAGGTGCTTCGCTGCGGCTGATCGAAGCAGTCCTCGAGCGGCCAGGCGCCAATGCCAGCGGATGCCGGCGCTGCGCCTAGCGCGATGGCCCATTGCCGGAAGCCTTGCCCGGAGGGATGCCGAGTTTCGCCGTGAGAGACCTGGCTATACCGTCCAGACGGTATAGTAAAGCTGTGCCCGCCTCTCTGCTCCTGACACTTGCGATCGCGCTTGAGGTGGCCGCGACGCTCGCGCTGCGGGCGTCCGGCGGTTTCACTCGGGTTGGAGCCTCGATCGCCGTAGTGGCCGGCTACGCGACAGCGTTCTTCCTACTCGGCCTGGTGCTGCGCTCGATTCCCGTCTCGGTGGCCTACGCGGTGTGGTCGGCGGTCGGGACCGGCACAATCGCCCTGATCGGCATGACCCTGCTCGACGAGCCCGCCGGGGCAATCAGAATCGTCAGCCTCGTGGTGATCATGGTCGGTGTCGTGGGGCTGAACCTGGCAGGGGGTGCCCATTGAGCCGCGACGGCACGCGCCGGCGGCTGCTCGATGCGGCCGCCGCGGTCGTCCGCCGCGACGGGCCGCGGGCGCTGACGCTCGACGCCGTCGCCGCGCAGGCCGGCCTGAGCAAGGGCGGCCTGCTGTACCACTTCGCCACCAAGGACGCGCTCGTCGACGCACTCGTGGAGGACTGGCTTGACCGCTTCGAGGCCGAGGTGGTCAAGGGCACCGCCGAGCGCACCTGGGCGCTCGCCTACGCGCGGGCCTGCGCGCAACCCCGATCGGCGGCCGAGCGGGCGACCGACGTCGCCCTCCTGGTCGCCATGACCGGGGACCCACGCGGACTGGAGGCAGTGCGCAGGCGCTACGCCACCTGGCAGGACCGGCTCGTCGCCGACGCGCCAGACGCAGTAGACGCCACCCTGGTGCGCCTGGCCGCGGACGGCCTCTGGTTCGCCGGCCTGCTGGGCCTCGCGCCACCGACCGGCCGGCTTCGTCAGGCCGTCACCGCACGCCTCGAAGAGCTGGGCGACCGCTGAGACCGCGCGACCCTCCGGAGATCACATAGCGAGCGACCCTGACCACCACGGCCGGCGGCGTCAGGGGCCGCAGGCGCTTCTCCCTCCAAGGAAGCCCTGCGCCACGCCTTACGTGCCGCTCGTCGCGCATTGCGATGTCCCTGCATCTAGCGCGGGACTCGCTCCGTTGCTCGCCACGCTGCCGCTTCCGATGACCAGCGACCGAGATGGCGGGCTGCCGACCTGTGCCTTGGTGGGCAGGAGACGTTGGGAGCGCGTGCGTCCGCCCGTAGTTGGGTGTGGCATGAAGGAACCCTCGGGGCACGCTACGCCGGTGCCGCCGGGCCGTCGCGGATCACAGCGCGCACCTGGTCGACCGATACCCCATCCCATGGGAACTCGACGAGCCACCAGGTGGCGCCTGCGGCGACGTAAGGCGCCGGATCGCTGCCGGGCGGGAGGGCGACGACGACGTCGTAGGGCTCCGTAGGGTCTCTGCCGGCCTCCCTGCGCAGCGCCGCGAGCTCGGCGACGACCTCGGCGAGCTGTTCGGCGTGGTCCAGCTCGATGGGGAAGAAACCCTGGTGCCGCGCCGCCCGGCGCATTGGCCTGGGCTTGCCGTAGTAGCCCGCGACCCACACCGGTACGCCCGGCCGCTGGACCGGCCGGGGCAGGAAACGCATGCCGTCGACCGTGTAGTGCTCGCCGCGGTGGTGCACCGGTTCGCCCGACCAGGCGGCCGCCAGGATCTCCAGCGACTCGTCGAGCATGCTTGCGCGTCGGCGGTCGTCGAGCTCCTCGCCGGTGATCGAGTACTCGCTCGCGAACCGGTCGCTCCCCAGGCCGACGCCGAGCGTCAGTCGGCCGCCGCTGAGCCGGTCGAGCGTCGCCGTTTCCCGGGCGACCTTGACAGGCCTACGCCGTGCGAGTGGGGTGACCATCGGGCCGAGCCGGATTCGCTCGGTGGCCGTGGCAATCGCTGTCAGCGTGATCCACGGGTCGGCCACGTCGACCACAGGCTCCTGAAAGCGCAGGTTGTCCCAGACGAAGACTCCGTGCCAGCCCGCCTCCTCCGCCTCGGCGGACAGGCGTGCGACGACCGCCGGGTCGGCCAGCGCATCGAATAAGGGCATGAAGAGTCCTGAGCGCATGCGAGCCAAACGCTACGAGATCGCGGCGATCAGGTGCCTGAACCGCTATTCCGCGAGACCTGCGCTCACGGCCTGCCGAGATCCCTGTGTGCGTGATCGGCGCCGTTGCGCCTGTATCGCCCGCTGCCGCTTTCGCGTGAAGGGAGCAGCGCGGCGCCCGGCCCTCTTTGCCTAGCCGACGGGGATAGGCCCGAATAAATAACGGGAAGGCGAACGACTGCGGGAGTGACGGCAGGAGACGGCGGCGACCCCGGATGGAATCGCCGCCGCCTCGTTGCGCTACATGGCTAGCAAGGGGTCCCGGTCGCTGGTCCGCCCAGGCTGTAGTTGCGGCAGAAGATGAGCGTTCCGCCTTGTGTGATTTCGAGATGCGCGGACCTGGCGGTCAGGGTGTTAAGGGTGACATCCCATTGAGTGCTCCCCTGTCCCCCACATCCAACCTGCTGTGCCGTGGGAGGTGGATCAGGCGTCGTCACCGATGCAGTCATGTTCGTGATCGTGCCGCGGCCATTGTGGTCGCTGTTGCCGAGGTCCTGCTCCGCCGTCCCCTGCTGCGCCGGCACCGGGTTCTGGCCGGGGGACGGATGACCCTGCGGGTTCGTGCACGTAAACGTAGCGTCCCCGTTGACCGTCAGTGTGGCGAGCGCGGGGACATTCCCCAGTCCGCTGAAATTGCCACCTGTCAGCGTCACCGACGCTCCACTAAAGCTGGCCGTCGGCAACCGCTTTACGTTGACTGCTGCCTGTGCAGTCGAGGCCGTGACCGCAACGGCAAGCAGTGCCGCTGCGATTAGCCATAGGGCCTTCCTCATCATGGCTCCTTTCGGTCAGGCTCGCGATGAGCCGAGACTGTGCCGTCCAGACAGGCTCAATCCCGGCATGTGGCGAACGTTGCCTCCTACCTCCTAAAGCGTCCAAAGTGCGGGGCAAGCAATGGGCCCTTGGATGCAAATTCGATGCATGGGGGGGCCATGGGGGGGCCAGACCCTTCGGCCCAGAAATGGGTCCGTTTCTCGACAGGTCGGGTTCTAGGCCTGCCGGCCACCTGCGCGCGTTGCCATCTCAGCCGATGAGCGATCCCGCCCAGAGGTGGTCGCGATCTTCCGCGTCACGCCAAGAGACGAGTAGCAGCCTGTAGGACTAGCGCGCGGTTTGGGAGGTGTCCGGCTGCTTCGGCAACAGCCGGTGGCCGTCGACGACGGCGGCCGCGACGTCGGCGAGCTTGGTGTTGGCCCGGCGCGATTGGTCACGCAGCATCTCGAAGGCGTCAGCGTCGTCGACCGAATGACGCTCCATCAGGATGCCCTTCGCTCGCTCGGTGACCGCTCGGCGGCCGAACGCGCCCTCGAGGTCGTGGTACTCGGTGAACCTGCGCAGCACGATGTCGATCGCGCTCTGCCAGTCCTCGACCTCGGAGTCGGTGATGTAGGCAAAGATTCCGCGCTTCGACGCCTCCTTGACGAAGGGGGGATCGGGCGCGTGGATCAGGAGAATTACCGGGCACGCGGCCTCCTGCACGATCTTGTCGATCAGGGCGAGGGCATGCTCCGAGCTCTTTCCGAGACCGACCAGCGCGACATCGGGTCGCTCCCTGGCGGTTACGGCTCCGACGTCCATGACGTCGATCTCGCGGGCGATCACCTCGTGCCCGAGGTTCGCGACTATCGGCGCGACGAGCGCGAGCCGATCCTTGCGCTCGTTGGCGATCAGCACCCGGAGATGCTCGGTCTCGCGATAGCTCATCGACGGTCCAGTCGGTCTCGAGTCTAGCTCGGGCGGCGCGTCCCAGAGAGGGCGCCGACGGCATCTTGGGTGCGGGTGTATGGTGAGCAAGCGCTTCGCCTCAAACCTCGGCGAGCGAGACTTTCCGGCTCCGACACCCGGCCGGTGTGTAGGCGTGCCGACCTCAAACGGTCTGCGCCATAACCACCACCGTCAGGAGCCACATGCCTGTCACGACCGAGAAGTCAGCGGACGCCACAGCGATCGGGCCGTTCACGAGGGAGACCCCCGAGGCGGATCTCGATGACCTGCGTGCGCGCATCGCGGCCACGCGCTGGCCCGAAACGGAGACCGTCGAAGATCTGTCGCAGGGCCCGCGGCTCGCGACGATGCAGGCGCTCGCGCGCTATTGGGCGACTGAGTACGACTGGCGCAAGTGCGAGGAGAAACTGGACGCCCTACCGCACTTCATCACCGAGATCGATGGGCTGGACATCCATTTCATCCACGTTCGCTCGGAGCACGAAGATGCGTTGCCGCTCATCGTCTCGCACGGATGGCCGGGCTCGATCATCGAGCAGCTGAAGATCATCGATCCATTGACCAACCCGACCGCGCACGGTGGGGAGGCAGCGGACGCTTTCCATCTGGTGATTCCGTCGCTCCCGGGCTATGGATTCTCCGGCAAGCCGACGACCACCGGCTGGGACGCCGTGCGCATTGCAAGTGCCTGGACAGAGCTGATGAAGCGCCTTGGATACACGCGTTTCGCGGCGCAGGGGGGCGATTGGGGGGCGATTATCGTCGACCAGATGGGCGTCCAGGCTCCCCCGGAGCTGATCGGCATCCACACCAACATGCCCGGCGCTGTTCCAGCCGACGTAAATGCGGCGGTCCTCTCAGGCGGCCCGGCGCCCTCCGGTCTCACGGAGGAGGAAACTCGCATCTACGAGAACCTGAAGGTCTTCTTCGCGACAGACGTGGGCTACGCACAGGAGATGGGGACCCACCCGCAGGCGCTGTACGGAATTGCTGATTCGCCCGTCGGCCTGGCCGCCTGGATGATCGACCACGACGCGGCCAGCATGGAAGGCATCTCGCGCGTCTTTGACGGGGATGACGAAGGCTGGGGCCTTACACGAGACGACGTCCTCGACAACATCACCTTTTACTGGTTGACGAATACGGGGGTTTCGTCGGGACGGATCTATCGGGAGAACACGCTCGGCTTCTACGACGTGAAGGGAGTCTCCGTCCCGGTAGCCGTAAGCATCTTCCCTGACGAGATCGACGCCGCTCCGCGGAGTTGGGTAGAGCAGGCCTACCCCAAGCTCATTCATTACAACAAGC
Source organism: uncultured Thermoleophilia bacterium (assembly GCA_963754225.1). GTDB lineage: Bacteria > Actinomycetota > Thermoleophilia > Solirubrobacterales > 70-9 > DASPWW01. Next base: position 26,445 of record CAVWEV010000003.1, read on the forward strand.
TCGACAAGGGCGGACACTTCGCCGCCTGGCAGGTGCCCGAGCTGTTCGTCCCCGAGGTCCGCGCGGGATTGCGGTCGCTGCGTTAGGCGGCCGTGGTCCTTTTAGCCCTTACCAACCCGCTCGGCGGAAGCGTGTAAGCCACCGTCACCGAACCCAAGGAGACCCATGTCAGTCACGACCGAAAAGCCGTCGGGCGCCACAGAGATCCGTCCCTTCCAGGTCGACGTTCCAGACGAGGATCTAGACGAGCTCCGTCGACGCATCGCCGCGACGCGGTGGCCCTCCAAAGAGCTCGTCGACGATCGGTCGCAGGGCGTGCAACTGTCGACGACCCAGGCGCTCGCCAGGTTCTGGGAGACGGAGTACGACTGGCGCGCGTGCGAGGCGAGGCTGAACGCGCTGCCTCAGTTCAAGACCGAGATCGACGGCGTCGACATCCACTTCATCCACGTGCGCTCGCAGCACGAGGACGCTCTTCCGCTGGTCATGACGCACGGCTGGCCCGGGTCGGTCATCGAGCTGCTCGAGACCGTCGAACCGCTCACCGACCCGACCGCGCACGGTGGTGACGCCGCAGACGCCTTCCACCTGGTGCTGCCGTCGCTGCCCGGCTACGGGTTCTCCGATGAGCCGGCCGAGCTCGGCTGGAACGCCGGTCGTACGGCCCTCGCCTGGGCGGAGCTGATGCGCCGTCTCGGCTACACCCGGTACGTGGCTCAGGGCGGCGACGTCGGCGCGGCGGTCACGGACCTGATGGCCCGCCTGGTGCCTGACGGCCTGGCCGGCGTTCACTTGAACCTGCTCACGGCAGCGCTCGGCATCTTCGAGCAACTGCCGAAGGAGTCCGACGACGAGCGGGCTGCGGTCGAGGCGTTCGCAGCGTTCAGGGAGACCGGCTTCGGCTACTTCCTCGAGATGGCGACGCGGCCGCAGACCGTCGGCTACGCGACACTCGATTCACCGGTCGCCCTGGCGGCCTGGCTGCTCGACCACGACACAGACAGCTACTACAAGATCGCCGGCGCCTTCGTCGACGGAAAGCCGACAGGGAACCTGACTCGAGAGCACATCGTCGACAACATCAGCCTCTATTGGCTGACGGGTACGGGCGCCTCGGCGGCGCGGTCGTACTGGGAAGACCAATTGGCTCGGGCCGCAGCGGCCGACCAGCCGCCTCCGCCGGTTACGGTTCCGGTCGGCTTCACGACGTTCCCCGGCGAGATCTGGGCCTCCCCGCGCAGCTGGGCCGAGACCGCATACGGCAGCGACCTCAGCTACTTCAACGAGGTCGACAAGGGCGGCCACTTCGCGGCCTGGGAGGAGCCGGAGCTCTTCTCCACCGAGCTGCGGGCTGCATTCAGCTCACTGCGCTAATGACAGCACTGGCTTCGGCTCTCTTCAGGAGGAGCGACGGGTCGACCGCGGCGGACGAGTCGACGCCGGACACAGCCGCGGCTCGCTAGGTGCCGTGTTCGACTGCGCAGCTGGAAACGGGCTGGGCACCGTGGGGGCGCACGACATCATGGTCAGCCCGCGGGACGCGCAAGACGCACGCGAGATCCTGCACGAACCCCGATGAGCCACAGCGAATGACAGCTCGACCGAACCAAGCGTCGGCCGTACACGGCCTCAAGTGCGCGGACCTAGTCGACGCGATGGGGCGGCTGCATCGCCACCGCTGTCACATCCTCGATCTCGTCACTCCGACCCCGGGGCGGGTCCTGTTCGGTCCAGCGGTGACCATCTCGTATTTCCCGAGCTGCTCGGCTGCGCTCGATCCCGAGCGCTACAACCTCGCCAACCTGTTCTACGAAGCGGTCGGCGACGAGCCGGCCGGCAAGGTGATCGTGCTCGCGTCGAACGGCTACACCGACACCTCGATGGGCGGCGGCACAAAGCTGCTGCGGCTCGAGCAGAACGGGTGCGCCGGGGTGCTCACGGACGGCCGCCTGCGCGACTTCGACGAGCTTGCGCGCTACGACTTCGCGGCCTACTGCTCGGGTCAGGCGACTCGCTGGGGAGGCGACCGTTTGACGCCGTTTCAGGCAAACGTGCCAGTAGTCCTCCAGGGCGTTGGTGTGATGCCCGGCTCGTACGTGTTCGCCGACTCCTCCGGCGCTGTGGTAATCCCGGACGGCCAGGTCGACGAGGTGCTGGCGGAGGCACGCAAAGTCGAGGCCGCGGACGCCGCCTCTCGCGACCAGATCGCCCGCGAGGGGGTTCGTGTAAACGATCACTCCGCTAAGCGGTGACGGGACGCCCCGTCAGTTCGCCGCCTACGGGCGTCGCTGTCGCGATTTGCGGCCGCGCCGACGTGCCCGGGGAACCGCCCCGGCTAGTAGTGGAACTGGCAGGGGTGGTCAGCTAGCTCTGAGCCACCACATTGCCCGCCGTGATCGCCGGTGGGTTCGGCAACAGCTCCGCGAGATTCTCCTTGACGAAATCCGCGGCCAGGCGGTTCGAATCCTCCTCGTCAGCTTGATCCTCGAAGACGCTGATCGAGAAGATGACGCCTTCCTCCGAGTCGTCCGCGTAGTAATAGGCGACGAAGCCCCGATGCTCGCTGATCAACGGAATGAAACCCTCGCGTACCCGCTTCGCCACCTCATCAGGATCGTTGACTCCCTCGTAGCGACGCACAGTGGCCCAATTGTCTGCCTGTCTTTCCTCCCGGGGTTCGATGACTTCGATGGACTTCCCTAATACGTACCCACGCCCGGGCGGCGCTAACCAGCCGTTTTCCCGCCGAGGACGTTTCGCTGGCCGCGCGAGTCTATGTCCGGCTTGAGGATTTCGGCCGATCGCCGATAGGTAGCTAGACCGATCCGTGAGCACGACCGCCGACCGCCTGAGCTTCGACGACGCCCAGATCCTGAGGCTCGAGTCCGCAGCGATCGCGGGGCACACGTGCAAGATCGCGATAGTCGAGCCACCGGCCGACGGACGGGTGATCGACATCGACGGGCTGCGTCGCCACGTCGAGGCGAGGATGGGGAGGGTTCGCCGCTGCCGCCAACGGGTCGCCTTCGTGCCGCTTGGCCTCGCCCGCCCGCTGTGGGTGGACTACCCGGGATTCGACATCCGCGAGCACGTGCGCCTCCACGAGTCCAACGGAGCCGTGGACCGCGCCGGGCTGCTGCAGATCGCGGCGCTGTTGATGGCCGAGCGCCTCGACCACACACGCCCGCTGTGGCGGATGGACCTCGTGGGTCCTCTCGAGAATGGCGGCAGCGCGATCGTGTGGCGGATCCATCACTGCATGGCGGACGGCGTCACCGCGACACGCCTCGGCGGGCAGATCCTGTGGGACACCGGGTCGGACACGGCCCCGCCCCAGCCGGGCGCGTGGCGGCCCGAGCCCGAGCCGACGGACCTGCAACTGATCTACTCGGGGCTCGGAGACCGCGCCGGCGAGCTCGGCCGGTCGTTCCCCGAGCTCGCCCGAGATGCGGCCAGCCCCCGACGCTGGGCCTCGGCCGCCCGCGCCGTGGCACGGCTGCCCGGAGCGCTCGTCCGGGAGCTGACGCCGATCGGGTCCGACTCGCCGCTGGACCGGCACATCGGCAGCCGGCGCGAGCTGGCCTTCGTTAGCCGCCCCCTGGATGAGCTGCGAAGGATCGAGAAGGCGGTGGGGGAGAGGATCGGCGCGCACGTGACGATCAACGACGTCGTGCTCGCCGCGATCAGCGGCGCGATCCGCCACTGGATCGGCAAGGGCGGCACGGCGGAGCATATGCGCGCCCAGATCCCGGTCAGCATGCACCACCGCGACGAGCAGCCCGACACGCTCGGGAACCGGGACTCGTTCATGTTCGTCGACCTTCCGGTGGACGAGCCCGATCCGATGCGCCGCGTAGAGCTGATCAACGCCGAGACCACAGTCCGAAAGGCGGCCCACGATGCGGAGGCGCTGTACACGTTCTTCCACGCGGTGTCGCGCCTCGGCCCGTTGGGACACGAGGTCGTGCGGGTGACCTCAGGCCCGCGAGAGTTCAGCCTCTCGGTGTCCAACGTGCCCGGGCCGCGTGAGCCGGTCTACGTGCTCGGGGGCCGGGTCGCGGAGCTGTGCTCGATCGCCGAGCCCGCCGACCGCCACGCACTGCGTGTCTCGGCATTGTCGTGCGCGGGCATGATGCACTTCGGCCTGTGCACGGATCCCGACGCGCTCGCGGGGCTGAGCATCGTCGCGGCGGGCATCGACGAGGCGATCGATGAGCTCGGAAGGCACTGTTAGGGCGCGGCTCAGCTCCAGCGATCCCAGCGCTTCATCTGCCTGGTCACCGACCTGAGGAAGTGGCCGCCCTCGTACCAGCCGGGCGAGGACCACAGCTCGAAGTGCAGATGGCAGCCGGAGGCGTTGCCGCTCTCGCCGACCTCGCCGATCCGCTGCCCGGTGCGCACGCGATCGTCCCCGGCGACCCGCGCCTTGCCCCTCAGATGCATGTAGACGTAGTCGCGGCGGGTCTTCTTGCCGTCGATGACGACGTAGTAGCCGGCGCCTCCCGCCTGGAATCCCTTGAACTGCACCTTGCCGGCCCGGGCGGCCTCGAGCGGGGCGCCGCAGTCGGCGAACACGTCCTGTCCCTGGTGGGTGTGCCCCTGGCGCGGCGCCCCGACGCCGTCTCCGTAGGTGTGCTTGCCGCGGATCGGGAAGACGTGGTCGAAGTATCCGAACGAGCGGTCGCCCTCGGCCTTGCCCGCCGCGCTCGCCGTCGAGCGCTCGGCCAGCGCGCCGCCCTTCTCCCGCACGCGGAACAGATAGGCGCCGCTGCGCGCCGCGTCCCGGTCCCGCGTCTTGCCGCCCCACGTCTGAGTCTGCGTCGCGCCCGGCTGGACGTTCTTGGCCGTCCATCTCTGGACCGCCTCGCTGCCCCCCTTTCGCATCACCTCGATCACCAGATCCCGCCGCTTCGCGCCAGCGATCTCGTACCGGAACGTGGCCGGCGCCGAGCCCTTGAAGAAGATCTTCTGCGGGGTCACGTTCTCGAGCTGCAGGCGAAGCCGCGGCGGGCTCGATTCCGCGACGGTCCCCGGCGGCTCGGTCGTCGTGGTCGTCGTCTGTGCGTGGGCGGTACCGCCACCCGCTAGGAGCAGAATGCAGACAGGCGGGAGCAGGCGCCTGAGAGGGTTGGCGCGGCTGCCCGCGGATGTCCTCGCTCGCACGACGGTTCTCTCTTTCTCGGGCCGACGGGGTTAGCTGTCGGGCTCGCGCTGAAAGAGGCCGCGCTACGGAAGACGGTTCCGATTCGCCCCTGGGGCGCCGTCACCATTCGGTTTCCGGCGCCCCCGTGGGTCCCCCGTTCCCCCGCGCCTGGACGCAGGGAACTAGGCAAGAACGTGGCTTGTGTTAGCGATCAAACACAGGGGGAACGGAAAAGTCTCACTTGCGGGCGACCCGTGCCCGGTCCAGGTCCTCGCGCCGTTCGCGAAGCCCGCCGGCCGCCAGCAGGCCGGCGCCGATCAGGGCGATGAAGATTCCGTACCGGAGGCCCACGCGGCCCGCACCGGCGAGCTCGAAGTCGGGACGGTCCAGTATCCGATACGCGATCAGGAGCGCCGACCACGCGCCGGCGGCAACGAGCAGCGCTCCCTCGTTCAGCGGCCGGGGGAGGGAGTAGCCGCGGGAGCAGGCGACGATCAGGAGCACCGCCGAGCCGACGGTCAGCAGGAGCGCCGCCTCGATCAGGCCGAACGTCCCGACGGCCGTCTTCACCAGGCCGCCGGCGAGGGTGACGCCGTACCAGGGAAGGAACAGGCTCGCGACGACGATCACCGCGCCAAGCGCCGCCAGCCGTTCATGGGCCGAAAGCGGACGGATCGGATCAGTCAAGCTCTTGCCGACCGCGGTAGCCGGACTCGAGATCGTGCCAGTACTCGACAGCGTCCTCGCCGAGCTCCCAGCACAGGTAGACCTCCTCGCCGCCGCGGATCGCCGGGAAGTCGATCAGGCCGCGATCGATGTCGCGCACGACGATCCCGGCTTCCTCGAACGTGCCGAGCAGGCGCTGGACCTCGAGGAACGCCTCGCCGACCTGCCGCCCGGCTTCACCGCCCCCGTTCGTCGGGGCGGCGTCGGACAGCAGCTCGTGGGCCTCGGAGTCGGTCAGCAGGTCCTTTGCGTCGCGCAGCCTCTGCAGCACCGGCTTGACCGTCGGGAGCAGCGCGTTTGCCTCACCCACGGTGTAGTGGCGCTCGTGAATCGTGCTGCCCTCGCCCTGCACGCTGTCCCCGGATCCCACGCTCCCGATTCTACGGCTGGGAGGGTAGGGGCTGCGGGAATCGAATAACCCTCCATCGCCGCGACCTCGGAGACACTTCGCATCGTCCGCCAGCGGGTGGCGATTCGCGACGGCATCACGCCGTGGCGCGGTGAGCCCGCCGTGCGCCACCGCGCGGCCCGCCGAACGAGCGCGGGCGGGCGGTGCCAGCCGCGTCGCCACGCCGGGCGCGGCGGCCACGGCGATCGCCGTGGTCGTGTCGTGTCTCGCGGCCGGCGCCCTCGTGATCGGATTCGTGTGGGTCGCGGCGACGGCGGCCCCGACGCCACCCACCGGGACGCCGGTCGGGACGCTGCCATACGCGATCGCCTGGAGCGCCGCCTCGTTCGCGAGCCTGGCCAGCGGCCTCGGCAGCCTGTTCGTCGCCGAGGGCAGACGGCTCGCGCTGGTGGTTCTCTCCGCGACCCTCGCGGTCGGGCTGCCGCGTCGCCGTGGCGAGCCAACGCGTTGTGAGCTGGCCCGAGGCTCTACCTGCCGACGAGCGCGTCGCGCGCGCTCCGCGAGGTGCGCGACGCCGAGCTCGCTCGAACGACGGCGCCGCAGCCTCCAGCGCCTCGGCCGCGGCCTCGGCGTCGGAGTCGCGCAGCCGGTTGCCGCGCAGCAGCTCGCAGCGCGCGGCGTCGAGCGGGCGGCCGAGCTCGCTCCACGCGTCGCGCGCCTCGGCGAGGGCCGCGGCCCCGACGGCCGGATCCGCGTCGGTCGCCCCGCGCGCCTCGGCGGTGTACGCGCCGGCCGACCGGATAGTGGAGCCGCTCCGGCGAGCCGCTCGGCTTCCTCGGCCGCCTCGCGTGCGGCGTCGGGACGGTCGCCGAGCGCCAGCGTCACCGCGCGGGCCGAGATCGACTCGATCGACTGCGCGATCAGCCCGGCGCGCTCGCACACGTCGAGCGCCCGGGCGAGCGCGGTCTCGGCGCCCGCGTAGTCGCCGCGGTCGCGCAGCGTGGCGGCGAGCCAGTACAGGGCCGAGAAAGCGACCTCGGAGCGGCCGACCTGCTCGCCGAGCTCGTGGGCGCGGCGGCAGGCTCGGCGGCGTCGTCCCAGCGTCCGTCGCGCCAGCTGCAGCACGCCGCGCATCACGTACGGGAAGCAGAGCTTGCCGAGCAGCCCCTCGCGCTCGGCGAGCGCGGCGCTCGCGTCGGTCGCGCGCTCGACCTCGTCCCAGTCGGCGCGGTAGACGGCGAGCTGGGCGAGCGCGGCGTGCAGCTCGACCTGCGACGGCAGGTCGCCGACCTGCTCGGCGAGCTCGAGCGCCTCGGTATACGCGGACGCGGCGCTCGCTCGTAATCGGCCTCGGAGACCTCGAGGTGATAGCCGAGCGTGAACAGCGCGCGCACCGCCTCGCCGGGGTCGGAGTCGCGCGCCAGCTCGACCGAGCGCTCGAGGTTCTCGCGCGCCTTCGCGGAGTCCCCGATGCGGCCGAACACGCGGCCGAAGATCCCGTGCGCGCGGCTGGCGGCGGCCGCCTCGCCGAGCCGCTCCGCGAGCCGCAGCGCCTTCTCGGAGGCGTAGATCGCGAGCATGTTGTCGCCCGTGTGCATGTACAGCGAGGCCGCCTCCTCGTACAGCCGCACGAGCTCGAGGCAGGGGGGCCCGTCCTTGAGCAGGTCGATCCCCCGCTGGTAGTGGTCGATCGAGGCCTCGCGCTCGCCCTTGTGCCAGAGCCCGGCGCCGATCTTGCGGTGCAGGTCGCCGACCCGGGCGAGGTCCTCCTCGCCGCGGTGGTACTCGAGGCACTGCTCCCAGACCTCGACCGCCGAGTCGACGCGGCCGAGCCGCAGCGCGACGTCGCCCTGCTTCTCGCCGATCCGCGCCCGCGCCGCGGCGTCGAGCGCCTCGGGAGCTCGAGCGCGCCCGCGTAGTGGCTCGAGCGCCTCCTGGTTCGAGTACAGGCGCCGCGGCGCGTCGCCGGCGGCCTCGAGCGAGCGCAGCGCGGCCGCCTCGATCTGCTCGCGCTCCTCCGGGGCGAGGTCGGTCTCCGCGGCGAGCGTGGCCGCGCGGCCGTAGTGCTCGGCGACCAGCGCCACCACGGCCTCGGCGCGCTCGCCGGCGCGCTCCTCGATGAACCGCCCACCTCGGCGTGCTTGCGGCACCGCACCGACTTCGGCAGCGTGCCGTAGGCGACGTCGCGGATCAGCGCGTGCTTGAACGCGTACTCGTGCTCGCCCGCGAGCCGGCTGCCCGGCGCTCGGGACCACGAGGTCCTTCTCCTGCAGCGCGGCCAGGGCGTCGGCGAGGTCGTCGCCCTCCTCGCTCGGCGAGCCCGGTCAGCGAGCCCTCCCAGAAGGTCTGGCCGACGACCGCCGCGTGCTGCAGCAGGCGGCGCTCGATCGGCTCGAGCGAGTCGAGCCGCGCGGCGAGCACCGAGTGCACTGTCTCGGGGAGCGTGTCCGCGCTCGGCGCTCCCCTCCTCGCGGATCCGGTTGACCATCTCCTCGGCGAACAGCGGGTTGCCGCCGGAGCGCTCGGCGACCTGGGGCGCGAGCTCGCCGAGCCCGTTGCCGTCCGCGCGCCGGAAGCAGCGCGCTGACGAGCTCCGCGCCTCGTCGTCGGTCAGCGGCTCGAGCGAGATCGACGTCGCGTTGCGCCGCCCGCCTCCCCAGCCGGGGCGCCGATCGAGCAGCTCGTCGCGCGCCAGGCAGACGAGCAGCACCGGGCCGCGCACCCAGCGCGCCAGGTACTCGATCAGGTCGAGCATTCCCTCGTCCGCCCAGTGGATGTCCTCGAACGCGAGCACGAGGGGCTGGCTGCGGCTCACCGCCTCGGCGACCGAGCGGACGGCGGAGAACAGCCGGTCGCGCATCTCCTGCGGGTCCTCCGTGTCGAGGCCCGCGGTGGCGTGATCGCGATCGCGAGCGGCTCGATCCCGAGCGGGCGGGCGATCATCGCCGCGAGGCGCTCCGGCGGCTCGTCGGTCTCGGCGTCCGGAGACCAGCTCCTCGATCGCCGTGGCGCAGCTTCTCCCAAGCCACGTCCGAGTCGTCGGTGTCGACGATCTCGAACTGGCCCCGAAGCACCTCCGCGAGCGCCCAGTAGCCGATCCCGGTGCCGTACGCGGGGCAGTGCCCCTCGCGGATCGCGGGTGGCTCGGGCCGGTTCGCCGAGCGCGACCGATCGTGTCTCGCGCATCAGCCGCGACTTGCCGACCCCCGCGGGGCCGATCACGGTCACGAGGTGCGGGCGGCCCTCGCGCGACGACGCGCTCGAACAGCGACTCGAGCAGCGGACGACTCGTCCTCGCGGCCGATCAGCGGCGTCGGGCGCGCGGCTCGGCCGCCGCGTCGCACCGGGCGCCAGCATCCGGGTCGCCTCCCATGCGGGGACCGGCTCCGACTTCCCCTTCAGCTCGAGCGGCTCGAGCTCCTCGTACTCGATCGCCTGCCTGGTTAGGCGGAGGGTCCCCTCGCCGACCGTGACGCTGCCCGGTCGCGCCGCCGCTTGGAGCCGAGACGCGACGTTGACCGGATCGCCCATCACCGTGTACTCGTCACCGAGCTGTCCCGCCAGCACCTCGCCGGAGTTGATCCCCACCCGCAGCGCGAAGTCGACTTCCGCGGGGCCCGCGATCGACTCGTTGATCTCGGCCATCGCCGCCTGCATCGCCGAGCCCCGCTCGCACGGCGCGCTCGGGGTCGTCCTCGTGCGCGACCGGCGCTCCGAACACGGCCATCACGTTGTCGCCGATGTACTTGTCGACCCGGCCGCCGTAGCGGGACACCTCCTGGCCGAGGCGGCGCAGGGCGCGGTCGACGAGCGACTTCACCGCCTCCGGGTCCATGCGCTCCGCGACCGCCGTGTATCCGGAGAGGTCGGCGAACAGCACGGTCGCGTTGCGCCGTTCCTCGGGGAGCGTCTCGGCCGCCGGCGCCTCGGGAGCCTCGGCCGGCGCGTCCCCCGGTGTGGCCGTCAGCGACGTTCCGCACTCGATGCAGAACTTGGCCTGCGGCGGATTCTCGGCGCCGCACGAGGGACAGCTCGGCGCCAGCGCCGCTCCGCACGACATGCAGAACCTCGCCCCTGGCGGGTTCTCGGTGCCGCAGCTGGAACAGCTCATTCCCGCCATGCCGGCAGGTCCCTACTCGATCGGTATTTCTTCGACCGGGGTGGCCCGACGGGGCTCATCGGCGCGGTGCTCGGCGCCGGCGCGCTCGTCGGCGAGACGCTGGACGTAGTGGTCGATGAGGGCGCGCACGGTGAGCAGCGTCTCGCGCTGGATGTCCTGCCACTGCTCGCGGACCTCGGGCGTCGTGGAGGCGCGCAGCACGTCCATCGTGCGGCAGATCGGGCACCACTCGACGCACTGCGTCTCGAAGCTGCCGTCGCCGACCCCGTGCGCGGAGCTCGCCTCATCGTCGTGAAAGTGGCTGTCGTCTTTCGGCTCCGGCATCGTGGAGCATGTTAGAGCGAGCAAACGGCGAATCGTGGGGGGCTTGTTGCTACCCTCGGCCGCTGCCCTGAACGTTAGCCACGGGAGGACCCCAATCTTGACCCGTACCAGACTGCTTACGGTCGCCGTCATTTCCTTGCTCGGCGCCGGTCTGGTCGCCGGCTGCGGCGGCGGCGATGGTGGCGGGGACGAGGATCCGCAGGAGGTCCTCGACGCGACGTTCTCCAACGACCAGAGCGTGAACAGCGGCGTGATCGACCTGTCGATCTCCGGCTCCGCCGAGGGCGAGCAGGGCGGAAGCATCGACGCGTCCCTGAACGGTCCCTTCCAGGGCAACGACGCGGAGCAGGGCGAGTTCCCGCAGTTCAATCTCACGGCGACAGTCAGCGGCGAGGGCGGTGGCCAGAGCATCGAGTTCGAGGGCGGGCTGATCGCGACCACCGACCAGGCCTTCGTCAGCTACCAGGGCACCACCTACGAGGTCCCGAAGCCCTTCTTCGATCAGCTCAAGCAGGCGGCCGAGCAGGCCCAGGCCCAGGCCGGCCAGCAGGAGGACCAGGACGCCGGCGCGATCTTCGACCAGCTCGGCATCGACCCGTCGACGTGGTTGACGAACCTCGAGAACGAGGGCGACGAGGACGTCGAGGGCACCGACACGATCCACATCCACGGTGACGCGAACGTTCCGGAGATCCTCGAGGACCTCCAGTCGGCATCGGAGCAGACCGGCGCGGGCGAGGGGATCGACCCCGACGGGATCTCCGAGGTCGAGGACGCTGTCGAGGAGGCGAGCATCGACGTCTACTCGGGCAAGGACGACATGATCCTTCGCCGGCTGACGCTCAACCTCGCGATCACGGCGCCCGAGGGCGACACCTCGGGCGTGGACAACGCCGAGCTCGAGTTCTCACTTACATTCAGCGACGTGAACGCGGACCAGACGATCGAGGCTCCCAGCGACGCGCAGCCGTTCAGCCAGCTCGAGCAGGATCTCGGGCTGCCGCCCGGACTGCTCGAGAGCGCGCTCGGTGGCGGCGGCGGGCTCAGCGGGCTCGGCTCCTCCGGCTCGGGATCTGCCCTCGAGCAGCCGCTCGGCGGCGGAGGCGGAGGCGGGGGTGGCGGCGCCGGGGGCGCTGCCGGCGGGGCGCAGCAGAAGTACCTCGACTGCCTCCAGAACGCCCAGACCGGCGCCGAGATCAACGCCTGCGCGTCGGAGCTGTAGCGGCGCGAGCCCGCTTTAGGCGCTGACGGGCTCGACGTCGAAGTTGCGCCCGTAGAGCTCGGCGATGCGGGCGAGCTCGTCGGCGCTCAGCTCCGGGACGTCGGCGGCGCCGGCGTACTCGAGCAGCTCGGCCTCGCTCGTGATCGTCGGTATCACGGTGCTCGCGCCGCTGTCGAGGATGAAGCGCAGCGCGGCCTGGGCCATCGTGCGCCGGCCGCCGTCCTCACACAGGAAGCGGATCCGCTCGATCTTCTGCAGCCCCTCGACCAGCCACTCGCGCGGGCGGTGGCGGCGATGGTCTCCCTCTCCGAAAGTCGTGTCGGGCGTCAGGGTGTCGTCGAGCAGGCCGCTCGAGGTCGGCACCCGCGCCATCACCCCGACCCCGGCGCGCTCCGCGGCGTCGATCAGCTCGCGGCCCGGGTCCTGCTCGAGCAGGTTGTAGACGCTCTGGACCGAGGCGATGTCGCGCGTCTCGATCGCTCGCAGCCCCTCCTCGCGCCACCCGATCGCGGGCCCGAGGGCGACGCCGTAGTGGCGCAGCTTGCCCTCGGCCTTGAGCTCCTCGAGCGCCGCGAACGTCTCGTCACTCTCGATCGCCTCCATGCGGGGGTTGTGGAGCTGGTAGAGGTCGACGCGATCGGTGCCGAGTCGCCGCAGGCTCGCCTCGAGCGCCTCGCGCACGAACGGCCCGTCCCAGCGCTGCCGGCGCTCCCCCTCGGAGTGCTCACGGCGGCCCGACGCGAGCTCGTAGCCGAACTTGGTCGCGATCCGGATCTCGTCGCGGTGAGGGGCGAGCACCCGACCGACCAGCTCCTCGTTGGTGCCGCGGCCGTACGCGTCGCCGGTGTCGAAGAACGTGATCCCGAGCTCGAGCGCGCGCCGAAGCAGGCGCTCGCCGTCGGCCTCGCTCACGTCTCCCCACCAGCTGGAGCCGAGCGCCCAGGTCCCGAACCCGATCTCGGAGGCCTCCAGATCCGTGTTGCCGAAGCGCCGTCTCCGCATGGCGCCCAGTCTAAATAGGCTTCCGCCCTCGTGAGCGCCGAACGACCATCGGCCATGAGGTTCCTGCGCAGCGCGCAGGGATGGCCCTACCTGCTCGTCCCGTTCATCCCGGCGGCGGTCGCGCTGGAGCTCCTGCACGCCTCGGCCGCGGCGGTGTTCATCATCGCCGCGCTGGGGATCATCCCGACCGCGGCGCTGATGGGCCTCGCCACGGAGGAGCTGGCCGCTCGCTCGGGACCGGGGATAGGCGGGCTGCTCAACGTCACGTTCGGCAACGCTCCCGAGCTGATCATCGCGCTGTTCGCGCTCAACGAGGGCCTACAGGAGGTGGTAAAGGCCTCGCTCGTTGGATCGATCCTCGGCAACATCCTGCTCGTGCTCGGCGGGGCGATGCTGGTGGGCGGGTTGGGACGAGACCGCCAGCGGTTCGATCGCACGGCGGCACAGGTGCAGTCCGCGATGCTGCTGCTGGCCGCGGCGGCGCTGATCATGCCGGCGATCTTCGAGCTCGTCGAGGGCAAGGGCCTCCCGTCGGTGGGTCCGGAGCGGGTCGAGTACGGGTCGACGATCGAGACGCTGTCGATACTCGTCGCCTGCGTGCTGATCGCCACCTATGTCATCGGCCTCTTCTTCTCCTTGAAGACGCATCGCGACATCTTCAACCCGCCGTACGAGCACGAGGACACCCTCGGCTGGAGCCCGCGTCGCTCGGTGATCATGCTCGCGATCGCGGGGCTGGCGGTCGGGTTGATGTCCGAGATCCTGGTCGGCTCGATCACCGAGGCCTCGGAGTCGATCGGCATCAGCGAGTTCTTCGTCGGGGTGATCGTGGTCGCGATAGTCGGCAACGCCGCCGAGCACTGGGTGGCGATCCTTGTCGCGTTCAAGAACAAGATGGACCTCGCGGTCAACATCGCGGTCGGCTCGAGCGCCCAGATCGCACTGTTCGTGGCGCCGATCCTCGTGCTCGTCTCGTTCGTGCTCGGACCGAGCCCCATGCCGCTGGTCTTCAACGGCTTCGAGCTCGGCGCCGTCCTGATCGCGGTGCTGATCGCCAACTACGTGACCAGCGAGGGCGAGTCGACGTGGTTCGAGGGCGTGCAGCTGCTCGCCGTGTATTTGATTCTGGCGCTCGCCTTCGGCTTCGCCTAAGGGCGGCGCCGTAAGCTGGCGCGATGTTCGGGGACGTCGTCCTGCTTGCGGCGAGCTTCGCCATCATTCTGGCCGGAGCGCTGCTGTTCACGAACGCGGTCGAGTGGCTCGGTCATCGGCTGGCGATCGGCGAGGGCGCGGTGGGGAGCCTGCTGGCGGCCGTGGGGACGGCGATGCCGGAGAGCTTCATCCCGATCGTCGCCGTGATCGGGGGTGCCGAGGACTCGAGCGAGGTGGCGACGGGAGCGATCGTGGGCGCCCCGTTCCTGCTCGCCACGCTCGCGATGATGCTGGTGGGTCTCTCCGCGCTCGGCTACCGCCACCGCCGGTCGCAGGGTCGCCATCTCAGGGCCCACGTTCCGACGCTGGACCGCGACCTGACCGTGTTCCTGGCGTTCTTCGCCGTCGCACTGGTGCTCGGGGTCGGGCTTCCGCTGGGGGTGCGGATCGCCGCCGCGGTGGCGCTCGTCGCCGCATACGCGATCTACGTGCAGAGGACGCTGGCCGGTGGTGGAGAGCTGCAGCGGGAGGAGACCATCGGCCCGCTGATCATCTCCCGGACCCGCGGCGACGATCCGTCGATGGCCGCGATTCTCACCCAGTTCGCGGTGGGACTCGTCGCGATGATCGGAGGCGCTCACTTGTTCGTCGAGGCGGTGACCACCGTGGCCGAGGAAATCGGGGTCGACGTCCTGGTGCTGTCGCTGGTTCTCGCTCCGCTCGCCACGGAGCTGCCGGAGAAGGCGAACAGCTTCTTCTGGGTGCGGGACGGCAAGGACGCGCTGGCGCTCGGAAACATCACCGGGGCGATGGTCTTCCAGTCGATGATCCCGATCGCGATCGGGCTGGCGTTCACCGACTGGGACCTCGACCGCTTCGCGGTCCTATCGATGGTCCTTGGGCTGGCCGGTGGGATCGTCGCCTACTGGGCGCTGCGGCTGCGCGGCCAGTTCAACGCCCCGGCGATCGTCGCCTGGGGCGGGCTGTACGCGATCTTCCTGGGCTTTGTGATCGCGGGCTGATGGCTGATCCGAGCCACCGCGCGTAGAGAGCGAACGGCGGCTGGGTAGGGGGAAGGGGGAACGCCGCAAACGCGGATCTCGTCACCGATCGGGACGCGAGATCCGCATTGACGGTCTATATGACCGTTAACTCGACACTCGCGTTCGGTAGGCGATCGAGATCCGCGTTTGCGGCATCTCCCCCCGCTTCCCCCTACCCAGCCCCCTCCACGGATCGCGCCAAGCTCCCGCTGCGAACGGAACGCGGCCGGCTAGTCCACCGGCCAGAAGTCCTCGACCTGGATCGCCGGGTCGATCCGCGCCGGGGAGAAGATCACCAGCTCCGCGTCGCCCGGGCCGTCGTTCCAAATCGAGCGCACCACCTCCGGCCCAACCCTGACCGCGGTGCCGGGGCCGACGTCGATCACGTCGTCGTCGAGCTTGAACTGGACCGTGCCCGAGATCACGAAGTAGATCTCCTCCTGGGTGGTGTGGCGGTGCCCGTAGCTGCCCTTGCCGCCGGTCTTCTCGGGCATCGAGCGCCAGCTGAACCCGACCTGGTCGGCACCGAGCGCGCTCGTGAACGACCGCATCTCGCCGTAGCCGGGGTACTGGGCCATGAAGTCGTCGCACTGCTCGCGCTCGACCACGGTGTAGGTGTCGTTCGCCGCCATCGCGTCGCCCTCCTAGTCCTCGCGCCCGGGATCCTGCCCGAGCTCGCCCTCGTCATGCTCGTCGTCGCCCTGCTCGAGCGCGGTCTCCGAGACCGATCCGGACGCGCCGGGGTGGTAGTGGGTCTGGAACTCCTCCAGGACCTCGTCGCGGCTCTCCTCGTCGACCGGGACTTCGTCGCTGATCCGCACCCACTCGGCGCCCTCGTAGGCCTCCATGTTGAACACGCCCTGGTCGACCGAGGTCGAGTCGTCGACGATCACCACGACCTCGGTCTGGGGGTTGAAGTAGGTGCCGGGGCGGACCAGCAGGTCCTCCGCCTCGACCACCGCGTCCTCTATGTCGGGCTCGGGTGTCATCTCCGTTTGTGCGCCGCTTCAGTGGGATGTATATCCGAACCGGCGCTCACTGTCCGAGGTTCTCGAGCTCGCGAAGCTGGCGCTCGACCTCGGTGTCGACATCGAGTGGATCCTCTCCCTTGCGTGCCCGGCGCTCGTTGCGCGCCACGACGAGCTGGCGGACCTCTTCGCGCAGGCCGGCGTCGCCACCAAGCGACGGCGCCGGCCGGTCGTCGAGCAGCCGCCGCACCTCGGCCTCGATGTCGAGCGGCGCCTCACCGCGCGCCTCCTGACGGTACGCCTTCGCCTCGACCATCTGGCGGACCTCGGCCTCGCGGACGTCACTCGACGCGGGGGCAAGAGTGCCGCCGGTGTTCTGCGGTATCTCCTGCTCGATCGACAACGGTCCCTTGCCGATCTGGCCCAGCGCGCCCCTCGCGCCGAGGACGAAGCTGAGGAGCGCGAAGGGGACGGCGACGATGACCGCGATCAGGAACACGTCGCCCGTGCTGAGGGCGAGGAGCGCGTCGTCCATGCGGCTAGGTTAGACCCGTGCGAGCTGCTCCGGGAAGCGGTATGCTTTGGTCGTCCGCCTGGCTGACTGACCAGTCAATCGGCCTTCGACGAAGGGAGCGCGACAGTGGTTGACCTCACCCTCACCGACGAGCAACAGGACCTGCGCGAGCTGGCGCACAACTTCGCGGAGAAGGAGATCCGCCCCGTCGCCTGGGACTACGACCGCGACGCCACCTGGCCGCAGGAGATCGTCGAAAAGGCATGGGAGATCGGCCTGATGAACGCCGAGCTCCCCGAGGCGTACGGCGGGCCCGGCCTCGACCAGCTCTCCGGCGTCCTGATCGAGGAGGAGATGGGGTGGGGCTGCTCCGGGATCGGGACCTCGCTGATGGCCAACGGCCTCGCCGCCACCCCGGTCGTGCTCGGTGGCTCCGAGGAAGTCAAGAAGAAGTACCTCGACGATGCTCACCGAGGAGCCGAAGCTGGCCTCCTTCTGCCTCACCGAGCCCGATGCCGGCTCCGACGTCGGCGGGATGAAGACCCGCGCGGTGAAGAAAGGCGACAAGTGGGTGATCTCGGGCTCCAAGTGCTTCATCACCAACGGCAGCCACGCCTCCTGGTACACGGTCTACGCCAAGACCGACCCCGACGCCGGCCACCGCGGGATCAGCGCCTTCGTGGTGCCTCGCGACGCCGACGGCGTCACGGTCGACAAGAAGGAGGACAAGCTCGGCCAGCGCGCCTCCGACACCGCGCTGATCTCATTCGACGAGGTCGAGATCCCCGCGGGCAACCTGCTCGGCGAGGAGAACCACGGCTTCAAGCTCGCGATGATGACGCTGGACCGGACGCGCCCCGGCGTCTCCGCGCTGGCGGTGGGAATCGCGCGGGCGGCGTTCGAGTTCGCGAGCGAGTACTCGAAGGAGCGCATCCAGTTCGGCGTCCCGATCGCGATGCACCAGGCGGTCGCGTTCATGATCGCCGACATGGCGACCAAGATCGAGGCCGCGCGGCTGCTGGTGTGGCAGTCCGCGGTGCTTCTGGATCAGGGCAAGCGCAACACGCTCGCCGCCTCGCACGCGAAGCGGTTCGCCGCCGACGCCGCGATGGAGGTCGCGGTTGACGCCGTGCAGGTGTACGGCGGCTACGGGTTCATCAAGGAGTACCCGGTCGAGAAGCTGATGCGCGACGCGAAGATCATGCAGCTGTACGAGGGCACCTCGCAGATCCAGCGCCTCGTGATCGCGCGCGAGATCCTCAGCCCGCGCCCGCCCGACACCGAGCTCCAGACCAAGCAGGAGACCGAGGTGGCCGAGGCGGCTCAGAAGGAAGCCACGCCGGCCTAAACGTCCTGTACGTGATCTGCACGCCGACGGTGGAGAAGGTCGACTAGCCGCGACGGTTCGGGCTTACGGCGATCATCAGCCCGATCGTGGTCAACACGATCACGCCGAGCACCAGCGCCTGCCACCACTCGTCGATGCCGGCGATCGTGGCGTAGAGAAGGGCCCCGAGGATCGGCAGGGCGAGAAGGGTGTAGATCAGCGGACCCCTGTTGGACCGCGCTCTCAGCATTCGGGTGCTGCTCGCGTCCCCGAGGTCCACGCGCTCCGTCTGCGAGCGCTGCGTGTAGTCCATGTTCCCCATCTCGCTCCTCCTCCTGTGTGGTCCCCTAGACCATAGAGCGGGCGCCGGGGGAACGTCAGTGCGATCGATCACTTTCCGCCGCCGCGCCCGATGCCGTGCCTATAGTCGAGTCCGATGGCGCGGAAGCGGGGCAAGCCCGTGTCCGAGGCGGTCGCCGAGGCGACACGCACCCGGGAGCCCCGGGAGCGCCGGCGTGGCGGGCGCCCATCGGACGTCTTCGGCGGTGAGCTGCGGCGGCGCGACGTCTTTCCCCTGCTCGTCCTCCACCTGATCTCCCGCGACCCGGGGTACGGGAACCGGCTGATCGAGGAGATCGAGGAGATGACCCAGGGCGTGATCTCGGTCAACCCCAACACCATGTACCCGCTGCTGCGCGAGATGGAGGCGAATGGACTGATCGAGGGGCGGTGGGAGCATCCCGACAAGCGCACCCGCCGCTACTACTCGATCACGGCGGCGGGGCGCAGGGAGTACCGCCGGCTGGTCCGGGAGCTGGAGCCGTTCCTCGACTCGGTGATCCGCTCGGTGACGCTGATCAAGCGCGAGATCTACGGGGGGTAGCCAGCCGTGCCCACCGTCGAGGAGTCCGTTCAAGTCCGCGCCTCGCTCGCCGAGACCTGGGAGCTGTACTTCGAGCCCACCACCTGGCCAACGTGGGTGGACGGGTTCACGCGCGTCGAGTCCTCCGAGGGATATCCCGAGCGGGGCGGCACGCTGCGGTGGCGCTCCACGCCCGCCGGGCGCGGGCTCGTCGAGGAGCGCGTGCTCGAGCACGAGCCGCGCAGTCTGCACCTGGTCGCCTTCTCCGATCCGGAGAGCGAGGGCGAGCTCCGGACCACCTTCGCGATAGCGACCGCCCCCGACTCCGAGCAGGGGACGCGGGTGCGCCAGCAGCTGACCTATCGGGTGCGCGACGCCGGGGTATTGACGCGGCTCACCGACGTTTTCTTCATCCGACCCCAGATCGCGCGCTCGCTGCGCCGATCGCTGGAGCAGCTCAGGGTGGAAGCCGAGGCGTCGTCAACGCAGTAGCCTCCGACGGCGCCACACGGCGCGCAGGCACAGGCGGAGGACGGAGGATTGAGATGAGTGGAGTCGAGCTGGGCGACGGCATGGCCGGGAGGCTGCGCGAGGGACATCGCGGGACAGTGCTGGAGCCCGCCGATGCGGGATATGAAGACGCGAGGGCGATCTTCAACTCGATGATCGAGAGCCGGCCCGCGGTGATCGCCCAGTGTGCCGGCGCGGACGACGTGGCGACCGCGATCGCGTTCGGGCGCGAGAGCGGGCTCGAGATCGCGGTCCGCAGCGGCGGCCACAGCGTCGCGGGCGCAAGCCTGACCGAGGGCGGCCTGGTGATCGACATGCGCAAAATGAACTCGGTAGAGGTGGATCCAGGCGCCCGCACCGCCACGGTCGGCGGGGGAGCGACCTGGAGCGACGTCGACCAGGCAACGCAGCCGCATGGCCTGGCCACGACCGGCGGCCGCGTCTCGACCACCGGAGTGGCCGGTCTCACTCTGGGCGGCGGCTCCGGGTGGCTCGAGCGCAAGTTCGGGCTCGCATGCGACAACCTGCTCTCGGTCGAGCTGGCGACCGCGGACGGTCGCACCGTGACCGCAAGCGAGGAGGAGAACCCCGAGCTGTTCTGGGCGCTGCACGGCGGCGGCGGCAACTTCGGGATCGCGACCGAGTTCACCTTCAGCCTCGCCGAGCTCCCCGAGTTCGCGATCGCGCTGATGCTGTTCAGCCCGGAGCGCGGTCCCGAGGTTATGCGGCGCTACCGCGACCTGATCGAGGACGGCGCGCCGGACGAGCTCGGCGGAGGGATCCTGTACATCACCGGACCGCCCGAGGAGTTCGTGCCCGAGGCGCTGCAGGGGTCGCTCACGATGGGACTGCTCGCGACCTATGCGGGTGGCGAGCCGGAGCTGCGCGAGCTGATCGCCCCGCTGCTCGAGCTCGAGCCGGACGGCGAGATGATCGCCCCGATCCCCTACGCCGAGCTCCAGAGCATGCTCGACGATCCCCCCGGCTTCAGGAACTACTGGTCGGTGGAGTACGTGAACGAGCTGCCCGACGAGGCGGTGGACCGCTTCTGCGCGCGCTCCGCCGACATGATCGTCCCCTCCCCGTCGCAACACATCGCGCTCCCGTGGGGCGGGGCGGTGGCGCGCAACGGAGACGGGTGGCCGACCGCGCGACCGCAGCGCGCCGTGGGCGGTGCATCCGCTCGGCCTGTGGGAGGATCCCGCCGACGACGACCGGGGGCGTCAGTGGTCGCGCGACCTGTGCGCGGACATGAAGCCGTGGGCAACGGGCGGCGTCTACCTCAACTTCGTCGGCGACGAGGGCGAGGATCGCGTCGTCGCCGGGTACGGCGGCCGCGCGAGCTACGACCGGCTCGCGGCGGTCAAGGCCGAGTACGACCCGGACAACCTCTTCCACCTCAACCACAACATCAAGCCGGCCACCGGCTGACGCCGGGACGCTCCCGTCCCGATAGCCTTCGCGCGGTCCACCAACCCCGGAGGGGTCTGAATGTTCGTCTTCAAAGCCGCAGTGGTCGGCGCCGGCACGATGGGCGGCGAGATCGCCCAGGTGATCGCCGCCGCCGAGGTGCCCGTGGTGCTCAAGGACGTCGAGCAGAAGTTCGTCGACGCCGGCCTCGAGAAGGCGCGCGAGGTGAGCGAGGGCCAGCTCAACGGCCTCGTCGCGAAGGAGAAGCTGACGCGCGAGCAGGCCGACGAGCGGCTCGAGGAGACGCTCGGACCGGATCACCGGGACGACCGAGTACGAGGGCTTCGGGGACGTCGACTTCGTCGTCGAGGCGGTGCCGGAGCGGATGGAGGTCAAGCAGGCGGTGTTCGGGGAGCTCGACGACCTCACCCCGGGCACGCGATCCTCGCCTCCAACACCTCGTCGCTCTCGATCTCCGAGATCGGCTGCGCGACCACGCGCCCCGACAAGGTGGTCGGCTTCCACTTCTTCTACCCGGCCTCGGTGATGCGGCTGATCGAGGTCGTGGAGGGCGAGTCACCTCCGAGGAGACCTCCCAGGCGGCGGCCAACTTCGCGATGCAGATTCGCAAGAACCCGATCCGCTGCGGCGAGGAGCCAGGGTTCGTGGTCAACCGGGTGCTCAACGCGGCCGCCTCGGAGATCTGGCGATACCAGGACGAGAGCGGCCGCACGGTCGAGGAGATCGACAAGGAGATCACCGACGCGAAGGCGACGCCGATGGGCCCGTTCTTCCTCACCGACCTGCTCGGGCTTGGACACCGTCCTGCACGTGGCCGAGCACCTGCGGCGAGTCCTACGGCGACCGCTTCTACGTCCACCCGAAGATGAAGGAGCTGGTCGAGGCCGGCAACCTGGGCCAGAAGACCGGGCCAGGGCTACTACACGGCTCGCACGGAGGCTGAGGATGGAGGCCGCGACCGCAGCAGATGACGATCGTCGAGCGCTTCCGGCTCAAGGCGTTCGCGGAGGCGTGCCGCGTGATCGACGAGGGCGTCTCGACCACCAAGGACGTCGAGCTGGGAATGATGATGGGCGCCGGGATCCTCCCCGGGCCCTTGACGCGCGCCGACGAGGCCGGGCTCGACGCGATGCTCGAGCCGACTCGAGCTGGCCGAGCGGGAGTGGGGCGACGGGTTCGCGCGCGCCGCTGCTCCTGCGGCGGCTCGTCAACCAGGGCCGGCTGGGGCGCAAGACCGGCCAGGGCTTCTTCGCCTACCCGCAGCCCGACGACGGGCGTCGAGCAGACGGAGACGGTGCTGCTCGAGACGCGCGGACGAGCGTGGCGATAGCGTGGCTCAACCGCCCCCCGACCAACCCGATCTCGCCGCAGATGATCCGCGACCTGACCGCGGTCTGGGACCGGATCGAGTCGATGCGACGAGATCCGCGCGGCCGTGATCGCCTCCTCGAACTTCGCGGTCTTCTCAGCCGGCGCGGACATCAAGGAGTTCACGAAGATGACCGACCCGCAGGCCGGTAAGGAGCTGCTGGACGGCGGCCACGGCGTGCATGCGGCGCATGGAGCAGCTCGAGCGAGGTCACGATCGCCGCCGTCAACTCGCTCGCCCTCGGCGGCGGCTGCGAGCTGGCGATGGCGTGCGACTTCCGGATCGCCGCCGAGTCGGCGAGCTTCGGCCAGCCCGAGATCAACCTCGGGATCATCCCCGGCTTCGGCGGCACGCAGCGCCTCGCCCGGATCGTGGGCGAGGCCCAGGCGCTCGAGATGAACCTGCTCGGCGACTCGATCTCCGCCGCGCAGGCGTACGAGATCGGGCTCGCCAACGAGGTCGTGCCCGACCACGAGCTGCTCGACACGGCGCTCGCGTGGGCGCGCAAGCTCGGTCGGGCAGGCCCCGGTGGCCGTCGAGCAGATCAAGAAGGTGTCGGCGAAGGGCGATCTCGACGAGGGGATCGAGGCGGAGAAGGGCGGGTTCGTGACCGCGTTCGGGTCGGAGGATGCGCGGGAGGGGATCTGGGGCGTTTCTCGGCAAGCGGAAGCCGAAGTGGAGCGGCAGGTGAGGGGCGGGCGCCGGACGTCGGCCGCGCTCGGCGGGGGCGGACGCCGGACGCCGGCCTCGCTCGGCGGGGGCGGACGCCGGACGCCAGCCTCGCTCGCCGCCCTAGCCGGCATCCATGCCGGCTAGGGTGCGCAAAACGCTCGGCCGGCATCCGGCGCCCGCCCCTGAGCTCGCCGCGTTGTTGCGAGAGAGCGGGTGCACGGTGGCGTTGACGGGGGCGGGGATCTCGGTGCCGTCGGGGATTCCGGACTTTCGATCGCCGGGGACGGGGATCTGGGAGAACGTGGATCCGTTCGAGGTGGCGACGATCGAGGCGTTTCGGCGGGATCCGGCGCGGTTCTGGAGCTTCTACCGGCCGCGGTTCGAGGCGCTCGGCGATAAGCAGCCCAACCCCGCGCACGAGGCGCTGGCGGAGCTCGAGCGGCGCGGGATGCTCGAGGCGGTGATCACCCAGAACGTCGATCGGCTGCATCGCAAGGCGGGCACGCGGCGGCTGATCGAGGTCCATGGCAGCATCGACACGTCGAGCTGCACTTCGTGCGGAACGAGCTGGTCCCTGGAGGAGGTCGAGGGGCTGTTCGACGACGACGGGGTGGCCACGTGTGCCCACTGCCTCGGCGGCGTGAAGCCCGACGTGGTGCTGTTCGGCGAGCTGCTTCCGGAGGCGGCGATGGCGGAGGCCCAGGAGCTGGCCGCGCGCGCCGAGCTGATGCTGTGCGTCGGCTCCTCGCTCGAGGTCCACCCGGTCGCGGGGCTGCCGGGACTGACGCTGGCGTCGGGCGGCAGGGTCGCGATCGTCACCAAGGGGTCGACCCCGTACGACGACGACGCGGCGGTGCGGATGGACGGCGACGTGGTGGACGATCTCGGCGCCGTCGTCGCCGCGGTCGAGGCTCTCCACCTCGGCTAACCCTCAAGTCGAGCTAGACATCAGGGCGCAGCCGGCGGCGACGCAGGGCCCGCTCGGACAGGGCCAGCACGTGGGCGAGCGCGGCCTGCTCCACGGGCTCGATGTCGCGTCGCAGCGCCGCGTCGGCGAGCCGCTCGACCTCTGACCGGCGCGCCGCGATCGCGTCCAGGTCCTCGCGCTGTGCCGCCCCGACCCCGGACGTCGGCTCGGCGAGCAGCGCCGCGAGACCGGCGCGCAGTTGCAGCGCCGCCTCCCGGGCGCGGCCCTGATCGAGGTCGAGGCGCGCCCGCAGCAGCAACGTCTCGGACGCATGCACCCGCTCGCGTCCACCGAGAACCGCCGCAACGCGCTCCTGCGGCTGCAGGCTCTGGGCGCGCCGCCGCCGCGGCTCAGCGCGGATCAGCTCGCGGGCGTCGCTCCACTGGCCCTCGGCGACCTGTTCGCCCTCCCCGTAGCCGACCCGCAGCCCGCTCGCCTGGGCATCCGACACCTCGTGGGTGTAGGGATCCTGCGCGGCCGCCCCGTGGGCATGAAGCGCTCGGTTGAGGAGGCGCAGGGCGGCGCCGACGAACGCCTCCGCCGCCTCTTCGTCGCCGGCCACGCCGTCCAGCCACCGTGCAGCCTCCGCGGGGTCGCCGAGGTCCTGCGGCGTCACCACGGTGACCCTGGTCAGCGGGAGCGGCTCCGGGTCGGCCCGCGGTTCGGCCGGCTGCGCTCGAGCGCGGCGCCGGCGGCGCTTCGACGGCGCCCCGAGCGCGGAGACGATCAGCACCTCGCTCGCCTCCCCCTCGGAGCGCACCAGGTAGCGACCGTCCTCGAGCCCGAGGCTGCCCGCGAAGTCGAGCTGGGCGAACGGAAACAGGCTGGCCGGCGTGACTACTTACTCGCCCGCGTGGGCTTCGCTCGCCCGCTTGCCCTCGCGCGCCGGGAGCGCGTACTTCGAGGGGTTGCGCGGCACCTTCGGCTGGTCGAGCTTCCCGATCCGATCGATCAAGTGCTCCCACTGATCCGGCTTGAGCACCGTCTCGAACTGCTTGCCGACCTCACCCGTCCCGAACTGCGGGGTGAATCCGCAGTGGATGTGGTCCGCGTGGTCGGCCAGCGTGAAGGTCGGGCCGCCCATGTCCATCAGCGAGATGATCTGATCGCACTCGTTGGGCTCCTGCATGTTGAGCAACTGGCGGATCACCTGCTCGGTGATCGAGCCCGGGCCCTGGTGGCCGAGGATCGGGGTCCCGTTGACCGCGGCGATGTCGACCGCATTGCCGGAGGAGTGGTCGCTGACGTTGCCGCTCGTGGTCAGATAGCTGTGGCCGCACTTCAGAGACGTGATCGTGAGCCGGAAGCCCTCGGCGGAGAGCACCGCCATCGTCCGCAGGACCCGCGCGTCGATCTGGTGGGTGCGGATGTCCTCGCGCCCGCACGCGTAGATCTCCAGCCGCGGATCGTTGAGCACGTGGCGCTCGAGCGACGGCTTGGACATCAGCAGCACCTGGCTCACGTCCGCCTCGTTGAACGGGCTGCGGCCCTCGGCCCGGTAGATCGCCGTCGTCTCGAGCAGCTTCCAGCCGTCGAGGATCGGCTTCGGGTCGATCAGCTTCGCTCCCTTGCCGGCCGGCCTGATCGAGAAGTGCACGTGGGAGGCGAGCTCGTCGGTCTTTCCGACCCGGCCCAGCACCGTGCCGGCGACCACCTTCGAGCCCTTCTCGAGCGGCCGCATCTCCATGTCGCGGCGATCGAACTTGAGCACGCCGCCGAAGTAGGCCTTGAAGGTCTCATAGCCGGGCATCCGGTCCTTGAAAAGCGTGTCGAGCTGGCCGGTGAGGTCGGCGCGGTCGACGTTGCGGGGGCGCTCCGGGTAGGCGTACAGTCGCCGGCGCAGGTCCTCGCTGTTGGTCGGCCGCGCCTCGCGCTCGCGGTTGGAGGAATCAGCCCGGACGTCGGTCTTGGTGCGGTCCTCCGCGGTGCCCTTCGAGCTCGCCGGCCGGTCGGGCGCCTTCTCGTCCTTCGGGCTCACGAGCTCGAAGTCGTCCGCGGTCAGCTTCTGCTGCTTGGGCACCGGGTACACCTTGGAGACCTCGCCGAGCTGGGCGTAGGTGAAGCGGTTGCCGTAGCCGTCCTGGAGGACCATGTAGCTGCCCGAGCTTCTTGGAGCGACCGACGTCCTTGACGACGCCGTCGTTGACCGCGACGACCGGGGCGCCCTCGCGCGAGTAGATGTTGATGCCCCTGCGGGTCGGGGACGAGCTGACGGTCTGTGCCGCAACCCCGCCGAGCTCGGCGCGCTTGCTCGGCTTCGTGTGCTTGAGGATCTCCCGCTCCGAGAGATCGTCGGCGTAGCGGGCCCGCGCGGCGACCGGGAAGTGGGCGCCCTCGGTCAGCCCGGTCAGCGAGCCGACGAGGTCGTCGGGGAGCTTGCCGTACTGGCGCGCCACCAGCAGCACCTCGTCGACGTACCAGTCGGCGTGGTTGTAGGCGAAGATCGCGCGCTCGCAGGTCGTCCTCGCCGCCGGCGGCGTTGAGGTAGCGCCCCGCGGCGCAGACCGCGTCGAGCGGGTTGTACGGATCCTTGCGGCCGTCGTCGTTGGCGTCGACGCCGTAGGCCCTCCAGGTCGAGGGCAGGAACTGCATCTGGCCGATCGCTCCCGCGGTGGAGGGCCCCATGTTTGTGCCGAAGGCGCTCTCGATCTTGTGGATCGAGGCCAGGATCGGCCACGGGATGCCGTACTGGGTTCCGCACGCCTGGTAGATCGGCAGCATGAAGGGCGGGATCTCGAACTGGTTGATCATGAAGTTCGGGACGCCGTGGATCGGGGCGGGACCGAACTCGGCGACGCTAAGGCCGGGGTTGGTCTTCGTCGGGCTTCCGTCCGGCTTGCGGATCGGAGGCTGCTCGACGCCGCCCGTGCCGCCGCCGCCGCTGTCGCCGTTCCCGTTCCCGTTCTCGCCGTTCGTCCCGCCGGTGCCGTTGCCGCCCCCGCCTCCGCCGTGCCCGTTGCTTCCGCCTCCGCCGCCGCCGTTGACGTCGCCGCCGTCGACGTCGCCACCCTGGTCGACGGGCGGGACCGTGCCGCCGCCGGGGGTGGTCGGACCGCCGGGCGTCGTCGGCGTCGTCGTTGTCGTCGGAGGCGTCGTGGTGGTGCCGCCGGGGGCAGGAGCCGGGTTGGACTCATCGCCATCGAGCAGGCCCGTGCACCCAGGGTCTGCCGGATAGTCGACGGCGCCGTCACCGTCGTCGTCCCCCTTGTTCGAGCACGCGGGCAGTACCTCCGGCAGCTTGGTGCCCTCCGGAAGCTGCATCGTGACGCCGTCCTGCCCTGTGCCGACGACGTTTGGCGCCGCGCTCACACCGCCGCCGACGGTCACGGCCGCCACAACCGCCAGAGCAATGATTAGAAGCAGCCTCTGTCTCATCCTTGCGGTTCCCCTACGCCTGCGCAACGCACGGAACGCCGCCTCCCTGAGCGTGCGAACCTTGGGCTCGCGGGCATGGACACGCTACCTGTTCGATTGTCGCTCTGCAACGTTGAACTGGGCGTATGCCAACGGAAACCTAACCGAGTCCGGCGGAGACCGATCTCTATTACGCTGGCGCGATACGACGATGACCGCAACGGAGCATTCGTGGTGAACGAGGAGGCGGGCGACGAGCACGGCCTCCGGGGCCGGCTGTCGACGGCCGGCGAGGAGGCGCTCGGGGAGCTGGCGCAGAACCTGCTCGAGAACCCGCTGTTCAACCAGGCGCTGGCGACCGCGCTCGGCGCGGGCGAGAGGGCGCTGCAGGCGCAGCGCTCCGCGATGACCGCGCTCAACATCCCGTCGGGCAGTGACATCGAGCGGCTCGAGCGCCGGCTGCGAAGCCTCTCGGACCGCCTCGAGACGCTCGAGGACCACATCGATGAGGTCGGGGACGATCTCGTCGAGCTGCGCCGGCGGCTCGCCGCCAGCGAGCGCGCGGCGTCCGATCAGGCGCGGGTTTCGACGCCGGACGCCGGCGACGGGTCCTGAGCTCCACCAGCGACGAGCGCCGCGGACGCGATCCCGCCGGCGCGGATCATCCGCTCGTCTGACGGGACGCCGGTCACGAGGATCACGGCCACGGGGATCCCGAGCTCTCGGCCGAGCGCGAGCAGCGCCGCCGACTCGAGATCCCGGGCGGTCGCGGCGCGCGAACCGCTGCCGTCGTAGCCGTGGTAGTAGAGATCCGTGCTGGCAACCGTCCCGGCTCTCGCCTCAGGCCCGGCCGCCTCGATCAGCCGCTCGGTCAGCGCGTCGTCGGCGTGGACCGAGCCCCGGGCGCCGAGGGCGGCGCTGGTGCCGTCCGCGACCAGGGCGCGCTCGGCCACGATCATCTCGCCGGCCCGCAGCTCGGGATCGAGAGGGATGCACACCCCGACGCGAACGGCCCGCTCGGCCCCGAGCTCACGTAGCTCCCGGACCACGATCGCCGTGCTCGGCCCACCGATCCCGGTCGACTGGATGCTCAGCGGGCGGCCCGCCTCCGTCTCGCCGTGATACCCCCACAGGCCGTGGCTGTGGTTGCTCATCCGAGGCGCGTCGAGGAGAGCCTGAGCGAGCAGCAGGGCGTGGCCGGGATCGGCGGGAAGCAGCGCGTCCGGCG
Source organism: uncultured Thermoleophilia bacterium (assembly GCA_963754225.1). GTDB lineage: Bacteria > Actinomycetota > Thermoleophilia > Solirubrobacterales > 70-9 > DASPWW01. Next base: position 54,728 of record CAVWEV010000003.1, read on the forward strand.
CGGTAGGCCCCGTGGGCTGGAGGTAATCCGCCATCGGATGAGCATATGCACCCGAGGACTACCGAGCACCTAAGCTGTCACGGCTTTGGCCGAACCCGGACCGCCTCAGCCGCGCGGGCTTCCCGAGGCCCTGCGGGCGGCGATCGAGCGCACGCTGTCGAGCCTCGGTGACGCCGGCGCAGCCTCCGCCGCGGACCTGCCCGCCGAGGCCCTGGGGCGCGCGGGCGAGCTGCTCGACGAGGTCGCGCGGCGCGGCCAGGACGCCGCCGAGACCTCGGCCGCGATCACGGGCCGGGTGATCGACGCGGTCGCCGAGACGCTTCGGCGCGGATCTAAGCCTAAGGCCGAGGGTGAGTAATGGCCCCCGGCCGGCGAATCGTGATCACGGGCATCTCCGGCCACTGGGCCAGCGCGCTCGCGCGACGACTCGAACGCGACCCCACGGTCGAGTACCTGGCCGGGATCGACACCGAGCCGCCGGCGGTCGACCTCGAGCGCACGGAGCTGATCGAGGCCGACATCCGCAACCCGCTGTTCTCGCGCCTGCTGCCGAGCACCGAGGCCGACACGGTGGTTCACTGCGGATTCCTCTGGTATCCGGCCCGCGGCAAGCCGGATCGGGCGCTTCACGACATCAACGTGATCGGCACGCTGCAGCTGCTCGCGGCGTGTGAGAGGACGACCTCGCTGCGCACGGTGATCGCACGGGGGTCGGCCGCGATCTACGGATCGGAGGGAGCGGCGCCGTTCTTCTACTCCGAGGAGATGGCACGCCGCTACCCGCTCAAGACCCGCTTCCAGCGCGACGTCGGAGAGCTCGAGAACTACTTCGACAACTTCGCCCGGCGGCACCCCGACATCACCTGCTGCATGCTCCGCTACCAGCCCGAGATCGGTCCCGACATTCGCACGCCGCTGGTCGGCTACCTCTCGCTGCCCGTCGTGCCGACGCAGCTCGGATTCGATCCCAGGCTCCAGTTCATCCATTCCTCGGACGCGACCGGAGCCCTCGAGGCCGCGGTCCACCACCCGGTTCGGGGTGCCGTCAACGTCGCGCCCTCGGGCGCGGTCTCGCTGAGCAGGATCCTGAGGACCGCGGGCAAGCCCTCGGTGCCGATCCCGCACCCGCTGTTCGGCCCGGCGCTGGGCCAGCTCGGCAGGCGGTTGCGTATGGGCGGCACATACGACGACGGGGTCCGGCTGTTGCGCTTCGGCCGCGGCGTCGACAACACCCGGCTCCGCGAGGAGGTGGGGTACGAACCCCGCTTCGACGCGCTCGGTGCGGTGCGCGACTTCGCGGAGCGCTCGGGTGGCAGCCGGCTCGCTTCGGTTCCCGGCCCGCGCGCCCTCGCCGACGCGCTCGCGAGGAGATGAGCGTGGAGGGCGCCGGGACGACGACGACCGACGGCCACGGTGTCGGCCCCGACACGGTGGCCGAGTTCCTGCGCGGTCTGAGGGAGGGGGTCGAGGAGGGACTCGGCCCCCTGAGCGCCGCGCAGCGCGCGGCGACCGGGATGCCGGACTCCTTCCGCGAGGCGCTTGAGCGCGTCGCGCAGCGACTGCGTGGCGAGTACGCCGAGGACGAGTGGGGCTTCGACGAGCAGTTCGCCGAGGCCGTGACTCCGCTGTTCGAGTTCCTGTACGACGTGTGGTGGAGGGTGAAGACCAGCGGGTTGGACAACGTCCCCGCGGATGGCCGGGTGATGCTGGTCGCGAACCACGCGGGCTCGCTGTTCCCCTTCGACGCGTCGATGATGGCGACGGCGATCCGAACCCAGCACCCGATGCCGCGGTGGCCGCGGTTCATGGTCCTCAACTGGGCCTTCGCGCTCCCGTTCCTGAGCTCGTTCATGCGGCGCGTCGGCGGCGTCCCCGCCAATCCCGACAACGCGACCCGTCTGCTCGAGCAGGACCATCTCGTCATGGTCTTCCCCGAGGGGGTGAAGGGGACGGGCAAGCCGTTCTCGGAGCGCTATCGCCTGCGGCGCTTCGGCCGCGGCGGCTTCGTCGACGTCGCGCTCAGGACCCGCTCCCCGGTCGTCCCCGTGGCGGTCGTGGGCTCGGAGGAGATCTATCCGAAGCTCGGCGAGAGCGATGCGCTCGCCCGGCTCGTCGGGGCGCCGTTCGCCCCGATCACCCCCACGTTCCCATGGCTCGGCCCGCTGGGCCTCGTCCCGCTGCCGTCGCGGTGGCGGATCGAGTTCTGCGAGCCGATCGACCTCTCGGAGCATCCTCCGGAGGCGGCCGAGGACCGCCAGCTCGTGTTCGACCTCTCCGAGCAGGTCCGCGAGCTGATCCAGCAGAAGCTGTACGAGAACCTGGTGCTGCGCGGCTCGGCGTTTTTGTGATAGCCAAATTCGCGAGCGAATTTGGCGGTGCTCAGAAGCGTCTAGGCAGGGTCACTAGACTGCCGCGCGGATGGCGACGGCGACCCGGACCCGCGCGGAGGCGAAGTTTCGATCCTCCGAGGAGATGCGGGAGATCCTCGACCGCGTGCTCGCGGAGGTGAACGAGGACGAGAGGGCCGGGCCGCTGTTGCGAGCGACGCGGATGCGGCTGCGCCTTCGATGCCCCGATCTCGGACTCGCCGTGAACATCGCGGCCAGCGAGGACCCGGACTCTTGCGTCGAGTGGAGCTTCTCGGAGCGGGCGCCGTGGGAGCCGAAGCTCGAGCTGGCGATGGACTCGGCGGTCGCGAACGCCTACCTGCAGGGCAAGGCGAGCGTGCCGGTCGCGATCGCCCGGGGCCAGATCCAGTGCACCGGGGACGCGCGGGCGGCGCTGCTCTACCTGCCCGCGGCGAAGCTGATCACCCACCCCTACAAGGAGTTGGTCGCCGCCGAGTACTCGCACCTCGTCGTCGCGTAGCTCGGGCTCGACGTCGTGTTGACTTGCCCGGGACCGCGGGCGTAAGCTGATTCGCAGCGAACACGACAGCAGGCCAGTAGTGGGTCGGCGCCCGCCCGCCCCCCGGCGACTGGGGCGGAGGCGAGGCCCGCGAGGCGCGATCAGCCGCCGCCGGCCGACGTCGCGGGCCGATAGCCCGCGGGCGACGGGGCCGCAAGACCCCGTCGCTCCTTTGTTGCCCCGCTCGTCGAGAATTACCTGACGTGGCCGAAGAGTCGATCACGCTCAACGAGGCGGCCGAGCGCTCCGGGGTTCCCGCCTCGACCCTGAAGCGATGGGCCGGCCAGGGGGTGATCCCCGTGGACGGCGATGGATGGACCGTGACCGCCGCCGCTCAGGCGAGGGTGGTGGCGCGGATGCGGGAGCGCGGGCACTCGCTGGGCTCGCTGCGCCGGGCGGTGCGCGAGGGCAGGCTCGCCTTCGGCTTCGTCGAGGAGCTGTTCCCGAGCATCGCGCGCACGATCAGCCTCGACGAGGCGGCGCGTCGCAGCGGGCTCGAGGCCGAGCTGATCGAGCGGCTGATGGCGCTGCTCGGCACCCCGGTGTCCGAGGGGCACGAGCTGACCGAGCAGGACATCGAGGCGATGGCGGGACTCGCGCGGGTGCTCGAGGCGGGCTTCCCGCTCGTCGCGCTGCTGCAGCTCGTCCGCGTGTACGCGCGGGCGCTGCGGTCGATCGCCGACGCGGAGGTGCGATTGTTCCACCTCTACGTCCACGAGCCGCTGATCCGCGAAGGGGTCGACGCGTTCGAGATGGCGGAGGAGATGGAGGGCCTCGCCGGGGACCTGCATGCCGCTCACCGCGCCGCTGATGGAGTACGTCCACACCCGCTACCTGCGCTTCTATATAGAGCAGGACGTGGTCGGCCACATGGAGGCGGAGTTCGTCGAGGAGGGCGGGATCGGCCGGGTGTCGATGGCCTTCTGCTTCATCGACCTGACGGGGTTCACTCGCTACACGGAGGAGGAGGGCGACGAGGAGGCGCTCGACCTGGTCGAGCGGTTCGTCGAGACGGTCGAGGCCACGCTGCCGGCGGAGGCGACGATCGTGAAGACGATCGGCGACGAGGTGATGATCGTCTCGCCGGACCCCACGACCCTGACCGAGTGGGCGGTCGGCTTCCTCGGGCTGTTCCAGGAGCGACCGCAGCCCCGGGTCGGGATCCATTTCGGCAAGGCCGTGTACAGGGACGCCGACTACTTCGGGACCGACGTCAACCTCAGCCACCGGGTGGTGGCGCGGGCGCTCGGGGGCGAGGTGGTGGTCACGCGGTCGGTTGTCGACGCGATCGGGGGCTCGGATTACCTCGAGTTCGACGAGATCGGCGAGACCGAGCTGAAGGGGTTCCCCCAGCCGGCCGAGCTGTTCTCGGCCCGCCCCCGGACGCCGTAGGCGGTCGTAAGATCGCAGCGTGAACGCGAAAGCGGAGGCGCTTCGCTCGCTGGCGCGGGTCGTCTCGGAGAGCGGGCTGGTCAAGGAGGGAGCGCCCGGCGTGGTGCTGATCTCGGGCGGGCCCGACTCCGCGTGCCTGGCCGCGGGCCTGGCGGAGCATTGCGGTAGGCCCAACGTGCACGCGCTTCACCTCAACTACGGCCTCAGGGACTCCGCCGCGGACGACGAGCAGATCTGTCGCAGGCTGTGCGGGTTCCTGCGCATCGACCTCAGGGTGGAGCGTCCCCGGCTGGGTCAGGGCAACATGCAGGCGGCGGCTCGCGAGGCGCGCTACGTGGCGGCCGAGCAGCTCCGCGACCGGCTCGGGTGCGAGTGGGTGGCGACCGGCCACACGCGAACCGATCTCGCGGAGACGGTCCTGTACCGGCTCGCGTCCTCACCGGGCCGGCGCGCCCTGCTCGGGCTTCCCGCGCGGCGCGGGCGGCTCGTTCGCCCGCTGCTGGCGATCGACCGCGCCGAGGTGCGCGGGCTGGCCACCCAGGCGGGGCTTCCGTTCGCCGATGACCCGACCAACCTGGACCGCAGCTTCGCGCGCAACCGGATCCGCCACGAGGTCCTCCCCGCGATGCGCGAGGTCAACCCCGCCGCGGAGCAGAACGTCGCCGAGACGCGGCACGAGCTTGCCGAGGAGGCGCAGGTGCTCGACAGGGTCGTCGCCGAGACTCTCGAGGAGGCGGGCGCCGGCCCCGGGGTGATTGCCGTCCGGGCGGAGGCGCTGCGCGAGCTGGAGCCCGGCCTGCGCCGTCTGGCCCTCCGCGCCCTCGCGGAGCGCGTCGCGGGCCATGAGGTGCCGCTCGGCCGCGGGCCTGCGCGGGAGATCTGGCGGCTCGCGCAGCGCCCCGAGGGCGGCGACGTCGATCTCGGCGGCGGTCTGCGGGCGATCTGCGAGCAGGGGATGATCCGCTTCAGCGTCGGCGAGGAAGTACTCCCCGAGCCGGTTGCGCTCAGCGTTCCCGGGCGCTGCCGGTTCGGGCGCTGGGAGGTGCGAGCCGAGAGGGGCGGTCCGCCGGTCCCCCTCGACGGGCCGGAGCGGGCGATCCTGGACGCCGCGGCGCTCGGCGGCGAGCATCGTCGTGCGCGCATGGCGCGAGGGCGACCGCATGCGCCCGCTCGGAATGGAGGGCACGAAGACGCTCCAGGATCTGTTCACCGACCGCAAGGTGCCCCGCTCGCTGCGCCACACGCTGCCCGTCGTGACCGCGCGCGACCGCGTCGCGTGGGTCGCCGGCGTGGCGGTCTCGGAGGAGTTCAGGTTCGAGGAGCAGGCCGGCGACGTGGTGATCCTGAGCGCGAAGCTCCATGACACCACGACCTGAGCAACCGCCGGACGGTCCGGTCGGCGAGATCGTGGTCGCCTCCGACGAGCTGCAGCGGCGGGTGAGGCGAGCTCGGGGCCGAGATCAGCCGCGACTACGAGGGCGGCGACTGCTGCTGATCGGCATCCTCAAGGGAGCGGTGCTGTTCCTCGCCGATCTGATGCGCAGCCTGCGGATTTCGTGCGAGGTCGACTTCATGGCCGTGTCCAGCTACGGATCGTCCACCGACTCCTCGGGCGTGGTCCGCATCCTCAAGGACCTCGATAGCTCGATCGAGGGCCGCGACGTGCTGATCGTCGAGGACATCATCGACTCGGGGCTTACGCTGCACTACCTGATCCGCAACCTGCGTGCGCGCGGCCCGCGCTCGCTCGAGGTGTGCGCGCTGCTCGACCAAGCGCGAACGGCGGCGAGTCGACCTCCCGATTCGCTACGTGGGGTTCGAGATCCCGGACCGCTTCGTGGTCGGATACGGGCTCGACTACGAGCAGCGGTTTCGCAACCTCGAGTACGTCGCCGTGTTGGCGAAGGAGGAAACGTAACCCCGCGATGGCGGAGGCTAAGCCGAGCACATCGCGGGAATGATCTGGGCGGCGGGCGGGAACGCAGTCCCAGGCACGACGACGCACGGGTCGCCGAAAAGCACCCTGGTACGCTGGAAATCCACGGCCGGGGCTTGAGAAACCAGAAAATGCTGCCGAATAACCGGCCGTGAGGTCCAAGTGAAGCGTTTCTTCAAGAGCGCGTGGTTCCCGCTCCTGATCGTGGTGGTGCTGGCCTTCTTCGCCCACCAGCTGATCAGCCCAGGTCAGCAGGAGGAGGAGCCCACCTACAACGAGTTCATCTCGCAGATCAACGACGACCCCGATTCCGTCGAGTCGGTCACGATCCAGACCAAGGACCACACCGTCGACGTCAAGGAGACGAACGGCGAGGAGTACTCGACCGGCTACCCGGAGAACACCGAGGAGACGCTGGTCAACTCGCTGCAGCGCAACGAGGTCGAGACCAAGGTCGAGGGCACGGGCGGGTCGAGCATCCTCTCGCTGCTCACCTACGTGCTCCCCTTCATCCTCTTCTTCGCCTTCTGGGTCTTCCTCATGAACCAGATGCAGGGCGGCGGCTCGAAGGTGATGAGCTTCGGCAAGTCGCGCGCCAAGCGGACTGTCGGTCGACGCTCCCAAGATCACCTTCCGCGACGTCGCGGGCACCGACGAGGCCGTGCAGGAGCTGCACGAGATCAAGGAGTTCCTCGAGAACCCGAAGAAGTTCCAGGCGCTGGGGGCGCGGATCCCCAAGGGCGTGCTGCTCTACGGCCCGCCCGGGACCGGCAAGACGCTGCTGGCCCGCGCCGTGGCGGGCGAGGCAGGGGTGCCGTTCTTCTCGATCTCCGGCTCGGACTTCGTCGAGATGTTCGTCGGCGTGGGCGCCTCGCGGGTGCGTGACCTGTTCGAGCAGGCGAAGCAGAACTCCCCCTGCATCATCTTCATGGACGAGATCGACGCCGTCGGCCGCCATCGCGGCGCCGGGATGGGCGGCGGCCACGACGAGCGCGAGCAGACCCTGAACCAGCTTCTCGTCGAGATGGACGGCTTCGAGATGAAGGACAACATCATCCTCATCGCCGCCACCAACCGGCCCGACATCCTCGACCCCGCGCTGCTGCGGCCCGGCCGCTTCGACCGCCAGATCGTCGTCGACCGCCCCGACCGCAAGGGCCGCAAGCAGATCCTCGAGGTCCACACGCGCGGCAAGCCGCTCGCCAAGGAGATCGACCTCGACGCCCTCGCCGGCCAGACGCCCGGCTTCACCGGCGCCGACCTGGCGAACCTGATCAACGAGGCCGCGCTGCTGACGGCGCGCTCCAACAAGCGTGAGATCACCATGCAGGAGCTCGAGGAGGGGATCATGCGGGTGATCGCCGGCCCGGAGAAGAAGAGCCGGGTGATGTCCGAGAAGGAGCGCCTCGTCACCGCATACCACGAGCTCGGCCACGCGATCGTCGGCCACGTGCTGCCGAACTGCGACCCCGTGCACAAGATCTCGGTGATCAGCCGCGGCCAGGCGCTCGGCTACACGATCTCGCTCCCGACCGAGGACAAGTTCCTCACCACGCGCGCGGAGCTCACCGACACGATGGCGATGACGCTCGGCGGCCGCGCCGCGGAGGAGATCGTGTTCGGCGAGGTGACGACCGGAGCGTCGAACGACCTCGAGAAGGTGACCGAGACCTCGAAGCAGATGGTGATGCGGTTCGGGATGTCCGAGCGGCTCGGCCCGCGCGTGTTCGGCCACGATCGCGGGCAGCCCTTCCTGGGCCGCGAGTTCTCGGCCGAGCCCGACTACTCGGACGAGATCGCGCGCGAGATCGACGACGAGATCCGCCGCATGGTCGAGGAGGCCCACCAGACCGCCAAGGACGTGCTGACCGAGCACCGCGACGCCATGGACCGGATCTCGAAGATCCTGCTCGAGCGGGAGACGATCGACGCGGAGCAGTTCGAGCGCCTGCTCACGGGCGACAGCGAGGACGAGGTTTTCGGGGACGAGGAGGAGCCGAGCGCGCCGGAGCCGGAGCCGGAGCCGGAGAAGCCGCAGCGGGAGGGGCCGCGGCCGGTGCCGCGTCCGCGGCCGGGCCTTGCCGGCGGCACCGCCGAGATGCACGGCGACCAGCCGGCTTAGGCGGGCACCGGGCACACGCCCTCACTCGCAACCCCTCAGCCGCCGCTGCGCGGCGGCTTCGGGAACGCGCAAAACGTTCGGTCGTGTACCCGGCGCCCGCCATACTCGACGGGTATGGGAACCCAAAAGCTGATGGGGGTGGTGAACGTGACCCCCGACTCGTTCTCCGACGGCGGGCTGTTCCTCGACGCACAGAGTGCGATCGAGCATGGGCGGGACCTGGTAGCCGAGGGCGCCGACCTGTTGGACGTCGGCGGCGAGTCGACGCGGCCCGGGTCCGCGGGCGTCTCCGCCGGAGAGGAGCTGGGGCGGGTGGGACCGGTGGTGGAGGGGCTGAGCGGCGGTGGAGCCGCGATCTCGATCGACACCTCCAAGCGCGCCGTCGCCGAGGCGGCGCTCGACGCCGGAGCCGAGATCGTCAACGACGTCACCGCGCTACGCGCCGACCCCGAGCTGGCGGCCTTGTGCGCGGAGCGGCGCTGCGGCGTGGTGCTTATGCACATGCTCGGGACGCCGCGCACGATGCAGGAGCATCCGAGCTACGAGGACGTGGTCGAGGACGTGAAGGCGTTCCTCGCGGAGCGGATCGAGTTCGCGCTCGCGTGCGGGATCCTCGAGGAGAGGATCTGGGTCGATCCCGGGATCGGGTTCGGAAAGACGCTCGAGCACAACCTGGAGCTGCTGCGACGGCTCGACGAGCTGCGCGCGCTCGGGCGCCCGATCTGCGTCGGAACCTCGCGCAAGAGCTTCATCGGCAAGATCACGGGGCGCGAGGTCACCGACCGGCTCGGCGGGACGATCGCGTCCAACGTGCTCGCGCTGATGCGGGGCGCGGAGATCTTCCGCGTCCACGACGTGCGCGCGGTGCGCGAGGCGCTGCAGGTCACCGAGGCGATCCTGGCGCGACGGGACCGCGCCCCCGCCTGAGGGATCGGGCGCTGGTAGGTTGGCGCCGTGGAGGAGCACGAGGGTGCCCCCGAGCTGAGTGTCACTCACGTGGAGGTCGAGCTGCGGGGCCTCTCGATTTACACGCATCACGGTGCGACCGACGCCGAGCAGGAGGTCGGGCAGCGGCTCGAGTTCGATCTCAGCTTCGACGTGCCCGACTGCGACGCGGTGCTGACCGACCGGCTCGAGGACACCGTCGACTACTCGGAGGTGTGCGACATCGTCGCCCTCGCCGCCACCGAAAGGAGCTACCGCACGCTGGAGCGGCTGTGCCACGTCGTCGGCGAGCGGCTGCTGGAGCGGTTCGGGTGCGAGAACGTCAGGGTGCGGGCCGCCAAGCCGGAGCCCCCGCTCCCGCTCGCCGTCGAGGAGGCGGCAGTCGAGGTCGTGCACGAGCGGCCCTCCGACGGCGCCGATGACGAGGAGGCCGAGGAGCGCTGAAGGGCTACCTCGGGCTGGGGTCGAACGAGGGTGACCGTAGGGCCAACCTACGCGCGGCGGTCGACGAGCTGCCCCGCCGCGGGGTCGAGATCGACGCCGTCTCGTCCGCTGTACGAGACGGAGCCGGTGGGAGAGATCACCGAGCAGCCCGACTTCCTCAACGCCGCGGTGCGCGTCCGTACCGAGCTCGGCCCCGAGCAGCTGCTCGACGTCTGCAAGGCGGTCGAGATCGAGCATGGGCGCATCTTCGGGGCGCCGCGTCACGGGCCGCGCCCGCTCGACATCGACCTGCTGCTGCTCGGCGAGCTCGAGCTGAGCACCGAGCGGCTCACCCTCCCGCACCCCGAGGTGACGCGGCGGCGCTTCGTGCTCCTGCCGTTGCTCGAGCTCGATCCCGAGCTCGCGCTGCCCGACGGCACGAGCGCTCGCCGGCGCGCTCGCGGGGCTCGGGCGCCGGACAGCGCGTGGAGCGGGTCGGCTCGCTCGTCTAGCTCGCCGCGGCGGTCGGTCTCGCGCAGCGGCTCGAGCCATTGCGCCGGGAAGCAGCGGCGTCGACGTGGCCCGGGAAGTCGGGGACGACCCGCGCCGCGAGCTCCCCGCTGGGACGACCCTCGATCGCGGGCCGCACGTCGTCGAGCGTCATCAGCAGGCGCACGCTGGTCGACGATCTGGAAGTCGGCCGCGTTGGGGGTGTCGGCCGCCCAGAACGCCTTCCTCGATCCAGTCGTCGATGCGCTCGAAGGCCCCGGGGAGCGCGGCGAGGTCGGCCCGGGCGGCCTCGTCGCTGGCTCGATTGAATCCGTACCTCGGCCGCGATGATCGGCGCGGCGGTCTTCACCGCGACGTCCGATCGGGATCCCGATGCCGCGCGCCGCTCGACGTAGCTGCCGATCGTCGGGCGGTCGCGCCGGATCGCGTTCCACGCGGATCCGCCGCGCGATCCCCTGAAGCGGACTCGTCGCCCCAGCGCTCGGCCTCCTCGACCGCCGTGCTGCAGCTCCGGGTCTCCCGGGAAGAGCGGGGGCTCGGGGCGCAGCCGGTCGAGCTCTCGCGCGATCTGCACCGACCCCTGGATCCGCCGGCCGTCGAGCTTCAGCGCCGGCACCGTTACTGCTGGGAAGCGGAGCGCCTTCAGCAGCCACCCTGGAGATCACGGGCATCAGGTCGACGCGCCGATACTCGATGCCCTTGTGCTCGAGCATCAGCCGGGCGGCCATCGCGGGATGCGAGCCGGGAATCACGTACAGCGTCGCGGCGGCCACCGTCCGAATCCTATGCCAGCATCCGCCGCACCATGCTGCTCGCGGTCGACGTAGGCAACACCCAGACCCACCTCGGCGTCTTCGACGACTCGGAGCTGGTCGAGCACTGGCGATTCGCGACCGATCCGAGCGCGACGTCGGATCAGCTCGCCGTGACGATCCTCGGGCTGCGTGGCGCTGCGCGGGATCGAGATCGGCCGGGTGGATGGCGCGATCGTCTCCACGGTCGTGCCGCAGCTCGGCCGCGAGTACGTCGGGATGTCCGAGCGCTACATGGGCGGGAGCTGTCTGCTCGTTGGCCCGAGCGTGAAGACCGGGATGCCGATCCGGGTCGACAACCCACGCGAGCTCGGCGCCGACCGGCTCGTCAACGCGGTCGCCGCCTACGATCGCGTCGGCGGCGCCTGCGTGGCCGTCGATTTCGGCACCTCGACCAACTTCGACATCGTCTCGGCGGCGGGCGAGTACCTGGGAGGAGTGATCGGCCCCGGCGTCGAGATCTCGATGGAGGCGCTCACCGAGCGGACCGCGAAGCTCCCCCGGATCGACCTCACCGAGCCCGCCCACGCGATCGGCAAGAACACCCAGGAGGCGATGGAGTCCGGGTTCGTCCACGGCTTCGCCGGGCTGGTCGACGGGATAACCCGCCGCGTGGGCGACGAGCTGGGGGACGAGGCGACGGTCATCGCCACCGGGGGCCTGGCTAGCGCGATCGTCCCCTTCTGCGACACGATCGACGAGGTGGACGACCTGCTTACGCTTACAGGCCTGCGGCTGATCTACGATCGGAATCGCTGATGCAACCAGCGCTCGACGCCCCGTTCCGCATAGGCGACATCAACGTCGCAAACCGCGTATTGCTTGCGCCCCTCGCCGGCATCGGCAAGTGGTTCGTGCGTCTGCAGGCGCGGCGCCACGGTGCCGGCATGGCGGTCTCGGAGATGGTCTCGAGCTTCGCGCTTCACCACCGCAACGAGCGCACCCTGCGCGAGCTGCTCGTCGTGCACCCGGACGAGCACCCCGTCTCGATCCAGCTGTTCGGGCACGACCCGGCCGTGATGCGCTCGGCCGCCGCGATCGCGGCGGCGGCCGGCGCCGACCTGATCGACCTCAACATGGGCTGTCCCGTCCGCAAGATCCGCAAGTCGGGGTCCGGCGCGGCGCTGCTCGCCGACCCCGACCTGGCGGTGCGCGTGGCCCGGGCTGCCGCCGACGGCTCGGGCAGGCCGGTCACCGTCAAGCTCCGGTCCGGCCTCGAGCCCGGTGACCACTCGGGAATCGAGCTCGCGGAGCGGCTCGTCGCCGAGGCGGGCACCTCGGCGATCGCCTTCCATCCCCGCCCCGCCTCGACCCAGCACAAGGGGGCGCCCGAGTACGGGCTCGTTCGCGAGCTGGTGCGGCGCCTGGAGGGGACCGACACCCCGGTGATCGTGTCGGGCGGGCTGCGCTCCGCGGAGCGCGCGGCGGCACGCGTATGTCGCGTCCGGGGCGGACGCCGTGATGATCGCTCGCGGCTCGCTCGGCAACCCGTGGATCTTCGAGCAGCTGACCGGCCGCCGGATCGCGCCACCCGCGGCGCAGGAGATCGTCGCCGAGCTGATGTGGGTGATCGATCGGGCCGGCGAGCATCTGGGCGATCGAGCGGCGCCGTACCTGCGCAAGTTCTACCCCTGGTACCTGCAGCGGCTCGGGATGCCGCGGCGTGCCAACGAGCCGTTTCAGCGCACGACGACGCTCGACGAGGCGCGCGCGCTCGTGCGGCGTCTGGCCGTGCCCGTGGAGGCCGTGGCGGCGTAGCGTCAGGCGCGCGCTGGGCGTGCCTGAGCCGCCCCCGCGGGCACGCCGGCCGCGCCTGCTGGGCGCCTGTGGTGCATCGCTATAATGCCCGCCCTTGCCCGACAGGCGAGCTCACCTTGATGAGCCCGCGTTCGGGCTTATCTACTGAAAAGAAGGTTTCCCGCTCGTCGGTGGGGACCCGAAGGCACGTCAAGCGAAGAAAGGGCCCAGGGAGAAAGTGGCGCGAGAGTCGGTGATCACACCGGAGGGACTCGAGAGGCTGAAGGAGGAGCTCGAGTACCTGCAGACCGCGAAGCGCCGGGAGGTTGCCGAGCGGATCAAGGAGGCGCGCGAGTTCGGCGACATCGCCGAGAACGCCGAGTACGACGACGCCAAGAACGAGCAGGCGATGCTCGAGCAGCGGATCTCCCACCTCGAGGAGCGTCTGCGCCGGGCGACCGTGGTCGAGGAGAAGGACATCAACACCGACATCGTCGGCGTCGGCGTCAAGGTCCACGTCAAGGATCAGAAGTCGGGCGACTCGCGAAAGTTCCAGATCGTCGGTTCCGCCGAGGCGGACCCGACGATGGAGAAGCTCTCGAACGAGTCGCCGATCGGCGGCGCCCTGATCGGGCACAAGAAGGGCGACGTGGTGGCGGTAGACGTCCCGCGCGGCCCGAAGAAGAAGCTCAAGATCACGAAGATCGAACCCGCCTGAGCGCCAGAATCAGGCGCGCGACGTGCTCGGCTCCGCCTCCGCCGACGCGCGGTTGCCGGTCATCTGGGCGCTAGGCTCGCGTCATGGCTGACGAGGAATTCTCCAACCTGGTGACCGAGCGGCGGGAGAAGCTCGAGCGCCTCCGGGAGGAGGGGCTCGATCCGTTTCCGCGCTCGTTCTCCGACCGCGTCGAGATCGGCGAGATCCACGCGCGGCATGACGACCTGGACGCCGGAGAGGAAACCGACGCCCGCTACCGTGCGGCGGGCCGCATCACCGCGCGCCGCGGTCACGGAAAGGCCGCGTTCCTCGACCTTCGCGACCGCTCCGGCCAGATCCAGCTCCACTCCCGCGCCGACGTGCTGGGCGAGGCCCAGCACGAGGCGCTGGTCGGGCTCGACCTCGGTGACATCGTGGGTGTCGAGGGGACGGCGTTCAAGACGAGGAAGGGCGAGCTCTCGCTGCGGGTCGAGGACTGGACGCTGCTCGCGAAGGCGCTGCGGCCACCGCCCGACAAGTACCACGGGCTCGAGGACGTCGAGACCCGTTACCGGCGCCGCGAGCTCGATCTGATCGCGAACCCCGAGGTCCGCGAGCTGTTCGAGCTCCGGGCCCGGGCGATCGCGGCGGTGCGGGGGTGGCTGGACGAGCGCGGCTTCCTCGAGGTCGAGACGCCGGTCCTGCAGCCGCTGTACGGCGGGGCGCTGGCGCGACCCTTCACCACCCACCACAACGCGCTCGACCGCGATCTCTACCTTCGGATCGCCACCGAGCTGTACCTGAAGCGGTGCATCGTCGGCGGGGTCGAGCGGGTGTACGAGCTCGGCAAGGACTTCCGCAACGAGGGGATCTCGCCCAAGCACAACCCCGAGTTCACGATGCTCGAGTGGTACGAGGCGTACGCCGACTACGCGGTCGCCGCCGAGCGCACCGAGCAGCTGGTCGCGTTACGTCGCCGAGCGGGCGCTCGGCACGACGAAGATCGAGCGCGATGGGCGGCAGATCGACCTGGCGCCGCCGTGGCGCCGCGTCACGCTGCGCGACGCGATCCGGGAGCGGAGCGGGTATCGACATCGCCGCGCGGCCCAGCCGCGAGGAGCTGGCGGCGGCGATGGGCTCCGAGCCCGACCCTGACGGAGGGCTGGGGGAAGCTGGTCGACGGGCTGCTGTCGAAGCTCGTCGAGCCGGAGCTGATCGAGCCGACCTTCGTCCTCGACTACCCGGTCGAGCTGTCGCCGTTCGCCAAGGCGCACCGCACCGAGGATGGCTTCGTCGAGCGCTGGGAGGCGTTCGTCGGCGGGATCGAGATCGCGAACGCGTTCACCGAGCTCAACGACCCGGACGAGCAGCGCCGCCGCTTCGAGCAGCAGCGCGAGGAGATGGCCGCGCGGCGACGAGGAGGCGCAGCCGTTCGACGAGGCCTTCCTCGAGGCGCTCGAGTACGGGATGCCGCCGACCGGCGGCGTCGGCCTCGGGATCGACCGCCTGGTGATGATGCTGACCGGCGCCCGCAACCTGCGCGAGGTCGTGCTGTTCCCGGCGATGCGGACGCTAGCAGCGCGCCGCAACTCGCAGAGCTCCTCGCGCTCCGCAAACGCTCGCTACTTGCGCGAATCGAACCTCTCAGGGGCGCGGACGAGCGCCGCCGATATACTTGGCGCTCGCCGTCGTCGACAAACCGGAGGTCTGATCCGTCGGCAGCTCGCAGCCGAAGAGAGTGGATGAGGCCGCCGGCGAGCTTGCGTCCCCGTCGGGCTCCGGAGACGCCACGAGTAGGCCAAACTGAGCGGGTGATCCGATCCCGAAACGTCGTCGAGCGGAAGTACTGATTAGAGTAGAGGCAGCAATTGTTCGAGCGATTCACAGAGCGAGCCCGCCAGGTCGTCGTCCTCGCCCAGGAGGAGGCGCCGGACGCTCAAGCACAACTACATCGGCACCGAGCACATCCTGCTCGGCCTGCTGCGCGAGGAGGAGGGCCTCGCCGCGCGCGTGCTCGAGTCGCTCGACATCACCGTCGAGCGCGTGCGCGCCCAGGTGGTGCGCATCGTCGGCTCCGGCGAGGAGGTCACCTCCGGCCAGATCCCGTTCACGCCGCGCGCCAAGAAGGTGCTCGAGCTGGCGCTGCGCGAGGCGCTCTCGCTCGGCCACAACTACATCGGCACCGAGCACATCCTGCTCGGCCTCGTGCGCGAGAACGAGGGCGTCGCCGCGCGCATCCTGCTCGACTTCGACGCCGACTCGGAGAAGATCCGCAACGAGGTCATCCGGATGCTGTCCGGCCCCGGCGGCCGCCGCCAGGGCGCCGCGCGCCGGCGCGCCCGGGCGAGGGCAAGAAGTCCTCGAAGCTGCTCGACCAGTTCGGCCGCAACCTGACCAAGCTCGCCGCCGAGGGGAAGCTCGACCCGGTGATCGGCCGCGAGACCGAGATCGAGCGGATCATGCAGATCCTCTCGCGGCGGACGAAGAACAACCCCGTGCTGCTCGGCGAGCCGGGCGTCGGCAAGACCGCCATCGTCGAGGGGCTCGCCTCGCGGATCACCAAGGGCGAGGTCCCCGAGCTGCTGAAGAACAAGCAGATCTACACCCTCGACCTCGCCGCGCTGGTCGCCGGCTCGAAGTACCGCGGCGAGTTCGAGGAGCGGCTGAAGAAGGTGATGAAGGAGATCACCCAGCGCGGCGACATCGTGCTGTTCATCGACGAGCTCCACAACCTCGTCGGCGCCGGCGCCGCCGAGGGCGCGATCGACGCCGCCTCGATCCTGAAGCCGGCGCTGGCCCGCGGCGAGCTGCAGACGATCGGCGCGACGACGCATGGACGAGTACCGCAAGTACCTGGAGCGCGACTCGGCGCTCGAGCGCCGCTTCCAGCAGATCAAGGTCGACCAGCCGTCGATCCCGGACACGGTCTCGATCCTCGAGGGCCTGCGCGAGCGCTACGAGGAGCACCACCGCGTCAAGATCACCGACGACGCGCTGCGCGCCGCCGCCGAGCTCGCCGACCGCTACATCTCCGACCGCTTCCTGCCCGACAAGGCGATCGACCTGATCGACGAGGCCGCCTCGCGGATGCGGATCAAGTCGATGTCGCAGCCGCCGGTCTACCGCGATCTCGAGGAGGAGATCGAGGAGACCCGGCGCGCCAAGGAGGCGGCGATCGAGGCGCAGGAGTTCGAGAAGGCCGCGAACCTGCGCGACACCGAGCGCCAGCTCACCAACCGCAAGCGCGAGCTCGAGGACCAGTGGGCCGCGGGCGAGGGCGGCGAGCGCCCCGAGGTCGGCGAGGAGGAGATCGCCGACATCGTCTCGATGTGGACCGGGATCCCCGTCTTCAAGCTGACCGAGGCCG
>CAVWEV010000004.1:0-543057 GCA_963754225.1 uncultured Thermoleophilia bacterium
CTCCCCGCCCGAGGAGTCCTCCGGCGATGACGAGGGCGCGGCGGAGCCCAGCGCCAACTGACGCCCCCCCGCGGCGGCAACGCGGGTCGTGATCCGGGCCAGGTAGCCTGAGGCCGGATGGGGCTGCCCGGCGCGGAGAAGCTGAAGCAGCTGGTTCGCTGGAAGCCGGCGGACGGCGTGCTCTCCGTGTACGTCATCGTCGATCCAGGCGATCGCCGCGCCGCGTGGCGGGTGGAGCTCGTCGACCGGCTTCGCGACGCCCTCGGCACCCAGGCCGAGGGACGCAGCGGGCTGGCGCTGCGGGCAACCGCCGAGCGTGCCCTGGAGCGATTTCCGGAGCATCGGCCGCCCCCCGAGGGCCGCGGGCACGCCGGCTTCCTCGAGGTCGCCGAGAGGGCGGGCGAGGAGCTGTGGTACCCGGCCCGGATTCCGCCCCGGGCGACCGAGGTCGTGTACGGACGTCGGGCCTACCTGCGCCCCCTGATCGAGATCGCGGACGCCGGCGCCAGGATCGGCGTCGCGGCCGTCTCGGGGGACCAGGTCCGCCTGTGGGAGTGGGAGCTTGGGGCGCTTACCGAGGTCGACGACTGGACGCTGACCACGACCGGGGACTGGCGTGAGCGCAAGGCCCAGCGGCCGTCGGACCCGGCGCGGTTCCACGGCGCGGGGGCGTCGGGCCACGAGCAGTTCGACCAGCGGCTCGAGGCGCATCGCGAACGCTTCCTCAAGGACGCCGGCGGCCGGACCGCCTCCCGGGCCGGGGAGCGCGACTGGCGTGAACTGCTGGTCTTCGGGGAGAACGAGCACATGCGCCGCTACACCGACGCGCTCGATCCGCACGAGCCCCGCCACGTGCACGTCAAGAACGTCGTCTCCGAGCCCTCATCGCGGCTCGCCGAGCGGGTCGTGGAGCTGCTGCCGGAGATCAACCGCGAGCGCGAGCTGAAGCTCGTCGAGACGGTGAAGGAGTCCGCCTACTCGGGCAGGGCGAGAGGCTCGCTTGGACCGCAGGAGACGGTCGAGGCGCTGAACCAGGGTCGCGTCGAGCATCTGCTGTTCGACGCCGAGCGCGACTACCGGGGACAGGGGATCGAGCAGGGGCTCGCCTACGAGGCTCCCCCGCTTACCGACGGGCTGCCGGTCACCGAGTTGATGATCGAGCGGGCGCTGGACACCGGGGCGCGGGTCACCCCGCTCGTCGGCGACGCGGCGGCCGCGCTGGAGGAGCACGCCGGCGTGGCGGCGCTGTTGCGCTACTAGCTGCCCGGGGGCGCGGTGGCGTCGGGCGGGGTTCCTAGGATCGACCGGTGGGACGATCCCAGTCACGTCATGTCTGCCGCGAGTGCGGCCACGAGGCGCTCACCTGGACGGGCCGTTGTCCGGGCTGCGGGGAGTGGAACACCCTCGTCGAGGAGGCACGCCCCGCGCGGAGGCCGTGCCGGGGGGAGGCGCGGAGGCGGCGCGTCGCGAGGTACGGCCGCCAGGCCGGTGCCGCTGCGCGACGTGACGGCCCCCGCCGTCGCGCGCCTCGAGACCGGGATCGGCGAGCTCGATCGCGTGCTCGGCGGCGGGATCGTGCCGGGCTCCCTGGTCCTGCTGGGCGGGTCGCCGGGGATCGGCAAGAGCACGGTGGCGGCGATGGCGCTCGGCAACCTCGCCGCAGCCGGACGCGGGACGCTGTACGTCTCCGGCGAGGAGTCGGCGGCGCAGGTGCGGCTCCGGGCCGAGCGCCTCGGGGAGCGCGCGCTCGATGTGCCGGTGCTCGCGGAGACCGGGCTCGGCGCCGGTGCTCGCCGCGCTGGAGGCGGAGCGTCCGGAGGTCTGCGTGATCGACTCCGTCCAGACGCTGCAGGCGGATGACGCGTCCGGCGCTCCCGGGTCGGTCGCGCAGGTGCGCGGGGCTGCCGCCGCGCTGATGGAGATCGGTAAGCGCCTGGGTGTCGCCGTGATCGTGGTCGGACACGTGACCAAGGATGGGTCGCTGGCCGGGCCGCGGGCGCTCGAGCACCTGGTCGACTGCGTGCTGATGTTCGAGGGCGAGCGGGAGCGCAGCTATCGCACCCTGCGGGCGCTCAAGAACCGCTTCGGCGCGACGAGCGAGGTGGCGGTGTTCGAGATGCGCTCGGGTGGCCTCACCGAGGTCGTCGATCCGTCCGCTCGGTTCGTCGGCGAGGCGACCGCGGCGCCGGGCTCGTGCGTGCTGTGCGCGATGGAGGGGACGCGACCGCTGCTCGTCGAGGTCCAGGCCCTGGTCGCGCCGACCGAGATCGTTCCGCCGCGGCGGATCGCGACCGGGATCGATCGCAACCGGCTCAGCCTGGTGCTCGCGGTTCTCGCGCGCCACGGGGGCATCGGGCTGGCGGGCGCCGACGTGTTCGTCAACGTCGCGGGCGGGGTCCGGGTCGATGAGCCGGGTGCCGATCTCGCCGTCGCGGTCGCGCTCGCCTCCGCACACCGCGGCGAGCCGGTTCTCGACGGGTCGGCCAGACCGCGTGCCTGCTTCGGCGAGCTCGGGCTGACCGGCGAGCTCCGCCACGTCGCCCACCCCGAGCGCCGCGTCGGCGGAGGCGCTCAAGTTCGGCCTCGGGTCGGTGATCGGGCCGCCCGCCTCCGAGCCGATCGAGGGGCTCGCCGACCACTCGACCCTCGATAGCGCGCTGCGGGCGGCGTCCGCCGGGACGAAGGTTCGAAGAGCCGCGTAGCCGAACCCGCTTGACACATCCCATTCCGAGCTGTCCACACGGAATTCGCCGATCCGCAGGGTGCAGCGGGTTCTGAGATCATGGCTCGCGACGATGTCGCCACAGTCCGGGGACAGATTTGAACGAGCTGGAGGCGCGTCAGGATCCCCGCTTGCTCAGAGCCCTCGACATGGTCGCGCCCGGGACGCCGCTGCGCGAGGGGATCGACAACATCATCCACGCGCGCACCGGAGGGCTGGTCGTGATCGGCGAGCCCGACGAGATGTCGTTCATGTTCTCGGGCGGGATCCGGCTCGACATCGACTACACGCCGGCACTGCTCTACCAGATCGCCAAGATGGACGGGGCGATCGTCCTCAATGCCGACGGGTCGCGGATCTGCTGGGCCAACGTCCAGCTGATGCCGGATCCCACGATCGTGTCTCTCGAGACCGGCACCCGGCACCGGACCGCGGATCGCGTCTCGAAGCAGACCCGCGCGCTCGCGATCTCGATCTCGGAGCGGCGCGAGGTCGTATCGCTCTATCTCGAGGGGATGAAGTACATCCTCCAGGAGATCCCGACCGTGCTCAGCAAGGCCAACCAGGGCCTGGCCACGCTCGAGAAGTACCGTGCCCGCCTCGACCAGGTCTCCGCGCGACTGACGGCGCTCGAGTTCGAGGGCGGGGGAGTCCTTCACGACGTTCTCAGCGTGCTTCAGCGGGCGGAGCTCGTCACCCGGATGGCGGCCGAGGTCGAGCGCTACATCATCGAGCTCGGCACCGAGGGCCGCCTGATCGAGACCCAGCTCGAGGAGACCGTCATCGGGGTGACGGCCGATCGCGGCGCGCTGGTCCGCGACTACGTGATCGACGACTCCGAGCACAGCGTCGAAGCGACGCTGCACGCGCTCGCGCTCCTGCCGCATCCGGACCTGCTCGACTTCGGAAGGCTGGCCGAGCTGCTCGGTTACGACCGCAAGGTCAACCCGCTCGACTATCCCGTCAGCCCCCGCGGCTACCGGATCCTGGGGCGGATCCCACGGCTCCCGCGGCTGGTCGCGGAGCGCGTGGTTCATCGCTTTGGAAGCTTGGAGGAGCTCCTCGCCGCGAGCGAGGACGAGATCGCCACGATCGAGGGGGTTGGAGAGCGGGCCCGCGACATCCGCGAGGGCCTTCGTAGGCTGCAAGAGGTCGACCTCGTCGACCGGTATCTACAGAGTTGACGGCCGCCCTGGGCGGCCGTCTCGACGTTAGGAGGCGAAGATTCCGGAGCTAGTCGAAGATGCGATCAAGACAGGTCCCGAGGTGCCGCCAGTCGAGTGCGACTACGCGGTCGGCGACAACGTCGTCTACCCGCATCACGGGGCCGGGGTCGTCCTCAAGAAGGAGACAAAGCAGCTGCTCGGGGAAAGGCGCGACTACCTGACGATCAAGATTCTTCACAACGATATGACCGTGATGGTCCCGTGCGAGAACGCGGGCCTGGCCGGGCTGCGTCGGGTGATCAGCGGACCCGAGGTCAAGAAGGTGATCAAGGTCCTCACCGGTGACGTCTCCGAGATGCCGAAGAACTGGAACCGGCGCTTCAAGTACAACCGCGAGAAGATCAAGACCGGCGACGTCTTCGAGCTCGCCGAGGTGGTCCGCAACCTCGCGATCCGCGAGTGGGAGAAGGGGCTCTCCACCGGCGAGAAGCAGATGTACACGCGGGCCAAGAAGATCCTCGCCTCGGAGTTCATGTACGCGCTCGGCAAGGACGAAGACGGCGCCGAGGCCTACCTGGACGAGCTTCTGGAGGATCGCTTCGGCGCAAAGGCCACGGCTTAGCTCTGAGGAGGAGAGAGGCGGACGGGAGGGGCGCCACAGGGAGGGCGTCCCGCCCGCCACTGCGCTCATAGCGGCGGCCGGAGCGGGCGAGCGGCTTGGGGCCGACGGCCCCAAGGCGCTCGTCGAGCTCGCCGGCCGGCCGATGGTGGAGTGGTCCTTGCGCGCGTTCGCGGCGGTGGACGCGGTGGCCGCGGCGGTGATCGCGGCGCCGCCGGATGAGCACGACCGTTTCGTGGCGGTGGCCGCCTCGATCGGCTCGCTCGATACGCGGGTCGTCGAAGGCGCCCGCGCGCGCTCGGAGTCCGTCGCCGCGGCGCTCGCCGCGGTGGAGCCCGACGCCGGGGTCGTCGCGGTGCACGACGCGGCACGCCCGCTCGTCACTCCCGTGCTGATCGGGGAGCTGATCGACAAGCTGCGGGAGCGCCCCGACGCCGCCGGTGTGATCGCCGCGACCGCGATCACCGACACGGTGAAGCGAGCCCGTGAGCCGCGCCCGGCGCGCGGAGAGGTGGCGCGCGGCGGGCCGACGGTCGCCAAGACGGAGAGCCGCGACCACCTGTGGTTGGCTCAGACCCCGCAGGTGTTCCGCGCGGGGGCGCTGCGCGAGGCGCTGGCCGCGAGCCCGCGGAGAGTCGCCGAGGCGACCGACGAAGCGTGGCTCGTGGAGAAGGACGGCGGCAAGGTGCTGATCCATCCCGCGCCGGCGGAGAACCTCAAGGTGACGACGTCGTTCGACCTGCGCGTCGCGGAGCTGCTGCTGGCCGAGCGCGAGGCTGCTGGCTGACCCGATCGCTTCGGCCGAGTACCGGCTACTCCCTCACCAGCACCCACACCAGCGCCACCGCGAAGCCGATCTGCCCGAAGGACAGAGCGGTCCCGAAGTTGGCGGCGCCGAGCGCCGCGGCGAGGCCCGTCGCGAGGACGAAGGCTCCAACGATGATGCCGAGATCGCGCGCCATCCTGGCGGAGGCTAGCCGCTTGCCCGCGGCTCCTTCGCGCCCTGGGGGCGCTGGCGCCGGCTGCGTCCCATCGGCAGGCCGGCCGCCTCGCGGGCCTCGGCGTGCCGCAGGTGCTTGATGCGGCGACGCTTGTACAGCCAACGCTGCAGGTAAAGCGTCCCGATCCCGGCGAGGAAGATCGCGCTCAGGTTGAGCGACAGCTGGCCGAGCGCGCCGGCCCACTCCGACCAGTCTCCGAACGCGGCGGCGACGCCGATGTTCGCGGCGGCTGGAATCGTCGTGACCGAGATCAGGACCCCGATCAAGGCGCCCGACTTGGCCGAGGTGAGCGACAGGACCCCGGCCGTCCCGGCGAGATACGCGACGAGGAAGGAGAAGAAGTCGGGGTCCGAGATGAACTGCGTGAACGGATGACTCTCCTCCGCGAAGTCATCCGGTACCAGCCCCGTGCCCTTGAGCGCGAGCGCGAGCAGGAAGGTGGCGGTGATCCCGAGGGGGAACCCGATCGCCAGGGCGACCAGGGAGCGCTTGAGGAGGTCGGTCCGGAGCTGAACCGCCGCCACGCACAGGCCGGCGATCGGACCGAACTCGGGCCCGACCACCATCGCCCCGATGATCAGCACGACCTGGTCGGTGAAGATCCCGACCGCGGCGATCATCATCGCGACGGCCATGAAGACGAGGAAGCTGGCCGACAGCTCGACGTTCTCGGAGGTGCGCGACTCGACCTCCTCCCACACGACCGCGTCGGAGGGCAGCCCCGGCGCCGCCTTCTCCGCGCGGAGCGCTGCGGCGGAGATCTGGGAGTCGATCTCCTCCAGCGAGATCGAGCCCTCGGTGTCGATGTCGAGCTCGCGCAGGTCGCCGACGATCACGCTCGCGTCCTCTCGCGCGACGTCGCACAGGATCACGTCCCCTTCGGGCTTCCGCGCCGCCCGCTCCAGGTAGACCAGATTGGACACCGACGGCTCGCTGTAGAGCAGATCGAGCACGTGCTCGGACTGGTAGCTGGGCGCGACGATCCGCAGATGGACCATGCGGCAGCTAGCGTACCTGGGCCGTGTTGACGGACTATCACGTGCACCTGCGCCCGGACGATCCCGGTGCGACGCCCGACCGCTACTTCACCGATCAGAACGTCGAGCGCTATCTGGACGCGGCGAGGGAGGCCGGGATCGAGGAGCTGGGCGTCTCCGAGCACATCTACCGCTTTCGCGACGCCCTCGCGATCGGTCGCCACCCGCTGTGGGAGGAGCTGGCGGCGGACGATCTCGGCGCGTACTGCGAGTTCGTCCGCACCACGCCGCTTCGGCTCGGGATCGAGGCAGATTTCATCGTCGGGGCGGAGGACCGGCTCGCCGGCGTGCTGGAGCAGCACGACTTCGACTACGTCGTCGGGTCGGTGCATCAGATGGACGGCGGTCGGATGGTGGACCATGCGGGGTGGGACGTGTGGGAGGACACCGCGGACGCAGACCGGATGTGGGGGCGCTACTTCGGGCTCGTCGCTGAGGCGGTGCGGTGCGGCCTGTTCGACGTCCTCGCTCACCCCGACCTGGTGAAGATGTGGGGCCCGGAGCGACCGTGGCCGGAGCGCGATCGCCGCTTCCACTACGAGCCCGCCGTGGAGGCGATCGCCGAGCGGGGGATCGCGGTGGAGCTGTCCACCGCGGGCCTGCGCAAGCCTGTGGGGGAGATGTACCCGTCGCGCGAGTTCTGCGAGATGTGCGTCGACGCCGGCGCCGCGTTCGCGCTGTCCTCCGACGCGCACGCGCCCGAGCAGGTGGGCTACGAGTACGGTCGCGCGACCGAGCTGCTCCGCGAGCTGGGCGTGGGGGAGATCTGCGTGTTCGAACTCCGCGAGCGGCGTCTCGAGGCGATCGGATGAGTGCCCGTCCGCCACAGCCGACCGGGTTCCGGGTCGGAATCGGCTACGACAGCCACCGGCTCGTCGAGGGCCGGCGCCTCGTCCTCGGAGGGGTACAGATTCCCCACGACAAGGGGCTCGCGGGCCATTCGGACGCCGACGTGCTGACGCACGCGGTGATCGACGCGGTGCTCGGGGCGGGCGGCCTCGGCGACCTCGGGAGCCTGTTCCCGCCTGGCGACGAGCGATGGAGGGACGCCGACTCCATGGACATGCTGCGGATCGCGATCGGCCAGCTCGCAGGGCGCCCCTCGAACGTCGACGCGACGGTGATCTGCGAGGCGCCGCCGCTTGGCCCCCACCGAGCCCAGATGGAGCGCCAGCTCTCCGAGGCGCTGTCCGCACCGGTCAGCGTCAAGGCGACCACCAACGAGGGAATGGGCGCGATCGGGCGCGGGGAGGGAATCGCCTGTGTCGCGGTGGCGCTGGTGGAGACGTAGGCTAGAAGCGTGCGGCTGCGCTCGATAGTGGACAAGCTGCCGTTTGAGTCCGTGGGGAGGCGCGTCAGCCTGGGCCCGCTTGGGACGCTCGGGGACGCGCCGTTCAACCTCAGGGTGCTCGTCGAAGCGGGCGTGCTCCGGCCGGTGAGGCCGGACAAGCTCGCCCGCACGATGCGCGAGCTGGCTCGCTGGGGCACCTCGCCGGCAGCGGGAATCAGCAACGCGGCGATCAACTTCCCGCGGGACGCCGCGGTCGAGGACGAGGCGGGATCGCTCAGCTTCCTGGAGCTGCATCGCCGCTCCAACGCCCTCGCGCGCGGGCTGCGCGACACAGGCATCCGCGAGGGGGACGGCGTGGCGATCATGTGCCGCAACCACCGCGGCTTCCTCGAGGCGACGCTGGCCTGCTCGAAGCTCGGTGCGGACGCCCTGTACATGAACACCGCGTTCGCTGCCCCGCAGCTCGCCGAGGTGGTGGAGCGCGAGGCGCCGGTTGCCCTGATCTACGACCGGGAGTTCGCCGAGCTGCTGTCCGCGGCGGGGCGCGACGTGTGGCGGTTCGTCGCCTGGGCGGACGACGGGGACCCCGGAGATCCCACGCTGGAGGAGCTGATCTCGTCACACGACGGCGCCGACCTCGACCCGCCGGATGGGTCGAGCCGATTCGTGATCCTCACATCGGGAACCACCGGGTCGCCGAAGGGCGCGCAGCGCACCCAGCCCGACACGCTCGGCCCGCTGGCGGCGCTGTTCTCGAGGATCCCGCTGCGCTCGCGCGAGCGGACGATGATCGCGGCGCCGCTGTTCCACTCGTGGGGCTTCGCGCACTTCGTGCTCGGGCTTTCCCTCAACTCGACCTACGTTCTGCGGCGGCGGTTCGACCCCGAGGAGACGCTGCGGGCGACGGCGACGAGCGAAGCGACGGCGCTGATCGTCGTTCCGGTGATGCTGCAGCGGATCCTCGAGCTCCCCGCCGAGACGCTCGCCCGCTACCCGCTCCCCAAGCTGCGGGTCACGGCCGTCAGCGGGTCGGCGCTGCCGGGCGAGCTGGCGCTCGAATGGATGGACACGTTCGGCGACAACCTCTACAACCTGTACGGCTCGACCGAGGTCGCGTGGGCGACGATCGCGTCGCCGCAGGAGCTCCGCGCCGCGCCGGGAACCGCCGGCACGCCGCCGCGCGGAACGAGGGTGAGGATCGTCGATCACGACGGACACGACCTGCCGCCCGGCAAGACCGGCAGGGTGTTCGTGGGCAACGAGATGAACTTCGAGGGCTACACCGGCGGCGGGGGGAAGGAGGAGCTCGGGAGGCCTGCTGTCGAGCGGCGACGTGGGCCACTTCGACGAGGCGGGACGGCTGTTCATCGACGGCCGGGACGACGAGATGATCGTGTCGGGCGGCGAGAACGTGTTCCCGCGGGAGGTCGAGGACCTGCTCGCCGGCCACGACTCGATCGCGGAGGCGGCGGTGATCGGCGTGGCCGACGACGAGTTCGGCCAGCGGCTGAAGGCGTTCGTCGTCACCCGCGACGAGGTCGAGTTGAGCGAGGACGACGTCAAGGCGCACGTGAAGGCCAACCTCGCCCGCTTCAAGGTCCCACGCGACGTCGAGTTCCTCGACTCGTTGCCACGCAACGCGACCGGCAAGGTCCTGAAGCGCGAGCTCGCGTGAGCCCGCTCGGCTCCGTTTGAGAGCCGGCCCACCGGGTAAGCGGGAACCGAAACGACTCCACGAGGAGGCGACACAGGATGCCACCGAGAGGAATCAAGAAGGGCACGAAGCGTGCTCGTCAGTACGAGCACGTGAAGAGGAGCGAGCGGAGCCAGGGGCGCTCGCCGAAGCGCGCGCGAGAGATCGCGGCGCGCACGGTGCAGAAGGAGCGCGCCCGCTCGGGAGAGTCGCGGCAGCGCTCGCGCAGCTCGACCCGCGACATCTCCTCCGGTCGCCGTGGCGGCCTGCGCTCCGGGAGCGGCGGCGGAGGCCAGACCCGCGATCAGCTCTACAACGAGGCCAAGCGGCTCGAACGTCGAGGGCCGCTCGAAGATGAACAAGCGCCAGCTCCAAGGCGCCGTGGCCGGGAAGCAGAGCCGCTGACCGAGGCTCGCGCGACGGCTGCTCGCGCCAACGCTGAAATAGCATCGGCGGCGTGCGCGAGGTCCGGATCCGGGACACGCTGAGCGGCGAGCTTCGACCGCTCGAGCCGCGCGAGCCGGGACGGTCGGGATCTACGCGTGCGGCCCGACGACGTACTCGCGCATCCACGTCGGCAACGCGCGGCCGTACGTCGTCTTCATGCTCCTGAAGCGCTTCCTCGAGCACGAGGGCTACGAGGTCGAGCTGGTCGTCAACGTCACCGACATCAACGACAAGATCTACGAGGCGGCGCGCGAGGCCGGGGAGCCCTCGGAGCGAGCTCGCCGCCGAGATGACGCGGGCGTACTTCGAGGACACGGATCGGCTCGGGCTCGGCCGGCCCGACCACGAGCCGCTCGCCTCGGAGACGATCCCCGAGATCATCGCGCTGATCGAGGACCTGATCGCCTCGCGGGCACGCGTACGAGTCCGGAGGCGACGTCTACTTCAGGGTCAGCAGCTTCGACGGCTACGGAAAGCTCTCCAACCGGCGCCCGAGGACATGGATCAGGGCGAGGAGGCGGGGACCGAGAGCCTGAAGGAGGACGGGCTCGACTTCGCGCTGTGGAAGGCGCAGAAGGAGGACGAGGACACGGCGTGGGAGTCGCCGTGGGGACTCGGCCGACCGGGGTGGCACATCGAGTGCTCCGCGATGGCGGAGAAGCTGCTCGGCCTCGACTTCGCGATCCACGGCGGCGGCGCGGACCTCGTCTTCCCCCACCACGAGAACGAGATCGCCCAGACCGAGGCGGCGCGCGGTGTCTCCCTGGCCCGGATCTGGATGCACAACGGGATGGTCCAGATCGCCGAGGAGAAGATGGCGAAGTCGGTCGGCAACATCTTTCAGCTCTCGGAGGCGCTCGACCGGTTCGCGCCCGGAGACGCTGATCGCCTATCTGATCTCCGGCCACTACCGGCAGCCGCTCGAGTTCAGCGAGGACGCGCTCGGGGAGGCCGAGGCGCGCGTCGAGCGGATACGGAACTTCCTGCGCGAGGGGATGCCCTCGGGCGAGGATCGAGTTCGTGGAGTCAGAGGCGGGACGAGTTCTTCGCCGCGCTCGCGGACGACTTCAACACCCCGAAGGCGATGGCGGTGGTGTTCGAGCTGGTCGCGGAGGGGAACCGCCGGCCGCTGCCGGGCGCGCGCGCGGCGCTCGAGGAGATGCTGCCGCGTGATCGGGCTCGAAGCGCTGCTCGGTCCCACCGAGCAGGCGGACGCCGACGCCGAGCGCCTGCTCGCCGAGCGCGAGGAGGCGCGTGCCGGTGGCGACTTCGAGCGTGCCGATCGGATCCGCGAGCTGCTTGGCGAGCGTGGCTGGGAGGTGCGCGACACTCCGGACGGCGCGCGGCTCGTCAGACGCGATTAGCAACGTGCCGGGCCGCTCAAACGGTGACCGCGAGGTGGTCTACGGGCGCAACGCAGTCGCCGAGGCGCGGCGCGGTCGGCGCCGGGTCCACAAGGTGTGGACGTCCGAGGAGCTCGGGGCCGGCGAGCTCAGCCGCCTCGCCGGCTCGCCCGACCATCAGGGGGTGGTGGCCGAGGTGGATCCGTATCCCTATGCCGACCCGGCATCGCTGCTCGGAGGCGCCGGACGCCCTCGTCGTCGCTCTCGACCAGGTGCAGGACCCTCGCAACCTCGGGGCGATCTGCCGCTCGGCGGAGGTCGCGGGGGCCGCCGGGGTGCTGATTCCCGCGCGTCGCTCCGCCCGGGTGACGGCGGTCGCGTGCAAGGCGTCGGCGGGCGCGGTCGAGCATCTACCGGTGGCCCGGGCACGGAACCTCGCCGAGTGGATCGGGGAGGCGAAGCGGGCGGGAGCGTGGGTGTACGGAGCGCGTCCCGAGGCGCCGACGCGCTACGACGGCGTCGACTGGCGCGGCCGGGTCGTGCTGGTGCTGGGGGGAGAGGGGAAGGGCATCCGCCCCCGCGTCGCCGCAGCATGCGATGCGCTGGTCGCGATCCCCCAGGCCGGGCAAGTGGAATCGCTGAACGTGGCGGCGGCCGCCTCGGTGTTGCTGTTCGAGGCGGTTCGCCAGCGCACAGGTGCGTGACGCACGGTCGCGTGCCTGGGAGGCCATAGCAACCCCACCGGACGTTGCAAGCCGTATTGCACGACACGCACGGCCGGGTTGACAGAACATCTCACACCCGTACACTGTGGCCCTCGTAAACGTGAACCTCAGGTTGAGAGTTCAGCCGGTGGTTCGCCGAATACGGCGCCCCAGGGGAGGTACGGCGCCACTAACCCCCACCAGGAGGTTCAAGTGGCTGCACGCACCCAGGAGTTCGCGCCCGTCGCGCCCGTTTCCACGCCGCGACCGAGGTTCACGCACGGCCGACACAGGGGTGAATCTCAACCCGAGGTTGATGATGCATACCTGGTCGCGATGGCCAAGGGCGGCAACGCCGACGGCATACGACCAGATCGTGCGCCGGTATCGCGGTTTCGTGCGCTTGAAGGCGTCCGCGTACTTCCTGCTCGGCGGCGACGCCGACGACCTCAACCAGGAAGGCCTGCTCGGGCTGTTCAAGGCGGTGCGGGACTTCCGGTCCGACCGCGAGTCGAGCTTTCGCAACTTCGCGGAGCTATGCATCACGCGGCAGATCATCACCGCGGTGAAGACCGCGAGCCGGCACAAGCACGCGCCGCTCAATCAGTACGTCTCGTTCGGCCAGTCGCCGGCGGGCGGGAGCGACTCGGACGCGACGCTCGAGGACGTGCTGCCCGGCGCGCCGATCAACGATCCCGCCAATCAGCTGATCGCGACCGAGGAGCTCGACAGCCTGGTCGCGTGTCTGTCGAGCGTGCTGTCGGATCTGGAGAGCCGCGTCCTGGCGCTGTATCTGGACGGGCACTCCTATGAGGCGATCGGCGAGCAGCTCGACTGCGACACGAAGACGGTCGACAACGCGCTTCAACGGGTGAAGCGCAAGGTCGGGATCCACCTCGCGTCGCGCGAAGTGAAGGTCTGACAAGCGGCCCGTCCGGAACCCCGCGAAAGCGGACGCGAAGCGGAGCATTTCGCGGGAATGGTTTTGGTCGATAATTGATGCGTGCGAGCGCATTGCAGGCGGGCCGAGGCGGCCCTTCCGAGATCGGTCGGCCGGGCGGTCCCGTTGTGCGCCGGCGCGCTGGCGCTGCTCGCGCTCGCGGCCGCCGTCGGGCCGAGCGACGCGGGCGCCGCTAAGCGCAAGGCCGATCCGCTATCGCTCGGCGCGGTCGCGCCGCGTCCCGCGGCCGGCCCGGTGCGAGACCGGGTGATTCACGGTGAGCCGGGGACGCTACGCCTGGCAAGCGCGGCGGCGAGCACCGGGGTGTATCAGGACCAGGACGGGCACTCCGTCCGCGTGCAGGTGTCGGACGCGTACGCGGATCCGGACGTCCGCGCCCAGGAGCTGGTCAACTTCCTCGGCACCCTGCTGCACACCGACGAGATCAACCAGCTCACCGCGTCGCTGGTCACGCCGCGGGAGCTCCGGCGGGTGTGCGGTCGCGGCGCGCTCGCCTGCTACTTCCCCGACCCCGAGGAGATCATCGTGTCTGCCGAGGACGGGGGGCCGACCGACCCGCCGCGGGAGTTCCTGATCACGCACGAGTACGGACACCATCTTGCCGCAAACCGCAGCAACAGCCCATGGACCGCGCTCGAGCGCGGGACGAAGCGATGGTCGACGCAGGAGGACATCTGCCGCGGGATCAAGCAGCGCAAGATCCGCCCCGGCTTCTACTTCGAGAACCCCGGTGAGGCGTTCGCCGAGTCGTTCGCCTTCTACCACTTCCCCAACGTGATCAAGTGGATCTGGGACATCGCCCGGCCCGGTCAGGGCTCCTACGACGCGATCCGCGCCGACGTCAGGTTCCCGTGGGCGCGCAGGACCTCGGGCGCATGGTCGGGCAGGCTCGGCAAGCCCCACCGGCGGGAGGTGAGGCAGCTGGAGACGCCGCTCGATGGGCGGCTCAAGGTCGGGCTCGACGGCCCGCCGGGAGCCGACTTCGACCTCGCGCTGCTGGGGCCCAACGGGGGGCGGGTGCTCGAGCGCGCCGCCCATCCCGGCCCCGACGAGACGCTTCGTTACACGGTGTGCGGCAACCGCGAGCTGCGGATCGTCGTCCACCGCTTCAAGGGCGCCGGCGAGTTCGAGGTTACGACGGCGCGGCCGTAGGCGCCCCGACGGCGCCCGGCGGTACCGTGACTGCGAGCCAGCCCGGGTAGCTCAACTGGTAGAGCACCGGTTTTGTAAACCGGAGGCTGCGGGTTCGAGTCCCGCCCCGGGCTTGAAGGACTTCACCTGGAAAGACGGCGAGCGGCTGATCATCTTCCGAGCGGGGCTGCTCTCGGAGGTTCCGGCGCTGCTTGGCGAGCACGGTTGGGACGGCTTCGACATGCTGAGCACGCCGCGGGCGCTCGAGACCGCCCCGGACGAGCTCGCGACGATGGGCTCCGTGCACGAGGTGCCGCCCGGACCGGTCCCGGAGGCGGCGGCATCGATCATCGACGGGGTCGGTGGAAGCGCCGTCGTCGCGCTCGGCGGCGGCCGGGTGATCGACGCGGCCAAGGCGATCGCCGCCGTCCGCGGAGGCCGGGTGTGCGCGATCCCGACGACTCTCTCGGGCGCCCCGATGACGGCGGTCCACCGCTTCCCCGAGGGCCACACCGCCGAACGTCTCGTGCGCCCCGCGCTCGTGCTCGCCGATCCGGAGGCGATGACCACCCTCCTCGAGCGGGCGCTGCGCGCGACCGCGATGAACGCGCTCGCCCACGGAGCCGAGTCGCTCTACACCCCGCTCGCCAACCCGGTGGCGGAGATGGCGGCACTTCGCGGCGCCGCATCGATCGCGGGCGCGCTCGACCAGGACCGGAGCGAGCGCGATCGCGACGCTCTCGCCCTCGGCGCGATTCTGTGCGCCTACGCGATCGACTCCGCCGGCTTCGCGATCCAGCACATCCTCTGCCAGACCGTGGTCCGCGTGTGCGGGGTCCCGCACGCGGAGACCTACGCGGCGATCCTCCCCCGGACCATGGAGGCGATGCGCGATCGCGCCCCGGCCGCGATCTCCTCGCTCGCGACCGCCCTCGCCACGGACCCCGACCGGATCGGGGAGCGCATCGAGGCTCTGGCCGGAGGGCGTGTGCGGCTTGGCGAGCTCGGTGCGGACCACGCCTTGCTCGGGCGCGTCGTGGAGGCGGCCGCGCAGCGGCCCGACCTGTTGCGGACTCCGGACCCGCCCTCGGCCGCCGAGCTGGCCGCGATCCTCGAGTCCGCCTGGTAGCGACCGCAGATACAGGGGCTCCGGGAGGGATCGACCGGGCAGCGGTCGGGCAGTAACGGCGCCCGAGCGGCTGTGTAGGAGTGCGTGTGAGCGAGGAACGCCTGGCGCGCTACCACGCATACACGCGCGAACACGGCGTGAACCTCGTCCTCTATCTGCTTGCGCGAGCGATGCTGCAGCCCGCCTGCCTGATCTGGTTCAGGCTTGCTCGACACGGCCGCGCGCACGCCCGGCTGCGTGGTCCGCTGATCATCGCGTCGAACCACCGCAGCTTCCTCGATCCGTTCGTGATCGGCTTCTCGCTCCCCTGGAGGCGCCCGCTCCACTACGTCGCCAAGGTCGAGCTGTTCGAGAAGCGCTGGCATGGCTGGGTCCTGTCGCGGCTGGGCGCCTACCCGATCCGCCGCGGCGAGGCCGACGAGGAGGCGATGACCACGTCGCGCATGATCCTCGAGCGCGGCGGAGCGATCTGCATATTCCCGGAGGGCACGAGGATCCGCGCCGGGTCTCTCGCCGAGCCGAAGCGCGGGGTGGGACGGCTGGCCCTGGAGACCGGGGCGGCGGTCGTTCCCGTCGCGGTGGTCGGCAGCGAGCACGTTCGGCGAGGGTGGCGAATCAGGCCCCGCAAGGTGAAGCTGCGCGCCGGGCGGCCGATGACCTTCCCCCGCACCGACCATCCCTCGCCCGCCCTGGCCGCGACCGTGACGGCGCGCATCTGGCCCAACATCGAGCTGCAGTGGGAGTGGCTCGGCGGGCTGCCGCCGTTGCGCAAGGTCGCGGTGATCGGCTCGGGGAGCTGGGGAACGGCGATGGCGATCCTGCTGGCGCGCGGCGGGCTCGACGTGCAGCTCGGCTGCCGGACGAGCGAGAGCGCCGAGCGGATCGCGGAACGTCGCATCAACGACAGGTATCTGCCTGGGGTTGAGCTGCCCGAGGGGATCGGCGTGAAGCGGGCGGGCGACATCGAGCTCGGCGGAATCGACCTCGTCGTGCTCGCGGTCCCGTCCGCCGGCCTCCCGGCGGCGGTCGGCTCGCTCTCCGACCGGGTCGGGGGTCGTTCCGCCGTGCTGATGCTGACGAAGGGCCTGGTGGGGCCGATCGGGCGCGCTGCCGACGGACTACGTCTCCGAGCGGGTGCGGGCGCGCGCGATCGCCTCGCTCGGCGGGCCGGCGCACGCGCGGGAGGCGGTCAGCGGCACCGCCGCGCTGGTGCTGGGCAGCGACGACGCGGATCTGCGCTGGCAGCTGGGTGAGGTGTTCGATCGGGCCGGGCTGGTCTGCGAGCGGACCGACGACGTCGTCGGCGTGGAGACGGCCGGGGTGGCGAAGAACGCCGCGGCGCTCGCCGCCGCCGCCGCCGAGCCGCACGGGCTGAACGCCGCCGGGATCGCCGCGGCCGCGGTGTGGCGCGAGTGCATCGAGTTCGGGCTCGCCGGCGGTGCACGCCACGAGACGTTCGCCGGGCTGGCGGGGGTCGGCGACCTGACGGCGACGGTGATGGCGCCCGGCAGCCGCAACCGACGCGCGGGCGAGCTGCTCGGTAACGGGGTGCCGGCAGCCCGGATCACGGAGCAGATCGGGCAGGCGTCGGAGGGCCTCGACTCGGTGCCGCTGTGCGCCGAGACGCTCGCGGCGGCGGGGATCGAGGCACCGGCGCTCGGGGGGCTCGCGGCGCTGATCGAGGGACGCATCGACGCGCGGGCCTGGGTGTCGACGCTTGCGGCGCGCCGAGAGCTCGCGCCGGGCGGCCTGAGCGCGGGGAGGAGGTCTACGCTTGACGGGTGGCCGACGCGGAGCGCAATCGGGCCGAGGGCGAGCCGGCGGCCGACGCTGCCGCCCCCGGCTCCGGCACGGCCGAGCGGCCATCGAAGGCCGACCTCGACCGGGCATTCGAGGGCCTGTACAGGGACCACCTGCGCGACGTCTATTCCTACTCCTACTACCGGGTCGGAAACCACCACGACGCGGAGGACCTCACCGAGCAGACCTTTCTCCAGGCCTACAGGCACTTCGAGCGTGCGCGGCGCGAGTCGAACGGGCGCCCGCTGCGACCGTGGCTGATTAGCATCGCCCACAATCTGGCCTCCAACTATCACCGCGATCGCGCGCGACGGCCCACCGCGGCGCTCGACAGCGTCGACCCGCTCTCTCATCCGCACGGCACGGAGCAGGTCGTCGAGGGGCGCGAGGAGCTGCGCGGGTGATTGCCGGCGTGACGAAGCTTCCGGAGGATCGCCGCGACGCGCTGATCATGCGATTCGCGCTCGGGATGAGCAATCGCGAGATAGCGCGGGCGCTTGGACGCTCGGACGGCGCGACGAAGGTGTTGATCCACAGGGCGATCAGACAGCTCGAGGAAGAGATCGCGGCACCCGATGCGGACGCGAGGGAGGCTGACGGTGGCTGACGGCGGCCCAGAGCTCGAGACGCTTCTCGCCGATGCGCTGCGACCGATCGAGCCGCCGGAGGACCTCGCCGGGAGGGTCGAGGAGACGCTGTCGGTCGTCACCGAGGCGGCGGCGTCGGAGCTCTCCGATTGGGCCGATGAGCTGTCGGGGAGCGAGCTGGCGGCGCTGCGGGACCCGCGCAACTGGGTGCGCCCGGTGGTGGCCGTCGCGGCGGGCGGTGTCGCCGGCACCGCGCTGGTTGTGCTCGAGCTTCGACGGCGGCGCGGCGCCAGCGACGCCGCCGGGCGGATCGGGCGCGTGTCCCCCGGCCTGCGAGGCGTCGCCGACTCGATCCGCTCACGCCTCGAGTAAGAAAGCCGCCGGCGAGTGAGCTCGCCGGCGGGTGGTGCCGGGAAACGCTGGTGTCAGGCCGCTGCGGGTTCCGTGCGGGCGGTCGCCGCGCCGGCGGCGAGCCCGGTGAGCCCGAGCGCGAGGTGGAGGATGTTGTCCTCCGTGTTGACCGGGAAGAAGTCGAGGATCACGCCGACGCCGTTCGTCGTCTCGGCGAATCCCCAGATCGCCACAACCACGTACACGACGCCGAGCACGAGCGCGTACGTGCGCGCCGCGTAGCCGACCGCCGCCAGCCCGAGCAGCCCGGTGGCGATGTGGACGATGTTGTGCCAGCCATTGACGTCGAGGACCCCGAAGACCGCGTCGGTCGTCAGCGCGCTCCCCGTGTCGAAGCTGGAGTCGTAGAAGAAGCCGATGATCCCGGCGATCGTCAGTACGCTCCCGACGAGCAGCGCGTAGAGCCGGGCTGGGCTCGATGCGTCCATCGTTTGATTGCCCTCCTTGTGCGGTTGACCGGCAGCTGTGCATGATCCACCTCCGCCGGACGTGCGTAGTGGCTGATTGGAGATGCGAGAACCGAACCCGAATTGGATCAACGTGAGAACGCGAGCAGCTGCAGCGACTCGCGGACGAGGACCTGATGCCGCTCGTGGCGCGCAAGGACCCTGCCGCCTTCGAGGTCTTCTACGATCGCCACGGCGGCGCCGCATACTCGCTCGCCCATCGGATCGTCGGCGACCCCGCGGCCGCCGAGGACGTCACCCAGGACGCCTTCCTGTCGATGTGGCGCAGCAAGGCACGCTACGACGCCACCCGCGGAAGCGTCCGCGCCTGGGCGTTGGGGATCGTCCGCAACCGGGCGATCGACGCGCTGCGCCGGGCAGGTGGGCACGCGCCGAAGCTCAACCTCGACGACGACGCGGCGCTGGAGCGCCGGGAGGCTCCGGAGCGAACCGAGGCCGAGGCCCTGCGTCGCGACACGGCGCGACAGGTCCGCAGCGCGCTCGGTGGCCTGCCCAACGAGCAGTCCCGGGTGATCGAGCTGGCGTACTTCGGCGGCTTCACCCACTCCGAGATCGCGAAGATGCTGGGCATGCCGGTCGGGACCGTCAAGGGGCGCATGCGCCTGGGCCTCGAGAAGATGCGGGCCCGATTCACTGAATTCGCGCAGGGGGTCGAATGAGCACGCCGGACCATCGCCGCTGGGAGGACGACCTCGCGGCCTGGATGCTGGGCTCGCTCGACGACGACGAGGCGGAGAGGTTCGAGCAGCATCTCGCGGGCTGTGAGCGCTGCCGCGCGGACCTCGACTGGCTGCGGCCGGCGGTCGACGCGGTGCCCGCGTCGGTGACGCAACTGCCCTCCGCCACCGAGTCTGCGGGGCCGCCTGCTCGCGACCGTTCGCAGCGAGGCCCGCGGCGCCGCGGCGCCGCGGCGCCGCGGAGGCTGGCGCTCGTGGTTCGCGATCCCGCGCCCCGCGCTGGCCGGGCTGGCGGCGACGGCGCTGATCGCCGCCGGGATCGCGGGATACGTCCTGCGCGGTGACGAGTCCGACGACGACGACGACTCAGTTCCACTCCTCGCGCGCCGCGCCGGGCGCGAACGCCGAGCTGGTCGTCGACGGCGACTCCGGGACCCTCAGCGCGGACGGCCTGCCGGAGCTGAAGCGCGATCAGGTGTTCCAGGCGTGGGTCCGGGACGAGGGCGAGGACGAGCTCCAGCCCTCGAACGTGTTCGTACCGGATCGCGCGGGCGCCGCGACCGCGACGGTGGAAGGGCTCGACGACGCGGCACAGGTGATGGTCACCCGCGAGCCGCGCGGCGGAAGCACGCAGCCGACAACGGCGCCGCTGCTGCGCGCCAACCTGAGCTGAGCCCGCGTCCGGACGGGCGTCGCTCCAGCGACAGCCGTGCGGGCGCGTGAACCGGGCGCTGTAGATTCCCGCACCTCATGGCCGAGGTCTGCTACCGCCACCCAACCGGGAGACGAATGTCCAGTGCTCCCGCTGCGGCCGGCCGATCTGCCCCGAGTGCATGTACGACTCCCCGGTCGGGATGCGCTGCCCGGAGTGCGCCGGTCAGCGGACCCGCGCCCGCACGCTCCCGATCCGGCGCTCGGCGACGCCGTACGGGACCTACGCGCTGCTCGCCCTCAACGTGATCGCGTTCATCGCCGAGATCGGCGGCGGCGGAGGCGCGGCGTCGCTCGAAGGGGGCGGGACGCTGGTCACCGACGGAGGCCTGTACGGGCCGGCGATCGCCAACCAGCACGAGTGGTACCGGATCGTGACGAGCGGCTTCCTGCACGCCGGCCCACTGCACCTGTTCCTGAACATGTTCGTGCTCTACATCCTGGGGACGATCCTCGAGGAGGGGATCGGCACGGCGCGTCTGGTCGGCGTCTACTTCGTCTCGCTGCTCGCCGGCTCGTTCGGCGCCCTGCTGCTCGACCCGAACGAGGTCACGGTCGGCGCGTCGGGCGCCGTCTACGGGATCATGGCCGCGACCTTCCTGGTCGCCCGCCGGCGCGGCGTCGAGCAGCTCGCCTCGCAGATCGGCCTGTGGGTGGTGCTGAACCTGGTGTTCACGTTCGCCGTCCCCGGGATCAGCATCGGCGGCCACCTCGGGGGGCTCGCCGGCGGCGCGGCCGCGGCGGCGTGATCCTCGCCGCCGAGCGCCGCGGGCGGGGCACTGTCGGGATGGAGGTGCTCGGCCTGCTGATCATCGCCGCGATCGCGGTCGGCGGCGCACTGGCGGCGGCCGGGATCAGCGACACGCCCGGCGTCGGGTAGCAGCTCAGGCCAGCCGGGTCCCCTCGACAACCGGACGCCAGCCCATTCCGGGCGGGCTCGGCGCGCAGCCCGGATGCAGCAGATGGGCGAGCAGCTCGGCGCCGTCGACGAGCCGCGGGCCGGGTCGCGAGAAGGAGGCGGCCGCGTCGACCGCGTGCACGCGGTCCGCGCCCAGCGACTCGATCTCCTCGCGGCGCTCCAGCGCGTGCTCGAGCGCCTCGTCCGCGTACAGGCCGCATGGCATCACGACCACCACGTCCGGCCGCGCGGCCCGGATCTCCTCCCAGCCCGCGACGCGCGAGCGGCGGCCGGGCTCGCCGAGCGGGTCCGAGCCGCCCGCGGCCTCGATCATCTCGGGCACCCAGTGGCCGCCTATGTAAGGGGGGTCGAGCCACTCGAGCGCGGCCACGCGCGGGCGGGGCTGCGCCGGCGACCGCCTCGCGGACTCGGCGCAGGCGAGCCTCGAGCCCGGCTCGCAGGTGCACTCCCCGTTCACGCTCGCCGGTCGCCTCGGCCAGGCGAACCGAGTCGTCGAGCACCTCGGCCAGGGTCTCCGGGTCGAGTGACAGGACCGCCGGTCTGGTCGGGCAGTCGCCCGGCAACGGCGCGAACGTCGTCGTAGGAGACCGCGCACACCGCGCACAGCGCCTGGGTGACGATCAGGTCGACGTCGAGGCGCACCAGCGCCTCCTCGTCAAGCTCGTACAGCGCACGGCCCTGGGCGGTCACCTCGCGCACCGCGGCGTCGATCTCGCCCGGGGTGAGCCCCGCGGGGATGACGCTGCGCGTCAGCCGCGGCAGCGTTGTCGCCTCGGGCGGGTAGTCGCACTCGTGGGTGACGGCGACCACGCCATCCCCGAGGCCGAGCGCGAACAGCATCTCGGTTGCCGACGGAACGAGGCTTGCGATCCGCATCGAGTTGACTATGGCAGCTGATCCGGGCACCGGTGACGCCGCTCCGCTCGCCCCGGCATCCAGGCTAATCTCCACCGCGTGGACTTGCTCGACGACGAGGCGATCGAGGCGCGGCTCGCCGAGCTGGAGGGCTGGGAGCGCGAGGGCGACGCGATCACCAAGACCTTCGAGCTCGCGGACTTCGTCGGCTCCGTCGAGTTCATAAAGCGGGTTGTCGTGCCGGCCGAGGACATGAACCATCACCCTGATCCTCAGCGTCTCGTGGAACCAGGTCGGGGTATCGATCACCACCCACGCGGCCGGCGGCCTGACGGAGAACGACTTCGAGCTCGCGAAGCGGATCGACGCGCTGAGCCCCTAGCCCGCGTGCGGATCGTCTACGTCGTCGGGACGCGCCCGAACTTCGTCAAGATGGCGCCGGTGATCGCGGCGCTGCGGCGCCGCGTGCCGGGCGGGCGCCACGCGATCGTCCACACCGGCCAGCACTACGACCGGCTGATGTCCGAGGTCTTCGTCGAGGAGCTCGGGGTTCCCGAGCCCGACCACATGCTCGGGGTCGGGTCGGGGACGCACGGCGAGCAGACGGCCCGCGTGATCGAGCGGCTCGAGCCGGTGCTGGCCGCGGAGCGCCCCGACCTCGTGCTGGTTCCGGGCGACGTGAACTCGACGCTGGCCGCCGCGCTCACGGCGGCGAAGTCGGAGATCGCGCTCGGGCACGTCGAGTCCGGGCTGCGGAGCTTCGACCGCTCGATGCCCGAGGAGGTCAACCGCGTCGTGACCGACCAGCTCTCCGAGCTCCTGTTCCTGCATTCCGAGGATGCCGAGGAGAACCTGCGCCGAGAGGGGATGCCCGACGAGCGGATGCATTTCGTCGGCAACACGATGATCGACACGCTGGTCTCGCTCGAGGACCGATTCCGGGCCGCGGGAACGGCGAAGCGGCTCGGCCTCGACGAAGGCGGATACCTGCTCGTCACCCTTCACCGCCCCGCGCTCGTCGACGGCCCGCTGCTGGGCGAGGCGATGACGCGGCTGGCATCCGTCGCGCGCGAGCTGCCGGTCGTGTTCCCGGTCCACCCGCGGACGCGCAAGATGCTCGACGAGTCGGGAGGCCGAGTACCCCGGCGTGACGCTCACCGAGCCGGTCGGATACCTCGACTTCCTGTCGCTCGAGGCGAGCGCCGGCGCCGTGCTCACCGACTCCGGGGGAATTCAGGAGGAGACCACGTACCTCGGAGTGCCGTGCTTCACGCTGCGCGCCAACACCGAGCGGCCCGTCACGGTTCGCGCCGGGACCAACACGGTGCTCGGCCTCGACCCCGCGCGGATCGCGCGAGATCCCCGAGCTGCTCGCCGAGCGGAGCGGCGAGCGACGCGACCCGCCGCCGCTGTGGGACGGACGCGCAGCCGAGCGCGTCGCCGACGTGGTTGTCGACGCCGAACCCGGTTAGAGCGGAAATCCCGGCTGTCCGGGCGCCGCTCCGGTGCTAAAACGTGGCGCGCGACCCTGGGGCAGGGAGAGGGTCGCGCGCGCGCTGACGAGAGAGGAGTCTCGTGAGCGCAGCCAGATTGACGGTTGCGAGCCCGCCGGGGGTAAACATCCGGATAATCCGCCCGCCCCGCTTGCCGCGTTTTGCAGGGTTCCGGATGTGAAAGACCTGTTAACGCGGCATTTCGCCGTCGAGCCCGCCTGTAACATCGGAACAGTGATGGCCACACACGCGGTCATCGTGCGTTCGCGCGAGGCGGAGTTCGCCCGATGAGTACGCAATCCGGGGCGGTGCGGCTGGCGGTCATCGACACCGACAGCGGCTTCGTCAGGGTGCTGACCAAGCGGCTCGACGCCGCGGGGTGGGAATGCCGTGTTCTGTCGAGCAGCGTTCCGACGGACGAGCTGGTTGCGATGAAGCTCAACGCGCTGCTCGTCGACCTCTCGGTGCTCGGCCCGGAGGGCTGGAGCTTCCTCGACAGGGTGTGCGGCATGCTCCCCGACCTCGGTGTGGTGGTCTGCACCGGCGGCTCCACCGTCGCGCAGCGGGTCCGAGGGCTGCGCCTCGGAGCCGATGACTGGCTCAACAAGCCGTGCCATCCCGAGGAGGCGATGGCCCGGATCGAGGCCGTCGTGCGGCGGCGCCGGCGGGGGCGCGCCAACGCCGACGTCGGTCCGCTCGTCGCGGGCGAGCTGGAGATCCGCGGCGATCAGTTCCAGGCCTTCGTCAGCGGCCAGAGCGTCGGGCTGACGCGGCGCGAGTTCGAGCTCCTGCAGGTGCTCGCCGAGGCCCGCGGCAAGGTGATCGAGCGCGAGGAGATCTACCAGCGGGTGTGGGGCTACGCGATGGCCCACGGCGATCGCTCCGTCGACGTGTTCGTCCGCAAGCTGCGCCGCAAGCTCGAGAAGCAGTCGGCCGGGTGGGAGTACATCCACACCCACTTCGGGGTCGG
This sequence comes from uncultured Thermoleophilia bacterium, assembly GCA_963754225.1. GTDB lineage: Bacteria > Actinomycetota > Thermoleophilia > Solirubrobacterales > 70-9 > DASPWW01. The sequence continues at coordinate 24,135 of CAVWEV010000004.1, forward strand.
CTACCGGTTCGAGCCCGAGGTCCTCGGCGGCGAGTCCGCGGAGGTGCAGCCCGCCGCGGTGGAGGCGACGGCGCCGGCCGAGGACGCGGTCTCCGAGGCGGCGGCCTCGCGATCGCGGGCTTGAGCGACTTTTATCCGCGCTTCACGCTCAGGACACGCGGCCTTTCATTTGCCGGTCTAGCCTCGATCGCGTGGACGACGGAGCGGTCAAGAACGCGCTGACAAGGCTCGGGGGACGCGCCTCGGTCATCGACACCTGCCCGGTCTGCGGGCGGGCGGTCACCGAGGCGCACGAGCGGGTCAGGGCGTGGCCCGGAAGGTTCGCGCACGCCGGCTGCGCCTCCTACGCGCGGCGGGCGAATCGCCGCCGGCGCGGCGCCGGCGTCGACTCGGACCGTCGCGCCGCGTGATCCGGCACCTCCCCCGTTCACCGGTTGTTCACAACAAGTACACGCCGATGTAACACAGTCCCGCCCGGCGACTGACAGCGTCGTTAGCACAGGGGAGCCCGTGCGCCATCAAGCCCGAGCGGCTCCGTGCGTCCCCCGACCAGGCACCTTCATCCGACCAAAGGAGCGGTTCGTTGACCTCACGCAAGTGGATGCTCGTCGTGGCCGGCTGTGCCCTTCTGACGCTTGGGCTCGCCGCGTGCGGCGGCGATGACGACGACAGCGACAGCGGCAGCAGCGACGCGCCGAGCGGACTCAGCGGCGAGATCACGATCGACGGCTCGAGCACGGTGGGGCCGCTCACCGGAGCGGATCGCGGAGGAATTCCAGGGCCGAGAACCCGGACGTGCGCGTGTCGGTCGGGACCTCGGGCACCAGCGGCGGCTTCGAGAAGTTCTGCGCCGGCGAGACGGACATCAACGACGCCTCTCGCGCGATCGAGTCGACCGAGAAGAAGGCTTGCTCCGAGGGCGGCGTCGAGTACGAGGAGGTTCAGGTCGCCCTCGATGCGCTGACGGTCGTGGTCAACACCGAGAACCCGGTCACCTGCATGACGGTCGACCAGCTCAGCGAGGTCTGGAACAAGGGCTCGACCATCGACAGCTGGGATCAGATCAAGGACCTCGACGCCGACTACAGCGAGTCGCTTGATCTGTTCGGTCCCGGGACCGACTCGGGGACGTTCGACTACTTCACCGAGGCGATCAACGGTGAGGAGGGCGTGCAGCGAACCGACTACAACAACGTCGGCGAGGACGACAACGCGACGGTGACCGGCGTCGAGGGCTCGCCCGGCGGGATGGGCTACTTCGGGTTCTCGTTCTACCAGGAGAACGCCGACGCGCTCAAGGCGCTCGAGGTCGACGGCGGCGACGGCTGCGTCGCTCCGTCGGAGGAGACGGTCCAGGATGCCACGTACACGCCGCTTGGCCGGCCGCTGTTCATCTACCCGTCCTCGGAGGCGCTGCAGGACGAGACCGTGAAGGCGTTCGTCGAGTACTACGTCGACAACGTCAACACAGTCGCGACCGAGATCGGGTTCATCCCGATGACCGACGAGCAGACCACCGAGTCGCAGGACGAGGTGGCGAAGCTCGGTGGCTGACAGCAGTCCGACTCACGAGCTGCCGTTGACCTAGGCGGCGGATGGAAGCACGGGACATCGCGGCCTCCGGCCCGGCGGGGATACCCCGCCGGCTGGAGGCCCCGAGCCCCCGCTACGGCGAGAAGGCGATCGTCGCGCTGCTCGGCGCGTGCGCGATTCTCTCGGTCCTCACCACGACGGCGATCGTGATCTCGCTGATCGGGCCGACGATCGGCTTCTTCGGAGATCGTCCCGATAGCCGACTTCCTCTTCGGCACCGACTGGACGCCGCAGTTCGAGCCCGCCGAGCTTCGGCGTGCTGGAGATCGTCGTCGGCACGCTCAACGTCACCTTGTGGGGAATGCTGTTCGCGATCCCGATCGGGCTCGGGGCTGCGATCTACCTCAGCGAGTACGCCCGTCCCCGCGTCCGCAAGGTGGTCAAGCCCTGCCTCGAGGTGCTGGCCGGCATCCCGACCGTGGCGATCGGCTTCTTCGCGGTCAGCTTCATCACTGCCCGACCTGATCCAGAAGCTGGCCGGGATTCCTCGGCGGCGCCGGGAATCCTTCATCGCGCTGTCCGCCGGTGTCGGGATCGGGCTGATGGTCGTGCCGATCATCGCCTCGATCTCCGAGGACGCGATGCGCGGCGGTCCCGCGGGGCCTGCGCGAGGGCGCCTACGCGATGGGCGCGACCAGGATGCGAGGTCGCGACCCGGGTGGTGTTCCCGGCGGCGCTGTCCGGCATCGTCGCCTCGATCGTGCTGGCGATCTCGCGCGCCGTCGGCGAGACGATGATCGTCGTGCTCGCCGGCGGCGCGAGCTCGCCGAACCTGACCCTCAACCCGCTCGAATCCGATCCAGGCGATGACCGCCTACATCGCCACCACCGCGACGGGCGAGATCGCGCAGGGAACGATCAAGTACAAATCGATCTTCGCGGTCGGGAGCGTGCTCTTCGTCATGACGCTGATCATGAACGTGATCAGCATCAGCCTCGTCCGCAGGTACCGGCGAGGTGTACGAGTGAGCGCCCGACGAGCCTCGCACCGAACGCGGGCGACTGGCCGTCGCGGGCGCGCGGGCCGGCACGCGAGCCGTGCTGGGCGGCCAGCCGCGCAGGGACGTGATCAAGAACGCAGCCTTCTCGGGCCTGCTGTTCCTGGCCATCCTGCTCGCGCTCGCGGGCCTCGCCGCCCTGCTGATTCAGGCCTTCATCAAGGGCAGGCCGGCCCTCAGTCTCGACCTGTTCACCCAGGTCGGCTCGAGCGATCCCGACGGCCGCCGGGTTCCGCCAGGCGATCCTCGGCAGCCTGATGCTGATGGGGGGCGTGATCGTGCTGATCGTCCCGCTCGGAATCGGGGCCGCGGTCTACCTCGAGGAGTACGCGAACAAGGAGCGGTGGTGGAACCGGCTGATCGAGCTCAACATCCAGAACCTCGCCGCGGTGCCGTCGATCATCTACGGAATCCTCGGGCTCGGGTTCATCGTCCGCGGTCCGCTCGACCTCGGATTCGTCCTCGCCGCGGGTTCGCTGACCCTCGCCCTTCTCGTGCTGCCGATCGTGATCATCGCCGGGCGCGAGGCGATACGCGCCGTGCCGCCGTCGATTCGGGAGGGTTCGCTGGCGCTGGGCGCGACGAAGTGGCAGACGGTCCGCCGCCAGGTGCTGCCGGCGTCGATCGCGGGCATCGCCACCGGCGTGATCCTCGCGTTGTCGCGGGCGATCGGCGAGACCGCGCCGCTGCTGCTCGTCGGCGCGGCCACCTTCGTCACCTTCGATCCGCCGTTCTTCAGCGGTGGCTACACGGCGCTGCCCGTGCAGATCTTCCAGTACGCGACCAGGCCGCAGGAGGAGTTCCGGATCCTGTCGGCCGCCGGGATCTTCGTCCTGCTGATCCTGCTGCTGGCGATGAACTCGTTCGCGATCTGGCTACGAAATAGATACGAGCAGAAGTGGTAGGTGATCTACAGTGGCGGAGCGCATGACCGAGGACGAGCGACGCACCCAGGAAGAGGCGGCCGTCACCGGCGACGATGGTCGACGCGGCCTCAGCCAGGGGATCACGGTCGCCGAGGCGGCGCGACCCCACAAGGGACTGACGCGGGAGAAGGTCTTCGAGCTCAAGGACGTCGCCGTGCTGTACGGCGGCAACCCGGCGGTGCAGGAGATCACGATCGACGTCTACAGGCACAACATCACAGCCTTGATCGGTCCCTCGGGGTGCGGCAAGAGCACGCTGATCCGGTGCTTCAACCGCATGAACGACCTGATCCCCACCGCGAAGGTCGAGGGCGAGATCCTCTACCACGGCGAGGACCTGTACGGGCCCAACGTCGATCCCGTCCAGGCGCGCAAGCTGATCGGGATGGTGTTCCAGAAGCCGAACCCGTTCCCGAAGTCGATCTACGACAACATCGCCTTCGGCCCCCGCACCCTGCGGCATGAAGGGGAACATGGACGAGATCGTCGAGAGCGCGCTGCGGCGGGGGGCGCTGTGGGACGAGGTCAAGGACCGCCTCAAGCGACAACGCCTACGGCCTGTCGGGCGGGCAGCAGCAGCGCCTCTGCATCGCGCGCTGCATCGCGGTCGAGCCCGACGTGATCCTGATGGACGAGCCGTGCTCGGCGCTCGACCCGATCTCGACCGGCAAGATCGAGGACCTGATGCTGGAGCTGAAGGACGACTACTCGATCGTGATCGTGACCCACAACATGCAGCAGGCGGCGCGGATCTCGGACATGACCGCCTTCCTGATCGTCGAGCTCGACGCGAACGAGCAGAACCGCTGGGGGCGGATCGTCGAGTACGACGAGACCGAGAAGATCTTCACCAACCCGTCCGACAAACGGACCGAGGACTACGTCACCGGGAAGGTCGGCTGATGCCCGAAGAGACGCGGCTTCATTACCAGGAGGAGCTCGAGCTGCTCGAGAAGAGTGCGCTCGACGGGCTCGACCTGGTCGTGCAGACGCTCGATCGCACGATCGAGGCCGTCGAGCACCAGGACATCGAGCTCGCGGAGCTCGTGATCGCCGACGACGATCGGATCGACGGCCGCTACCTCGAGGTCCACCAGGCGATCCTGACCCTGCTCGCCACCCAGGCGCCCGTCGCGACGGACCTGCGGCTGATCTCGGCGCTCCTGCACGTCATGAAGTGCATGGAGCGGATGGGCGATCAGTGCGTGAACATCGGCAAGCTGATCCCGTTAGCCGGCCACGATCCGCCCGCGGACGAGGAGATGCTGGGCGACATCGTCACGATGGGCAAGCAGGCGCGCAGCCTGATCACGCAGTCGAAGCGCGCCTTCGCCGATCGCGACGTCGCGCTGGCGCGCGATCTCGTCCGCCAGGACGACGTGATCGACAACCTGAACCGCGAGTGCTTCCGGCTCGCGCTCGAGATCGGCGACGACGCCGACGCGCGCGAGTGGGCGATGACGATGATGCTCGTCGCGCGGGCGATGGAGCGGATCGGCGACAACGCCGTCGACATCGGCGAGCAGGTCGCCTTCGTCGTCACCGGGCTGTTCCGCGAGTTCGAGGACGCCTCGCACCCGGGCGAGGTCGCCCCGCAGCCGTCTCAGTAGCCGGTAGACGGGCTTCACAGCGATTTCACCGCTGCTTCGCGAGGCGTTAACCCCGGCGCGGTCGCGCCGGGACACACTCACCATGCGATGGAGCAGGGAACGAGGATCGCCGACGCCGATGGCAACGGCATCTCCATCGCCGCGATTCCCGCAAGGGTCGACATGCACTGCCATTCGGTGGCCTCGAGGCTGACCAAGCCCGAGGTCCGCAAGGCGCTGATCCTCCCCGAGTGCGCGACCGAGCCGGAGGCCATTTACGAGCTCGCGAAGCGCCGCGGGATGGACTTCGTGACGATCACCGATCACGACACGATCGACGGCGCCCTGCGGCTCGTCGACCGTCCCGACTTCTTCGTCTCCGAGGAGCTCACGCGCGCGCTTCAAGGGCGAGCCGCGCGAGGTGCACGTGCTGTGCTTCGGGATCACCCCGGACGATCACGCGATCCTGCAGGAGCGCGCCGGGGACGTGGAGGCGGTCGCCGAGTACCTTCACCGGCGGGGGATCCTGGCCGCGCTCGCGCATCCCTTCTGGGAGGTCGAGGAGCCGCTGACCCTGCGGCACCGGCGCCGCCTCGCGCAGCTGTTCCCGGTGTGGGAGGTTCGCAGCGGATACTTCGGCACCGAGCTCAACGCTCCGGCGATCGCGTTCCGCGAGGCGTGCGGCGGCGTCGGGATCGGCGGCTCGGACTGCCACGGCGGGATCCACGTCGGACTGACTTACACGGAGACGCCGTCGGCGAGCTCTCCGGAGCAGTTCCTCGGGCATGTTCGCGGCGGCTTCGCCGAGCCCGGAGGCGAGCAGGGGAACCGGTGGAAGCTCGCCCAGGCAACGGCGGCGATCGGGCTGCGGAGCCTTCCCAGGGGGCTCGGACGCGCGGCGGGCGCGCTTGCATCGCGCGCCCCCCGCGTCCGGCCAACGCAGGCTCCGGCCCCCGCCCCGTCGGAGCCCGCGCAGCTCGCGGACGCGGTGGGTTTCTGAACAGTCGGGTGAACAGCAGATCCGCCCCCGCAATGAGCGATGTGGGGCACTCGGCGGGCCGCCGGTCAGGGCGGCCAGGTCCGGGGGGTCTGGGAAGATGGCGCCCCCCCTCGATGCTGTGCGCTGCGATCGACATTGGCTCCAACACCACCCGGGTGTTGGTGGCGGAGCCCCGCGAGGGGCAGCTCCGGACCGTGATGGAGCAACGCACCTACACCCGGATCGGGAAGTCGGCGCGAAAGAACGGCGCGATCAAGCAGGAGAAGGTCGCCGAGATCGCCACGACGGTCGCGACCCAGGTCCGCCTCGCCGAGGAGGTCGGCGCCGAGGCGATCAAGACGGTGGCGACGGCGGCGATCCGCGAGGCGGACAACCGCGACGAGGTCGTGGCGGAGATCAACCGCGTCGCAGGCGTCGAGGTGGAGGTGCTGAGCGAGCGCGAGGAGGGTCGGCTCGCGTTCGTCGGCGCCACGAAGACGCTCGGCCATCCGGCGAGCGGCGAGATCGGGGTGGTTGACGTGGGCGGCGGCTCCACCGAGGTGATCACCGGGACGATCGAGCACGGGGTGGCGGAGGTTCACTCCTTCGCGATCGGCTCGGGCTCGCTCGCCGACACGTTCCTGTCCAGCGATCCACCCACGGCCTCCGAGCTGCGTGCGGTCCGCGAGCACATCGCCGAGTTCTTCGAGGGCGCCGACCTGGCTCGGCCGGAGCAGGCGGTCGCGGTCGGAGGCAGCGCGACCTCGCTTCGCAAGGTCGTCGGGGCCGTGCTCGAGTACGAGACGCTGGAGCGCGCGATGCGGATATTCGCCAGCGACGAGGTGGCGGAGGTGGCACGCCGCTTCGAGCTCGATCCGACGCGGGTCCGGATCCTCCCGACGGGGGTGCTGCTGCTGGAGAAGGTCTCCGAGCTGCTCGGTCAACCGCTTCAGATCGGCAAGGGTGGGCTTCGCGAGGGCGTCATCCTCGACCTCCTGAACGGCTCGATGTCCAACGGCTCTGGCGGCGCAAGCGGCGCAGAGCTTGCGTGAGCCTCAAACCGCGCGGTGTCACACCCGCGAGCACCGCGAACCGCGCGATGTGCTTGCACATCGCGCGAATAACTAGACTCGCGATCCGGTGGCAAAAGCGCGCGAGATACCCGGGCTGTCCGCTGAGGACTCGTACGCGGACGCTGCGGCGAAGATCGTCGAGGTGCGGGCGCAGGAGCTCGCCGACCACGCCGGCGGCGTGCTGGACACCGGCGACATCGAGCGGGTCCACGACATGCGCGTGGCGACACGCCGGCTGCGGGCGACGCTCGAGATCTTCGAGCCATGCTTCCCGCGCAAGCGGCTCGAGGCCGGCCTCGCCGAGGTCAAGGATCTGGCCGACGCGCTCGGCGAGCGCCGCGATCGCGACGTCGCGATCGCCACGCTCGAGGGGCTGCCGTCGAAGCTGCCGGCGCCCGACCGCGCCGGGATCGAGAGCCTCGTCGATCGCCTCCGCGACGAGCAGCGGCGCGCCAACGAGGAGCTGGCGCGGTACGTCGCCCCCGACCACCTCGAGTCGCTCAACGTGCAGCTGCGGGAGCTGGTGGCGGAGGCCCGTGCCGTGTCCCCCGAGGATCACCATGCTCCGGCGCCGCGCGGTTCGCAAACCGACGGGACGGGGGAATGAAGGCGCGAAAGGTCAAGAAGCTGGATCCGGCGACGAGCCTGGCGGAGAACGCGGCTCGCATCGTGCGAGTGCGACTCGACGAGCTGCGCTCATTCGTGCCCAACGCACTCGAAGCCGAGGAGGTCGATGCCCAGCACGACATGAGGATCGCGGCGAAGCGGCTGCGCTACGTGCTCGAAGCGACCGAGTTCTGCTTCGGCCGCGCCGGCGAGACCGGGAGGCGGCGCGCACGCGACCTCCAGGACGTGCTCGGCGAGCTGCACGACTGCGACGTGATGCTGCCGCGCATCCGAGACCACCTCGCCGAGCTTCGCTCCCAGGACTCCGAGGCGATCCGACGGCGCGCCGGTGACGCTCCCGACCTCGACCCGCGACTCGTCGGCCTCGCCCGGCATCGCACCGCCTACCGGGGGCTGGAGTCACTCGCCGTCTACCTCGAGGCCAGGCGGGCGCTGTTGTTCGACCGCTTCACGGGGCTGTGGGCCGGCCAGGAGGAGAAGGGGACCTGGGATCGGCTCGAGCGGGCCGCGCAGCGCCAGATCGACCGGGCCCGCGAGCGGCGACGCGCCGCCCGCCGGGCCCAGCGTGCCCGCGAGGAGCTCGTCGAGGCGGAGCAGGAGGAGCGAGCCGCGCTGGATCGCGCCCGCCGCGCCGCGGCCGAGCTCGCGGATGCGCGCCGGGACCGCGAGGGGTGAGTCGGCGGCGACGCCCCACCAACGCGCCGACTAGGCTGCATTGTCCAGCGTGTCTCCCGGAGCTTGACCGCCACCCCCGAATTCGCCCAGGACTCGCGCCTCATCGCGGAGGCCTACGAGTTCGCGGTCGACGCGCACCATGGCTCACGGCGCCGCAACGACACCAACATCGATCATCCGGCCGCGGTCGGGGAGCTGCTGTCCCGCGAGGGGTTCGATGACGAGGTCGTGGCCGCGGGTGTCCTTCACGACGTCGTCGAGGACACCGACACCGAGATGGCGGAGATCGCGCAGCGGTTCGGCCCCGGCGTCGGCGAGCTGGTCGAGGTGATGACCGAGGATGCCTCGATCGAGCCCTACGAGGCGCGCAAGGCCGAGCATCGCGCCCGGGTCGCACGGCACTCTTCGCGGGCGGCGGCGATCTACGCGGCCGACAAGCTCGCCAAGACGAGGGCGCTCCGGCGCGACGGTGGCCCGGTCTCGGACCAGAAGCTCCACCACTACCGGCAGTCGCTGATCGAGCTCAGGGAAGCCCATCCGGAGCTGCCCTTCCTGGTCGAGTTGGAGGAGGGATTGCGCGCGCTCGACGCCGAGCGTGAACACGCGGGCCGCCGTTAGCATGGATCTCCCCGATCCGGGCCTGGAGGTTCATGACGCAATCGAGCTGAATCCGACCGAAGCACGCTCGTCGGTGACGACGCAGCAGAGCGAGCAGCCCCGCGCGGTCGCCGAAGCTCCGGCCCCCGATCTCGAGGACCCCTCGCTCTACTTCAACCGCGAGCTGTCGTGGCTCGACTTCAACGACCGCGTGCTGCAGCTCGCCGAGGATCCGACGGTCCCGCTGCTCGAGCGGGTCAAGTTCTGCGCCATCTATCAGGACAACCTCGACGAGTTCTTCATGGTCCGTGTCGCGAACCTTCACGAGCAGATCGAGGCCGCCAGAGACGCACGCGGCGCCGACGGGATGAGCCCCTCGGAGGTGATCGAGACGATCCACGATCGCGTCTCGGGGCTGCGCGGGCGGCTGGCGGACTGCTTCGAGCGCGACCTGCGTCCCGCGCTGGCCGAGCACGGCGTCCGCCTGATCTCGGTCGCCTCCGCGAACGCCGCCGAGCGCGCCCAGCTCGAGGAGCTGTTCGAGAACCAGATCTTCCCCACGCTGACGCCGCTCGTGATCGGCCACGGCCGGCCCTTCCCCTACATCTCCAACCTCTCGCTCAGCCTCGGGGTGGTGCTGCGCGACCCCGACCAGGAGGCCGAGGTGGTGGCGCGGGTCAAGGTCCCGAAGGAGCTCCTGCGCCGCTTCCTCGCGCTCGGGGACGGGAGCACGTTCGTCTCCCTGGAGGACGTGATCGCGCACAACCTCGGGGCGCTGTTCCCCGGAATGGAGATCGTCGGTCACGCGCTGTTCCGGGTCACGCGCGACACCGACTACGACGTCTCCGACGAGGCGGCCGATCTGATGCAGGCCGTCGAGGACGAGCTGCGCCGGCGGCGCTTCGGCGAGGTGGTACGGCTGGAGGTCGAGCGCGACATCGACGCGCGACTGCGAGGCCAGCTCGTCGCGGCCCTGGGGATCGAGGAGGACCAGGTGTACGAGGCCGAGGGCATGCTCGGCATGGACGACCTGTGGGACATAGCCGCGGTGGGCGGGATTCGACGAGCTGCGTTACCCGTCGTTCTCCGGCGTCACCCAGCCGCGTCTGCAGGCCGAGGACGGGAAGCCGGGGGACGTGATGGGCGCGATGCGGGAGGGCGACATCCTCGTCCACCATCCCTACGACTCGTTCGAGACCTCCGTCGAACGCTTCGTCCAGCAGGCGGTCGAGGATCCCGACGTGCTGGCGATCAAGCAGACCGTGTACCGGACGAGCCCGGACTCCCCGCTCGTGCCGGCGCTGATCGAGGCCTCGGAGCGCGGCAAGCAGGCCGTCTGCATGGTGGAGCTGAAGGCGCGCTTCGACGAGCAGGCGAACATCCGCTGGGCAAAGAAGCTCGAGGAGGCGGGTGTGCACGTCGTGTACGGGATCCCTTCGCTGAAGACCCACTGCAAGTGCATCCTCGTGGTGCGCCGCGAGGGCGATCGCGTGCGCCACTACGTCCACATCGGGACCGGCAACTACAACCCGAAGACGGCCGGCCTGTACACGGACCTGGGGCTGTTCACGAGCGATCCCGAGATCGGCGCCGACGTCGCCGAGATGTTCAACTACCTGACCGGCTACGGGCGCCCGCGGCGCTCCCGCAAGGTGCTGGTGGCGCCGTTCAACCTCCAGGAGGGGCTGATGTCCGAGGTCGAGCGGACGATCGAGGCTCACTCACAGGAGCGGCCGGCGCGCATCCGCATGAAGATGAACTCGCTGCTGGACCCGCCGGCGATCAGGGCCCTGTACCGCGCGTCCGAGGCGGGTGTGAGGGTGGACCTCAACGTGCGCGGGATCTGCGCGCTGCGACCCGGCGTGTCCGGGGTATCGGACAACATCGAGGTCGTGTCGGTCGTCGGACGTTTCCTCGAGCACTCGCGCATCTTCTCCTTCGAGCGCGACGGCGAAGAGCGCATCTACGTCGGCTCGGCCGACCTGATGCCCCGCAACCTGTACAACCGCGTCGAGCTCGTCACCCCGATTGAGGATCCTCGCCTGCGCGCCGAGCTGAACGACGTCCTCGATCGCTCGCTCGCCGACAACACGAACGCGTGGACGCTCGACTCCGACGGCCGCTGGACCCGCCGCACCCGCGACGACGGGACGGAGGCGCGGTCCGTCCAGCGCGAGCTGATCGAGGCCCACCTCTCCCGGGCGGCGGAGCCGGCGCGATGATCTCGCTCGTTCCCAGGGACCGCGTCTTCTTCGATCTCTTCGTGGAGGCTGGCGAGAACACGGTCCGGGCGGCGCGGCTGCTCAAGGCGATGCTGGGGAAGTGGCCGGAGAGCGCCGACCTCGCGCGCGAGATCCTGCTCGCCGAGCAGGAGGGGGACCGGATCACCCACGACATCGTCCAGCGGGTGAACTCGACCTTCGTCACCCCGATCGACGGCGAGGACATCTACGGCCTCGCGACCAAGCTCGACGACATCGTCGATCACATTGAGGAGAGCGCCGACTTCATGGGCCTGTACCGGATCGAGGCGCCGATGGACCAGTCGTTGGCGATGGCCGACGTGCTGGTGAAGTCGTGCGAGCAGCTCGCGCTGCTGCTCGAGAACCTGCGGGGCTTCAAGGATCTGGAGAAGTACTGGATCGAGATCCACCGGCTCGAGAACGACGGTGACCGGCTGTATCGCGACGCGGTCGCGTCGCTGTTCGCGAACGGGATCGACCCGATGGTCGTGATCCGCTGGAGGGACATCTTCCTCAGGCTGGAGCGCGCGGTCGACGCCACCGAGACCGCGGCCCACATCCTCGAGGGCATCGTCATCAAGAACGCATAGCCTGAGCGCGGAATGGGTGACGACATCGTCCTGGTGATCGTCGTCGTTACGGCGCTCGGCTTCGACTTCACCAACGGCTTCCACGACACGGCGAACGTCGTCGCCACCTCGGTCTCGACGAGGGCGATGCGACCGCGGATCGCGGTCACCTACGCGGCGATCCTCAACTTCCTCGGCGCCTTCATCTCGCTCGAGGTGGCGGCCACGGTCGCCGAGGACGTCGTGAAGGCGAGCGCGGTGACGCCGACGGTCGTGTTCGCCGGCCTGATCGGGGCGATCTCGTGGAATCTGATCACGTGGTACAACGGCCTCCCATCGAGCTCCTCGCACGCTCTGATCGGGGGCGTGGTCGGGTCGACGGTCGCGGCGGTGGGAACAGGGGCCGTGCTCACCGACGGCGTCGTCGGGAAGGTGCTGGTTCCCGCGATCGTCGCGCCGATTCTCGCCTTCGCGGTCGGCGCGATCGGGATCCTTGCCTCGTACCGGATCGTCGGGCGGCTGCGACCCGGGCCGGTGACCCGGGGGTACCGACTCGGCCAGACCGTGTCCGCCGGGTTGCTCGCGCTCGCCCACGGGACCAACGACGCCCAGAAGACGATGGGAGTGATCACCCTGGCGCTGGTGGCCAATGGAAGTCTGTCCGAGGACGCCGGCGTTCCGTTCTGGGTTGTCGTGTCCGCCGCCACGGCGATCGCATTCGGCACCTACAGCGGCGGCTGGCGGATCATGAGAACGGTGGGCACACGAATCATCAAGATGGATGCGGCCCAGGGGTTCTCCGCCCAGGGGGCCGGCGCCGCGGTGATCCTCGCCTCGACGCATTTCGGCTTCCCGCTCTCGACGACCCAGGTGATCTCCGGCGCCGTGATGGGATCGGGGGCGGGCAAGCGGGTGTCGGCGGTGCGCTGGGGCGTCGCTGGAAACATCGTCGTTGCGTGGCTTCTCACCTTCCCCGCCGCCGCGGCGATCGGCGCTGCCACCTACGGGATCACCCGGGTGTTCGGGACAGGGGCGATTGGTCCCATGGTCGTTGCCGCCGCGGCGGTGCTCCTGATCGTCTCCGCATTCGCGCGCCGCGCCCGTCAGGGCGCGCCGGTCCCGGCGGGTTGAGCGATGGGGATCGTGGCGACGATCGTTGACACGGAGGCGCTGCTCGACACTGTGGCGGTCGCCGTCGTCGCCGGGGTGGGCATCACGATCGTGTTCTCGTTCGCGATCTACGGCGCGACGCGGTTCGCCGAGGCGCGACGGGTGGGGGCATCGCTCGCGACGAGTGCCGCGGCGGGACTCATGGTCGTCGCACTCCTCACGTGCATGGCCGCGATCACCGTCGGGATCGTGATCATCGCCTCGGACTGAGGCTAGTGCGAGGCGGCGTTCGACAAGCCCTAAGATCGACCACATGCAGACGCTTCGCAACGTGGCGATCATCGCGCTGCTGGCGCTCGGGGTCGCCGCGCTCCCCGGCGGGGGCACGGCCGCCGACACCGCGCTTGCGGCGCTCAGCATGGCGTTCCTGGCGGCGATGGGCTTCTTCGCCTACCGCCTGTACATGCAGAACCAGCTCACGCTGGCGACGCTGACCGACGCGCGCCGCGCGATCCTGTTCGGTGCCTTCGGAGTGATCGCGCTGATGATCGTCGGCGCCGACGAGCTGCTCGACACGGGTGCCGGCGCGCTGGTCTGGATCGGCCTCATCGCCGTGTCGGCGCTCGCGATCTTCCGCGTCTGGAGCGACGCGACGACGTACAGCTAGCGTCGGCGCGCCGTGGGCACGTTCGCGGCGGCGGCGAGTGACGAGTTTGGTAGCCCATGGGGGACCAAACTCGTCAGTGGTCCCGGTTGGCGCTCGTTCGGACGCGGCCGCCTGGGCCGGGCGCCGATCCTGACGCTTCCGTAGCTGCCTCTCGACACTAAGCGCGCCACCCGCGCGCCACGGCCCGGGATCGTCGCCGTGTGCGACTGGACAAATGCAGGGCGGAGCGAGGGCAGGCGTCGGCGGAGCTGGTCGCCGTGATCCCGGCGCTGTTGCTCGCGGTGCTCGTCGCCGCACAGCTCGGCCTCGTCGGCTGGGCGCTGTGGTCGGCCGGGTCGGCGGCTCGCGCGGGCGCGCGGGCCGCGCACGTCGGCGGCGACGCGGAGGCCGCCGCGCGAAGCGCCCTGCCCACCCACCTGCGCAAGGGCGCCCGGGTGACCGAGGAGGGGGAGGTGGGGGTCCGGGTGCGCGTGCCGACCCTGGTCCCGGGCGTCCCACGCATACCACTCGAGGCGAGCGCGGACCTCGATCCGGAGGCGGCGGGTGGATGATCAGCGCGGGCAGGCCTCGGTCGAGCTGCTGGCCGGGATCCCGGCGCTCCTGCTCGCCGGGTTGGTCGCTCTGCAGCTGCTGGCCGTCGGGTACTCGGTGACGCTCGCCGACGGGGCGGCGGAGGCCGGCGCGCTGGCGGTCGCCGCAGACCGTCCGGCCCGGCCCGCCGTGCGGGACGCGCTTCCCGGCTGGACTGACGGCCGGGTGGGGATCGGGCTCCGTGGCGGGCGGGTGAGCGTCGAGCTGCGCCCGCCGGCGCCTCTTCGCGCGCTGTCCGATCGGCTCGAGGTCAGCTCCTCCGCCTGGGTCCGCCGGCCATCGGAGGAGCCGTGAGCGCGCTGGGTTCAGTGGCCAGGCGCGCCGCCGCCTCGATCCACGGCTTCCTGGTCGAGTCCGTTCCGCCGATCGCGGCAACGCACGGGCGAGAGCGGGGCAGCGGGTCAGAATTGAAACCGGCCGAGCCGGAGCGAACCCCCGAGCCGCCGGTGATCCTGACGACGGCGATCGGGGCGAGCGGCGGCGCAGCCGCGCTGGCCGCCGCGGTCGGAGTCGCGTCGGCGGGGGGCGCCGAGGGTCGCTGCGCGCTGTTGATCGACGTCGAGCCGCCGCCGCGGCCACCCCGCCCGACGGTTCTCGCCTCCGCATCGGCTCGAGAGCTCGAGGAGCGCATCCGAGCGCTCGGCGGCCACTTCGGCGCGGCGGCGGCCCGCGGCAACCTCTGCTACCTGCCGCTCTCCGCCGGCGAGGATCCGTTGCGGGCCGTCGCTGAGTTGGTCGCAGCCGGGCGCTGCCCGCCTCGGCGGTCATCGTCCATCTGCCGCAGGCGCTGTGGGCGCGCGGCGATCGCCGACCCTCGCCTCCGGGCGCGCTCCGGGCTGCTGCGGGCGGACCTGCCCGCCGACCGTGCGCTCGCGGCGCTCGCCGTGCGGCGAGCTGCACGAGCGGGGGCTGCGCGCGAAGCTCGTCGTCCGATCCGCTCGGGCGGGTGGCCTCGCGGCGCGCCCTCGCCGGGGTCGAGCCGGGCGGCGCCGCCTCCCGCCGCGCCGGCCGGCTGGCTCGCGGGCTGCTCGCCGGCCAGTCGGGCCAGAGCCTGCCGCTCGTGCTCGGCGCGGCCGCCGCGCTGATCTTCACGGCGTTCGATCCTCACCGCGATCGGGGGCGCCCTCACCGGAAAGGCGAGGGCGCAACGCGCCGCCGACCTCGCCGCGCTGTCGGGCGCGCGCGCGATGCGCGACGACTTCGACCGCCTGTTCGTCCCCGCCCTGCGCGCGGACGGCTCGCCGAACCCCGCCCACCTGTGCGAAGGCGGAGTATCTGGCCCGGGCCCGCGCCGCGGCGCGCAACGCGGCGCGCCGGAACGAGGTCCCGACCCCGCGACTGCGGGTGCGCTTTCCGGACGCCGGGAGCTTCGCGCCGCTGCGCGTTCGGGCGCGCGTCACGGCCGAGCTGGACGCCGAGGCGCTGCCACGGCCGGACGAGGCCGGCGCGACCCGGCGCCAGCGCGAGATCCCGGTCGTCGCCAGCGCCGAGGCCGAGGCGTCGCCCCCCGCGAGCTGGAGCGGGATGCCGACGATGGCGTCCGGCGGCGGCTACTCGGGGCCGCTCGCGTACCGGCAGGGAAAGCCGATGCGCCCCGACGTCGCGGAGGCGTTCGACCGCATGGCCGCCGCCGCGCGGCGGCGACGGGATCTCGCTCGTCGATCACGTCCGCATTCCGCTCCGACGCCGAGCAGGCGGAGCTGTTCGCGCAGAACCCCGACCCGACCTGGGTCGCGCCCCCCGGGCAAGTCGCTTCACCGCTGCGCGACCGAGCTCGACCTCGGCCCGCCGAGCGCCTACGGCTGGCTGGCGCGCAACGCCTCCCGGTTCGGGTTCCTCAAGCGCTACTCCTGGGAGCCGTGGCATTTCGGCTTCACGCGCGGACCCCCGCCGTGCTCGGAGGCCGGGAACGCGATCGCCGGCGGCGGCGACGGCGAGAGCGCGTCCGCCGGCGGGCTGCCGTCGTTCGTCCCCTCGCGCTACCGGGAGCCGATCCTGCGCGCGGCGGCGCGCTGGAACGTGTCCGCGGGCCTGATCGCGGCCCAGATCATGGCCGAGTCGAACTTCAACCCCAATGCCGTCTCGCCGGCCGGCGCCCAGGGAATCGCGCAGTTCATGCCCGGGACCGCGGCCTCGTACGGGCTCGACGACCCCTTCGACGCGGAGCAGGCGATCAACGCCCAGGCGCACCTGATGTCCGACCTGCTGCGCCAGTTCCATTCGATCCCGCTCGCGCTCGCCGCCTACAACGCCGGCCCGGGCGCGGTCGCCGGCTGCGACTGCGTCCCGCCCTACCCCGAGACACAGGCCTACGTGGCGCGGATCCTGGGGCTGCTCGACGGCGCCGGAGAGCTCATCGCCCCGGCGCTAGAGGTCCGGTTGGTCGATTGAGGCTGCGGCCGGGCCGGTAGTGTGCCGGTCGTGGCGGCGATCGAGGCACGGTGGTCGGGGCTCGTGCGCCGGGCCACGCTCGCGCTCGCGACGCTGGCGCTTGCGACGCTCGCGCTAGCCGCCCGCGCGGATGCGGCCGTCTACTGGGCGAACTTCAACACGGGCACAGTCGCGCGCGCCAACCTCGACGGCTCGGGCGCCGACCAGAGCTTCGTCACCGACGCCGACGGCCCCGTCGGCTTGGCGGTCGACCGCGCCCACGTCTACTGGGTGAACTTCAACGACCAGACGATCGGGCGCGCCGACCTCGACGGCTCCAACGCCAACCAGAGCTTCATCGCCGACTCCGACGTCATCCGGGGGTTGACGGTCGACGCAGACCATGTCTACTGGACGAACCCGTTCGTCGACACCATCGGGCGCGCCGACCTCGACGGCTCCAACATCGACCAGAGCTTCATAGCCGGCGCCGGCGGTCCCGCCGACGTGACGGTCGACGCCGACCACGTCTACTGGTCGAACCTCAACACCAGCACGATCGGGCGGGCCGACCTCGACGGCTCGGGCACCGACCAGAGCTTCATCGTCGGTGCCGGCGAGCCCGTCGGGATGGCGGTCGATGCCGGCCACGTCTACTGGACGGACACGGACGCGAACGCGATCGCGCGTGCCAGCCTCGATGGCTCCGGCGTCGAACCGGGCTTCATCGCCGGCGCCGACGCCCCTGTCCAGATCGCGGTCGACGACACCCACGTCTACTGGACGAACTTCAACAGCAACGCGATCGGGCGCGCGAAGCGCGACGGCTCCAAGGCCAATGAGCATTTCGTCACCGGCGCCGACGGGCCCAGCGGGATGGCGGTCGACGCCCTGCCCGGCACGGCCACCGCCAAGCGGACCCAGTGGCAACGGCGCACGCGGATCCGCGTCAAGGTCGAGGTGACGGCCGAGGACCAGCTCACCGCAAGGGCCAGGGGCAAGATCACAGTCAACCCGACCTACCGGCTGAGGCCGAGGACGGTAGAGGTCGGCGCGGGCCGGACGAAGACGTTGAAGCTGAGGCCGAAGCGCAAGGCTCAGGCGAGGATCGCCACGGCGCTTGGGAATGGACGCAGGGCTGTGGCGAAGTCCACAATGAGGCTCGTCGACGTGAGCGGCAACAAGGCCTCCGAGAGGCTGAGGGTAGAGCTGAAGCGGCCCCGGGCGCCACGGTAGTCTCCGCCCGTGTCCGTGATCGAGGTACAGGGCATCGACGGCCTCAAGGGGCTCCTCGGCCAGCAGATCGGGCCGAGCGAATGGCGCGAGGTCAGCCAGGAGATGATCGACGCGTTCGCCGAGCTGTCGGGCGATGACCAGTGGATCCACGTCGACGTCGAGCGGGCGAGGGACGAGAGCCCGTTCGGGACCACGATCGCCCACGGCAACCTCACCCTGTCGATGATCGACGGCTTCCGCCGCGACCTGATCGCGTCGACCGGGTTCAAGCTCGGCGTCAACTACGGCTGGAACCGGGTCCGATTCCCGGCCCCGGTGCCCGCCGGGTCGCGGCTCCGGGCGAGCGCCGAGGTGACGGAGATCGAGGACGTCGGCGGCGGGTGGTGGCAGATCGTCACCCGGTTCACGGTCGAGGTCGAGGGTGGCGAGAAGCCAGCCTGCGTCGCCGACAGCGTCGGTCGGGCGCTGCCCGAGTAGGGTCCCCCACCATTCCTGAGCCGGCAGTGGATATCGAGGCGGCCGGCGGCGTAGTCGTCCGCGAGCGCGAGGGCGGAGGGCGCGAGGTCGCGGTGGTGCACCGGCCCGAGTACGACGATTGGTCGCTGCCGAAGGGCAAGCTCGACGACGGCGAGGGCTGGCGTGAAGCCGCCCTGCGCGAGGTCGCCGAGGAGACCGGACTGCGCTGCGAGGCCCTGACGGAGCTGGGCTCGTCCCGCTACCTCGATCGCAAGGGGCGACGCAAGCAGGTCCGCTGGTGGCTGATGCGTCCGCTAGACGGCCGCTTCCATCCCAACGACGAGGTCGACGAGTTGCGCTGGGTCCCGCTGGAGCATGCCGCCGACGTGCTCGACTACGACCGGGATCGCGAGCTGGTCGAGTCCGCGTCCGCTATCCCTCCGCGCTCGGCGGTTGATGCACCCCGAAGGCGGAGCCCTGATCGTCGCGGCAGAGCTTGAAGCGTCCGAACCTCTCGATCGACGCCTCATCGCCCTCGACGTCCATCTCCTCGACCTCCCCGCCGAGCTCGCGCACGCGCTCGAGCGCCGTGTCCATGTCGTCGACCTGGAAGAACACGTACGGCGTCGCGCCCGCGTCGTCGCCGTGCATACCGCCGCGCACGTTCGGCGCACCGATCGCGAAACCCTTCCCGGATGGCCCGGGCTCGAATTTCCACCCGAACAGGCCTTCGTAGAAGGCCCGCCCCCGCTCGGTGTCCCCGACACCGAGCTCGAAGAACGCCAGCTCGCCGCCCATTGGATCGCTCCTTTCCGTCGGTTTGGCCGTGACCTTCCTAGCGCCCCTTGAACTCCGGCTCCTCGCCGGCGAAGAACGCGGTGACGCCGTCGCGAAGGTCCTCGGTCGCCATGCTGTCGGCGATCCCGTGGCGCTCGATCTGGAGGTGGTCGGCGAGCGAGTTGTCGAGGCTCGTGTTAGCCAGCAGCTTCGACATCCGCACGTAGTGGGGCGCCTTCGCCGCCAGCTCCTCGGCCTTCTCGCGCGCCGCGTCCATCAGCCTGTCCGCGGGGACGACCTCGGAGACGATGCCCATCTCGAGCGCGTCCGCCGGCGAGATCATCGGGTCCTCGAGCAGCAGCTGCTTGGCCCTCGCCGGGCCTACCACCCGGGGGAGGAAGTAGGTCATGCCGCCGTCGGGTGAGGCGCCGATCCGCCCGTAGGCGAACACGAAGGCGGCGTCCTCGGAGGCGATCCGCATGTCGCACAGCAGCGCGAGCGAGAAGCCGGCGCCCGCGGCGACGCCGTTGACGGCCGCGATCACCGGATAGGGGATGCGGCGGAAGTCGACGATCGCCTGGTGCAGCACCTCGGCGCCGCGGCGCACGTCGATGGCAGGTCGACGTCGGCGTCCTCGAGGCCGCGCTTGAACCAGTTGACGTCGCCGCCGGCGCGAGAAGGCGCGATCGCCCGCGCCGGTGACGATCAGCGCCCGCAGCGGGCGCGCGGTCGGCGAGCCACGCGGCCGCCCGGTGAACTCGGCGATCAGCTCGGGGCTCATCGCGTTCAGCGCCTCGGGGCGGTCGAGCGTCAGGGTGCCGATCTCGCCGTCGATCTCGAGGCGGAGCGTCTTCGAGCTCGGGTGGGCTGATGGTCTCCGTGGTCATTGCGGGCTCCTCCTGGGTGGGCGCGCGGGAGCCGGAGCCTAACCTGTTCTGTAGATGGCCAAGACCAAGGACACGATCGCCGAACAGCGCCGCAAGCTGCCCGACCAGCCCGGGCGTCTACATGTTCAAGGACGCCGAGGGCGGGGTGCTCTACGTCGGCAAGGCGCGCTCGATCCGCAAGCGCGTGGCGTCGCACTTCTCCAAGCCGCAGCGTGACGGGATTCGGGGACCTGACGGCCGAGGTCGCGTCGATCGACTTCCTGGTCACCGAGACCGAGGCCGAGGCGCTGCTCGCCGAGCAGCAGTTCATCAAGCGCCACCGGCCGCGCTTCAACATCCGCCTGCGCGACGACAAGTCGTATCCGTACGTCGGGGTCAGCCTGGACGAGGAGTTCCCGCGCGTCTACTTCACCCGCGAGCGCCACCGCTCCGGCCGCGTCTACTTCGGGCCGTTCTCGAGCGCCAAGCGGGTGCGCGAGACGCTCGACCTGCTCGGCAAGCTGTTCCAGTACCGGACCTGCGAGGGGCCGGAGCCGGGGCGGCGCTCGGGCGTTCCGTGCCTCGACTACTACATCAAGCGCTGCCAGGCGCCGTGCGTCGGCTACATCGACCGCGAGGAGTACCGGCGCAACATCGAGGCGATCATCGACTTCCTCTCGGGCCGCTACCGCGACGTCGAGCGCGACCTGGAGCGCAAGATGGCGGAGGCCGTCCGAGGCGAGGAGTTCGAGCGCGCGGCGATCTACCGCGACCGCCTCGAGGCGGTGCGCTCGCTGATGCAGCGCGCAGCGTCGCCGGGGAGGCGATCGAGACCGCCGACCTGATCGCGGTCGCCGTCGACGGCGGCCGACGCCAACGCGCAGGTGTTCCAGGTCCGCGACGGCGTGCTCGCCGAGCGCCAGGGCTTCTACCTCGCCAACGAGGGCGAGCGCGACGAGGCCGAGGTGACCGAGGAGTTCCTCGCCCAGTACTACTCGGCGGTGCCCGCCGTGCCGCGGCTGGTGGTCGTCGGCCCCGCGCTGCGCGACCGCGCCGAGCTGCTCGCGGAGGCGCTGGCGAGCCGCCGTGGCGGCCCGGTCGAGGTGCGGGTCGCCGAGCGCGGCGACAAGCGGCGGCTGCGGGAGCTGGCGGAGCGCAACGCGAGGCTCGCGCTGGCCCAGGACCAGCTGCGGCGCGAGCGCCGGCGCCAGCAGCGGGTGGACGCGCTCGCCGCGCTCGCCGAGGCGCTGGGGCTGGAGGCGCTGCCGGTGCGGATCGAGGGCTTCGACGTCTCCAACCTCGGCCCCGAGCACACGGTCGCCTCGATGGTCGTGTTCGAGGGCGGGGCGCCGAAGAAGGCCGACTACCGCCGGTTCAAGGTCCGTGGAGAGGTGCCGGATGACGTCGCTTCGATCGAGGAGGTGCTCGAGCGGCGGATCGCACGCTACTCGAGCAGGCCGATCGGTCGCCGCACGACGCCGAGCGCGACGAGAGCTTCGCGGCCCTTCCGGGGCTGATCGTGATCGACGGCGGCAAGGGGCAGCTGTCGGCCGGGATGCGCGCGCTCGCGCCGCTCGTCGAGCGCGGCACGGCCGTGATCGGGCTCGCGAAGCGGATCGAGGAGGTGTTCGTGCCGGGGCGCTCGGACCCGGTGCCGATCCCCCGAGACTCCGAGGCACTGCGGCTGCTACAGCGGGTGCGCGACGAGGCGCACCGGTTCGCGCTCGAGTTCCACCGCGAGCGACGTGGCAAGGCGATGAGCCACTCGCTGTTCGACGAGCTGTCCGGAGTCGGGCCGGTGCGCAAGCGGGCGCTGCTCGACCACTTCGGCTCTCCGGAGCGGTTCCTCGCGGCGAGCCGGGAGGAGCTCGAGGCGGTCCCGGGCATCCCCGGCAAGCTCGCGCGCGAGATCCACAGGCAGCTCCACAGGGCGGGCTAGCCTGAGACCAGGAAGAGACATGAAGCGCACGAGGCCCAAATCGGAGAGCACCGGGTCGCAGGACGGCGCTTCCCGCGACGGCCTGCCGGTGGATCTCGTCGTGATCACCGGCTACTCGGGCGCCGGCAAGACGGAGGCGATCGCGGCGTTCGAGGACGGGGGGTACTTCTGCGTCGACAACCTTCCGCCGCGCATGATCGGGTCGCTCGGGGAGCTGTTCCGCCACGAGGGCAGCGAGGTCCGCAGGGCGGCGGTCGTCTCCGACGTGCGGGGCGGCGACTACTTCGAGGAGCTGGTCGGCGTCCTCGACCAGCTCGAGGCCGAGGGCCTCGCCCCGCGCGTGATGTTCCTCGAAGCGGACGAGCGCACGCTGATGGACCGCTTCAAGGAGACCCGCCGCCGCCATCCGCTCGCTCCCGACGGACGGATCAGCGACGGGATCCGCGCCGAGCAGGCGGTGCTCGGCGCCCTGCGCGAGCGGGCCGACGTGGTGATGGACACCAGCGACCTCACCGGCGCGATGCTGCGGCGGCGGATCGCCACCGAGATGCTCGGCCGCGACGGCACCGGTCGTCTCGCGCTCACGGTGCTCACCTTCGGCTTCAAGCACGGCCCCCCGCGCGACGCCGACCTCGTTCTGGACGTGCGCTTCCTGCCCAACCCGCACTATCGCGAGGAACTGCGCCCGCTGACCGGGCGCGACCCCGCCGTCGTCGCGCACGTCGAGTCCGGGGAGCTGGCGGACGAGTTCTACGACCGGCTGCTGCCGATGCTCGACTTCCTGCTCCCCGCCTATGTCGCCGAGGGCAAGACGCACCTCACGCTGGCGATCGGCTGCACCGGCGGGCGCCACCGCTCGGTGTGCGTCGCCGACCGGATCGCGCGCCACCTCGACGGGCGCGACGACGTTCGCCTGCGCGTCGTGCACCGCGACGTCGAGCTGGGCGACTGATCGCAAGCTGAGTCGCCCTAGAATCGCCCGTTGTGAGCGCGAGGCTCTACAAGGGTGGGGGCGGGCGGGGAATTTGATGCTGGGCCGAGCGCGAACATTCGTTACATGAGGGAGTCCGTCATCTCCGTTCGCGGCCTGCGCAAGTCCTACGGCGAGCTGGAGGCCGTGCGCGGCATCGACCTCGAGGTCGCCCGGGGTGAGATCTTCGCCTTCGTCGGCCCCAACGGCGCCGGCAAGACGACCACGGTGGAGATCATGGAGGGCTACCGGCGGCGCAGCGCGGGAGAGGCGACGGTGCTGGGCGCCGACCCGGCGGCGGCGGGACGCGAGTGGCGCGAGCGGGTCGGGATCGTGCTCCAGGAGTGCCGCATGCAGCCGGAGCTGACCGTCCGGGAGACGGTGAGCCAGTACGCCGGCTACTACCGGCAGTCGCGTCCGGTGGAGCGAGACGATCGAGCTGGTCGGACTGTCGGACAAGGCCGACGCCCGCGCCGGGAAGCTCTCGGGAGGCCAGCAGCGGCGCCTCGACGTCGCGCTGGCGCTGATCGGCGACCCGGAGCTGCTCTTCCTCGACGAGCCGACGACGGGGTTCGACCCCACGGCGCGCCGCCAGGCGTGGGGGATGATCGCGAGCCTGCGCGAGCTGGGAAAGACGGTGTTCCTGACCACGCACTACATGGAGGAGGCGCAGGAGCTCGCCGACCGGGTGGCGATCATCGCCAGCGGCCGGATCGTCGCCGAGGGGCCGCCCGACGAGCTGGGCGGGGCGGACGACACGGTCGAGGTCCGCTTCCGTCTCCCGCCGGGGGTCGCGATCGACGAGCTTCCCCCCGCCGCCCGTAGCGCCGCGCAGACCTCGCTCGGCAACGGCCTGGTCGCGATGCACACGGACAAGCCGCTCGAGACCCTTCACGAGCTGACCGGTTGGGCGTTGCAGCGCGGCGTCAGCCTTCCGGCTCTCCAGGTCCGGCGCGCCAGCCTCGAGGACGTCTACCTCAGGTTGACCGAAGAGGCGGAACGGGCATGAACGCCGCCGCGCTCGTCGTGCACCAGTTCCGTTACGACCAGAAGACCTTCTGGCGCGACCCGGCATCGGTCTTCTTCACCGTGCTGCTGCCGCTCATCTTCCTGTTCATCTTCGCGACGATCTTCGGCAACGAGACGATCGACGAGCTCGGCGGGATCAAGGTGAGCACCTACTACGTGCCGGCGATCATCACACTCGCGGTGATCTCGGCGACGCTGGTCAGTCCCGTGATCTCGCTGACCCAGGACCGCGAGAACGGGGTGCTGAAGCGCGTGCGGGGGACGCCGCTGCCGAGCTGGGTGTTCATCGCGGGACGGGCTGGCAACGCGGTCGTGATCTCGCTGCTGATGGCGGTCCTGGTGACCCTGATCGGGCGGATCGTGTACGGCGTCGCGATACCGGACACGACGCTGCCGGCGCTCCTGTTGACGCTGATCGTTGGGGCGGCCGCGTTCAACTGCATGGGCATCGCGCTCACGGCGGCGATCCCTTCCCAGGACGCCGCGCCCGCGGTCACCAACGCCGTCGCGCTGCCCCTCTACTTCATCTCCGGCATCTTCATCCCTCAGAACGAGATACCCGACGGCGTGCTCCATGTCGCCGATCTGTTCCCCTTCCGACACTTCTTCGTGGCCCTCTTCGACACCTTCGATCCCGCCACCACAGGCACGGGGATCGAGCTCGGCAACCTGGCCGTGGTCGCGGCGTGGGGCGCGCTCGGCCTGCTGATCGCGGCACGCTGGTTCCGTTGGACACCCCACTCCGAGTAGATTCTCCGCGTGATCAGTCGCGTGACCATCGAGGTCTCGGACCTGGAGCGCAGCTCCTCGTTCTACGACGCCGTCTTCGCCGCGCTCGGCTGGCGGCGCCACATCGATACCGGCGAGCGGATCGGATGGGGGATCGCGAGGCCGTGGTTCTTCGTCAACACCGGGGGACCGGTGAATCCCGGCAGCGAGCGGGTGTGCTTCTCCGCGTCGGGCATGGCGGCGGTCAGAGGCGCATGGGAGAGCGGAGTGGAGGCCGGCGGCGAGAACGACGGCGACCCCGGCGTCAGGGAGGAGTTCGGCCCCAGCTACTACTGCGCCTACCTGCGCGACCCCGACGGGTACCGGATCGAGATCGCCATCGTGCGCGACTGAGCGCTCGACTCCCGCTTCGAGCGAGCGAGTTAGCTACGTTCAAGGGAACGCACCGCGTTTCAGTCCAACAGGCCAGCGTCGAAGCAGGAGGAATCAGGTAGATGGCAGTCAGGGTCGGGATCAACGGGTTCGGTCGCATCGGGCGCAATCTGTTCCGCGCCGCGTACGAGGCCGGCACGGACCTCGAGTTCGTCGCCGTCAACGACATCACCGACCCGGAGACGCTCGCTCATCTGCTCAAGTACGACTCGATCCTGGGTCGCTTCCCGGGTCGCGTCGAGCCACGCGAGGACGCGATCGCCGTCGACGGGAATGAGATCAAGGTCCTGTCGGAGAAGGATCCGGCCGCCCTGCCATGGGGCGATCTCGGCGTCGAGGTCGTGATCGAGTCCACGGGGCTGTTCACGAAGCGCGAGGCCGCAGCCAAGCACCTCGAGGCCGGGGCGCGCAAGGTGATCATCTCCGCGCCGGCCACGGACCCCGACGTCACCGTGGCGCTCGGCGTCAACTTCGACTCCGCATACGACCCCGACGCGCACGACATCATCTCGAACGCCTCCTGCACGACGAACTGCCTGGCCCCGGTCGCGAAGGTGATCCACGATGCGGTCGGGATCGAGCGCGGGTTGATGACCACGATCCACGCCTACACCGCGGACCAGCGGCTCCAGGACATGCCGCACAAGGACCCGCGCCGGGCGCGGGCGGCGGCGATCAACCTGATCCCGACGAGCACGGGGGCGGCGAAGGCGATCGGGCTCGTGCTGCCGGAGCTGGACGGCAAGTTGAACGGGGTGGCGGTCCGGGCCCCCGTCCCGACGGGCTCGGTGGTCGACCTGGTGTGCGAGGTGAGCCGGGACACCAGCGTCGAGGAGATCAACGAGGCGGCGCGTGCCGCGGGGGACGGTCCGCTGCGCGGGATCCTCGCGTACACGGAGGAACCGATCGTCTCCACCGACATCGTCAAGGATCCTCACTCGTCGATCTTCGACGCGGAGCAGACGATCGTCCTTGAGGGTCGGATGGTGAAGACGGTCGCCTGGTACGACAACGAGTGGGGCTACTCGAACCGCTGCGTGGAGCTTGCCGAGAAGGTGCTGCAGGCGAAGCCGGCCGCTGTCGCCTAGAGCCCGGACCTGCTGCGGTGAGCACGAGCTTCGGCAAGGCGAGCGTCCGCGACGCTCCGCTGGACAGCGGGCGCGCGCTTGCCCGGATGGACTTCAACGTGCCGCTCGAGAGGGGTGAGGTCGCGGACGACACCCGCATCCGTGCCGCGCTCCCGACGATCGAACTGCTTCGCGACCGCCGCGCCGCCGTCGTCCTGTGCTCGCATCTGGACCGGCCGCGGGGCCCCGATCCGGCGCTCTCGCTGGCGCCGGTGGCGCGGCGCCTCGGCGAGCTTCTCGGCGACGAGGTCCGACTCGCCTCGGGTGTCGTCGGAGCCGACGTGGCCCGCGAGTCGGAGCGCCTTGGCGGCGGTGAGGTCCTGCTGCTCGAGAACACGAGGTTCGAGGCCGGCGAGACGGAGAACGATCCGCGGCTCGCCGAGGCGCTCGCGGGACTCGCCGACGTGTACGTCAACGACGCCTTCGCCGCGGCGCACCGCGCCCACGCCAGCACCGAGGGCGTCGCTCATCGCCTGCCCGGGTACGCGGGGCTGCTGCTGGAGCGCGAGGTGCGAGAGCTGACAGCGGTGCGCGACGACTTCGAGCCGCCGCTCGTGGTGATCCTCGGGGGCGCCAAGGTGACGGACAAGATCGGCGCCATCGAGCGCTTCCTGGACACCGCCGACGCGATCCTGATCGGCGGCGCGATGTGCTTCAGCTTCTTCCGCGCCCAGGGACGGTCGACCGGCGACTCGCTGGTCGAGGAAGCCGGCGTCGAGCTGGCTCGGGCCGCCCTCGAGCGGGCGCGGGGAGCGCGGTGCGAGTTGCGCCTCCCGGTCGACCTCGTGCTCGGCGAGCGCTTCGACGCTGGCGCCGAGCGGCGCGAGCTGGACGGCACCGACGTCCCGGACGGCTGGATGGGCCTCGACATCGGCACGCGGACGGCGAGCGCATACGCGGAGGAGGTCGCCGGCGCGGGCACCGTGTTCTGGAACGGGCCGATGGGGGCGTTCGAGCTGGAGCCGTTCGCGGGTGGGACGCGGGCCGTGGCCGAGGCGGTGGCCGCGGCTCCGGGACGGACCGTGGTCGGGGGCGGTGACTCGATCGCTGCCCTGAACGAGTTCGGGCTCGCGGACAAGGTCGACTGGCCGTCGACCGGCGGCGGGGCTTCGCTCGAGCTGATGGAGGGGCGCGCGCTCCCGGGCGTGGAGGCCCTGCTCGACGCCAGCGAGGTGCGGGCGTGAGCTCCCGAGTGCCGGTCATCGCGGCGAACTGGAAGATGAACAAGACGATCGCCGATGCGGAGGCGTTCCTCGCCGACTTCCTGCCCCGGGTGGGCGAGGTCACGGGCGCCGAGGTAGTGATCTGCCCTCCGTACCTGGCGCTGAAGGCCGTGGTCGAGCTGTGCGCGGGGAGAGCGGTCTCGGTGGCGGCCCAGAACATGCACCAGGAGCCCCACGGCGCGTTCACCGGCGAGGTCTCGGCCGCGATGCTGCGCGAGGTCGGCGCCGACGGCGTCGTGCTCGGCCACTCCGAGCGGCGCACGTACTTCGCCGAGACGGACGCGGCGCTGGCCGCCAAGCTGCCGGCGGCGCTGGACGCCGGCCTGCGCCCGATCCTGTGCGTGGGCGAGACCGAGGCGCAGCGCGACGCGGAGGAGACCGAGGACGTGCTGAGGGGGCAGGTAGAGGCCGACCTGGCGAATCTCCGCGACGCGCGGCTCGTCGAGCTCGTGATCGCCTACGAGCCGGTGTGGGCGATCGGGACGGGCCGCACCGCGACCCCCGAGCAGGCCGACGGCGCGATCGGCTTCATCCGCTCCCTGATCGCCTCCCGCAGCGAGGATGCGGCGGCCGCGATGCGGATCGTGTACGGAGGCTCGGTGACGCCCGACAACGCGGCAGAGCTGCTGGGGCGGCCGGAGATCGACGGGGCGCTCGTCGGCGGCGCCAGTCTCGACCCCGAGGGATTCGCCGCGATCGTCTCGGCGCGGCGGCGCGGCGGCGCGCGGACCGGTGAGCCGGCTGCTGCCGGTCCCGTCGCTCGCTCTCATCGTGCTCGACGGGTGGGGGCTGGCTCCGGCCGGTCCCGGCAACGCCGTCAGCCAGGCCGACACCCCCGTGTTCGACGGGCTGTGGGAGCGCTACCCGCACACGCAGCTGTCGGCCTCCGGGCGGGACGTCGGGACTGCCCGAAGGCCAGATGGGCAACTCCGAGGTCGGGCACCTAAACCTCGGCGCCGGCGCGATCGTGAAGCAGGACCTGCTGCGGATCAACGACGCGATCGCCGACGGCAGCTTCTTCGAGAACGAGGTGCTGAAGGGGATCTGCGAGCGGGCGCGGGCCGGGCCGCGCGGCCGCCTGCACCTGCTCGGTCTCGTCTCGGACGGCGGCGTGCACTCGGGCTGGGAGCACATCGAGGCGTGCATCGAGCTCGCCGCCTCGGAGGGTGTGCCGGACCTCGTCGTGCACGCGTTCACCGACGGGCGCGACACGCTTCCCGACTCGGCGCCCGGCTACCTCGAGGAGCTGGAGCGCTGGCTGCGCCACGCGGGTCGAGTCGGAACGGTCAGCGGTCGCTACTACGCGATGGACCGAGACCGCCGCTGGGAGCGGACGAAGCTCGCCTACGACGCGATCGTGCACGCGCAGGGCCTGCATGCGGACAGCCCGGTCGATGCGGTGCGAGCTTCGCACGAGCGCGGCGAGATGGACGAGTTCGTGCGGCCGACCGTGATCGGCGCCTACGACGGCATGGCCGATGGCGACGCCGCACTGTTCTTCAACTTCCGGCCCGACCGCGGGCGCCAGCTCGTGCGAGCGCTCGGCGAGCCCGGCTTCGACGAGTTCCAGCGCGGCGCGGCCCCGCGCGTAGAGGTCGCGACGATGGCCGAGTACCAGGCCGGGTGGGAGTACCCCGTCGCGTTTCCGCCCCGCGATCCCGAGGTCACGCTGGCGTCCGTGCTCGCCGCGCGCGGGGAGCGCCAGCTCCACGTCGCCGAGACCGAGAAGTACGCGCACGTGACCTACTTCTTCAACGGCGGGCGCGAGGACGAGTGGTCCGGCGAGGACCGCAGCCTGGTCGACTCACCTCGAGACGTCCCCACATACGACCAGCGGCCGGAGATGAGCGCGGCCAAGGCCGCCGACGCGTTCTGCGAGCGCTGGAGCCAGGGCTCCTATCGCTTCGGGATCATCAACTTCGCCAACCCGGACATGGTCGGTCACACCGGCGACATCCCGGCCGCCGTGGCCGCGATCGAGACGGTCGACGGCTGCCTGGGAGAGGTCGTGGAGCAGGTGCAGGCCTCGGGCGGGAGCGTGCATCGTGACCGCCGACCACGGCAACGCGGACAACATGCTGGAGCCCGACGGCTCGCCGAACACCGCGCACTCGACCAACCCGGTGCCGCTGATCGTCACGCACGAGGGGGTGCGGCTCAGGGATGGGGGGATCCTCGCTGACGTCGCGCCGACGGTCCTCGCTCTGCTGGGGATCGAGCAGCCGGCCGAGATGACCGGCCGATCCTTACTCTGTGCCGACTTGAACCGAGCCTCGGACACGCCGAGGGGAGGAGGGGGTTGATGGCCGGGCGGCGGGCGCGCAAGGGGCCTGCGGGCAAGCGGTCGGGCCGGCTGGGGCTGCTCGGCTCGATCTGGCGCCGCAAGGAGATCGTCGCGATCTGCACGCTCGTCGTCCCCGCCGTCGCGCTGTTCTTCTCGCTGCGCGAGGAGCCCACCTACGAGGCGACGGCGACCTTCCTGGTCCGCGCGCAGTCGGGGGAGGAGCCGCCCTCGCCCACGGAGGTGATCGACCTCGCGCGCGCGGACACGGTCGCTGAGGGCACAGGGGAGGAGCTCGGCGGCGTCGATCCCGCCTCGATCATCGATCGGACCACGGTCTCGACGGCCGACGGGTCGGACGTGTTCGAGGTCGAGGCGAGCGCGGAGGAGCCGGGGTCGGCGGCGAGTCTCGCGACGACGTTCACGGAGCAGTTCGTCGACTACACCGAGGAGCTGGGCGATGCGTTCACCGGCCGCGCCGAGCTGGTGCAGAGCGCCGCTCGGCCCGAGGACCCCGTGTCCCCGAGATCGGTTCGCAACACGCTCCTGGGCGCGCTCGTCGGGCTGATCATCGGGCTTGTGGCGGCGGTGCTGCGCGAGCGCCTCGATCCCCGCGTCGGACAGGCGCGCGAGCTGGACGGGCTGCTCGGGGCCCCACTCGTCGGGCGGGTCCCGAAGAGCCCCGCGCTGGCGCTCGACGAGCGCCTGCGCCACCTCACGGCCGCAGACGCCGAGGCCTTCCAGATGGCGCGGGTGAGCATCCGCTACCTCGACGTCGAGCCCGAGGTCAGATCCGTGCTGGTCACGTCGGCGGGCCCCGGCGACGGCAAGACCACGGTGGCGTTTGGCCTTGCGGTCGCCGCGGCGACGGGCGGCGACAGGGTGCTCGTGATCGAGGCGGACATGCGTCGGCCGAGCCTCGCGGCGGTGACGGAGCCCGGGAGCGTGGGGCTGAGCAACGTGCTCGAGGGCACCGCCGCGCTCGGCGAGGCCCTGACGGCGGTCGAGGTCGCGGTCGGCCCCGAGTCGGTCCTGGGCGCGATCGACGTGCTGCAGGCCGGGCGCGCTCCGTCGAACCCCACCCCGCTGCTCGAGTCCGAGGCGATGTCCGACCTGCTGGCGGAGGTGGAGCCGGAGTACGACCTGGTGGTGGTCGACACGCCGCCCGCGGCGATCATTCCCGACGCAATCCCCCTGATGGGCCGCGTCGACGGGGTGGTCGTCGTCGCCGGCCTGGGCCGCGACAGGCGGGACGACCTGCGGGAGCTGCGCGAGCGCCTCGAGCAGGTGAACGCGCCCCTGATCGGGACGATCGCCAACTTCGCGGCGAGCCGGGACGACAGCTACTTCGAGCACATCCGGGCGCACGAGGCCGCGGTGGCGGAGGAGGCGGCACCGCTGAGAGCGGTCGGCCGCACGGCGACGCCGCCGGCGGACGCGCCCGCGGCTCGGCGTGCCAGGTCGCGCCGGTCGCAGCGACGGCAGCGCCCGAGCCCCGTCGAGGTCCCCGTAGCAGTGCGGCTTCCCGACGGCCCGGTCGACCTCAACGAGGTGACCTACGAGGAGCTGCGGGCGCTCGAGCTCTCGACCACGCAGGCGAAGCGCCTGATCGCCTACCGCGAGCGGCAGGGAGGTTTCAGCTCCGTGGACGACATCGACGACGTGCCGGGCTTTCCCGACGAGCTGCGGGATGGTCTGAAGCGGCGCGTCAGCCTCTAGGGCCGCCCCGGCCCTAGAGGTCGTAGTTAGCGAGATCCGACCGCAGGCGTTCGCCCTCGGAGGCATCGAGCTCCGGCGGCGGGGCGTCGGGCTCCGCGTCCGGGCGGCCGCGACGCCAGTGGCGGACCCCGAAGCCGAGCGCCAGCACGGCGACGAGGAGCGCCCCGGCCGGGACGAGCCACGCCGCCAGATCGAACCCGCCCGAGTCCGGCGTCGCGAGCACCTCGTCGCCGTACTCGCGGACGAGCGCATCCAGGATCTCGTCCTTGGTCTGGCCCTCCGCGATCAGGCGGCGGATGAACGCACGCTCCCGCTCCGCCTGCGGCGCGTCGGCGAGGTTGAGCGGCGTGCCGCAGATCGGGCACATGACCTCGTCCTCGATGTCGGTCAGCGAGGCCGTGGGCTGGGCGGCCACCGCGGGCGTCGCCGCGAGGCCGACTCCGACCAGGAAGAGCGAGAACACGACCAACAGGCGCCTCATCGTTCGCCCTCGATGAGCGGTTGGACGAAGCGGTCGAGGTAGGTCTCGTCGACCGGCCCGCGGCGGATCAGCGCCAGGTCGCCCTGCGGGTCGATCAGGTACGACTCCGGGAGGCCGGTGGCTCCGAAGGCCTCCTCGGACAGGGGGCTGTCGGCGTCCGGGTCGCGGAGCTGGGGATAGGTCACGTCCACCTCCCGCACGAACTCGAGCGCGTCGTCGGTCAGGTCCTGGGTGTCGATCCCCAGGACGACGAAGTCGCGGTCGCGGTTGCGCTCGTAGAAGCGCTGCAGGGCGGGCGACTCATCCCGGCACGGCAGGCACCACGAGGCCCAGAAGTTGACCAGCACCCACCGACCCCGGTAGTCGGCGATGCTCTCGGTTCCCCCGCCGTCGAGTCGCGGGAGCTCGGTCTCGGGCGCGGGCTCGCCGACCGCGAGGCCCTCGCTGTCCTTGGCGAGCAGGCCGAAGCCGAGCAGGGCGATCAGGGCAAGGGCGGCGATGAAGACCGCGAAGGCGCGCGCGCTCACCCGACCAAGGGTAGAGAGCGGCCCTCGGCGAGCCGGTCGCTACACGTCACGGGCGCTTTGCGTGGCGCCACCATCGCCGCGACCTCCGCTTGCCGCCCCTGGGCAGCGGATCAGGGAAGCACGTGATCCCGACGATGGAGTCGCGCAGCAGCGCGGCGACGGGCACGTCACGCCCGTGGGAGCCGCTCCCGCGTTTGTCTTCCCGGCGCGCGCCCCTTATGGGATCACCTTCTGGCATCGATTCGGATTCTCCTCTCCTACGTAGCGGCTCGTCATAGGAAAGCGGACGATAGCCTGAAAAACCCCGACAGAGCGCCTAACAATGCGGCACAGGGGAACGGCTGCGACCAGCGTTGCTACCAGTTTCGGACCCGCTGAAGCTGAATGCCACTAGTAGCCGATCACTTGCTGCCTGAGGGGACTACTCTCCCGCAGCCGGCGGCTTCGAGCGCTTCCAAGGACGACAGCGCCTTGGCCTTGATCGCGTCGAACTCCGCCTGGGTGATCGTGCCCGCGTCGAGCAGCTCCTTCGCCTTGGCGATCTCGGCGGCCGACCCGCCCGCTGCTCGCGCACATAATGATCGAACGCCTGCGTGTTGGGCCTGCGGCCTGCTTGACGCTGCGCTCGCGCATCCCGTCGTGCTGGGCGATCAGGTAGACGAGCACGCCGAGGAACGGCAGCACGATCACGAAGACCACCCACGCCGCCTTGGCCCAGCCGCTGATGTCGTGGCGGCGAAACACGTCGACCAGGACGGTGATCGCGATCCAGATCCAGACGACCCAGGCGAAGAAGATGATCATCGTCCAGAGGACCTCCAGGAACGGGATAGTCGGCCGGCTATGAGCATCTGTGTCCCTTCCGAGCGTTGTCGTCGTCGCGGCCGGGGATCCTATATCCGCCGTCGCACGCGGGGCTGGCAGGTCTATCCGCCACAGCGTCGAAAATAGCTAGCGCAAACTCGGCCGCTAGGTCTTCGAACCCGATGGAAGGAGCAGCGATGGAGTCATCAACGTTCAACTGGGACAGGCGAGTCCGGTTGGGTTGTCTTCGCCGGAGTAGTCATCTTCATCGTCGGCTCCCTCGATGCCTTCTGGGGCCTCGGCGGGATCCTCAACGATGACGATCGTGATCGTCGGCGGCCAGGGAGCGATCGTGGCGGACATCACGACCTGGGGCTGGGTGCACTTGCTCCTCGGTTCAGCCATAGCCCTGACGGGATTCGGCTGTGTTCGGGCAACGAGGCGCCCGTGGGTTGCTGTGTTCCTCGTCGCCATCAACGCGATCACTGCAGATCGTCTGGTTCCCGGCCGCGCCGTTGTGGGCGTTCCTGATCATCATCCTCGACGTGACGATCATCTACCAGCTGACCGCCCGCTGGGGTATGCAAGCTCGCTGGGACTGACACGAGCCGAATCGGGTCCCTGACCGGACCGGCGGGCGCCCCGCGGATGATCAGGACGCGTCGATCGCAGGCATCAGCTCGCGCGCCGGCGGCGGCCCGTGGCGGCGCAGGTGAAACACCCGGTTCCGCAGGCCCGGATCGGTCAGGAAGACGCGCCTCTTTAGCTCGATCAGAACGGTGGCGTGCCCGACAGAGGTCACCTGAGCTCGACGCGCTTCCCCTCGGCCAGGGTCATCTCCAGGGTGGAGCCGTGTCCGGGGGGGCCGCCTATCGTTGGTGATCCCAACCGGGCTCGAAAGGAGAGGGGATGGTGCCGAAGCGCCGACGCCCGATGGACCGCGGGCGGCTGCGTCGTCATGAGCTCGGAGGCACCCGCGCCGCGGACGAGTTCGTCGAGATCGAGCCGGGCGAGCTGACCGGCATCTTCGCGGCCCCCGGATGGCTGCGCGACCTCGGCATTTTCTCGCCTGGCTGGTGGTCGGGGTGGCAGCGGCGGTCGCGGGCTCGGTCTGGTTCGCTCTCCCTGACCCAGACGATCGTCGTCCCCGTGATCACGGCGGCGATCATCGCGTCGGTGCACTCCCCGGTCGTCGATTGGCTCGGGCGCGGCGGCGTGCCTCGCGCGGACGCGGCGGCCGCGATCGTGTTCGTCGCGATCCTCGCTCGGGCGGTGTCTGCGTCGGCTGATCGTCCTGACCGGATCGCCGGTCAGGCGCAGCAGCTCGAGCGAGAGCCTGCAGGGCCGGCGAGCAAGATGCATCGGGCTGGCTCCAGGACGCGGGCGTCAACTCCGGCACAGGCCGAACGGACGCGAAGCATGGCGCGAGCGCCGCGCGTCAGCGGCGGCGTTCAAGGCCCTGCACCGAGGGTCTTCGCGGACCGGAGATCGAGAGCGCTCGCCTCGCTCGCGGTCTTCCTCACCTTCACGGCGCTCAGCCTCTTCTTCCTGCTCAAGGACGCGCCGACTCATCGGCGCCTTCGTGCCGAGCGCCACATGGGCGTGCCGTCGCCGGTCGGGCGCACGGTCACCGGCGCGGACGCCGGCGCGCTGCGCGGCTACTTCGCCGGCGTCACGATCGTCGCGGCGTTCAGCGCGATCGTCGTCGGGGTCGGCGCGCTCGTCCTCGGGTGGCCCTGCCGGGATCGATCGCGCGTCGTCACCTTCGTCGGCGGCCTATGTCCCGTACCTGGGCGCCTGGTCGGCCGGGGCGTTCACAGTCCTGATCGCGCTCGGGAGCTCAGGGCACGGAGACGGCCGTCGCGCTCGCGGTCGATGGTGCTGCTGGCCAACGGCGCGCTCCAGCAGATGGTTCAGCCGGTCGCCTACGGCGCCACGCTGGGGATCCACCCGCTTGCGGTACTGATAGTCACGATCGCCGGCGGCGCCCTGTTCGGGACCATCGGGTTGGTGCTCGCCGCCCCGCTCACCGCGGCGGCGGTCAAGATCTCCGCCGATCTTGCCCGGGCCCGCGCAAAGGAGAACGAGACGCCGGAGGAAAGCCCGCCGCCGGGTGCGCCACCGGAGGCCCGGCCCGCACCCTCCTCCGGGTAGGCCGGATGGGAACCACCGCGAAGAGGCTCGGAGCGCTGTCGGACGAGGAGCTCGGGGACTTCGTCACACGCGAACGGCGCGGGAAGAGCTCGAGGATGCGGTCGGTGAGCTCGACGTTCTCCTGCGACATCGCCCGCTCAGTATCTCGCGACCTACGACACGAGTGATTCCGCCGCAGCCTGCCGCTTTCAGGTCGCGCTGCCGCTCGCGGGGCGTTGGCGCTCGGGCTACCCGGTGGCGGCTCCCTGACGGGCGGGTGGTAGCAAGGCGCCCGCTACCAGGCCCGCTGCTACCAGTCGGCTACCAGTTGCGATGCTGAGGGGAAGCTCTAAGCGTGGTCGACGATCAGCGCCACGAGCACGGTGGGGATCTCGATCATCCCATCGCCAAGCGGGATTGGCGGGACCTGACGCAACCTGACGGAGGTCTGCGTCACAAGCGGACGACGGGTCTCGAACCCGCGACCTCGAGCTTGGGAAGCTCGCGCTCTACCAGCTGAGCTACGTCCGCGCGGCTCGAATCTTAGGCGTCCGCGGTCGACGCGGCCTCGGCGCCAGGGAAGGCGCCGGCGCCGTGCTCGGCCGCTAGACCGCCTGGCTCGCGGGGCGGAGGACGATCTCGTTGACGTCGACGTGCGGCGGCTGGGAGAGCGCGTAGATCACCGCGCGGGCGATGTCGTCCGGGGCCAGCGCCTTCGCCGGCCGTTCGTCGAAGAACTCGGTGTCGGTCATGCCCGGCGCGATCATGGTGACGCGGATTCGCTCGCTCTCGTGCATTCGCCGGATCTCCTGGCGAAGAGCCTCGCCGATCGCCGACTACCGCCCACTTTGTGGCCGAGTAGAGCGAGCCGGGCAGGACGCGGCGGCCGGCGATCGAGCTGGTCAGCACGTAATGCCCGCTGTCCCGGTCGAGCAGGTGAGGGAGGGTGGCGCGGATCGTCAGCGCCACGCCGAGCACGTTGGTGTCGATCATCGCCTTCCAGTGCTCCACCGACTCCTCGAGGAAGCCGCGCTTGGCGCCGAAGCCGGCGTTGGCGAACACGGCGTCGATGCGACCGAACCTCTCCAGCGTGGCCTCCGTGAGACCCTCGACGTCGGCCCAGTCGGTGACGTCGCAGGGGCGGGCGATCGCGCGCTCCCGACCCCCCAGCTCCCGGGCCAGCTTGTCAAGCTGCGCCTTCCGCCTCGCGCCGAGCGCGAGCCGGAAGCCCGCCTCGGCGGCCCTTCGGGCCGTCGCCGCGCCTATCCCGCTGCTGGCGCCGGTGATCAGTAGAACAGGGTCGTCGGCCATGCGGGGCATTCTCGCATTGCGATAATTGCGCTCCTCCCAGGATGGATCCCGACCGCAAGCGCAAGATCCGCCTCGGCGTCGCCCTCGGTGCCGCCGTGCTGCTGGCCGCGGCGCTCGTCTACACGTCCTTCAGCGCCTCGACCGAGGCGAAGCAGCCCTCGGACCTCGCTCAACGCGAGCTCGGGCGACACCTACGACCTGACCGGGAATGTGGTCGCCGACTCGGTCGTGCGAGGCGACGACGGGCTTCGCTTCGACATCGAGGATCGCGACGGGTCGGCGAGCCTCCCGGTCAACTACACGGGAACGGTCCCCGACCCGTTTCGCGAGGGCCGCGAGGTGATCGTCACCGGCAAGGTCGAGCAGGGGACCTTCGTCGCCGAGCGGGACAGCCTCGTCACCAAGTGCCCGTCCAAGTTCTCGGACGAGGCCGAGGAGGACCCCGACCACGTGGTGATCGAGGACCAGTGATCGTCCTCGGCTCGGCGTGCCTGATCCTGGCGTTGCTCACGGCGCTGTACGCGGCCGGCGCCGCGCTGGCCGGATCGCGGGGGGACGGCCGCTGGGTCGACTCGTCGCGCCGCGCCACTTACGCCGTGGCCGGGCTGCTCACGCTCGCGGTCGTGATCGTCGAGGCCGCCTTCCTGCGCTCCGACTTCTCGTTCCGGCTCGTCGCCGACCACTCCTCGACGACGACGCCGACCGGCTACAAGTTCACGGCGATGTGGGCGAGCCAGGGCGGCTCGCTGCTGCTGTGGGCGTGGGTCCTGTCGATCGCGTCGTCCGCGGTCCTGTTCGCGACCCGGAAACAAGCACCGCGAGATCGTCCCCTGGGCGACGGCGGTGCTGATGGGCTTCGGGGCGTTCTTCTGCGGGCTGATGCTGCTCGCGGGCCCCGAGGCGAACCCCTTCGCTCGCCTCAGCCCTGCCCCCGCCGAAGGCGTCGGGCTGATGCCGCTGCTGCGTCACCCGGCGATGGTGATCCACCCGCCGATGCTGTACTCGGGCTACGTCTTCTTCACGATCCCGTTCGCGTTCGCGATCGGGGCGCTGATCACGCGGCGGGTCGACGCGAGCTGGATCCGCTCCACGCGGCGCTTCGCGCTGATCGCCTGGACGTTCCTGACGATCGGGATAGCGCTCGGGGCGCGGTGGTCCTACAGCGAGCTCGGGTGGGGCGGCTACTGGGCGTGGGACCCGGTCGAGAACGCATCGCTGATGCCGTGGCTGCTGGGAACCGCCTTCCTGCACTCGATCATGGTCCAGGAGCGGCGCGGGATGCTGAAGGTCTGGAACGCGTCGCTGATCGTCGCCACCTGCTCGTTCGCGCTGCTCGGCACGTTCATGGTCCGATCGGGGATCCTCGACTCGATCCACGCCTTCGGCGCCTCGAGCGTCGGCCCGCCGATCCTCGTCCTGATCGCGTGCGTCGTCCTCGGCTCGGCCGCCCTGATCATCTCGCGGCTCGACGACCTGCAATCGGAGAAGAAGATCGACTCCTTGTTCTCGCGCGAGGCGATCTTCCTCGTCAACAACCTTCTCCTCGTCGGGCTGTGCGCCGTGATCTTCTGGGGCACGTTCTTCCCCCTGATCTCCGAGGCGATTACCGGCACCCGCTCCTCGGTCGGCCCGCCGTTCTTCAACCGCCTCGCGACGCCTCTGGCGATCCTGGCCGTCCTGTTCACCGGGATCGGGCCCCTGATCGCGTGGCGGCGGATGAGCTGGGAGGGCGCGCGGCGGATCTTCCGCTGGCCGCTGCTCGTCGCGCTCGTCGTGACCGCAGCGCTAGTCGCGTTCACAGACGCCCGCGGCGAGCCGTTCGCGCTCGCGCTGTTCGCGTTCGCCGGCTTCTCGCTGGCGGCCCTGGTGCAGGAGTTCGCGAAGGGGGTCGCCGCGCGCCGCGCGCTGTCCGGCGGGTCGGTGCCGGGGGCGCTGCTCGCGATGGTGTCGCGCAACCGGCGCCGCTACGGCGGCTACATGGTGCACGCGGGGATCGTCGTGCTCCTGATCGGGGTGGCCGCATCGTCGACGTTCCAGACCAGCCGCGACCTGTTCCTGTCCCCGGGCGAGTCGGCCACCGTGGGCGACTACGAGGTGACCTACGTGGAGCCGACCCAGAGCGTCAGCGGGAGCGAGCAGCGGCTCACGTTCGGCGCCGTCCTGGAGGTGACCAGGGACGGCGAGCACTTCGCCACCCTGCGACCGTCGCGCAACTACTACTCGAGCCGGGACACCGACCCCTCCGCGCCAGTGCGCGGGTTCTTCGAGGGCGAGGCGACGAGCGAGGTGGGCCGGACCGACGGCCTCGGCGGCGACTTCTGGACGGCCACCCAGCCCGACCTGACGCGCCTCGATCCGGTGATCGAGCGCACCGACAGCCGCCTGGCGGCGATCGCCGAGCGCCTGCCGCCGGACGCCCCGCAGGCCCAGACGCAGCTCGCGGCGCTGCAGGGCAGCGCGATTCGCGAGATCGCGTCCCGATACACGGACGACCCCCCGCCCGCCAACTTCCGCGTCAACGTCAACCCGCTGGTCACCTGGATCTGGATCGGGTGGCTGATCGCGCTGTCCGGCGCCCTGGTCGCGCTGTGGCCGTCCGCCGAGGCGCGGCGGCGAAGGGTGGGCGACGTGTACGCGGCGCGCCTGGCGCGGGAGCTGTCGCGCGCCTGACTAGCCGCCGCGGGCGTTGACGTCGCGCTGGGTACCGACTCGTCTGCCCCCCTCGAGCACCGTGACCGGCAGTGGCTGGCCGACCAGATTCGGGTAATCGGTGCGCTCATCCGACCCCCCGGGCGTGGCAACCGGGGCGACGATGAGCTCCTCCCTGTCTCGGCTCGCCTCGACCAGGGTCTCGCCACTGGGGGCGATCGAGCGGCTGGCGCCGACGAATACGAGTCCATCCCCGGAGCCGACCGGATTCGCGTACAGGTGCGGTCGGCGGTTCTCGTGCGCGCGAGCGACCGTGCCAATTGCGTGGTCGATGTAGAACGGCTCCATGTTGGCGGAGGCGGTGACGAGAAGCTCGGCCCCGGCGAGGGTCGCCTGGCGAGCGGGCTCGGGAAACTCGATGTCGAAGCAGATGAGGGGTGCGACGCGATGCCCCGCGAGTTCGACGACCAGCAGCTCCTCGCCCGCGACAAAGGCCTCTGCCTCGGCGCCGAAGAGTTGGGTCTTGCGATACACGCCGGCGATGGAACCATCCGTGTCGATGCAGGCGACGGAGTTCGCGACACCGTCCGGAACCCGCTCGGCGAAGCCGAGCACGACCGCTGTCCCTGCCTCCCTTGCCGCAACCGCGACTTCCTTGATCTCCTCCGACGCCGGCTCACGGGCCAGCTGATCGAGGTTCCGGTACGTGTAGCCGCTCAGATAGAGCTCGGGGAAGACGGCGATGTCGACCTCGGGATGCGCCCGAACCGCGTCTACGGCACGGGCCGTGTTCCCTGCCACGTCCCCAATCCGACAGCTCAGCTGGGCCAGCAATGCCTTCACGAGCGCTCCAGCGTTTCCTCCGGTACGTCGTACCAGCGGGTGCGCCTCCCGATCTTAGAGCGCAGCTTGAACGAGCGCGACTTGGGCGCATGCTGGAGGTCCTCTCGGATCTGATCAGACGAGGACATCATCGCGGTGGCGCGCGCCGCGGCGACCGCCGTGGGCGCCGATGGGCACACCGAGGGCATCGACACTACCTATGACGGCGCCCTGCTGACGCGCCTGGCCGGCGTGCCCAGCCCGGCGTTCGGGCCCGGGGACCTCGGTCGCGCTCATGCCCCGGATGAGTGGGTGGGGGTCGATGAGCTGGTGCAGGGAGCGCGAGCCTATGCCCGCGCGGTCTGCAGCGGTGCGGGGAGACGTAGCCTTCCCATGTGGTGGAGTTCCTGCTCATAGCGCTGATCCTCCTCGCGGTGGTGGTGTTCGTGACGGTGCCGCTTCGCCGCTCCCCCCGGGGCAGGGCGGAGGTCGAGGACTCGCGCCTGGCCGAGCTCGAGGCGCGCAAGGAGGCGAAGTACCGGGAGATCCGCGACGCCGAGCTGGATCGGGAGGCCGGCAAGGTCTCGCACGAGGAATGGCGCCGCCAGGACGTCCAGCTGCGCCGCGAGGCGATCGGGATCCTGAAGCAAATCGACGGCCTCGAGCCCGCGCGGCCGGACGAGTGAGCCGGCGCCCACCGGTGGCTACACTGCGCAAGCTATGGAGTCCGTTCTGGGAGCCGTCCAGGTACTGATCTCGGTGATCCTGATCTTCCTCGTGCTGCTGCACTCGGGGAAGGACACGGGCCTGTCGGGCGCGTTCGGCATCGGTGGGGGCGGCAGCGCCTTCGGGGGCGGCTCCCTCGTCGAGCGCAACCTCGACCGCTGGACGGTCTTCTTCTCGATCCTGTTCGTCGTCAACACCCTCGTCCTGCTGAAGATCTAGATGTCCGCGGCGTTCCGCGGCGCCCTGGTCGCCGCGGCGCTGATGGCGCCGATCGGGGTCGGCTGTGGGGACGGTGACGGCGGCGCGGCGGTTCCGGGTCCCGGCGTCGAGGCCGGCACCGGGGACACGCTCGTGTACGCGCTGGCCGGGAAGGCGGCGGAGCTCGACCCGCTGCTCGCCACCACCCGCTCCGAGCTCCTCGTCACGCGCCAGGTCCACGAGCCGCTGGTCGAGAGCCTGAGCGGTCCGTTCGGGGATGTCCGCGGCCAGCGAGGGCTTGCCCGCTCGTGGCGCCCCTCCCGCGACCGTGAGATCTGGCGCTTCGAGCTGCGGCATCGGGTGCGCTTCCAGGACGGGGCGCCATTCAACGCCGCGGCGGTGCTCGCCAACGTGGAGCGTTGGCGGAGCCTGCCAGCGGGGCGCGCGCTGCTCGGCGAGCTGGTCGCCGCCGACGCGCCGCGCCCCGACCTCGTCCGCTTCATCCTCTCGCGCCCCGTCGGCGACCTTCCGCGGCGGCTCGCGTCGCCGCGGCTTGGGATCGTGTCGCCCGCGGCGCTGCGGCCGCACAGCGGGCGCGCCGCGGAGCTGAGGCAGGTCGATCGCTCCGGGACCGGCCCCTTCGAGCTGCGCGAGCGCGAGGCGGGGACGATCGTGATCGCCCGCAACGCGGGTTGGTGGGGAACCCCGGCCAACCTCGGGCCGGCGCTCGATCAGGTCGAGTTCCGGGTCGTCCCCGCTGATCCCGAGCGCCTGGCGCTGCTGCGACGCGGGACGGTCCAGGTCGCGGACTCGCTTCCCTCCGATGCCGTGCGCGAGATCAGGGGCGAGCCCCTGCTCACGTTCGTCGGCGGCTCCGGCGCCGGCGTGCTCGGACTCGAGCGCTCGGTGCGCGGCATCGACTCGGCAAGCGCGATCGAATCTCTCTCGGAAGCGTGGCTGACAACGGTCGGGATCGAGTGAGGCCCCCGCCCCGCGAGGTATGAGCACGTAGGTGATGCGAGCGCGTGAACGAAGCTAGCCTCGAGCTCCGGCCAATCGGACGGGTCGAGTCGCCGCTCACCGACCCGGCGGCGGCGCCCAAGCAGGGCGATGAAGGGGCGCCCGACGCCTGGCTGGTGTTCGAGCGAGGCGTCCTCGAAGGTCTGCGAGACATCTCGCCCGGCGATCGGGTGATCGTGCTCACGTGGCTCGATCGCGCTCGACGCGACGTGCTCGCGGTCCATCCGCGCGACGACGTCGCAAACCCGGAGCGGGGGGTGTTCAGCACGCGGTCGGCCGACCGCCCGAACCCGATCGGCCTGCACGAGGTGGAGATCGTCCTGATCGAGGGCGAGCGAGTGCGAGTCACGAATCTGGAGGCGGTGGACGGCACGCCGATCGTCGACGTGAAACCGGTGCTCAGGCCGACGGGGAGCAACCCGACGAGCTGATCTGCGGTTCAGGCGGACTGCGCGGCGATCGCGGGAGCGCACGAGGCCAGCTCCTGGCCGGCCGGCATGTCGCGGCGCAGCGCGGCGAAGGCGATGCCGCCGACGATCAGCGGCAGCCAGAAGAGGATCACGCGGTAGCCGAGCACGGCCGCGGCCGTGCCGGCGGCCGGCGCTCCGTAGACGATCAGGGTCCCGATCAGCCCGCCGTCGATGCCGCCGATCCCACCGGGGATCGGCAGCAGCCCGCCTAGCTGGCCGATCAGGTAGCCCATCAGGACGACGGTGAGCGGGACGGAGATGCCGAACGCGTGGAAGGTCGCCCACAGCACCGCGTTGTCGAAGACCCAGTAGCCGACCGATCCCGCGAGCACGCGGCGGTTTCCGGAACGCAGGATCTTGAGCGCCTCGCCGGTGCCGTCGATCACCGCCCGCCGCGTTGCATGGAGCGCTCGGCGCAGGCGGGACGCCTCCGGGCCCGCGGGGCGGCCGGGGCCAAGGCGCGGAATCGCGACCACCCCGCCGAGCGCCAGGGCGGCCACGGCCGCCGGGAAGGCGGTCAGCCAAAGCGACA
The DNA here is from genome assembly GCA_963754225.1 of uncultured Thermoleophilia bacterium. Lineage (GTDB taxonomy): Bacteria > Actinomycetota > Thermoleophilia > Solirubrobacterales > 70-9 > DASPWW01. The sequence goes on from CAVWEV010000004.1 coordinate 67,199, forward strand.
GCTCCGGTCCGACAGCCGAGCGCCATCACGATCCCGAGCACGGCGACGGCGAGGAAGTTGACCCCGCTCTTGATCAGGAAGAAGGCGACCGAGCGGCGGGCGATCCGCTGGCCGTCCATGCCTCCTCGGTGAAGCACCCAGGCCCCGAGCGCCAGCCCGCCGGCGCCGCTGGCCGGAACCAGCGAGCCCATCGCCAGCTCCGATCCGCCGATCTGCCAGCTTCGCCTCCAGCCCAGCCCGGTGCAGAAGATCGGTCCGAACATGACCACATAGGAGGCGAACGAGAGGCCCTCCAGAAGCGTCGCCAGCACCAGCCAGCCCGGGTTCGCGCCGGCGAGTTGATCACGGACCTCGCCCAGCCCGGGTGCGAGCAGGAAGATCGCGACCAGGATGCCGAGCGCCGCGATCGCCTGCAGCAGGCGGCGCGCCAGCGCGCGTGCCTGAAACTCGCGCGGCAGCTCGGCCGGCGAAGGCGTTGAGGCGGTGATGTCGACAGCGGGGGGGACATGAGGAGGTTAGAAGAGCGGATACGCTGCTCCAGATGTGACGAGCACGACGACGGATCCGCTCTCCGACCTGCCGAGCACCGAGAAGGAGCTGGGCTGCTACTCGGGTCGCGCCGATCGGCTGTGGAGGGGCCGCACTCGAGCTTGACATGCACCCGGCTGTCGCTACATCAGAGCCCTGAACGCCCGTTGCCTCTCATCGCGGGGACCTGCGCGCGGTCAGTCGAGGCCTCGTCGACTTCCATGTGCCCGGGCGGATCGCGCTCGGTACTGCGCCGATGGAAGAACGCGCCAAAGGAGCCGGCGAGTATCGCGACGGCAGATATCGCGTATGCCTGCAGGAAGACATCGAGCACTCGCCCGGGTGTCGAGATCGGGTTCGGCAGCTGCGATGAGACGGTCAGAAGCTGTGTGCTGGTCCAGAAGACGGAGTCCCCGAGCGTCTTGATCTCGGTGCCGTTGGCAGGTCGCTCGAACACGAGAATGAGCACGCTTGCGACGGCGTCCAGCAGGACCGTCGCGACGAAGAGAAACACGAGGCGCGAGCGGAGGTGAGCATGCGTTGGCGTGGCCGCGCGCGCGACCTTTAGTACCTCGCGAGTCCCTGTTCGGACCGGTTCCGGCATCAGGGGATCCGGGTCAGGCGATCCGCGTAGACGACGCTCGCCTGCTCCTCCCGATCGAGTGCGGCCCTGTAGGCCGCGAACGCCAGCTCTCGTTCCGCGACCGGAACGGTCGACCAGCGCTCCCAGGGCTTCCGTAGCGCGAGACATTCCTCGCGCCACTCGACATACATCTCGACCAGGTCGTCGATCAACTCCGGTCGAATCCGGGGGACTGGGGCGGTGGAAAGGTTCATCTCTTGTTCCTCCACCGCCGGTTCGGTTCAGGTCAGTGCGTCACGCGGATGAGTTGAATCTGCTCGTGGTCTCCCCTCACCGTGTGCTCCTTGATGTCACCGACGCCCGCGACGTAGTACTTGCGCTCCGCGACGCCGGGATCCAGCTTCGGGGAGGTCTCCACGGTGGCCAGGGTGTGTTTGAAGGACCCGTAGGGAACCTTGATGCGACCGCCGCTGCCCAGGACGCGTGCTTGGTCGAGCGCGTGGCCCGGGTAGTACTCCTGGCGATATACGTCGCCCCGTTGCGGGCTGCCCGGCATGATGATCCCCGGCAGCGCGCCGTTCACGCCGGCCTCCCAGGAGTCACTCTGCTTCACGAACCGTCCGTGCTGGCGCTCGCGCGTGTTCTCTCCCATGTACCAGACGTTTCCGTACTTGTCCTGGGCGTACCAATCGAGGGTTCGCTCGATCGGCTTTCCGCGTGACGACACGGTGTCGCGGACGACGGTGGACGGCACGCCCAGGATCTCCTTCGTTTTGTGCGTGACGACCATGTCGTCGGTCTGCGGCGTCTTCCCGTTCTCTGCCACGCCCCTGTAGTGGAAGCCCGTGCCCGGCTCGAGGGGGAAGTAGCGGTTGTCGATCGTGGCGACGAAGTTCGACGGATCGATGTTCGGGGCGTAGGTGCCGTGAATCGGCGCGAGGTCGGAGGCTGAGGGCCCCGACGTCGCGCTGGCCGCGCCCGAGCAGCCTGCGGCGATCGAGGCGAGGAGCGCGATCGCGGTCGCGGCCCACCACCTCCGCGAAATCTGGTCGAGTCCGCCAATCATCTCGTCCCGCTTTCTTAGTCCTGTCTCATAGGACACCGAGCCACTCGTAGGCGGCGTCGCATCCTCCCGCGCGCCTGCTTCGAGGCCCGGCCGACTCGAGGTGTCCCGAGGGATGTGACCCCGCCGGGGACGGGGGAGGGATTCGTCCCCGGCGGGGGTCCTTGTCAGCCTCGCGGGACCGGGGCGGGAGGAGTGTCGGCTCCCGGTTCAGGCGCGAGGACGTAACGGAGTGCATGCCCGCACCTTCCCCCCTTCGAGCCGGGCTCGCCATACCCGCCCGCCCGAGGCTTCGCCTCGATGAACCCGAGACCGGGGATCGGGGAAGCCCTACCTCGCGGGGAGTACGCTCATCGCATGGGAGCGCTGATCCGGCACACGCTCCTTCGCGCTCGACGCTCGCGGGCAGCCGGTCTGGCGGTGGCCGCGCTCATGGTCACCGCGGTCACGCTGCTTCTCGGCCCATTGCAGACGCTGGATCCGGGGCCGTCCAGCGGGGTGCTCTACGTGCTCTGCGTGCTGCTCGTCTCGGTCTACTGGGGGCTGTGGCTTGGGCTGCTCACCTCGATCGCGAGCGCCGCGGCGCTTGAGTTTTTCCACGAGGCGCCTACAGGCACCTTCGCCGGCAAGGACGCTGAGGACCTGGTTGCGACCGCCGTCCTGCTCGTCACCGCCGTCGTAGGGAGCTTCATCGCCGACCGTGCCCGCCTGCGGGCCGAGGACGCCGAGGAGCGGCTGCGCCTGGAAGAGGAGCTCCGGCACCGAGAGGCCGAGCGCATCCGGATGGAGGAGCTCCGTGCCTCGCGCGCACGAGTGTTGGCCGCCGACCACGAGGCCCGCCGCCGCGTCGTACGGGACCTGCATGACGGTGCCCAGCAGCGTCTGGTGCACACCGTAGTCACGCTCAAGCTCGCACAGCGCGCGCTGCAGGATCACGACGAGGAGGCCGAGAATCTCGTAGTCGAGGGGCTCGAGCAGGCCGAACAGGCGACCTCCGAGCTGCGTGACCTGGCGCACGGCATCCTTCCGTCCGTCCTCGCTCGGGGCGGCTTGCGGGCAGGAGTGGAGTCGCTCGTGTCGCGAATCTCGCTGCCGGTCACCGTCGACGTGTGTTCGGAGCGATTCCAGCCCGGGACGGAGGCCACCGCCTACTTCATCGTCAGCGAGGCGCTGACGAACGCCGTAAAGCACTCGCGCGCCGAGCGAGCCGAAGTGATTGCCGCCGTCGAGGGCGGCGCACTGCGAGTCGAGGTCCGCGACGACGGAGTGGGAGGCGCCAAGCTCGACGGAAGCAGCGGGCTGATCGGGCTCCACGATCGCGTTGCGGCGCTCGACGGACGGCTCCAGGTTGAGAGCCCCCCGCGCGGCGGCACGCGGATCGTCGCGACGCTGCCTCTGCCCAGCTAGCCCGAGTCGCGGAGGTAGGTCAACACGGCGAGCACGCGCCGGTGCTCGGTCGACGCTGGGTCCAGCCCGAGCTTCTCGAAGATGCTCGTGACGTGCTTCTCCACCGCGGCCTGGGTGACGAACAGGGCCTCGGCGATGCCGCGGTTCGATTTCCCCTCGGCCATCGCCGCGAGCACGTCTTGCTCTCGCGGGCTGAGACGGTCGAGCGGCCGATCCTCCCGGCGGCGCCCCAGCATCCGCGACACGATTTCTGGGTCGAGCGCGCTGCCGCCGCCGGCAACGCGGGTGACCGCGTCGATGAACGCTTCCACGTCTCCCACGCGTTCCTTCAGCAGGTATCCGACGCCCTCGGCCTGCTCACCGATCAGTTCAAGCGCATAGTGCTCCTCGTAGTACTGCGACAGCACCAGGATTCCGGTCTCGGGACGCTGGCGCCGGAGCTCGAGGGCCGCGCGCAGCCCGTCATCCTCGTGACCCGGTGGCATCCGCACGTCGACCACCGCGACGTCGGGGCGGTGGGCGAGCGACCTGCGCAGGAAGTCCTCCGCGTCGCCGGTCTGCGCCACCACCTCGAACTCGGCCTCAGTGAGCAGGCGGCCGATACCCTCGCGCAGAAGCACGTCATCCTCGCCGATCACCACGCGCAGGGGCTCTGACACGAGGCAACAGTACCCCGCCTTGGGAGAAGACTCTACTCGCGCGCCAGGAGGCGGCCGAGCGGAACGTTGGGCAACTCGGCCTTGTACACGAAGCCGCTCGCACCGCTGCGACGGATGTCATCGGGACTGGCTGCGTCGGCGTCGATCGAGGTCAGGAGGACGCGCGGCCCCCACGGGAGTGCCGCGAGCTCGCGCGCCAGCGAGATTCCGTCCCCATCGGGCAGCTCGACGTCGACCAGGGCCGCGTCGGGCTCGAGGGCCTTGGCGGCGGACATCGCGGCCCCCACGCTGTCCGCGTGCCCGACTACCTCGAATTTGACTGCCGTCAGCACGCGCTCGGCGAGCTGTCTGAACGTGGGGTCATCGTCGATTATCAGGACGGACGTGGCCATGACCGCCATGTTCGCACCGGTCATGCGGCGCCACGGTAGGGAAAACCCGAGACGCGGCGGAGGGTAGGGACGTCCCTACCACTGCCCTCGGGCGAATCGAGGCAGACCTCGGGCGGAGCGGTATTGCGGTGGCCTCGTGGAGCAGGCAACGTGGCGGACATGGAGCGCCACCCGGAGATCGAGTACGAAGTCGACCCCGATGAGCTCGCCAGGCTGCTGGCCGCCCCGTACAAGAAGGACCCCCGCGAGATCGCGGATCCAATCGCCGTGTTCGGAACGGCGTCGCCGCGCAACCACATCCCCGAGCGGTCCACTCCGTCTCGGGTTTCCCAAGCGGGACGCCCGACCACCGCATGACTGCCGCACGGTCGGAAGCAGCCGACGAGGGCCTCAGCCTCTCGGTCAAAACGGCCTCGCAGCAAGACTACGCCCAGACGCAGCGGGGAAAGCCCCAGAAGCACCAGTAGAGGCTCACGAGGCGGCGCCCGCGCACCGCCGCCGAGTCGAGAGGGAGTGGGACGGAGCCACAGCCCACCGGTCCACCGGGCCGGGGGCAGCCGGGCGGCGTGCCTCCGGAGGGTCGAGCAAGCTGTCTAACGTCAGCCAGGCATGGACCCGATCGTACGTCGTCCCGGACGCGCTCGCAACCAAATCAGACCGTCATCAACCCGATTTCGAAAGGAACTGAGGCGTGGCCGACTACGTACAGCTAGACGGTGCGCTGTGCAACAAGATCATCGTTGACTTTCTCGTCAACGACCCCGTGCCGACGATCGCACCGGTGCGCCGCGCGACCTAGCCTGAGGATCAGGCCGTGGCTCTCTGGCGCTCGGTGGACCAGCTCGCGGAGTTCCCTGGCTTCCGCGCGTCCGGCTAACGCCATCTCAGAGGTCCCGCTTCCGCCGCTTGAGTTGATTGACTCCGAGCGACGTGGGCCTGTGGCGGTGAGAGGCGGCTCAGTGCGCTACTCGCGCGATGCCAGCGAGTTCGACCGGGCCTTCGCCTTCATCGATGCGACCTTCGCGGTCGCGTTGACGCTGCTGGTCACGACGCTCGAGGTCGATGACGTGCCGTCGTCGTTCTCGAGCCTGTCGGCGCTCTCCGACGCCGCCGGGGCACAGTTCATCACTTTCGTGATCGCGTTCGCGGTGATCGCCACATACTGGCTCGCGAATCACCGCATGGTGGCCAAGTTCGTCGCGATCGACACACCGACGATAGTCGCCCATCTGTTCTTGATCGCGGCGATAGTGCTGCTGCCGTTCACCACCGCCTCGGTTGGGGACCCCGACGTCGCCGACCTCCCCCTGCCAACCGTGCTGATGGCCGTCAGCATCGCCGCGGTGTCGGCGTTCCACACGCTGGTCTGGGTGGTCGCCTGCCGCGGCGGCCTGCTCGACCACACGCCGACCACGGGCGAGGGGCGCGAGATTGTCATCAACGGACTGGCGCCGGTAGCCGTCTTCCTGGCTTCGGTGCCGATCGCCTACCTGGTCTCGCCGGTCGCCGCGAGACTCTCCTGGCTCTCGCTGTTAGCCGTCAATCCCGGGGTTGGCGCGTTAACGGCGCGCGCCCGTCGGCTGAGGGGCGAGGGATAGAGCGTCCTCGCACGCGAGCATCTTGCCATTGCAGCTGGTTGGCGCTGCTGCCGCGCATTGCGAGAGCGCTTCACGGGAACGGAGCCGCGGAGGGCCGGCCGCTATTGCCCCGGCTGTCCTGGTTGTGGAGGCAGTGCCGGGTCGAGCTGCCGCGCCAGCCAGCCGCCGAGCAGCGCTCCGGCGGCCGCAAGGCCGAAGGCACCTGGAAACATGCTCGTGCGGATGTGGTCGCGCGCGAGCAGACACGCGGCCGCGTCGATGCCGTCTACCAGGGCGGATGCTTCGAGCCAGCCGCGCACCGGTGCGCCGCGGTCCAGGGCGAAAAGCAGCCCGAGCCCAAGCCCGAGGTCGCGGGCGCCGACCATCCGAGCGAACAGGGTCGTCCCGCCCCGGGACCCGTCGCGGCCGGTCATCACGCGGCCCACGAACGCCGGCGCCAGCAGCGACACCACGCCGATGGCTACCCTTCCGGCCGCCAAGCTGACCGCCACGTCCCTTCGCTCCATCGCGCGGATCGTACGAGATCGGGGGCCGGCTGCTGTACGACCAAGTCGTTCCTCGTGGCGACCTCTGGAACACCGCAATACTCCCGATCATGGGGGATCCGGATCGACGCAGGCGAAGCCGCTCGGGCCGGGTTCTCGACGCGCTGATCTGGGGGGCGGCCCTCGGTGCTGCGTCCGGCGCCGTGCTCGGCGATGCGATCGACGGAGTCGGCGCCGGCATCGGCGCCCTGATCGGTGCCGCGCTGTACGCGCCCGCCGAAGTGATCACCAGCATCAGGAAGGGCCCCGCCGAGCTGAAGCCACTCTGGTACCGCATCCTCAGCGGCGCCCTGCTGATGGCGCTGTTCGGCTGGGTGCTGGGGCTGATCTACGGCCCCGACGAGCCGTTGCTCACCGGGATCATCAGCGGTGCCCTCATCGGTCTGCTCGGCCTGCGCCTGGCCAAGGCGGCCCTCGGGCTCCTGGTGGGCGCCGTCTTGGGCGCCGTGTTCCAGGCTCAAGACAGCGGTCTCGAACCGGCGCTGATCGCAGCGGCGGTCACAATCGCCTATCGCGTGATCGCGGCGATTGCCTACCGCGGGCGGCCTCTTGTCCGAGTGATGGCAGAGGAGGTGCCGGCGGCGGAGCTGCGCTACGTCGTGCCGTTCGAGGCACGCTCGATGTACGTCGGTGGTGACTACGTCGAGCAACTGGCGAAGGTCCGGGGTGGGACCTTTCGCCGCAACCCGCCGGACGTCGGGATCCTCGCCTCGCTCGACAGCTTGGATGGGCCGACCTTCGAAGCCGGGCGGGTGCACCCGCTGATCCGTGAGTTCTACGAGCACACCAGCCGCTTTCGCCTCTCGATCTTCCCCGAGTGGCGGCGCTGGATGAAGCCCGGATACGAGATCTTCAAGCGATTGGTCGCGCAGCCGCTTGGCCAGGCCGCGATCCCATCCAACATCGAAGAGGCCCAGCGGGGGATGGTGAGCACGATCGACACGATCTCCCTGAACAGCGACGAGGAGATCGACATCCGGGGCTGGATCCGGACGTTTGCGGACTCGGGCAAGCCGATCTACGTCGGGATCTACACGAGCTTCAGGCACGAGGACCGCGGCTATGTGAGCGTCGGCTTCCCGATTCCGAGCGCCAACTTCACCGCCACCCTCCTCCCCCGGAACGCCGGGCAGCACGATCTCCTACTGACGTCGCGAACCGAGCTCGCGTTCCCGGGCCACTACCTGAGCTCCGTCGACAGCGAGCGAGACGCATTAACCGTTCTCAAGCTGCTCTATTTCCAGGAACAGATCTTCGTCTACGTCGCCGACGGCGAGCTGAGGACCGACCACAGCTTCTACCTGGCCGGTCAGCGGTTCCTGACCCTCCACTACGAGATCGAACGCCTTGTCGCATGAGTCACGGTCACTGACCGGTATCAGTGCTCATATCTCCGCGGAGGGCCGACACGCCGCCGGCGACCAAGTAGCGTCTGCCTGATGAGGGCCGACGAGCGGCATCGCGATCGCAACTTCGAGTGCGCCTGAGAGGAGTCGAACCTCCACGGGGCTATTCACCCCACAAGGCCCTCAACCTTGCGCGTCTACCAATTCCGCCACAGGCGCGTGACGCGACGATTCTAGAGCAGGCTACGGGGCCGCTTGAATCCGTCCGCGGGAGGGGATACTCTACGAACATGTGTTCCCTGGCCAAAGGCAATGCGAGGCCCTGAGGAGGGGCATTCCAAGCATGGATCTGACCAAGCGGCAGCGCGAGATCTTCGACTACATCCGGCGCTACCTGCGCAAGTACGGCTACCCGCCGACGGTGCGGGAGATCGGCAAGGCACTGGGCCTCCACTCGCCGTCCACCGTCCACGCCCATCTCGCAAAGCTCGAGCAGATCGGGATGTTGAGGCGCGATCCTTCGAAGCCGCGAGCGATCGAGCTGATGGTCGGCAAGGCGCGCCAGGCGCTCAAGGGACCGGGGGTGCCGGTGGTCGGGAACGTCGCCGCGGGTGAGCCGATCCTCGCCGAGGAGAACATCGAGGACTACTACGAGCTCCCGTCGGTGATCGGTGGGAAGGGGGACGACTACATCCTCAAGGTTCGCGGCGACAGCATGAAGGACGCCGGAATCCTCGAGGGCGACTTCGTCGTCGTGCGACCCGCCGACGAGGCGAAGAACGGCGAGATCGTCGTTGCCCTGCTTGGCGAGGAGGCAACTGTGAAGCGCTTCTATCGCGAACGCAACACGGTCCGCCTGCAGCCGGAGAACAAGGCCCACAAGCCGATCCGCAGCAAGGACGTGGAGCTGCTCGGCAAGGTCGTCGGGGTCTTCAGGAGCGTGTGAGCCGTGGCCGCCGTCGCAACCGACATCGAGCGCGATGGCCGTCACGGGCGACCGCAGGCGGCGGACTCGACGCAGAGGCTGTTCGAGCCGGGCGGACTGACGCTCGAGGACGTCGTCCTCGGCGCCTGGGAGGAGCTCGTCGCCGACGGCCGCGTTGAGTGCCCCGTCTGCGGGGCGTCGATGTCGATGCTGGACGGGTGCGGCGAGTGCGGGTCTGATCTTTCGTAGGGCACTAGCTCGACGCGCGGCCATCCGGCCCCTAGAATCAAGCGCGTAGGCCATGCAGTCGCGGGGGAGGTGATCCCTCGAGGAAAGTCCGGACACCACAGGGCAAGGACGGTGGGTAACGCCCACCCGGCGAAAGCCGCGGGAAAGTGCCACAGAAACGACACCGCCGATGACGCGGCCACACGTGAGCCGCGAACAGGCAAGGGTGAAATGGTGCGGTAAGAGCGCACCGGCGCCGCGGTGACGCGGTGCGTCAGGGCAAACCCCGTCCGGTGCAAGGCCAAGCAGGATCTACGACCCGGCCCGGCGAGATCCAGGTAGGCCGCACAGATGGATGGCTGCACACGACAGAATCCGGCTTACAGGCCTGCTAACGGAAGAGCCCCCGAACGGGGGCTCTTCCTATACGTGCTCGCCGCGATCGCGATCGCGATCGCGCTCGCTGCCGGGCCGCCCGGAGGCCCCCCTGGCGGAGCGCTCGCAAGCGCGGCGGCCGCCGAGCTGGACGGGTGGCGGCCCGACGTCAAGCGCGCGCGCCGGTATGCAAGGCAGCGCACCGGGGACGTCCGGTTCGCGATCGTCGACGTGAACAGGCGCAGCTACGAGTTCCACGGCGGACGCACGGCGCCGATGGCGAGCACCGTCAAGGTGATGCTGCTCGCCGCCTACCTGCGCCAGGGCTCGGTACGCGACCGCTCGCTGCGCGAGGGAGACCGCGACCTCCTCGGCCCGATGATCCGTCGATCCGACAACGAGGCGGCTACCCGGGTCAGGAACATCGTCGGGGAGGGGGCGATCCGGCGAGTCGCGCACGACGCCCACATGCGGCGCTTCAGCTATAGCGGCACCTGGGGGCTGTGCCGAACGAGCGCCGCGGACCAGGCGTCGTTCATGTACCGCTTCGAGGACACGATCCCCGATCGTCACGAGGGCTACGCCCGCAACCTGCTCGCGAGCATCACGCCCGCGCAGCGCTGGGGGGTTGCCCGGGCGCGACCTAAGGGCTGGAAGCTGTTCTTCAAGGGCGGCTGGGGCATCGGTGCGAACGTGAACCACCAGATCGCCTTCCTGCAGCGCCACGAGCGGCGTGTGGGACTGGCGATCCTGACCGAGTCGAGTCCGAGCCACGAGTACGGCAAGCACACGCTCGAGGGGGTCGCCTCCCGCCTGTTGCGCGGACTGAAGCGCTGAGAGCGGGCCGAAACGGGCCGCCGGAGGGCGAGGAGACAGGCGCCCGACGTCGAAGGGATCGATGCTGGAAATCCCCGTATGAGGCTTTGTTAGGATGCCGCCACCTTCCGCTGAATTCCCGCCACATATCGCGGGAATCGGGGGACCCAGAAGCTTGGGGCGAATCGCGGGCTGATGCCCGCGTAGCGCTCACTCTTTCAGCGCGAGCCCGTCAGCTAACCCCGTAAGCACAGAAAGAGTGCATGTACGAAGGTCGTTACCGCCGTGAGGCGGTGAGAAAAAATCAATGGGGCGATCCGCCGAGCCGAGTGCAGGGTCGCCCCGATCGCGTGGCGCTGTGGGCGGTGTTCATCGCCCTGGCGGCCCTTGTCGCCGCCGCGGCCAGCGCGGCCACGGCGGGCGCGCAGGGCGGATCGGGCGGCACCGCGACGACAGGGCTGTGCGAGGACGCGCGGTTCGGCGACCGCTCTCTCCAGCTGGGTGACTGCGGCGACGACGTCATGACCCTCAACTGGGTGATGAAGTCAATGAGCTACGCCGGCGACGTGACGCTGGGCGAGGAGTTCGACGGCTCGACCGACGGCGCGGTGCGCGAGCTCCAGGGCCGCGCGGGCCTGAACAGCAACGGCGTGGTGAACGAGCGCACCCGCGACGAGATCACGGGAAGCATGCGCCGCAAGACCGCGAGCTGGTACGGGCCGGGGTTCTGGCGCAACGAGACGGCGTGCGGCAAGGAGCTGCGGCGCGGCACGATCGGCGTCGCGCACAAGCGGCTTCCGTGCGGCACCAAGGTGACGTTCAACAAGGGCGGCCGGTGGCTGCGCGCGCGGGTGATCGACCGCGGCCCGTTCGCGAAGGGCGTGAACTGGGACCTGACTCAGGCGGCCGCGGAGGCGCTCGGGGTGGAGTACACCGAGAGCGTCCGCTCCGCGGTCATCGAGAAGAAGTAGCCCCCCGGCGCTCAGGCAGCCTTCGGCAGGATCGATGGGTCGGTCTGATCCTGCGGCAGAGCGGCCGCGTTCGCGACCAGGCTCTGGAACTCGCTCAGCGCGAGATGCGCGATCGCCTCGACGATCTGCTCGTCGGTCCAGCCGATCTCCCGGGTCTCCTCGAGCAGATACAGCTCGGGGTGCCCGTCGGAGTCGAGCACGGACTCGAGGAAGGCGAGCAGCGCCGCCTCCCGTGAATCGCCGGAGGTAAAGCCGCGAGCGCTGGAGATCTCATCGAGGCCGAGTCCCGCCGCCCGGGCGGTTCTCGCGTGCTGCGCGATGCTGTAGCCGTCGCCTCGGTGCTCGGCGACCGCGAGCGCGATCCGCTCCCGCGTCTGCCGCGGAAGGCTGCCGTCGCGCAGCTCGGAGCGCATGCGCGCGTAGGCGCGCAGGGCGGCCGGGGCACCCGCGAGCACGCCGATGAACTTGGATACCGTGCCACCCGCGGTCGAGATGCCCTTGATGATCCGCGCGCTGCCATCGGGAGCGGTGAGCTCGTCGTGGATATCGAAGCGGCTCATGTTGGTCTTCACTGTCATCGGGGCCTTCCGGTCGAGGCCACAGATCGCTTTACGCGGCGCTTAGCGGCCCTTTACTTTACTTTTAGCCAGTTACTTACGGAACGTAAGTTATAGCGCGGCAATCAAGCCTTCGCAAGGTGCTACGAACGGCCGCCGCGTTCGGATCACGCGCGCGGACCACGCGCGCGGCGTGCGGGATATCGTTCCGCCTCCGAGTCGCCGTCGTCCAGAGAGGAGACCCCATGCCCGAAGCGAGCCCCGCCGCCCCACCGCGCCCCGAGTCAGCCAAGGACGTCATGAGCCTGGTCGCCGACCGCGACGTGCGTTTCATCAGGCTGTGGTTCACCGACATCCTGGGTCAGCTGAAGAGCTTCTCGATCAACGCCCAGGAGCTCGACGACGCCTTCGAGGGCGGCATGGGCTTCGACGGTTCCTCGATCACGGGCTTCAACCCGATCGAGGAGTCCGACATGATCGCGATGCCGGACCCGACGACGTTCTCGGTCCTGCCGTGGCGACCCGAGGAGCGGGGCGTGGCTCGAATGTTCTGCGACATCCAGGTACCCGGCGGCGAGGCGTATGAGGGCGATCCGCGGTGGATCATGCGCCGCGCCCTGCAGCGCGCCTCGGACCTCGGGTTCGACGGCTACAACATCGGCCCCGAGCTCGAGTACTTCTACTTCCGCTCCGACAAGCCGGAGGGCATACCCGAGGTGCTCGACGAGGGCGGCTACTTCGACCTCACGACCCTGGACGCCGGCTCCGACGTGCGTCGCGAGACGGTGCTCGCCCTGGAGCAGATGGGGATCCACGTCGAGTACACGCACCACGAGGTCGGGCCCTCGCAGCACGAGGTGGACATGCGGTTCAAGAACGCGCTCGAGATGTCCGACGACTGCATGACCTACCGCATCGTGGTCAAGGAGTACGCAATGAAGTACGGCTGGCACGCGACCTTCATGCCCAAGCCGCTGTTCGGCGAGAACGGCTCCGGCATGCACGTGCACCAGTCGCTCTCCAAGGACGGAAGGAACGCGTTCTACGACGCGGACGACCAGTACTACCTCTCCGAGACCGCGAAGTCGTTCATCGCCGGGCAGCTCCGCCACGCGCGCGAGATCGCGCCGCTGTTCGCGCAGTGGGTGAACTCGTACAAGCGGCTCGTGCCGGGATTCGAGGCGCCGGTGTACCTGTCGTGGTCGCGGCGCAACCGCTCGGCGCTGATCCGCGTGCCCCTATATCACCCCGGCAAGGAGCAGGCGACGCGCGCCGAGCTGCGCTGTCCCGACCCCGCCTGCAACCCGTACCTGTGCTTCGCGGGCATGCTGCACGCTGGCCTCGAGGGGATCGAGAAGGGCTACGAGCTGCCCGAGCCGATGGAGCAGAACCTCTACCACCTGACCCCGGAGGAGCGCCACCAGCGCGGCATCGAGCAACTGCCGGAGACGCTCGGCGAGGCGATCGAGATCGCCGCGGAGTCGGAGCTGGTGCTGCGGATCCTCGGCGAGCACACCTTCCGGCGCTTCGTCGAGATCAAGCGCCAGGAGTGGGAGGACTACCGCGTCCAGGTCACGCCGTGGGAGGTCGAGAACTTCCTCTCGATCCTGTAGGAGACCGCCTCCGCCTATCTGTCCGCGAGGGCCGCCGCCAGCTCCTCCGGGCTCGGTGACCGGCGCCCGGCAGGCGAAGTTCTCGCAAACGTAGGCGGCGGGCCTGCCGTCGACGGCACGCCGCTCCAGCATCAGCTCGGGGCGCTCGGTGCCCTCCGCTCCGCCGGCCAGCACGAGGTTGGGGCGATGGGAGGAGCGGACGACGGCGCTCAGATCGGCCAGCGCCTCGGGGGCGCCGTTGCCGCTCGCAGCGACCAAGGCGACCTCCCTCACCGGGGAGAGATGAAACGACAGCGCCTGGAGCAGGTGGGCGAGCGCCTGGGGCTGGCGCACCGCGGCCTGGTGAAGCAGCCGGAGCACGCCGACGGCATGGCGCTCGTACTCGTGCTCGCCGGTCAGCGCGGCGAGCCGCAGCAGCCCGTACGCGGCCGACGAGTTGCCCGAGGGGATCGGGTGGTCGTCGATGTCCTTGCGGCGCGCGATCAGCCGCTCGCCGTCCTGCGCCGTGGTGAAGAACCCACCGCGGTCGGCGTCGCCGAATCGCTCGATCATCCGATCGGCGGTCTCGCGCGCGGCGTCGAACCATTGCGCGTCGAAGGTCGCTTCGTACAGGGTCAGCAGCGCCTCGACCAGATAGGCGTGGTCCTCGAGGTAGGCGTCGATCCGTGCCTCGCCGTCCTTGTAGGAGCGCAGTAGCCGTCCACGGTCGTCGCGGAGGTCGCGCTGGACGAACTCGGCGCAGACGATGGCGGCGTCGAGGTAGTCCCGGCACGGGAGGGCGGCGCCCGCCTCGGCGAGCGCCGAGATCATCAGTGCGTTCCACGCGGTCAGCCGCTTGTCGTCGCGCCCCGGCCAGGGCCGCCGTGAGCGATACGTGTACAGCGCGCGGCGGATCTCGTGGAAGCCCTGCGGGGGCTCGGCGGCGGGCCCACCCGGCAGATGGAGGATGTTGCGGCCTTCGAAGTTGCCGGCCTCCGTGATCCCGAGATGGGTGATCGCCGCCTCGGCGCGCTCGCCCAGGTCCGCGGCGTCGAGGGCATCGCGGACCTCCTCCGGTGTCCACACGTAGAAGCGGCCCTCCTCGCCCTCGGAGTCCGCGTCGAGGGCGGACTGGAAGCCACCCTCGGGCCCGCGCATCTCGCGCAGCGCCCACTGCAGCGTCTCCTCACACACCCGCCGGTAGCGCTCGTGCCCCAGCACCTGCCAGCCGTGCAGGTAGGCGCGGGCGAGCAGCGCGTTGTCGTACAGCATCTTCTCGAAGTGGGGGACGAGCCACACGTCGTCGACGGAGTAGCGGGCGAAGCCGCCGCCGACGTGGTCGTAGATCCCTCCGCCGGCCATCGCGTCGAGGGTGACCTCGACGGCGTCGGTCACCCCGCGCGCGAGCAGCAGCTCGAGCGCCGAGGCGGGCGGGAACTTCGGCGCGCCGCCGAAGCCGCCGTTTCGCATGTCGGCTGCGTCGCGCAGCCGCTGGACGGCCTCGGTGAGGATCTCCTCGCCGAGCGGGTCCTTCGACGGCTCGATGCGGCCGACCGCGCCGAGCTGTTGGCGGGTTCGCGGCGCCGCCGCCCGGATCTCCTCGCGGCGCGTGTCCCAGGCCTCGGCGACCGCCTCCATCACCTGGCGGAAGCTCGGCATGCCCATCCGCGACTCCGGCGGGAAGTACGTGCCGCCGTAGAACGGCACACCGTCGGGGTCGAGGAAGGCGGTCAGCGGCCAGCCGCCGTGGCCCGTCATCCCCTGGACGGCCTCCATGTACAGGGCGTCGACGTCGGGTCGCTCCTCGCGATCGACCTTGATGCAAACGAAGTGGTCGTTCATATACGCGGCGGTGTCGGCGTCCTCGAACGACTCGCGCTCCATGACGTGGCACCAGTGGCAGGCGGAGTAGCCGATCGAAACCAGGATCGGCCGCTGCGTCTCGCGAGCGCGCGCGAGCGCCTCGTCACCCCAAGCGAACCACTCGACGGGGTTGTCCTTGTGCTGCAGCAGGTAGGGGCTGGTCTCTTGCGCAAGCCGATTGGGCATCGACCTCAGGCTACCCCGTGGGATAGTTACGGGAACGAGATCAGGAGCGATGGCCACCGACCTGACAGTGATCCTCGAGGATCGTCCCGGAGAGCTCGCTCGTCTGGGCGAGGTGACGGGTCAGGCAGGGGTCAACATCCTCGGAATGTGCGCCCTGACGGGGGAGGGGAAGGGCTACATCCACCTCCTCGTCGCCGACGACAAGGCGACCGCCACGCGCGCAGTCCTGGAGCAGGCCGGAATGGGTGTCGCGGATGCGCGCGAGGTGCTGGTGGTCGACGTCGAGGACCGCCCGGGCACGCTCGGCGAGATGGCGCGGCGCTTCGCCGACGCGAGCGTCAACATCGAGCTCGCGTACACGACTTTCGGCGGCGTCAAGCTGGTCATCGCGACCGACGACCTCGAGGCCGCCCGCGCCGCGCTCGAGTAACCGCGGCGTCTAGCCGGCCGTCACGTCGCGCGCGAAGGTCTCGAATGCGTCGAGATACCGCGCGACGTCGTCGTCGGAGTGGGAGATGGAGAGGGTCCACTCCTCCTCGACGCCCGGGGTCATGAAGATCCCGTGGTTCATGTGGTACAGCCACGCGAGCGTCGCAAGCTCGCCATCGACCTTCTCCAGGTAGTCGCGGTACTCGCGCAGCGGCGCCGACGAGAAGATCACGCAGCCCTTGGCGCCCATCACCTCCGGGTAGCAGGGCAGGCCGTAGCGGTCGATCAGCTCCTGTGACCCGGACAGCAGCTTCGCGTTCGTGGCCTCGAGCTTCTTGTACGCGTCCGGAGTGAGCACGTCGAGCAGCGTCGCGCGCGACGCCGCCATGACCAGCGGGTTGCCGTTGAAGGTCCCGTACTGGTGCACCCTGTCGCTCTCGATCAGCTCGGCGATCTCCTCGGTCATCCCGATCGCGCCGCCGGGGTAGCCGCCGAACGTGGCCTTGGCGAGCGTGATCAGGTCGGCCTGGACGCCGAAGCGCTCCGTTGCCCCGCCGGGGGCGATCGTGCAGCCGGTCTTGACCTCGTCGAAGATCAGCTTCACGCCGTGGGCGGAGCACAGCTCGCGCACGCGCTCGAGGTAGCCATCGACGGGCGGGATGATGTTGATGTTCATCATCGCCGGCTCCATGATCAGCCCGGCGACCTTGCCGTCGAGCACCTCGAGCACCTTTTCCAGCGCGTCGGCGTCGTTGAACGGGACCGCCTGGGTGAGCTCGGTGAGCGCGCGCGGATAGCCCTCGCCGTAGACGACGCTGTCGGGATCGTCGCGATCGCCCAGCTCCTCGAGCTCGGGGTACACCGAGACCATCACGGCGTCGTGATGGCCGTGATAGGAGCCCTCGATCTTGAGGATCATGTCGCGGCCCGTCGCCGCCCGGGCGAGGTGGACCGAGTCCATCGTCGACTCGGTGCCGGAGTTGTTGAACCGCCACCGCGGCAGCTTGAAGCGGCGCTGCAGCTCTTCGGCGACGATGATCGAGCCCTCGGTGGGCGCGGCGAAGTGGGTGCCGCGCTCGGCCTGCGTCTTGACGGCGGCCGCGACCTCCGGGTTGCCGTGCCCCACGCAGACGACGCCGAAGCCGTTGTGGAAGTCCGAGTACTCGTTGCCGTCCACGTCCCAGACCTTCGACCCCTCGCCGCGCTCGACGAACACCGGCCACGGGTCGATCGACTGGAACGAGGAGGGAACCCCGCCCGGCATCGCCTTCTTCGCCCGCTCCCAGTACTCGTGCGAGCGTTGCGTGCGAGCCTTGAGCTTGTCCTGCTCGACGCGCGTCAGCTCGGCCACCCTGTCGCGATCGACGGTGGCGGCGCCGGTGGTGGGTGTCTCTACTCCCATGGGTGAGGGCCAGAACGAGGGCGGACTGCGGGGACCGCAGGCTAGCGCACGGCGTTTGGCCGCCTCTTTCCGGTGGGTAGGTGGCGGACGTGGGCGACGTCACGACAGGGGCAGCCGAGGCCGGGACGCTGACGCTGGGCGGCGACCTCGAGGTGCGGCGGTTGGGCTACGGCGCGATGCGGATCACGGGATCTGGGATATGGGGCGAGCCGCCGGATCAGGAGGCTGCCCGAGGCGTGTTGCGACGCGCGCTCGAGCTGGGTGTCAACTTCATCGACACCGCGGACTCGTACGGGCCCGAGGTCAGCGAGCGCTTGATCGGTGAGGCGTTGCACCCCTACCCCGACGACCTCGTGATCGCGACCAAGGGCGGCTTGACCAGGTCGGGCCCGGGCGCGTGGGCGCCCGACGGGCGGCCGGAGCACCTGCGCGAGGCGTGCGAGGGGAGCCTGCGCCGCCTCCGCCTCGATCGGATCGACGTCTACCAGCTCCACAGGGTCGATCCGCAGGTGCCGCTCGAGGATTCCGTGGGCACCCTTGCGGAGCTGCAATCCGAGGGGAAGATCAGGCACGTGGGGCTGTCCAACGTCAGCGCCGGGCAGCTCGAGGCGGCGCGGGAAATCGTCCCCGTCGTCTCGGTCCAGAACCGCTACAGCGTCGCCGAGCGTGAGTCGGATCCCCTGGTCGACCTGTGCGAGCGCGACCGGCTCGCCTTCATCCCGTGGTTTCCGCTCGCCGCGGGCTCGGTCAGCGAGCACGCCGGACCCTTGGAACGAGTGGCGAGAGCGCACGGCGCGAGCCCTGCCCAGATTGCGCTCGCATGGCTGCTGCACCGCTCGCCCGCGATGCTCGCAATCCCCGGGACGAGCTCGGTGTCGCACCTGGAGGAGGACGTCGCGGCGGCGGGGCTGCGGCTGAGCGACGACGAGCTCGAATCGCTGGCGGCCGGCTAGCGGCGTTCGCCGGCCGGCCTGCGGCACACGACGTACAGCGTCCCCGCGAGCGACTCCGCGCTCAGCGCGCGGGCGGAGTCGGGCATCGAGCCGCCGACGACCTGCGGCGTTGTTCCTATGGCTCTGATCTCGAATCCGACCGCGCCCAGCTCGCGGTCGATCTCATCGGCCCGGTACCAGTACACGTGGGGGCCGGCGTCTCGCAGCGCGGCTGGCTTGGGGCGGCCGCGCATCCTCAGCCGGGGCAGGAGCTGGGGCGGTCGCTTGCTACCCCGCAGCCGTCGCAGCAGACGAAGGTAGAGCAGGTAGGGGCGATGACGGGCGCTCCGCGCGCGGACGTCGAAGGGAAGCGCCGAGAACAGCGCGATCCCGCCCGGCTTCAGGATGCGCAGCGCCTCGCGCATCACACACACGCGCTCGCCGCCGTTCTCGATCGAGGACAGCAGCTGCTGCATGTACAGCACCTGATCGAAGCTCGCGTCGGGATACTCGAGGCGCCTCGCGTCCTGGACCTCGAAGCGGATATCGCCGGTGGGATCGGTGCGGCGCGCCTCGGCAACCAGCTCGGGCACGAAGTCGAAGCCCGCGAGCGAGGTGAAGCCCATACGGCTCATCTCGCCGAGGATCCTGCCGCCGCCCGTCCCGGCCTCCAGGGTGGTGGCGTCGCGGGCCAGGTAACGCTCGATCAGGGCTCGCTCGTCGGGCTTGAGTCCGGCGGCCTCCGCCCAGTAGTCGCGCTCGACCGTGCCGAACACGGTGCGGTGATCGTCCATTGCAGGGTGGATACCACCCGGGCGGCCGCTCAGGCGTAGTGGAGCTCGCCGGTGTCGTCGTCGTCGACCGGCTCCTGGCACGTCGGGCAGTACCACGTCGCCTCGAGCGGCGTTCCGCACGCCGCGTGTACGGGTTGCTCCCCGCCGCGGCGTCGGGCGCCCCAGTCGGCGAGCAGGCGCAGCGGGGCCGAAAGCGCGCGCCCCGGCTCGGTGAGCTCGTAGACGAAGCGGGGGGGACGCTCGCAGTACGGCTCCGCGACTACCAGGCCCTCCTGCTCGAGCTGGCGCAATCGCGAGCTGAGCACGTTGGGCGCGATCCCGTCCAGCTCGTCCTGCAGCTCGCCGAAGCGCCGTGGGCCGTCGAGCAGCGTGGCGACTATCAGCAGCGTCCATCGATCTCCCACCGATTCGAGCGCGTCCCCGAGGGGGGAGGTCGCTCCGGATGCGCCCGGTCTCGTCGCGTTCGAGTTGGCGGCCATGCCCGGAATGGTAGAATACTCACTTGCTAACTGCAAGTAACCCTCTGGAGGCCGCAAGATGAACGCTTCGAGCACCCTGACCGAGGTCCAGTCCACCGTCGAGCGTGCGGTCGAGGAGCGGGGTCCGGCGGTCGTCGGAATCGGCCGAGGATGGCGGGTCGGCTCCGGCATCGTGATCGCCTCCGGGCTCGTGCTCACCGCCGCGCACCGCGCCGGTGACCAGGTCACCGTGACCTTCGCCGACGGTCGCGAGGAGACCGGCGAGCCCGTGGCCGCCGATCCGGACCTTGATCTCGCCGTCGTCGCGGTCGACACCGGGGACGTCGAGCCACCCGAGTGGGCCTCGCCGGACGCGGGGACCGTTGGCGCTCCGGTAGTGGCGCTCGGCAACCCGGGTGGGCGTGGCCTGCGCGCGACGCTCGGCTTCGTCGCCGCCGCCGACCGCAGCTTCCGAGGTGCACGCGGGCGACGGATCACGGGGGCGCTCGAGCACACGGCGCCGTTGCCGCGAGGATCGGCGGGCGGCCCGCTGCTCGATGCGGACGGCCGGCTGCTCGGAGTCAACCTGTTGCGCCTCGACGGCGGGCTGATCATCGCCCTCGGCGTCGGCGGCGGTCTCCGCGAGACCGTCGAGCGGCTGGCCAGCGGCGAGGAGCCCGCGCGTCCGCGGCTCGGCGTCGCGGTGGCGCCGTCGCGCGTGGCGCGGCGGATGCGGCGCGCCGTCGGCCTTCCGGAGCGCGACGGGGTCCTTGTGCGCGCCGTCGAGGACGGGAGCCCGGCCGAGCGCGCCGGCATTGCTCGCGGCGATCTGATCATCGCCGCGTCGGGCCATGACGTCGACGGGATCGACTCGCTGCACCGGGCCCTGGATGAAGCGTCCGGCGACGGTGACCTCGCGCTCACCCTGCTGCGCGGCACCGAGGAGCGCGAGATCGCCGTCGAGTTGGCCGGAAAGGAGGCGTCATGAGCGTCGTCGATGCGAACGCGAACCGGCAGTGACCGACACAGACACCGGCACCGAGGCCCTGGACGCGTACTCGCGGGCCGTGGTCGGCGTGGCGGAGCGCCTGTCACCGGCAGTCGCGAGCCTCCGCGTCCAGCAGCGGACGCGGGGCGGACGTATGCCCGCGGGAGCGGGCAGCGGCGTGGTCCTGACGCACGACGGCTTCATCCTCACCTCCGCCCACGTGGTCTCTGGACGCCACGGCGACGGCCGCGCGGCGTTCACGGACGGCCGCGAGCTGCGGTTCACCGTCACGGGGCGTGACCCGCTGTCCGACCTCGCGATCGTGCGCACCGAGGACGGGGGCCTGACCCCCGCGAAGCTCGGCGACGCCGACGAGCTGCGGGTCGGCCAGCTGGTCGTCGCGATCGGAAATCCGCACGGGCTGGAGGGCTCGGTGACCGCCGGGGTCATCTCGGCGCTCGGCCGAGCGCTGCCCGCGCGCTCCGGCAGGCGGGCCCGGATCATCGACAACGTGATTCAGACCGACGCCGCGCTGAACCCCGGCAACTCGGGCGGCGCGCTCGCCGATTCCCGTGGCAACGTCGTCGGGATCAACACGGCCGTGGCCGGGGTCGGGCTCGGCCTCGCGGTGCCGATCAACGAGACCACCCGGCGGATCGTCGGCTCGCTGATGAGCGAGGGCCGCGTGCGGCGCGCCTACCTGGGGATCGCGGGCGGGCCGCGTCCGCTGCCCCCGCGGGCCAGGACGCTGTTCGAGAGGCGAGTCGGCGTCGAGGTCGTCGAGGTCGTCTCGGGGAGCCCGGCCGATCGCGGCGGAGTGCGCGAGGGCGACCTGATCGTCGAGGTCGACGGGAGTGCCGTCGAGAGCGCTTCCGACCTGCAGCAGATGATGGTCGCCGAGCTGATCGGCACCGCGGTCCGAGCGAAGGTGTGGCGATCCGGATCCGAGCTCGAGCTCGAGCTGGTCCCCGAGGAGCTGGGCGAGCGAGACGCATAGCCGTCGTCGATAGGCTGGCGGGGCCAGCGAGCCGAGCCAGGAGGTCGACGATGGGCGAGAGGACGAGCCACGCCCCCGGGACGTTCTCGTGGGTGGACCTCGCGACGTCGGACGCCGACGCCGCGAAGTCGATCTACTCGGAGCTG
Source organism: uncultured Thermoleophilia bacterium (assembly GCA_963754225.1). Taxonomy (GTDB): domain Bacteria; phylum Actinomycetota; class Thermoleophilia; order Solirubrobacterales; family 70-9; genus DASPWW01. The sequence goes on from CAVWEV010000004.1 coordinate 88,979, forward strand.
TTCGGGTGGCAATCCGAGGACATGCCCGCCGAGCGGGGCACGTACACAATCTTCCGGCTCGACGGCAAGGACGTCGCGGCGTGCTTCGCGCAGGGTGGGGACGGCGACGGCGTTCCGCCGCACTGGAACTCGTACGTCACCGTCGAGGACGTCGACGCATCGGTCTCGAGGACGGGCGGACTTGGAGGCTCGGTGTTGATGCCGGCCGGGGAGGTCGAGGGGCTCGGTCGCATGGCGGTGATCGCGGATCCCACCGGCGCACCGCTGGCGCTGTGGGAGCCAAAGCGCCACGTCGGCGCCGGGCTGGTCAACGCGCCCGGGGCGCTGTGCTGGACCGACCTCGGGACGACCGATCCCGACGCCGCGTGGGCGTTCTACCGCGAGCTGTTCGGATGGACGCTCGAGGGCCCCTCCGAGGACGACCCGATGCGCTATAGGACGATCCACAACGGCGAGTCGACGAACGGCAGCATTCACCTCCAGGGCGAGCATGAGCGCGGGGTGCCGCCGAACTGGCTCGTGTACTTCGCGACCGCCGACATCGAGGAGTCAAACTCGAAGCTGAGTGACCTCGGTGGGCAGGTGATCGTGCAGCCGCTGGAGGTCCCGGCCGGGGGTCGCGTCTCCGTAGTGACGGATCCTCAGGGCGCCGCGTTCGGCCTCTTCGAGGGCCCGCTGGATCCCTGAGCGGGAAATGCCCACCCACGCGGCGTTTCTACGCGGGATCAACCTCGGACGTCGGCGCCGGGTCAGCGGCGCCGACCTTTGCTCGCTGTTCGAAGAGTTGGGGTTCCGGGACGTGGACAGCTTTCGAACGAGCGGCAACGTGGTCTTCCGCGCGCGTCGCGAATCCCTCACCAGGATGAGCGGCCGCATCGAGGACGGCCTGGCCGAGTCGCTCGGGTACGAGGTGGTCATCTTTCTCCGCAAGGCGAGCGAGGTGCGCGCGATCGCCGAGCACGAGCCCTTCGCCCGCGCACTCGTCGAGGCCTCCAAAGGGAAGCTCCAGGTCATGCTCCTGAGAGACAAGCCTGCTGCGGCGACGCGGAGAGACGTGCTCGCCCTGGCCACGGATGAGGACAGGCTCGTCCTCGAGGATCGGGAGCTCTACTGGCTTCCGAGCGGAGGCACGCGGGATTCGGCGCTGGACCTCACGGGCGTCGAGCAGCTGATCGGCCCGACCACGATGCGAACCAAGGGCACGCTCGAGCAGCTGGCCGCGAAGTATTTCGCCCGCTGACCTGCCCGCTCGGAACCGCGCCGGTGCGATCATGGCCCGATGCGCGCTCGCCTGCTCACCGACCGTGACGGCACGCGGACCTTCGTCGTCGCGCTGGAGACCGGCGACCGCCTGATCGAGTCGATCACGCGCTTCGCCGCCGCGCACGAGCTGGCGGCGAGCGAGTTCACGGCGATCGGCGCGCTTGCTTCCGCGGACCTCGCCTACTTCGACTGGGAGACCAAGGGCTACAGCGAGATTCCGGTCCACGAGCAGGTCGAGATCGCCTCACTCAACGGGCGCATCACCCGCCCCGAGGGCGGCGAGGGAGATCCCCACCTCCACGTGCACTGCGTGCTCTCCCGGCGCGACGGCTCGGCGGTCGCGGGGCATCTGATGGAGGCGGAGGTTCGCCCCACTGCGGAGGTCTTCGTCACCGATTCCCCGACCGAGCTTCATCGCCGCACCGACCCGGAGTCGGGTCTCGCGGTCATCGACCCGGACCTCGAGTAGCTGGCTACTCGACGGTCCAGGTGTCGCCGGAGCGAAACAGCGCGTCGAGCTCGTCGGCGCCGAAGCCGTCGCCGTTGTGCGGCTTCTCGAGCTCCTCGGTCATCGCCTCGGCGTACAGCGGGCGCTCGACGGCGCGGAAGACTCCGATCGGGGTCGGGCCGGTGGGGCGCTCGGCGAGGTGGGCGAGCGCGAATGCGTGGCTCGGGTTGGGGTCGTGGGCGTCGTGGACGAGCAGCGCGTCCTCGCCGTCTTCGGCGACGTCGGCGATGCTCAGCCGGCCGGCGGCGATCGCGGACGACGCCGCGCTCGCCCTCGGCGCCGAAGCGGATCGGCTCTGCCGTGCTCGAGCCGGATCTGGTTCGCCTCTCGACCCTTGCCGCGGACGGCGTCGAAGGCGCCGTCGTTGAACACGTTGCAGTTCTGGTAGATCTCGATGAAGGCCGAGCCCCGGTGCTCGGCCGCCGCGCGCAGCACCTCGGCCTCGTGCTCGCGGTCGGTGTCGACGGTGCGGGCCGCGAACGTGGCCTCGGCGCCGAGCGCCAGCGCGATCGGGTTGAACGGATGGTCCTGGGAGCCGAACGGGGTGGACTTGGTGACCTTGCCCTCCTCGCTCGTCGGCGAGTACTGGCCCTTGGTGAGGCCGTAGATCTGGTTGTTGAACAGCAGGATCTTGATCGGCACGTTGCGCCGCAGCGCATGGATCAGGTGGTTGCCGCCGATCGACAGCGCGTCGCCGTCGCCCGGTGACGACCCAGATCGAGAGGTCGGGGCGGGCGAGCGCCAGCCCGGTCGCCAGCGCCGGCGCGCGGCCGTGGATGCCGTGCACGCCGTAGGTGTTCATGTAGTAGGCGAACCGGCCCGCGCAGCCGATCCCGGCCACGAACACGATCCGCTCCGGCGGGAGCCCCAGCTCGGGGAGGAACTGCTGCACGGTGGCGAGGATCGCGTAGTCGCCGCAGCCGGGGCACCAGCGCGTCTCCTGGTCGGAGGCGAAGTCCTTCTTGGTCAGCGCCGGGCGCCGTTGCCGTCCGCCGAGGCCGCCGTTCCGTTGCCCGACTTCGCTCACAGCCGCTCCATGATCGCCTCGTCGAGCTCCTCGGCGAAGATCGGCAGGCCCTCGACCTTGGTGTAGCTCTGCGCGTCGACCAGGAACTCGGCGCGGATGATCTTCACCAGCTGGCCGGTGTTCGTCTCGGGGATCAGCACCTTGTCGTAGGAGCGCACCACCTCGCCGGTGTTGCGGGGGCAGCGGGTTGAGGTGGTGGAGGTGCGCGCGCGGCGACCTTGCTTGCCGCGCGTGCGGACCCGCCGCACCGCGCCCTTGATCGCGCCGAAGGTCGAGCCCCAGCCGAGGACCAGCATCTCGGCGCCGTCCTCGTGGTCGACCTCGAGCTCCGGGATGTCGTCGGCGATCCCGGCGATCTTGCTCCGCCCGCAGGCGGGTCATGCGCGCGTGGTTGTCGGCCTCGTAGCTGATGTTGCCGGTCTCGTCCTCCTTCTCGAGCCCGCCGATCACGTGCTGGAGGCCCTTCGTCCCCGGCATCGCCCACGGTCGGGCGAGCCTGCTCGTCGCGCACGTACGGCCAGAACTCGCCGTCGTGGTTCGGCGCCGGTGGCGAAGCCCGGGTCGATCTGGGGCAGGTCGGCCGCGTCGGGGACGCGCCACGGCTCGGACGAGTTGGCGAGGAAGGTGTCGGAGAGCAGGATCACCGGCGTGCGGTAGGTGACCGCGATGCGGACCGCCTCGAGCGCCGCGTCGAAGCACTGGGCCGGCGTCGCGGCGGCGACGATCGGCAGCGGCGACTCGCCGTGGCGGCCGTGCATGGCCATCAGCAGGTCGGCGGCCTCGGTCTTGGTCGGCATCCCGGTCGAGGGGCCGGCGCGCTGGACGTCGATCACCAGCAGCGGCAGCTCGAGCGTCGACCGCGAGGCCGATCGTCTCGGCCTTCAGGTCCATCCCCGGGCCGCTCGTCACGCGTGACGCCGAGGTGGCCGCCGAACGACGCGCCGAGCGCCATGTTCGAGGCGGCGATCTCGTCCTCGGCCTGGACCGTGCGGACGCCGAAGCGCTTGTGGCGCGAGAGCTCGTGCAGCAGCTCCGACGCGGGCGTGATCGGGTAGCTGGCGAGGAACAGCGGCAGGCCGCTGCGGACGCTCGCCGCGATCAGCCCCAGCGCCGCGGCGGTCGTCCCGTTGACGCCGCGGTAGGTGCCGGGCTCGGCCGGCGCCGGCTTGACCTCGTAGTGGACCTGCAGCAGCTCCGCCGTCTCGCCGAAGTTGTAGCCGGCGCGGAAGGCGGCCAGGTTCGCCTCGATGACGTGCGGCTTGGAGGCGAACTTCTGCTCGATCCAGCGCGTCGGTGACGTCGACCGGGCGGCTGTACATCCACGACACGAGCCCGAGCGCGAAGAGGTTCTTGGAGCGCGCCGCGTCGCGGGCGGTGATCCCGTCGATGCCCGTCGGTGGCGCGCACGGTCATCGAGGTCATCGGGACGCGGAACACCTGGTAGTCGTCGAGCGTGCCGTCCTCGAGCGGGTTCGGCTCGTACTCGGCCTTGCGCAGGTTGGGGTCCGTGAACCCGTCCTCGTTGAGGATCACGATGCCGCCGCGCTCGAGCTCGGGGAGGTTCGATCTTGAGCGCCGCGGGGTTCATCGCGACGAGCACGTTCGGCTGCCCGCCCGGGCGTGAGGATGTCGCGCGAGGCGAAGTGGATCTGGAACGCCGAGACGCCGGCCAGGCGTGCCCGGCGGGGGCGCGGATCTCGGCCGGGAAGTCGGGCAGCGTGACGAGGTCGTTGCCGATCAGCGCGGTGGCCGCGGCGAAGCGGTTGCCGGCGAGTTGCATGCCGTCGCCCGAATCGCCGGCGAAGCGGACGACGACCCGCTCCTTTTCCTCGACTGCCTTTGTCACCTGAGCGGGTTCGGCGACATCCCCCGCTCACCTCCGCCTTGCGTAGCTGAATCGTTCCTGCCCTTGAAGATCGCTTAGAGAGTCCTTGATCTTGCATCGATTGTACGCAGGCGGTCGGTCCGCCGGGCCGTGTTGCCGCGGGCAGGGATTCGTCCTGCCGATGTGCGAACATGTGTTCGGTGCGTTGGGAGAACCTGGAGAGAGGAGCAAGCACGCAGGGAACGACTGCGCGGCTTGGGTGACTCAACGGTTCGGACCTTCGACGCTCCGGAGGCGATCGGCATTCGCTTCCACGAGGTGCAAGGCGCGCTCGGCCCTGAACCGTGTTCCGGAGCGATCGCGGATGCCGTTCCGCTGGACGATCAACCCATACCGCGGGTGTACCCATGCGTGCGTCTTAGCGGGTCTACTGCTTCGCTCGCCCCAGCCACACGTACCTGGACCTCAACGCCCGCGAGGACTTCGAGCGCCAGATCGTCGTCAAGGTCAACGTGCCCGAGCTGGTGCGGGCGGAGCTGGCGCGGCCGCGCGTGGAAGGGCGAGCACGTCGCGCTGGGGACGAACACCGACCCCTATCAGTGGGTCGAGGGGCGCTACAAGCTGATGCAGGGGATCTGGGAGGCGATGCGCGACTTCGCCAACCCATGCTCGGTGCTGACCAAGTCGCCGCTGCTGCTGCGCGACCTCGAGCTGATGCAGGAGATCTCCGAGCGGACCGAGTTCGCGGCCAACCTCTCGGTCCCGACGCTGGACGAGAAGGCGTGGCGCGCGACCGAGCCGCACACCCCGCATCCGCGCAAGCGCCTCGAGGCGGTCGCGGAGCTGAATCGGGCCGGGATCCCGACCGGGATCCTGATCGCGCCGCTGATGCCCGGGCATCAACGACGCCCCGGAGCAGGTCGAGGAGATCCTCGAGCTCGCCGTCGAGGCCGGTGCGGTGAGCGTGGGAGGGATCGGCCTCCACCTGCGCGGCGAGGTGCGGGAGATCTGGTTCGACTGGCTGCGCGAGCACCGCCCCGACCTGCTGCCGCGATACGAGGAGCTGTACGAGCGCGGGGCCTACATGCAATGCGGCCGAGCGCGAGCGGCTCAGCCGGATGACCAGGCGGGGCGGCGGGCCGCCCGGGCGGTTCAGGGGAAGGGACCCGGCTCCGGGGAGGAAGCCGCCGCCGGAGCAACCGGCGACGACTCGGCAGCCGAAGCTGTTCTGATCCGGGTGGCGATCACGGCGGCACTCGCGCCGGCGCACGCGGCCGCGACCCAGAATGCGGCGGAGTAGCTGCCGCCGAGGGCGACGGCGGCCCCGGTCAGCGGCCCGCCGAGTCCGACGCCGATGTCGAAGAAGGCGGTGAAGGTCCCGACCGCCGAGCCGCGGCGCGACTCCGGTACCCGGTCGACCACGGTGAGCAGTAGCGATGGGTACAGGGTGGCGAACGCGGCGCCCATCGCGCACGGCGCCGAGCAAGCGTCAGCCGCGAGGCTGGGCGACAACGCGATCACGGCGAGCCCCAGCGCCTCGACCGCGGCCGCGACGGCCGCGCAGCGGAGCGGGCCGATGCGGTCGGGGAGGTCGCCGCCGACGAGGCGCGTCACGACCACGCTGACCGCGAAGACGCGTGAACGCGAGCGTGCCGTGGCCGATTCCCTGCTGCGTCGAGGTGGAGGACGATGAACGCCGCGATCGCCGCGTAGCCGATCACCGCCCAGCCCGAGCGCCATCCCCGAGCGCAGCGACTCGCGCGCGATCAGGCTCCTGGGCTGCTCGCGCGGGCGGGGTGTGAACGGATCCGGCAGGCGCATCGCGATCGCCGCCCCCAGGAACGGCGCCGCGGCGGCGAACGCCCACACGAGCTCGTAGCTCGCCACGCCGCAGCAGCAGGTCTCCGATCGGCGGCCCGAGGCTGAGCCCCGTCCACACGGCGAGCCCGTACAGCCCGACGATCCTGCCTCGGCGCTCGGGCGGGGCGAGGTCGACCACCCACGTGGCGCCGGCCGTGAACACGGTGCCCTCTCCGGCCCCGAGCACGAAGCGCGACGCGATCAGGCCGGGCAGTCCCGCGGGTATGAAGTAGAGGAGCCCCGCCACCGCCGCGAGCAGGCATCCGAGGATCGACGGCGATGCGACGGCCGCGCAGGTCCGCGAGGTGGCCGGCGAGCGGTCGCGCGGCGAGGCCGGTGAACGCGAACGCGCCGATCACGAACCCGACCGCGAAGTCGCCCTCGCCGAGCGGGCCCTTGACGTAGCGCGGCAGGACCGGGATCACGGCTCCGACCGACATCAGCGCCAGCAGCGTGACCGCGAAGATCCCGGCGAACGCCGCCACGGCAGGCGCGGGCCGGCGTGCGATCCGCGTAGCCACTACGAGGCGCGCAGCTCGGCGCGCTTGATCTTCCCGCTCGACGTCTTCGGCAGCGAGTCGGCGAACTCGACGATGCGCGGGTACTTGTAGGGAGCGGTGACGCGCCTTCACGTGCTCCTGGAGCTCCCCCGCCAGCGCGGCGACCCGGCTCGCCGTCGCGCAGCACGACGACGGCGCGGACCACCGAGCCTCGCTCGGGGTCGGGGGCGGAGACGACGGCCGCCTCGGCGACCGCGGGGTGGGAGAGCAGCGCCGACTCGACCTCGAACGGGCCGATCCGGTACCCGGCCGAGATGATCACGTCGTCGCCGCGGCCCTCGAACCACAGGTAGCCGTCCTCGTCCTCGCGTCACGTAGTCGCCGGTCGCCCACCACTCGCCGTCGAACGGCTCCCCGTCGAGGTAGCGGGAGAAGAAGGTGGGGCAGGTCTCGGGCGCGGAGCTGTAGCTCTCCGTCGGCGACGCGCACCTCGATGCCCGGCAGCGGCCGGCCCATCGAGCCGTCGCGCGGGTCCTCGTCCGCCCTCATTCCCGTGATCGCGCCGGTCTCGGTCTGCCCGTAGCCGTCGTGGATCGCCAGGCCCGCGTCCTCCCGGAACGCCCTGATCACCTCCGGGTTGAGCGGCTCTCCGGCGGAGACCAGGCGGCGCAGCGAGGGGAGCGGGCGCAGCGCGGACCGTCTCGGCGATCATCCGGTACTCGGTCGGCGCCTGGCAGAGGACGTTGACGCCCTCGCGCTCGGCGATCTCGCAGTCGCTCCTCGGGGTCGAAGCGAGCCGTCGTGCAGCAGAGCGGCGGCGCCGCATCAGCCACGGGGCGATGAACACGTTGCGCGCCGACTTCGACCACCCGGTCGCCGCCGTGCACCACGCCAGCTCGCCGTCCCGGGCGCCGAACCAGTGCTCGGCCTGGAGCCGCTGCCCGGTCAGGTAGCGCTGCGGGTACACGACGCCGCGCGGCTCGCCGGTCGTGCCGGAGGTGAAGATGATCACCGCCGGGTCGTCGGGATCGAGGTCGACGGGCTCGACCGGCGCCTCCTGGGGCAGGTCCTCGTCGAGCACCTGCGCGAGCTCGGCGAGCGTCATGTGGAGGATCCCGTCCGGCAGCTCCCCCAGGTACGCCTCCTCTCCGATCGCGAGCCGCGGGTTGGCGGCGGCGACGCGGTGCTCGAGATCGGAGCGGCGCAGCTGCACGTTGCAGGGCATCGCGACCGCGCCGATCCGGAAGCAGGCGAGCATCGACAGCACCCACTCGGGGCGGTTCCCGATCAGGGTCATGACGACGTCCCCGCGGCCGACACCGCGTGCCGCGAGCGCCCCGGATAGCCCGGCGGTGCGGGCGAGCAGCTCGCCGAAGTGCCACTGCTCGCGCCGCCCCTCGGCGTCGATCGCGACCAGCGCCGGCTTCGAAGCGGGGAAACGCTCGAGGATGTGCTGCGCGAAGTTCACGCCCGGCGTAGTGTGCCGGAGCGCTCGCTGAGCGAGCGGCGCTACTACTACCGGCCGAGCTCGGTTCCGTCGTACAGCTTCTTGACGCGAACGGTCCCATCGGGCGCCGCGTCGATGCACAGCTCGCACAGAACGCACTCGTCGAGGTTCTCGTCGACGATCTCGAGCGATCCGTCGTCGCGCGTTCCGAAGATGTCGACCGGGCAGACTTCCTCGAGCTCGGCGGCGATCTCGGGGTCCTTCGCGACCGCGTCGTCGACTTCGACCTCGATGAACAGGGCGCTGAGCTGCCTGGCGTCGGCACCCGCCGTCACACCGTCGCCCCCAGTCTCTCCTTCACGGCGTCGGGAATCTCGTCGATCCGCTCCACGACCCGGATCCCCGCGCCCTCGAGCCGCGCGATCTTCTCCGTCGCTGTGTCCTCCTTACCCTCGACGATCGTCCCGGCATGCCCGAAGCTCATTCCCTTCATCTCCTCGTCGTCCATGAACTTGCCGGCCATGAAGGCGACGATCGGAAGCCGGGACTGATTCTGGGTGATCCATTCGGCGAGCTGGGCCTCCATGCGACCGCCCGGCTCGGTGTAGATCACGATCGCCTCGGTCCCCGCGTCCGATTCGAACAGCGGCATCAGCTCCGCGTAGGTGGAACCGATGATGGCGTCGCCGCCGATCGAGATCGCGGTCGACACCCCGAGCCCGGCGGCGGTCAGCGAGGAGGAGATCTCGGTCGTCATCCCGCCCGAGCGCGACATCACCCCGACCGGGCCAGGCGCGTAGGCCTTTGCGGCGTCCACCGCCGGGCCTCCGATGCCTCCCATCTTGCACACCTCGGGGACGATCAGCCCGAGGCAGTTGGGGCCGATGATCCGCGCGCCGCGCATGTCCGCGAGCTCGACCATCTGCGCGACGTCGCCGCGCGGGATGCGCTCCGTGACGATCACGATCAGCCCGATCCCGTTCTCGATCGCCTCGAGCACGGCGTCCTTGGTGAACGAGGGGGGGACCGTGACGACCGAGCCGTCGACCGGGGCGCCGTGGTTTGCGACGGCCTGCTCGACGGTGTCGAAGACCGGTACGCCGTGCACCTCGCGGCCCTTGCGCCCGGGAGTGACGCCACCGACCACCCTGGAGCCGTAGTCGAGGCACTCCCGCGTCAGGTTGACCGCTTCTCGCCCGGTGATGCCCTGGACGATGAACGTGAAGTCCTTGCTCAGGAGGATGCTCACGACGTCCCCTGGATCTTCTCCACCGCCCTGCGCGCCGCCTCCCACATGCCGACCGAGCGATCGCAGTACTCGACTCCGTAGCGGTCGAGGATCTTGTAGCCCTCGTCCTCCCATGCGCCCGGGATTCGGAAGATCGCGATCGTCTCCCCCGGGTCGCGGTCCAGCTCGAGGCACGCCTTGATCACCCCACGGGCGACGATGTCCACCCGGGTGTTGGAGACGATCGACATCATCACCGCGATCTTCTCCACGCCGTCCTTGCGCAGGACCTCCTTCGCCAACCCGCACGCCTTGGAGACCGAGGGGTTGCCGCCGATCTCGGTGTAGTTGGCGGGCTTGCCGCCCTGGCTGCGCACCGCGTCGGTGAGGGTGAGCGAGCCGCCGCCTGCCCCGATCACGAGCCCGAGGTTGCCGCGGAAGCCGTGGTCGCGACCCTGGATCACCCCGCGGTGGTCGGCGGAGTCGATCGCCTTCACGTTGCGCTCGAACTCGCTCGGCTCGTAGGGCTCGCGAGTGTCGTCGGGCGCGATCTCGAGCTCGGACCCGAGCAGCGCCTTCTGCCGGGGCTTGGCCTCGTTCTCCATCTCCATGTGCGCGTCCAGCGCCACGAAGCTGCCGTCGGCGAGGCGGGCCAGGGGGTTGATCTCGGCCAGCGTCATGTCGCGGTCGCGGAACAGCCGCGCGAGCCGCGCGAGGATCGGGGTCGCGCGATTGAGCGCCGAGCCGGTGACGCCGGTCCGCGAGATCGCCTGCTTGGCCTCGAAGTCGGAGATCGGCAGCAGGTTCGAGACGTGGCCACGGCCGACGTGATCGGGATGTGTCTCGGCCACCTCTTCGATGTCGATCCCGCCCATGTCGCTGAACAGCATCAGCGGCCGCTTCGCCGTCCCGTCCCAGACCACGCCCGCGTAGTACTCCTGCTCCACCTCGGCCTTGGGGTCGACGAGTACCCCGCGCGGGAGCTGGTCGTTGATCTTCAGCTCGAGGATCTCGGACGCGTGAGCCTCCGCCTCCTCGGGGTTCTCGGCGAACTTGACCCCGCCCGCCTTCATCCGCCCGCCGGTCAGGACCTGCGACTTGATCACGGTCGGGCCGCCGATCCGGTCGGCCGCCTCGCGCGCCTGCTCCGCGGTCGTGCAGAATCCGTACTCGGTGACCGGGATCCCGGCCAGCTCGACGATGCGTCGGGACTCGTATTCGTAGAAGCGCATTGGTGCCGCGTCAGGCCCGCGGCGGGCGCGAACCCTACAGGCTCGAACCCGCTCGATCGCCGTTGAAGCGGTTGCCGCTGCGAACCCCCGCCGTGTGCGAGAGAATGGGCTCCGTCCCGAGCCACCAGGCTGCGGGACGTATCGTTTTGAGAGCCGTGCAAGAGAGGAGCTGATCCAACCCTTGAGCGATCCCGCGTCGGCGACCACCGAGGCCCCGACCAAGAACCGCAAGCTGATCTCCTGGGTCGAGGAGATCGCGGAGCTGACCGAGCCCGACGCCATCCACTGGTGCGACGGCTCGGCCGGGGAGTACGACCGCCTGTGCCGGGAGCTGGTCGAGGCGGGCACGTTCGAGCGCCTCTCGGAGGCCAAGCGACCCAACTCGTATCTCGCGCACTCCGATCCCGACGACGTCGCCCGGGTCGAGGACCGCACCTTCATCTGCTCCGAGCGCGAGCAAGACGCGGGACCCACGAACAACTGGCGTGAGCCCAAGGAGATGCGGCAGAGGCTGACGGAGCTGTTCCGGGGCTCGATGCGGGGGCGGACGATGTACGTCGTCCCGTTCTCGATGGGACCGCTGGGCTCGCCGATCGCCCACATCGGCGTCCAGCTCACCGACTCCCGGTACGTCGCCGTGTCGATGCGGATCATGACCAGGATGGGCGCCCGGGCGCTCGACGTTCTCGGCGACGACGGCGAGTTCGTGCCCTGCGTGCACTCGGTCGGCATGCCGCTCGACGAGGGCGCCGATGACGTGCCGTGGCCGTGCAACGCGACCAAGTACATCGTCCACTACCCCGAGACGCGCGAGATCTGGTCCTTCGGATCGGGATACGGGGGCAACGCGTTGCTGGGGAAGAAATGCTTCGCGCTGCGGATCGCCTCCGTGATGGCGCGCGACGAGGGCTGGATGGCCGAGCACATGCTGATCCTCAAGCTGACCTCGCCCGAGGGGCAGGTGAAGTACGTGACCGGCGCCTTCCCGTCCGCGTCCGGCAAGACGAACCTGGCGATGCTGATCCCGACGCTTCCGGGCTGGAAGGCGGAGACGGTCGGCGACGACATCTCCTGGATGAAGTTCGACGACGAGGGCCGGCTGCGAGCGGTCAACCCGGAGGCGGGCTTCTTCGGAGTCGCGCCCGGCACCGGGGTGAAGACGAACCCCAACGCGATCGCGACCGTGGAGCGGAACTCGATCTTCACCAACTGCGCCCTGACCGACGACGGCGACGTGTGGTGGGAGGGGTTGACCGAGGAGCCGCCCGAGCACGCGATCGACTGGCGCGGAGAGGAGTGGACCCCGGATTCGGACGATCCCGCCGCGCACCCCAACGCCCGCTTCACGACGCCTGCCGGCCAGTGCCCGTCGATCGCCCCCGAGTGGGAGGACCCCGCGGGCGTCCCCATCGACGCGTTCCTGTTCGGCGGGCGGCGAGCGACGGCGGTCCCGCTGGTCGCGGAGGCATTCGACTGGGAGCACGGCGTGTTCCTCGGTGCGACGATGTCGGTCGAGACCACCGCGGCGGCCGCCGGCGCGGTCGGCGAGCTGCGCTTCGACCCGTTCGCGATGCTGCCGTTCTGCGGCTACAACATGGCCGACTACTTCGCCAACTGGCTGCGGATCGGCAGCCGAGGCGACGCCGGCAAGCTGCCGCGGATCTTCTATCGTCAACTGGTTCCGCAAGGACGACGACGGCGGCTTCCTGTGGCCGGGGTTCGGCGACAACAGCCGCGTGCTGAAGTGGATCTTCCAGCGCTGCGACGGCGAGGCCGACGCCACCGAGACCCCGATCGGGCGCGTGCCGGCCGCGGGCGCGCTCGACACCTCGGGGCTCGAGATCACGGCCGAGGCGCTGGACGAGCTGCTGACCGTCGATCCCAAGCTCGTGCGCGCCCAGCTACCCCAGGTCGAGGAGCATCTTGCCCGCTTCGGCGACTCGCTTCCGGACGAGTTGCACGCCCAGCTCGAGGCACTGAAGCAGCGGCTCGGGTAACGCGCGCCTTCGAGGCTACGTAGTCGCGTACCGCCGGAGCGTGTCGCGCACGTCATCAGGGATCGGGGTCTTCTCGCCGCTGCCGGGGTCGATCAGGACGTGTCGCAGCTGGCCCTCGGCGGCGGTTACGCCATCGCGCTCCACGGTTGCCTCGGTGCGGATCGCGGTCGTGCGCATCTCCGCGATCGACAGGCAGACGTCGAACTCGTCGTCGAAGCGCAGCGGCGCGAGGTAGCGGATCGTGACCTCGGCGACGACGAAGTCGAGGCCGCGATCGAACATCGCCTGCAGGCCGCCCATCGTCTCGCGCCACAGCTCCGTGACCGCGAGGTCGAAGTAGGCGAGGTAGTTCGCGTTGAAGACGATCGCCTGGGGGTCGCACTCGTGGTAGCGGACGCGAAGGCGATGGCGGAATGGCTCGCCCATCGCGGCAGGCGGGTCAGAGCTCGTACGCCTTTGCGAGCTCGGGGTCCCGCTGAGCCAGCATCTCGGCGAGCGAGACCATCACCTTGCATTGCTTCCAGGTCGCGTCGTCCTGCATTCGCCCGTCGATGATGTGAACGCCGCGACCGTCCGGGATCGCCTCGAGCACCTTCTTCGCGAACTTGACCTCGTCGGGGTCGGGACTGAACACGCGCTTCGCGATCTCGATCTGGCGAGGGTGGAGCGACCACGCCCCGACGCAGCCGAGCAGGAACGCGCCGCGGAACTGCGCTTCGCAGCCGGCATCGTCCGAGATGTCGCCGAACGGGCCGTAGTAGGGAAGGATCCCGGCCGAGTTGCACGCGTCGACCATGCGCGCGATCGAGTAGTGCCACGGATCCTGCTGGTAGCTCGCGCGCGGAGCGTCCGGGTTGTCGGGGTCGGGGTCCTCGAGCACCCGATACGCGGGGTGGCCACCGCCCACCCGCGTCGTCTTCATTCGCCGCGAGGCGGCCAGGTCGGCTGGACCAAAGCTCATCCCCTGCATGCGGGGGCTGGCGGCGGCGATCTCCTCCACGTTGGAGACGCCGAGCGCGGTCTCGAGGATGGCGTGGACGAGAAGCGCTCGCTTCAGGCCGGCCTTCGCCTCGAGCTGGGCGAGCAGCCGGTCGACGTAGTGGATGTCCCACGGCCCCTCGACCTTCGGGATCATCACCACCTCCAGCTGGTCCCCGATCTCACCGATCAGCCTCAGCAGGTCGTCGAGGACCCAAGGGCTGTCGAGGCTGTTGACGCGCGTCCACAGCGCCGTGTCCCCGAAGTCGGTCGTCTTCGCGAGCTCGATCAGGCCCTCGCGCGCCGCCTCCTTGCGGTCGGCGGGAATCGCGTCCTCGAGGTTCCCGAGCAGGACGTCGGTCTTCCCGAGCATGTCGGGGACCTTCGAGACCATCTTCTCGTTGCTGGCGTCGAGGAAATGGATCATCCGCGACGGCTTGACGGGCACCTCGAGCGGGGGCTCGGGCGCCCCGAGCGCGAGCGGGTGCATGAACTGGCGTGGGTTTCTCATCCGCGGGAGCTTATTCCGACAGGCCGGCGGCCTTCATCGCACGCTCGCGGTCGAGGTGGAACTCGAGCCGCGCCAGCTTCCCCGCCCTGAAGACGAAGACGACCGCGCTCTCGGCCTCGATCGGGACGCTGGCGCCCTTCGTGCGCCCGGCCTGACGGACGAGCAACACGACCCGGTCGCCGGCGTCGACGAACTCCTCCAGCTCGGCGCGATAGCTCTCGTACGGAGCGAGCCAATCCCGCCACGCCTCGACGTAGCCGTCCAGGCCCCGGTAGGCCAGTCGCTGGGGCTGGTACTCGGGTCCGATCATCTCGATCTCGAACTCCGGCTCGACGAAGGGTTCGAGCGCGGCGGCCATCTCTCCAAACCGCTCCTCGTCCGCCAGCGCGGCGACGAAGTCGCCCGCACCCATCCTCTCCGCGATCCGGCGGGCCAGCTCCACGTTCTCGGTCGGCACGACCGCAGTATCCTGCGCATCCCTGTAAATGGCAGTCGCGACGCCGACATACGCCGAGAGAACCGACGAGCAGAAGGCGATCACCGAGATGGTGCGCCAGTTCGTCGACAACGAGATCATCCCCGTGGCCGAGGAGTTCGACCACGAGGACAAGTTCCCCGAGGCGATCGTCGAGCAGATGAAGGAGCTCGGCCTGTTCGGGGTCACGATCCCCGAGGAGTACGGCGGGATGGGGCTCGACCTGACCACCTACGCGATGATCGTCGAGGAGCTGTCGCGCGGCTGGATCTCGATCTCCGGCGTCGTCAACACCCACTTCATCGGTTCCTACCTGTTGATGAAGTTCGGCTCGGACGAGCAGAAGGACCACTTCCTGCCCAAGATGGCGACGGGCGAGATCCGCGCAGCGTTCTCGCTGTCGGAGCCCGAGGTCGGCTCCGACGTTCAGGGCATCAAGTCCGTCGCAAGGAAGGGCGACGACGGGGTCTGGGAGCTCAGCGGGCAGAAGATGTGGGTCACGAACGGCCTGCTGTCCGGAGTCGTCTTCGTGCTGATGAAGAGCGATCCCAAGGCCGATCCGCCCTACAAGGGGATGACCTGCTTCATCACCGAGAAGGAGCCCGGCGCGAGCGAGAACAGCGGCGAGTTCGCGGGGCTCACGATTCCCCCGAAGATCAAGAAGATGGGCTACAAGGGGGTCGAGTCGACGGAGCTCGTGTACGACGGCTACCGCTGCCCGCCCGAGCGCGTGCTCGGCGGGGAGGAGGCGGGGGTGGGGCAGGGGTTTCGCCAGATGATGGACGCGCTCGAGGTCGGGCGGGTGAACGTCGCCGCGCGAGGCGTCGGCATCGCGCAGCGGGCGCTCGAGCTGGCGCTGCGCTACAGCCAGGAGCGGAAGACCTTCGGGAAGCCGATCGCCCAGCACCAGGCGATCCAGTTCAAGCTCGCCGACATGGCGACCAAGGTCGAGGCGGCGCGCCTGCTGACGATGAAGGCGGCGCGGCTGAAGGACGCCGGCGAGCGCTCCGACCTCGAGGCGGGGATGGCGAAGCTTTTCGCCTCCGAGACCGGCAAGGAGGTGGTCGAGGAGGCATTCCGGATCCACGGCGGCTACGGGTACTCGAAGGAGTACGAGATCGAGCGCCTGTACCGTGACGCCCCCCTGCTCCTGATCGGGGAGGGGACCTCCGAGATCCAGCGAATGGTGATCGGCAAGAAGCTGCTGGAGCGCCATCCGATCTGAGCCGGCCCGCCACGGCGGACTCACGGCCGGCCCACCACCTATGCCCCGCGCGCAAGACCTGATCACGACTGCCTACCGGCGCTTCATCACCGAGGTGCCGGCGCTGGACAAGCTCAAGCTCGTAGCCCGCCTCGAGCTGCGGGGAAGGGGCGACGTGCAGGTGTTCCGCATTCGCACCCCGGGCCCGCAGATCAGCAAGGGCGAGCCCGAGGACGCGCGGGTCGGCCTCTCGATCCAGCGATCGCTGTTCAACGAGCTCGCCACCGAGGGCACGTTGAAGGACTGGCGCGAGGCCTTCGAGCACGGCGACATCAAGGTGACGGGGGATCGGCGTATGCAGCGCCTGGTCGAGAACGTGATCGAGCGCCACGAGGCGCGATCGCGGGTCAAGAGGGTCCGCTAACCGCCACATGCCCCGGTCGCGCTCCAGGTCGCTGGAGCCGACCCGGCTGGCGCCGGTGCGCGCGGTGGCGCAGCTGCTGCATCGACCCTCCGGCGTGCGCGACACGGTCGAGGTGGTGCGCCACGTGGCGGGGATCCAGGCCCAGGACGCCAACGCCGCCCGGCTCGGCGTCCGGGCTCGCGCGGCGCGCCTCAGCGCCGGCGACGTCGATCGGGCCCGCACGGATGAGCGCTCGATCGTGCGCACGTGGGCGATGCGCGGCACCCTGCACCTGCTCGCCACCGAGGATCTCGCCTGGGAGCGGACGCTGTTCGCCGAGCGCGAGCTCGCGTGGTCGCGCCGCAGGCTCTCCGAGGCCCTGGGCGTGGACCGACGGGCACAGAAGCGATCCGTGCGTCTGATCGAGCGCATGCTCGAGAAGGAGGGAGTAGTGACGCGCCGCGAGGTGCTCGACGAGCTCGAGCGCGCCGGGATCGAGTTCGAGCGCCAGACGGCGGGACATCATCTGCCGCGGCTCGTGGTGCTGGAGGGAGTCGCATGCCTGGGCCCGGACCGCGGCCGTGACACCACATACGTGCTGACCCGGGACTGGATCGATGATCAGCCGGCGGTGGAGCGCGAGAGGGCGCTCGCGGAGCTTGCAAGCCGCTACCTGGCGGCGTTCGGCCCAGCCGACGAGTCGGACATGTCCGCGTGGTCGGGCCTCGGCCTGGGGGAGTGCCGCGCGGCGTTCGCGGCGATCTCCTCGGAGCTCGCCGAGGTCCGCGTCGGCCCGCTGCGGCTGGCGATGCTTCGCCGGGCGGCGCTTCGGGCGCCGCGAGGCCGGCTCGTGCGCCTGCTGCCCGGGTTCGACAACTACTTCCTCGGCCACGCGGACCGCGATTTCGCGGTGCCGCCCGCGGAGGTGGCGCGAGTGTGGCCCGGCGGCGGGATCATTCGCCCGACGGTGCTGGTGAACGGGATCGCGGTGGCAACCTGGTCGACGAATCGGTCGGCGGCGCGCAACGCAATCACGATCGACGCCTTCGCTCCGATCGACGACGAGGCCCGGGCCGCGATCACGCAGGAAGTCGAGGACGTCGGCCGCTTCGAGGGACTGGCGACCAAGCTCACGTGGGCACGAGGCGAGTAGGATGCCGCGCCTGTGAGCGCGACGCTCTGCAAGGGTGGGGGTGGGCGGGGAATTTGATGTTGGGCCGAGCGCGAACGCAGGTGGTGCGATGAGTGACGAGAAGCACGAGCTTGAGACCGACCAGGCGGCGCGCGAGGCATCGGGCGCCCGCCCTTACGGGCGCTACCTCGAGGAGTTCGAGATCGGCGCCGTCTACAAGCACTGGCCAGCGAAGACGGTCACCGAGGCCGAGGATCACATCTTCTGCCTGCTGACGATGAACCACCATCCGCTGCACGTCAACGACGTGTACGCCGAGCAGTCTCAGCAGGGCCGCAACGTGGTCGCCGGGCCCTTCGTTTACTCACTGGTCTTCGGGATGACGGTTCCCGACGTCTCCGGCAAGGCGATCGCCAACCTGGCCACCGACGAGCTCAAGCACCCGGCGCCCGTGTTCCACGGCGACACGCTGTTCGCCGAGTCCGAGGTCCTCGACGTGAAGCCCTCGAGCTCGAAGCCGGACCGCGGCGTGGTGCGCGTCCACACCCGTGCCTACAAGCAGGACGGCACCCTGGTCGCGGAGTTCAAGCGCGCCGTGCTGGTGCCGCGCGAGCCGGGAGCGGGCTCCGAGTAGACGGGGCGCGGGCCCGGGAGCAGGGGTGGGTAGGGGGACATTGGCGTCGGTCTACTTGCCGCTGTTTAAGCTCGGCGCGCGGCCGGGTGTCAGTGCGCCTCGTCCGAGGCGTGCGCAGGCGGGCGTGACTCCTCGGCCAGGGAGGTGATCTCGAGGGCGCCGCGGGCCGCCGCCTCGAGCACGTCGGTCGCCTCCTCGCCGGAGCGCGCGTAGAGCTCGACGAGCAGGTGGATCACGATCCGCTCCTCCTCGTGCTTGTGGAAGCGCACGTGGGTGAAGAACTCGCGCGTGCCCGAGTCGCCGAAGGCGCCGAAGGTGAGGCTGTCGGCCGCCTCGGGGCCCGAGCAGGTCTCGACCAGGTCCTGGTCCACGGTGACCGTGCATGAGGCGACCCACGGCGTCCCGGCGACCATCCGCTCCCAGCGGTCCTCGACCGGCACCACGCGCCCGTTCTCGACCGCGAGATGGGGCTGGTCGTGCATGCAGTCGACGCACTGGACGACCGCCTCCTGGACCTCGTCGACGCGCTCGGAGGACTCGCCCGTCTCCGGGTCGATGCGAATGATCGCGTCGTAGTGCACCTGGGCCTCGAGGCGCTGCGACCAGCAGCGATAGCAGCGCAGCCACGCACTGCGGCTGTTCAGCTCTCGCTCCGGCTCGCGCCCTGTTCCGGCGGGCTCACTCATGCTCTCAGCGTACTGCGCCGGAGTGCGCTCAAGCGGGTGAGCCGGCCGGGGCGGCGACCCCATTGCGCTCCGCGACGAGCTCCACGATGTCGCCCATGATCCGGTTCATGTCGAAGTCCTTGGGCGTGTAGACGCGGGCCACGCCGGCCTCGCGCAGCGCCTCGGCGTCGGGCGGCGGGATGATGCCTCCGACCACGACGGGGACGTCGATCCCCTCCTCGCGCAGGCTGCGGACGATCTCGGGGACAAGCTGGCGGTGCGAGCCGGACAGGATCGACAGGCCGACGACGTCGACGTCCTCCTCGAGCGCGGAGTTGACGATCTGCTCCGGTGTGAGCCGGATCCCCTGGTAGACGACCTCCATGCCGACGTCGCGGGCCCGGACCGCGATCTGCTCGGCGCCGTTCGAGTGGCCGTCGAGCCCGGGCTTGCCGACGAGCATCTTGAGCCGCTTGCCAAGCGCCTCGGAGACCGCGTCCACGCGGCGCCGGGCGTCGCCGAGCAGCTCGCCGTCGACGCTGGCGGCCGCCGCCACACCGGTGGGGCCCCTGTAGTCGCCGAACGCGTCGCGCAGCGCGCCCGACCACTCGCCCGTCGTGGCGCCGGCTTTCGCGGCGTCGATCGTCGCCGGCATGATGTTGCGCGACTCGTCACGGGCCGCCTCCACGAGCGCCTCGAGGGCACGGTCGACCGCCGCCTGATCGCGCTCGCCCCGCCATCGCTCCAGCGCCTGCACGCGCTCGCGCTCGACCTCGGGGTCCGGCGTCAGGACGCCGCCGTCCTTACCCGTGGTCAGCGGCGAGTCCTCGGTCTCGGTGAAGCAGTTCTGGCCGATCATCTTCAGCTCACCGGCCTCGATCCGGGCCACGCGCTCGCGGTGGGACTCGACCAGGCTCGCCTTCATGTAGGGGACGGCCTCGACGGCGCCGCCGTGGCGCTCGACCACGGTCATCTCCTCCCGCGCCCCCTCTACGAGCTCCTCGACGAGCCCGTCCATCACCTTCGAGCCCTCGAAGATGTCGGGGTAGTCGAGCAGGTCGGTCTCGTAGGCGAGTACCTGCTGGATCCGCAGGCTCCACTGCTGGTCCCACGGACGCGGCAGGCCGAGGGCCTCGTTCCACGCCGGGAGCTGGACCGCGCGCGCACGGGCCGAGCGGCCGAGCGTGACCGCCAGCGCCTCCAGCGTGATCCGCTGGATGTTGTTCTCGGGCTGTGACTCGGTCAGCCCCAGCGAGTTGACCTGGACGCCGTAGCGCAGTCGCAGGTACTTCGGCTCGGTGACGCCGTAGCGCTCGCGGCCGATCTGCTCCCACAGCCGGCCCATCGCGCGCAGCTTCGCGTGCTCCTCGATGAAGCGGACGCCCGCGTTGACGAAGAACGAGATTCGCCCGAAGACGCGCGGGAACTCCTCGTCGGTCACCTGGCCCCGGTTGCGGACCGCATCGAGCACGGCGATCGCGTTGGAGAGCGTGAAGGCGATCTCCTGTACCGGTGTGGCGCCGGCCTCCTGGAGGTGATAACTGCACACGTTGATCGGGTTCCACTGCGGGATCTCGTTCGCGGTGAACGCGACCGTGTCGGCGATCAGGCGCATCGACGGGCCCGGCGGGAACGCGTACGTGCCGCGCGACAGGTACTCCTTGAGGATGTCGTTCTGGGTCGTTCCCGAGAGCGCGGAGCGCTCGATGCCGTTCTCCTCCGCCACCGTCACGTAGAGCGCGAGCAGCCACGCCGCGGTCGCGTTGATCGTCATCGAGGTGTTCATCTGATCGAGCGGGATCCCGTCGAACAGCGCGTGCATGTCGTGCTTGTTCGCGATCGAGACCCCGACCTTGCCCACCTCGCCGCGCGCCAGGACGTGGTCGGGGTCATAGCCCGTCTGGGTAGGGAGGTCGAAGGCGACCGAGAGCCCGGTCTGGCCCTTTGCGAGGTTGCGCCGGTAGAGCTCGTTTGAGCGCCGGGCGTCCGAATGCCCGGCGTAGGTGCGCATCACCCAGGGCCGATCCGGCTCCGGGAGGCGGTGCTCGGTCATGAAGCACAATTCTAGGGTGGCCAACCTGATCGACCTCATGCACCTGGGGCGCGATCGCGTGATCGGCGCTTACGAGCTGGACGGCGTGATCGTCGACCCCGGGCCGGCAACGTGCCTCGACGAGCTGCTCGACGGGCTCGACGCCGAGCCGCGCGCGCTGCTCCTCACGCACATCCACCTCGACCATGCCGGTGCGACCGGGACGCTGGTGCGGCGCTTCCCGGGGTTGCGCGTGTACGTGCACGAGGTCGGGATCCCACATCTCGTCGATCCGGCGAAGCTGATTGCCAGCGCCGCTCGGCTGTACGGCGACGACATGGAGCGGCTGTGGGGAGAGGTGGCCCCGGTGCCGGCGGGGAACCTCGTCGTGCTGAGCGGGGGAGAGGTGGTGGAGGGATTTCGAGTCGCCTACACGCCGGGCCACGCCGGCCATCACGTCGCCTATCTGCACGAGGACAGCGGTGACGCCTACGTGGGCGACGTCGCCGGCGTCAGGGTCCCGCCGGGCGATTTCACGCTGATGCCGACCCCGCCGCCGGACATCGACCTCGAGGCGTGGGAGCGCTCGCTCGACGCGGTCCGTGAGTGGCGGCCATCGAGGCTGTGCCTGACCCACTTCGGGCCGGTCGTCGAGGTGGACGAGC
Source organism: uncultured Thermoleophilia bacterium (assembly GCA_963754225.1). GTDB lineage: Bacteria > Actinomycetota > Thermoleophilia > Solirubrobacterales > 70-9 > DASPWW01. Next base: position 110,565 of record CAVWEV010000004.1, read on the forward strand.
AGCTCGAGCGTGCGCGCGTGCGCCTGCGCGAGGGCGCGGAGCACGCCCGCGCGGGCGATCGCGAGCGCTTCATGGCTCATATCCACGCCGAGCTCGACCAGCACCTGGACCCAGGCGCGGCGGAGCGGTTTCGGCAGGCGGCGCCCCCGGAGCAGCTGTGGCTCGGGCTGCAGCGCTACTGGCGAAAGCGCGCCGAAACCGCTCCGTTGTAGTCCCCGTAGTGTTCTACGCTGCGGCCCTCAATGAGACTCAGGACCACCATCACAGCCGCCATCGCGTTCGCGCTCTGCCTCGGGGTTGGAGTCGCGGCGGCGACGGTCGTCATCTACAGCAACGACTTCTCCAGCAAGACCAAGTTCCGCTCGGTGCAGAAGTTCGCGGGTGGAAAGCCGTGCCGCAAGTTCTTCCGCGACAAGAAGTCCTTCGGGATCGAGGTCAAGAGGGGGCCGCTGCAGTGCGAGTTCCGTACCCCGGTGTCCGGAGACAGCAAGGAACCGGATCACGAGATCGAGGGCACGGCGACGTTGCTCAGGTCGACCGCGAAGCCCGTTCGCAGGGACGCTTACGTGGGGGTGGCGCTTCGAGCCGACGAATCGAGCCGCTACGAGCTGCGGGTGTTCCCGCAGAGCGGGAGCTGGGAGCTGCGCCGCAGGCCCGCCCGGCAGGGTTTCCCGATCGAGGGCACCGAGGCGAGCATCGACGGGCTCAACAAGGCGAACAAGCTCAAGCTGCGCGCGTTCAGCAACAAGATCACGGCGTTCGTCAACAACGCCAGGGTGGTGGACAACGTCACGGATCCGAACCCGGGCGAGCTCAACGGCCGCAGGACCCTGATCCTGGGCGGCAACGGCGGCAACTCGAAGCAGTCCGCCGAGGCCTTCTTCAGCGACGTTCGAATCCGGATTCCGTAACGCTTATCTTCTACGGGGGGATTGGCTCCCGCTCGCGGTAGCCGCCGCGCGGGCGCCCCTATCAGCACGAGGAATCCGGCGATGTCCACGACCACCGTCGAGAGGCCGAAAGCCTCGGGCCCCGGCACCGGACTCGGGGGGAACTGGTTGGTGATCGTCAAGAACGATGATCACAACACGTTCGACCACGTCGCGAACACGCTCGCTCGCGTGATCCCGGGGGTCAGCATCGACCGCGGCTACCGGATCGCGGACGAGATCCACAACACCGGCCGCTCCGTGGTGTGGTCAGGCCCCCGCGAGCCCGCGGAGCACTACTGGGCCCAGCTGGAGGCCGCGGGGCTGACGATGGCCCCGCTCGAGCAGCACTAGTGCCGTGCTAGCGGGAGGACGCGGGGAGCGCCGCGCGGGTGTCGGAGATCCCCCGGAGCCGCGCCACCAGCCGCCGCGCACCGCGGGGCCGCCCGTTGGCCCGGCCGACGCTCAGCCGCAGCGTCTCGACGATCTCGGCCGTTCGGTGAAAGGGATCCGCGACCAGCTCGCCGGTGGTCGTCGAGATCGCGGCCAGCAGTCGGCCATTCAGCTCGGCGCCGAGCAGCACCCCGTGCGGCTCGCGCGCGCTGTCGCGCTCCGCGAGTCGCTTCACCGCGGCGGCGTCGTTGCCGCCGAGCCGGCGGATCGTGACCTCAGCGTGCGTGTCGGTGATGTGTCCGTTGTCGCTCATCTGTCGCCTTTCTCGCTCGCCCGTGACCCTGTGTAAGAAACGACCGGGGACGAAACTTCGTGATGTGGACAGCTTGCCGCTGTGGCGTCATAAGCGCAACAGAGATCTCTTCTCAGCGTGATAAGGTGCACTTATGCTTGACCTGAGGCGCTTGCACGTGCTCGCCGAGGTGGCTCGCCGGGGCTCGTTCTCGGCGGCCGCCGACTCCCTGTACCTGTCGCAGTCAGCCGTCAGCCAGCAGGTTGCGACGCTCGAGCGCGAGGTCGGGATGTCGCTGCTCGAGCGGACGAGCAACGGGCCGAAGCTGACGGACGCCGGCCAGACGTTGGTCAATCACGCCGAGGCCGCGATCGCGCGACTCGAGGAGGCGGAGCAGGAGGTCGCCGCGATCGCCGGACTCGAGGGAGGCGAGCTGCGAATCGCGAGCTTCCCGACGGCGAGTGTGGGGCTGCTGACCGAGGCGCTGTCGAAGTTCACGGGCCGCCACCCGAGCGTTCGCCTCTCGGTCACCGAGGCTGAACCGGTGGAGTCTCTGCCGATGCTGCGCGCCGCCGAGGTCGATCTCGCGATCACATTCGACTACACGCTGCTGCCGGCGAAGGAGGACGACCGCGACATCGATCGAAAGCTGCTCCTTACCGAGTCGATGCACATCGCGCTCCCCCGCGACCATCCGCTCGCCGCCTCGGACGGCGTGCGACCTCGCGGATCTCGCCGACGAGCCGTGGCTGTGCGGCGTGCGGCCGAGCTCGTGCGCGGAGCTTGTCGTTCTGGCCTGTCGGGAGGCGGGCTTCGAGCCCCGGATCGCGTTCGAGAGCGACGAGTACTCGGTGCTGCAGGGCTACGTCGCCGCCGACCTCGGCTTCACCCTGCTCCCCGACCTCGCGCTGCAGAGCCTCCGACGCGATCTCGTCGTCCGGTCGATCAAGCCGGAGGCGCCGAAGCGTCGGGTATGGGCGGCGACCCGAGCCAAGGGCGCCCGCTCGCAGGCGACCGAGGAAATGGTCGACGTCCTACGCACGACCGCCGATCGCGTCGCCGACGGCGCGCTGAAGCTGGCCGCCTGACTACCCGGCTGCCGTGAGGTGGGACCCGTCACCGCTCAGCGGTGAGCGCTCGGCCGTCAGCGAGTGCCAGTGCGGGGACAGCGGCTTGTTGTAGTAGTTCAGCGCCGCCTCGCGCAGGTCGACGAGCTCGTCCGAGAACCAGTAGCGCTCGAAGTCCTCGCGGTTCTCCCACACCGACACCTGGCGGAAATGAAGCGGGTCTTCGACGTCCCGGGTCAGGAAGCAGGTGGTGGCGCCGAAGGCGAGCGCGCGATCGAGCGCCGGCTCCCAGATCTCGAGCCAGCGGTCGGCTCGAAACGGATGGATGCGCCAGTCGATGTAGTTGACGGACGTCATCTCAGGCGCCGACCTCGGCCCGGATCGCCCCGGCTCCCTCCTCGGAGCGGCCCTGCTCCTCGTCGGTGGCGCCGACCATGATCGAGATCTTCCCCAGGTGCTTGTTCTCGTGCAGGAGCTGGTGTGCCTCGGCGACGCCGTCGAAGCCCATCGCGCGCCACAGCACCGGCCGGATCCTGCCCTCGGCCATCAGCTTGTTCGCGCGCGTCGCCTCGTACGCGTTCGCGAAGTGCGATCCGAGGATCTCCTTCTGGCGCATCCACAGGTGGCGGACGTCGAAGTCGAGGTTGTAGCCGGAGGTGGCGCCGCAGATCACCACCTTGCCGAACGGCTTGACGCAGAACACCGAGGTCGGAAAGGTGGCCTGCCCGACGTGCTCGAAGACGATGTCGGGGGCGTCGCCGAGGATGCCCTTGACCCGCTTCGCGAACTCGCGCGAGACCTTGAACCGCTCCTTCTCCTCCTCGGGGCTCTCGCCCCCCTTGCGCATCATTCCGGCGAACTCGTTGCGGTCGATGTAGTCCACCGCCCCAAGCCGCTTGACGAGCTCACCCTTCTCCTCCGAGGAGACCACTCCGACCGCATCGGCGCCCGCCGCCGCGCACAGCTGGGTGGCGAACACCCCGAGCCCTCCGGCGGCGCCCCAGATCAGCACGTTGTGGCCCGCCTGCAGCTTGCAGCGGTCGATCAGCATCCGGTAGGCGGTGAAGTAGGTGAGCCCGTATGCGGACGACTCGACCCACGAGAGGTTCGGGGGCTTGCGCAACAGCTGCTGCGCCTGGACCTTGGTGAACTGCGCGAACGAGCCCCACGTCGTCTCGTATCCCCAGATCATCTGGCTGGGAGCGGCGAGCGGGTCGAGGCCGTGGACCTCGACGTCCTCGTAGGACGCCTGGTTGCAGTGCAGCACGACCTCATCGCCCGGGCTCCACTTGGTCACCCCCGTGCCGACCTTCCACACGACGCCGGACGCATCGGACCCGCCGATGTGATGGCCCCACTCGGGATGGTCGCCGAAGCGGAACACCGAGACGGGCTTACCGAGCGCGGCCCACACGTTGTTGAAGTTGACGCCGGCGGCCATCACGCGGACGATCACCTCGAAGGGACCGGGCTCGGGCAGCTCGATCTCCTCGATCTGGAACGCGTCCTTGGGCTCGCCCTCGCGATCGGGACGGATCACCCAGGCGGCCATCGTGTCGGGCAGCTCGCCGGGCTCGACGTCGAGCTTGGAGATCTCTGCGATGTCTACGGCCAAGCACGTCCTTTCGATCACCGGAAAGTTCGCTCGCGAACTTCCGCTTTCGTCGATGGGCGAGGAGGATCGTATCGTCAGGGCTCGTGGCTCAGCGCAGATCGAGGCGCCGGTACAGCGAGTGGTCGGCAGGCCGCATGGGGACAGCGCGGTTCCTGGTCAGCAGTTCGTGCGCTCGAATCGCGTCCACCAGATTCATCAGCGCGTCGCCCGGGCCGGCGTGGCCCCCGACGCGGCGCAGGCGCCGGTACAAGGCGAGATCGTGGGGACGCGGCCCTCCGATCTGACTGCGGAGCATCGCTTCGTGGTCTCGGACGGCCTCCGCGAGCTCGTACATCCGGCGCTGGTCCGCGACCTCTCGCACGAGCAGCTCGTGCTCGTCGGTGCGCAGGTCGAGCGGGTGCTCCTTGGTGGTCATGGCGCCCTCCAGGTTTGGGACGGGTTGACGGGCGGGTGGATATTGTCGATTAGATTAATCAACTTACTAAGGAATAGCTAAACGGATTTGAGCTTCTCGTCGACGCGTCAGGTTCTCGTCCGGGACGGGGACTACATTGAGCGGTCGCCATGGAAGCCTCCGAGAAGCGCCAGCAGGAACTTGGGCTCACCGAGGGCGCGGTACGCGCGCTCGACGATCGGCTGTTCATCGACAGCCTGACCGTCAACGACGAGCGGGCCGCCCGCGTCGTCCGCGAGCGCGCCGAGGCGGGCCAGCCACCTCCGAGGACCGTCGCCGACGCGATCGAGATCGGGGCTCGGGTGCTCGATCGTGAGGACGCGGCGGCGGAGGTCGACTACGTCCGGGCCGAGTTCGAGCGCCAGGCCGGGGAGCTTCGCGAGCGACTCACTCGCTCGATCGACGCTGGCGACGAACAGCTCGCCGAGCGCATCGCGGCGAGCTTCGACGGAGCGCGGGAGGGCTCCGTGCAGCAGCAGATGCGCGACATGCTCGTCCGCGCGTTGGAGCACCAGCGCACCGCGCTGGCGCAGCAGTTCTCGGCCGAGGACGGCACCAATCCGCTGACCGACTTCAAGGCGGGGGTGGTGCAGGCCCTCCGCCAGAGCGATGCTCGCCACCAGAAGGAGAGCGAGGCGAATCGAACGCGGATCGAGGAGCTGACTCGGGAGCTGGTCGAGCTGAAGCAGCGCGAGGAGGCCGATCAAAGGGTCGCCGAGGCCGAGGAGGCGGGAACCCGCAAGGGCCGCAGCTTCGAGGAGCGCGTGCACGCCGCGCTCGACCGCATCGCCGCGGCCAGGGGCGATTGCGCTCTTCACGTCGGCGACGAGCCCGGGATCGGCGGCACCAAGAAGGGTGACATCGTGGTCGATATCGGAGCATCCGATGGCCCCACCGCCGGGCGGATCGCCTTCGAGGCCAAGGACGAGCAGCTGTCCAAGAACCGAGCCTGGGCGGAGCTCAACGGCGCGATGGCGGAGCGCCAGGCGGAGTTCGCCGTGCTGGTGGTCGCCGGCGCGGAGAACGTGCCTGCGGGTCGCGATCAGCTGGCCGAGTACGAGGGGAACAAGATGATCGTCGCGGTCGATCCCGAGCTCCCCGACGAGCTCGGCCTCGATCTCGCCTACCGGTACGCGCGGCTGCGACTGATGCTCAAGCGCGAGGGCGAGCTCTCACTCGACGCCGCCGGCGTCCGCGACGCCGTCGAGGAGGCGCGCTCGGCGCTCAAGAACGCGCAGGCGATCCGGCTCGCGCTCACGAGCGCCGGCAAGAGCGTCGTGAAGGCACGAGAGGGCGTGGACGAGCTCGTCTCGGCGGTCGATGGACGGCTCGAGCGCATCGAGTCGCTCGCCGCCGCCGCGGATCAGGCCGAGTAGCTCGCCCCCGCCTAGGGCAGCAGCACCTCGTTCTGCGACGACTTGCGCTGCGGGCCGATCACGAGCTCGGCGGGCCTGGAGCCCGAATCGGCACCGGCGCTGACCTCGTAGGCGCCTTCCTGCATCGAGACCTTGAACGAGTCCGCGACCCCGCCGGGCTGGATCGGCTCGCTCACGGCCTCGGTCGGTCCCTCGAGCGCGAGCTGGACGATGTCATCGGTCTGGTTGGAGATCGAGAACACTGCGAGGCCAGCCCCGAACTCGGTCGGCGAGACGACGACCCTGTCGGCGCCCACCTTGGCCGAGACCTCCTCTGGTACCGGCGGTCGTGGCTCGTTCGGGTGGTCGTCGCTGCCGCAGCCCGCGGCCGCGAAGGCGAGCACCGCGAGCCCGGCGGGCAGGACAAGCCTGAACCCCTTCCTCCTCATCTGCGGGCCAAATCTAACCGATCGCCCGGCACGCACGGGCAGTTCGACGCCCGCGTCTCACTCGGCGGGCTCGCTCAGCGAAACGGAAGCTCGACGAGCTCGGCGGACGCCCCGTCGTCTCCGACCGACACCTCGTCGCCGGGGCCGGCCTCGCGGCGCACGATCGCGAGCGCGATCGGGCCGAGGGCGGGGGAGACGCAGGCGGTCCCGATGCTCCCCACCTCTCGCTCACCGAGGTGGATCGCCTCGCCCGCGCCGGCCGGCCGCTCGAGGCGCAACCCGCGCAGGTGGCGGTTCGGCTTGCCCTTGTAGTGGAGGCGGGCGACCGTCTCCTGCCCGATGTAGCAGCCCTTGGTGAAGCTGACCGCGCGCTCGTCGATACCGGCCTCGGCGGGGATCGTCGCCTCGGTCATCTCGGCGCCGAACCGGGGCCTGCCGGACTCCACCCGCAGGATCTCCGCGGCGGCCTCGCTGACCTCGACCGCGCCCGCCTCGACCAGCGCCGCGCGAACGGCCGCCGCGTCGGAGTCCGCCGTGATCAGGTCGATCCCGAGGTCGGTGGCGATGGCGCGGCAGCGAGCGCCTCCCACCTCGAGCTCGCGGTGAGCGTGCTCCGGCGCCAGCGGTCCGGCGCCGCTCAGCTCGCTCGCGCCCGGGCCGATCATCGACACCAGGGCGCGCTCGGCGCCGACGTCGACGATTTCGACGTCGCGGCCGATCTTGTACGTCTCCAGATGGCGAATCAGCGCCGCCACCGCGATCGCCTCGGCGTCGAGCCACAGCTCGTCCGCTCCGAGCATGAGCACGCGCAGGTCGGCGCGCATGTGGCCCTTGCGATCGAGCAGCGCCGCGTAGCAGCCGGTGCCGGGCGACAGCGCCTCGAGGTCGTTGGTCAGCTGGCCCTGCAGATAGTCCGCGGCCTCGCCGCCGCGCGCGAGCAGCTGCGCGCGCTCCGAGCGGTCGACGATCCCGGCGCTCTCGCGCAGCGCACGGTACTGCCCGTCGAGCTCGACCGTGGCGGTGGTCTGCGCCATGTGGCGATTGTAGGGAGGCCGGCCGCCGTCCTCAGAAAGATTAGATAAGCCTGAATTCAAGTTATGCACGACCGCGAACTGTGCTTGAATGGATCGTGACCGTGGGTGAGCGCACCGAGCTCGACAACCCTGCCCCCGCCGACGAGCGGGCCGGCAAGTCCGGCGGCCGTCGCGGGCTGAGCCGCCGCGGGCTGCTCGCGGGCGGAGCCGCGACCGGCGCCGCCGCGCTGCCGGTGCTCCACGGCCTCGTCCCCCACCAGGGAATTCACAACGCGGTCGAGGGGGGCGCGGCGCAGGCCGCGCCGGCCCCTCACGGGGAGGCCGGGAAGGCCGCCCACGGCGGAGGCAACAACGGGCCCACGTTCCAGCAGGGGGCGACCGTCGACCACGCCGCCAACGGCTTCAACCCGACCGAGATCCTGCGCGACTTCGACTGGGGAAAGACGACCCGGCTGGGCAGCGGACGGGTGCTGCGCGAGTGGACCCTCGTCGCGACCGACAGGGAGATCGAGGTCGCGCCCGGCGTCCACTACCCGGCCTGGACCTACAACGGGCGCGTGCCGGGACCGACGCTGCGCGCCCGCGAGGGCGATCGGCTTCGGGTGCGGTTCGTCAACAGCTCCGAGCACCCGCACACGATCCACTTCCACGGCATCCACCCTGCCGAGATGGACGGGGTGCCCGGGATCGGCGCCGGACTGCTCGAGAGGGGTCGAGGAGACGACGTACGAGTTCGAGGCCGAGCCCTTCGGCCTGCACCTCTACCACTGCCACGCCGGGCCGCTCGCCGAGCACATCGCGCGCGGCCTCTACGGGGCGTTCATCGTCGATCCCAAGCAGGGGCGACCGGAGGCCGATGAGCTGATGATGCTGATGAACGGCTTCAACACGAACTTCGACGCCGACGGGAACCAGGTCTACGCCGTCAACACGGTCGGCTTCCACTACGTCAACGAGCCCGTCCAGGTGGGTCGCGACGACCCGATCCGGATCTACCTCCTGAACCTGCTCGAGTTCGACCCCATCAACTCGTTCCACATCCACGCCAACTTCTTCAACTACTTCCCGACCGGCACCCGGCTGGAGCCAACCGAGTTCTCGGACACGATCATGATCGGCCAGGCCCAGCGCGGCGTGCTCGAGATGTGCTTCCCGCACCCAGGCAGCTTCATGTTCCACGCCCACAAGACGGAGTTCACCGAGCTCGGCTGGATGGGCTTCTTCGAGGTCGGTGGCGCGTCGGAGCGCCGCCGCGCGCCCGCCGCCTTCTGCGACCTGTCGTCCCACGGGGGTGCGTGATCGAGGCGGCGTCGAAAGCCGCCCCCGCAGAGCCGCCCCGGGCGCGTCCGCGCTGGGTGCTCCTCGCGGTCCCGCTCGGCCTGATCGCCGCCGCGATCGCCCTCTTCGCGGCGCTCGGCGCGCCCGGGCTGGACGAGCGCCGGGGCCCGCCGGTCGAGGAGCTGGCGGTGGAGCGCACGGTCCTGCATCCCGACGAGATCGAGCTCACGCTGCGCAACACCGGGCCCGATCCGGTCCAGGTTTCACAGGTCTCGGTCGCCGACTCGTTCGTCAACTTCCAGGCGGACCCGCCGGGCAAGATCGGCAGGCTCGGCGAGCAGACCGTGACGCTCGACTACCCGTGGCAGGAGGGCTCGCCGTACACGGTCTCGCTGCTCACCTCGACCGGGTTGACGATCGACCACCAGATCGACGCCGCGGTCGAGACGCCGCAGGCCGATGCCGGCTTCTTCGGGCTGATGGCGCTGCTCGGCTTGTACGTGGGGGTGATCCCGGTGGGGCTCGGGATGCTGTTCCTGCCCTTCGTCAGGCAGGTGCCCGCGAGCTGGATCCGCGTCTTCCTGGCCGCCACGATCGGCCTCCTCGCCTTCCTCGCCGTCGACGCCTATCTCGAGGGCACCGAGCTGGGCCAGGAGAGCGGTGGCGCGTTCGGTGGGGTCGAGCTGTTGTTCATCGGCGCCGGCCTCGCGTACCTGGCGCTGGCCGGCCTCGACGCTCACCTGCGGTCGCGTCGCTCGGACGCCGAGGCTGGTCGGACCGGAGGTTGGCGCCTGGCCCTGATGATCGCCGTCGGGATCGGGCTCCACAACCTCGGCGAGGGGCTGGCGATCGGGTCCGCGTACGCCATCGGCGCGCTGGCGCTGGGCGCCTTCCTCGTGATCGGCTTCGCGATTCACAACACGACCGAGGGACTGGCGATCGTCGCCCCGCTTGCGACCGGGGAGCGGCCGTCGCTGGCGCGACTCGCGACGCTGGGAGTGATCGCCGGCGCCCCGGCGATCCTTGGCGCCTTCGTCGGCGCGTCGATCTCGAACCCCGAGATCTCCACCTTCCTGCTCGGGATCGGCGTCGGCGCGATCGTTCAGGTCATCGTCCAGATCTGGCCCTCGATCCGTGACGAAGCGGGCCGCAGCCTGTATCCGGCGAGCGTCGGCGGGATACTCGCCGGCGGCGCCCTGCTGTACGCGACGAGCCTCCTGGTCAGCGTCTAGATGACTGATTCCACGACCACGCACACCCGGATACCGCGCGTGGCGCTTCGCATCTCTGCGTCCTCGGGCGCTCGTGTGCTGAAAGCACACTTCGCGCCCTGCGTCCTTGATCTGCTCGGCTACGCGCGCCCCCGGGCGCACGCGGCCATGGAATCAATCATCTAGATGACTGCGGTCGCACACCACTCCCGCAATGCCGCGACCCGCCGGACCGGCGAGGGCACCGAGAACTACGCGAAGGCGATCTATCACCTGCAGCAGCGGGGCGATGGCCCGGTTCACAACGGCGCGATCGCGGAGCGCGTCGGGGTCACCCCCGCATCCGCCTCGGCGATGGTCCGCCGGATGGCCGACGACGAACTGGTCGAGCACACCCCGTATCACGGCGTTCGCCTCACCGAGCGCGGCGAGGATCTCGCACTCGAGGTGCTGCGCCACCATCGCCTGATCGAGGCCTTTCTCGCCCACCTCGGAATGCCCTGGGACCGCGTGCACGAGGAGGCGGAGCGGCTGGAGCACGTGATCTCCGAGGAGCTGGAGGAGCTGATCGCCCGCTTCCTGGGCGACCCCACGCACGATCCGCACGGCGACCCGATCCCAACCGCCGATCTGGAGATCGACGAGCCCGCCACGCGCCGGCTCAGCGACATGCACCCCGGCGAGCGGGGCACGCTGGTCCGCATCTCGGACTCAGATCCCGCCATGCTGCGCTACCTCGCGGATCTCGGCGTCTCGCCGGGGGATGCGGTGCGCGTCGTGGACCGGCAGCCCTTCGGGGGGCCGCTGACCGTCCGCTTTCCCGGTGGCGAGCTGGTGCTCGGCGGGCCGGTCACCGAGGCGATGCGCGTGTCGGTGAAGCAAGGGGGCAGGTAGCCTTCGGGCGTGGCCCTGGCCGAGGACTTCGCGGACATCGTCGAGTCGCTTCCCGACGACTGGACCGACATCGAGCTCGACCTTCGGATCACCGACGAGTCGCGCTACGTGGACGCCGGGGTCTTCCTGACCCAGATCAACGCGCAGCCGTACTCGAAGGCCGATTGGCACTGGCGGCTCAACGTCGCGCACAGCTTCGGCCACGCGGCCGCCCCCGAGACGGTGCGTGGGGCGCTGGGGACGCTCGATCGCGAGGGGATCGAGGGAGAGCTGCGGGTGAGGGACATCCACGAGGGCCGGGCCGAGGTCGTGCAGATGTGGGGCCGGCCGGAGAGCGTTCGCAGGGAGTTTCGCGAGCGCCGCAACCTGTAAGGGGCGCGAATGGCGCGGATCGTCGCCGTCGTGCCAGACCTGATGTTCGCGAGCCGGATCGAGGAGACCCTGGGCGCGGCTGGACACACCGTGGTGGTGGTCCAGTCGGTGGCGGGGATCGCGGGGGAGGGGAACGCGCCCGATCTGCTGATCGCCGACCTCGGCGAGGTCGACCCGTCGGAGCTCACCGGCCGCGGGCTGCCGGTGCTCGGCTTCTACTCGCACGTCGACGTCGAAACGAGGGGGCGCGCGGAGTCCGAGGGCGTCAACCTGGTGGTTCCGAGATCCCGAATGGCGCGGGAGATGCCCCGGCTCGTGGATTCGATCCTGAGCTAGCCGGCCCGCCCTCGAGGGGTGCTGGCGGTCGGTGCGCGCGCCGATCTGGTTAGACTGCGCCCCCGCTTCTGGCCCGCGTAGGTGCGGGGGAGAGACGTAGAGCTTCTAGGAGGTTCGCCAGTGCAGGATCGAGGACTCGCCGCGTACATCACCGAGCTGGTCGGGACGTTCTTCCTCGTCTTCTTCATCGCCAGCGTGGTCATCCTTTACGTCGCGACCGGCGCCCAGGCGCAGTTCGGATCCGATTTCGCGGTCGTGGGGCTCGTCCAGGGCTTCGTGCTGTTCGCGCTGATCTTCGCGCTCGGTGCGGTCAGCGGCGGGCACTTCAATCCCGCTGTGACGGCCGCCGCGGCGGCCCTGCGCCGCATCGACCCGGTCGACGCGGTCGTGTACATCCTGGCGCAGCTCTCGGGCGGAGTTCTCGGGGCGCTGCTGGCCAAGGGGCTGCTGCTCGACGAGGGCCGGGCGGCCCACTACGGCGCCGCGACCGTCAGCCCGCTGCTGGGCAGCAACTTCCAGGGCATGATCGTGGAGGCGCTCGGCACCTTCGTGCTCGTCCTGGTGGTGCTTGGGGTCTTGTTCAACCCGCGCGTGCGACAGGAGTGGGGCCCGCTCGCGATCGGCCTCAGCCTGGCGTTCCTGGTCATGGTGTTCGGCCCGCTGACAGGGGCCGCGTTCAACCCGGCGCGCTGGTTCGGGCCGGCGCTGATCGGCGAGGAGTTCGGCGACGTGTGGCCGTATCTCGGCGGAGAGCTCATCGGCGCGGGTCTCGCGGCCGCTTTCTTCGTCCTTGTGCTCGCGCCCGGAGAGCGAGACGTCGGCGCCGTGGAGACCGGCGCCGAGCGCCGCGGCCCGCCCGGCACGTAGTCACAGTGGAGTAGCGTTCGCGCCGATGCGGCGCGTCACCTTCTCGCGCAACTACACGCTCTCCCTGTCGCGCACCTGCCAGTGCTACTGCAAGTACTGCGCCTTCGCGACCCATCGGGCGCACATCCATCCACCCGACGAGGTCGAGCGACGCCTCGACGAGGCGGTGCGGCGCAACTGCAAGGAGCTGCTGGTGCTCACCGGCGAGCGGCCCGAGGTGAATCCCGAGGTCGCGCAGCGGCTTCGCGAGTGGGGGCACGAGGACTTCACGTCGTACGTTGCGTGGGCCTGCGACCGGGCGCTGGAGCGCGGCCTGCTCCCGCACACCAATCTGGGCGTGCTCTCACGTGAGGACCTCGGCCGCCTGCGGGAGGTCACCGCCTCCCAAGGGCTGATGCTCGAGTCGATCAGCGAGCGGCTGATGGACACGGTCCACGCGGGCTCGCCCACCAAGCACCCGGCGCGCCGTCTGGAGACGATCGAGCTCGCCGGCGAGCTCCGCATCCCGTTCACGACCGGGATCCTGGTCGGGATCGGCGAGACCGAGGACGAGCGGATCGGGTCGCTCGAGGCGATCGCCGAGGTCCACGAGCGCCATGGCCACATTCAGGAGGTGATCCTGCAGAACTTCGTGCCGCACCCCGATTACTACGGGCGGGAGGTGGGGGAGATCGCCGATGGCGCTGCGCGGGCTCGGTGGGCGAGCGCCGAGTCCGTCTCCGGAGTACGGTCGCCCGGTCCTGGTGCCGGGTCCGAACCGTTGCGTGTTGCTCCCAATACTCCGGAGCCGGCCTCGGCGCCCGCCCACCCGGCCTGGGCTGTCCCGATCACGATTGAGGATATGAAGCGGTTGGTGCGGGAGTGCCGCAGGTTGATGCCGGATGTCGGGATCCAGATTCCGCCCAATTTGTCCGATTGGTGGGATGAGCTGGTTGGGGTGGGGGCGACGGATCTCGGGGGGTTGTCGGCGAATGGGGACCACATCTCGCCGGAGCATCCGTTTCCGAGTCCGCATCAGGTGCGCAAGCGGCTGGCGCCGCAGGGGTACGCGTTGACCGAGCGCCTGTGCGTGTATCCGCAGTACATGGATGGGGAGTGGATGGAGCAGGGGGTGCTGGACGTGGTCAAGCTCAAGTACTGGAGCTTCATTCCGCGGCGTGGGTCGGGGCGGCGTCGGGAGCGGGCGGTGGCGCCGGACGTGGCTCCTCGGGCGATCGCGAGGGGTCGCGAGAGCGTGGCGCTGACGGAGGAGGAGCTGACGGCGTTGTTCTCCGAGACGCGACCGGAGGTCATCGAGGAAATGAGATGCGCAGCGGACGAGGTGCGCGCGGAGCTGGCGGGCGAGCGGGCGACGTTCGTCGTCAACCGCAACGTGAACTTCACCAACGTGTGCGTGGTCGGGTGCGCGTTCTGTGGCTTCGGGCAGGGCAAGCGCTCCCCCGACGCGTACCACGTCACCCCGGAGGACTTCGAGGCACGGGTACGGGAGGCGGTCGAGTACGGCGCGACGGAGATCTGCATGCAGGGCGGGATCCACCCCGAGTACACCCTCGAGGACTATGGGGCCTGGCTGCGTCGCGCCAAGGACGTCGCGCCGGACATCCACCTGCACGCGTACTCGCCGATGGAGGTGCACTACATGTGCGAGCGCTCCGGGCGCTCGCCGGAGGCGGTGTTCGAGTACCTGATCGAGTGCGGGCTGGGGTCGACGCCGGGGACGGCGGCCGAGGTGCTGCACGACGGGGTGCGGCAGCGGATCTCGCCGAACAAGCTTCCGGTCGCGCGCTGGGTCGAGATCATCGAAGCGTGCCACCGCTCCGGCCTGCGCTCGACCTCGACCGTGATGTTCGGCCACATCGAGGAGCCCTCGGAGCTGGCCCGCCACATGCGGGTCGTGCGCGAGCTGCAGGAGCGCACCGGCGGGATCACCGAGTTCGTCCCGCTCAGCTTCATCCCCTACAACACGCTGCTCGGCCGCACGCACGGGGTGGAGGAGATCTCCCGCCCGGACAACCTCAAGCACACGGCCGGCTTCCGCCTGGCGCTCGGGAAGTCGATCCGCAACCTGCAGGCGAGCTGGGTGAAGATGGGCCTCGACGCCGCGACCGAGAGCCTGCGCTGGGGCGTCAACGACCTCGGCGGGACGCTGATGGAGGAGAACATCTCCCGGATGGCGGGATCGCGCCACGGCGTGCGGCTCGACCCCGAGCAGCTGATCGGCGCGGCGCGGCGCGCCGGGCGGACGCCCGCCCAGCGCACCACGCTGTACGAAATCGTCGAGACCTACTGAGCCCGGACGCTCACACCTTGACCAGGTCGTTCGGATTGAGGACGAACTTCTTGGCCGCGCCCTTGTCGAAGTCCTTGTAGCCGTTCGGGGCTTCGTCGAGCGTGATCACCGTCGCGTTGACCGCGTCGGCGATTTGCGCCTTGTCGTTGAGGATCATCTGCATCAGGCCGTGGTGATAGCGCATCACCGGACACTGCCCGGTGGTGAACGAGTGCGACATCGCCCACCCGAGCCCGATCCGGATCGACAGCGACCCTTCCTTGGCGTCCTCGTCGACGGCGCCCGGGTCGCCGGTCACGTACAGGCCCGGGATGCCGATCTTGCCTGCAGCCCTGGTTACGTCCATGACGCTGTTGAGCACCGTCGCCGGCGCCTCCTGTTCGTGGCCCTCGCCGTGGCCACGGGCCTCGAACCCGACCGCGTCGACGGCCGCGTCGACCTCGGGGACGCCGAGGATCTGCTCGATCTGGTCCTTCGGGTCGCCCTGGGTGATATCGACCGTCTCGCACCCGAATGAGCGCGCCTGCTCGAGTCGCTCCGGGATCCGGTCGCCGACGATCACCGCCGCGGCGCCGAGCAGCTGCGCCGAGTACGCGGCGGCGAGCCCCACCGGGCCGGCGCCGGCGACATATACGGTCGAACCCGGGCCGACCCCAGCCGTGTAAGCGCCGTGGAAGCCGGTCGGGAAGATGTCCGACAGCATCGTCAGGTCGAGGATCTTCTCCATCGCCTGATCCTTGTCGGGGAACTTGAGCAGGTTCCAGTCCGCGTACGGGACCATCACATAGTTCGCCTGGCCGCCGACCCAGCCGCCCATGTCGACGTAGCCGTACGCCGAGCCCGGGCGATCAGGATTCGTGTTCAGGCACACGCCTGTGTTTCCCTCCTTACAGCTCCGGCACCGCCCGCAGGCGATGTTGAACGGCACCGAGCACAGGTCGCCCTCCTTGATGAACTCGACGCCGGGCCCGGTCTCGATCACCTCGCCGGTGATCTCGTGACCGAGGATCAGCCCGGCCGGCGCGGTCGTGCGGCCGCGGACCATGTGCTGGTCCGAGCCGCAGATGTTCGTCGACACGATCCGCAGGATCGCCCCGTGGGGCGTCTTGCGCCCGACGTTGTCGGGATGCACGCCCGGTCCGTCCTTGAGCTCGAGCTCGGGGAAGTCGATGTCCTGGACCTCGACCTTGCCGGGCTCGATGTAGGCGACGCCTCTGTTGTCGGCCATGATCTCGCTCGCTCGGGTCCTAGAGCCCCGCGACGCCGGCCTCGGCGACCTCGTGGTCCTGCTCCACGCTTCCGCCGCTGACGCCGATCGCGCCGATCACGTCATCGCCCGACATCAGCGGGATCCCGCCGGCGAAGATGATCAGCCGGCCCTGGTTGGAGGCGTGAATGCCGAACAGCGGCTGATTCGGCTGGCACAGCGGCGCCAGGTCCTTGGTCGACATGTCGAACGCAGCGAGCCGTGTAGGCCTTGTTCTGGGCGATGTCGATCGAGCCCAGCCAGGCGCCGTCCATGCGCGCGAAGGCCGTCAGGTTGTTGCCCGCGTCGACGACGGCGATGTTCATCGGTACGCCGATCTCCTCGGCCTTCTTGCGCGCTGCCTCGACGACATCCTGGGCGGCGCTCAGAGTCACACCTTCGGCCATCATCTCTCCTTCCGTCGGGTTTCCCGCCCCGATCCGAACAATACTCCCGGTCCCTCGCACGAGGGGGTCTGTGCCGGCCGATCGGGGCGCTAGGGTGGCCGCTGCGAGTCCCTTACGAAAATAGGCCTGCGTGCGCGCGATGCAGCTCGACACCCCCGGAACGCCGCTGCGCGAGGCTCGGCTCGAGGACCCTACGCCCGGCCCCGGGGAGATCGTGGCGAGGGTCCGGGCGTGCGGCGTATGTCGCACCGATCTGCACCTCGTCGACGGCGAGCTGCCCGATCCCAAGCTCCCACTCACCCCGGGCCATCAGATCGTGGCCGACGTGGTCGAGCTCGGCGAAGGGGCGGGCAGGTTCAACCGCGGCGATCGGATCGGAGTGCCGTGGCTCGGCTGGACGGACGGCACGTGCCGGTACTGCCGCACGGGCAGGGAGAACCTGTGCGACCGGGCGCGGTTCACCGGCTACAAGCTCGACGGGGGGTACGCGGAGCTGGTGCGCGCCGACGAGCGTTACTGCCTGGCGCTGCCGGAGGGCTATCCGGACCTGCAGGCGGCGCCGCTGCTGTGCGCGGGGCTGATCGGCTACCGCGCGCTGCGCATGACGGGGGATGCCGAACGGCTCGGCCTGTACGGATTCGGCGCCTCGGCGCACATCATCTGTCAGGTGGCCCGCCACCAGGGCCGCAGGGTGTTCGCGCTCACCCGCCCCGGCGACAACGAGACGCAGGCGTTCGCGCGCGAGCTGGGCGCCGAGTGGGCGGGCGACGTCCCCACAGGCCCGCCGGAGGAGCTCGACGCCGCGATCATCTTCGCTCCCGTGGGCGAGCTGGTGCCCGCGGCGCTCCGCGCCATGGCGAAGGGCGGGAGCGTGGTCTGCGCGGGGATCCACATGAGCGACATTCCGGCGTTCCCTTACGAGATCCTGTGGGGGGAGCGGTCGGTGCGCTCGGTGGCGAACCTCACGCGGGCCGATGGCGAGGAGTTCCTGTCGATCGCCCCGCGGGTCCCGGTGCGCACCGAGGTCACTGAGTACCCGCTCAGGGGGGCGAACGACGCCCTCGACGACCTGCGCAACGGCCGCTTCCGCGGCGCGGCTGTGCTCGTCATCTAGGCTCTCATCCGACATGTCCAAGAGAGGAGCAGTTGGATGGCTGACCTGACGGTCAAGCGGCTGGACGAGTTCGAGGGCATCTTCGACGGCGGAATGCTCCGCGTGCGCGCCGGCCTCGGGGTGACCTCGTTCGGCATGCAGGTGATCCAGCTGCCGCCCAACTTCACCCACTATCCCGAGCACAGCCATTCCCACGACGACCAGGAGGAGGTCTATACCGCGCTCAGCGGGAAGGCCAGCCTGCAGGTCGGCGGCACCGAGCACATGCTCGAGCCGGGTGTCTTCGCGCGGCTCGGCCCGGGCGAGAAGCGCAAGCTGGTGACCGGGGAGGAGGGCGTTCGCATTCTCGCCATCGGGGGAGTGCCGGGAAGGGCATACGAGCCGCCGGAGTTCACCGAGGAGGGCGGCATCGACCCTCCGATGTCGAAGCACAACGGCGGTTAGCGCTCACCAGAACGCCTCGTCGAAGTCTGTTTCAGAGGCCGGGCTTGAAGACCATGTCCCACGTCGCCGCGACGAACAGCCGGTTTATCGGCGAAGAGTTCTTCGAGCGTGGCGATCGGGTCGCCGTGTTCGTCCGCCAAAAGGCTCGACCCTCGGGAGCCGACGCGATGATCGAGAACCGGATCGGGCACCTGTGGACGATGCGCAAGGGCAAGCCGGTTCGCTGCGAGACCTTCCCCCGGCGCGAGGATGCGCTCGAAGCCATGGAAGCCGGCGGGCGCTAGCGAAACAGGTCGTCCTCCGCCGGGCGCCGGATCGCGGCTGCACCCGGGCCGTCCTCGTCGCTCACCCGCTCTCCGAGCCCCCGAACGACGGCCGCCGGCAGGCCGGCGTCCTTTTCCCGGACCAGGTCGGCCGCCGCGGCGAGCTCGTCGGCGAGCGCCACCACCGTCGCGGCCAGCTCGCGCCCGGACCTGTCGGCCCGGCCGCGCCAGTCGTCGAGAGGGTCGATCCCGGCACATCCGATCGCGACGTCCGACTGGCCGAGGCGCCACGGCCGGCCGAAGCTGTCCGAGATGACGACGGCCGGCGCTTGGCCGCATGCGGCCCGGATCTCGGATCTGATCCGCCGCGCCGAGTCGTCCGCGTCCTGCGGCAGCAGGGTCACGCTTCCGGGCTCGGACACGTTGGAGGCGTCGATCCCCGCGTTGGCGCAGATCCAGCCGTCCAGGGTCTCGGTGATCAGGACACCGCGCTCGGCCCGAATCACCGACCGGCTCTCGTCGAGCACGATCTGAACCAGGGCGGGGTCCTTGCCGAGCCGCTCGGCGAGCTCCAGCGCCCTGGCTCCAGGCTCGACGTCGGCCAGGGGGCGGACCCGACCCTCCGCCTTGGAGACGATCTTCTGGGACACGACCACGGCGTCGCCATGCCGGAAGCCGGCCGCCGCGGCCAGCATCTCCCCGACGTCGTCGCCCCGTTGGATCTCGGGGAGGCCCTCCAGCGGGACTACCTCCACGCTCACGTCGCCGATTTCTCGCTCACCGCGCCCAGCTCCTCGACGAAGCCATCGAGCCCGTCACTCGCGTTTACGCGCACCCGGCGCATGCGGTACGGATCCCGGGGAGACGCGAGGCCGGCCTTCGTCGTGGTGGCGCCAAGGTAGCCCGCCCGACGCACCGCGTCGACGGCGGCGCGGTCGTAGCTCCCGGCGGGATAGCAGAAGAAGTCGACCGGAACGCCGAATCGCTCTCGGAGCATCCGCCGCGATCCCGACACCTCGCGTTCGAGCTCCGCGCCGTCGAGTTTCGCGACATCGGCGTGCGTGATCGTGTGCGAGTCGATCTCCCATCCGGCGTCGATCATCCGTTGCACCATCGCGTCGTCCAGCTCGCCCTGGCGGAGGCTGTTCAGTTTCAGGTTCAGCACGCCAGCCCAGCCGATCTCTCGCAGAACGGGCAGCGCCTCGGTGTACTGGCTCTGGAGGCCGTCATCGAACGAAATCACCACCGGCTTCTCGGGCATCGAGCTGCTCCCGTGCCATGCGCGGTGGAGCTGATCGAGCGTCACCGCGTTATATCCGCCGTCCCTGAGCCACCCGATCTGGGCACGGAAATCCCGCGGGCTGATGAACAGCTCCGGGTAGGCGGTTCCCAGGGGAGCGTCGGCGATGGCGTGGTAGGTGAGAATCGGCACGTTCCGCTCGTAGGCCACAGGAGCCGGCGTGGGCTTCCCGCCTCGCGATCCCACGCCGGTCGCCGCTCCGGCCAGAAAGCACGCGCCGGCCACGATCATCAGCGCATTCCGCCTCCGTATGCGGACGCGCCTTTGATGCTCGATTCGCCGCCGTGCGCGGCGCCGCTCCCCGATCTCCCTGTCGATGACTAGGTGAGATTACGGGCCGCCCCTATCTCGCGGAGCACCGCCGCGGTGCGCGGGGCCCGCTCGGGGGCGTGGCGGAGCGCGGCGTCAACCGCTTCGACATCGGCGGAGGTGTCGACGTCGAGCGCAAGTGAGGGGAGTCGCTCGAGTGAGATCGTGAGCCCCGCGGCTCGGGCGAGCGCCTCGTGGCGGCGCCTGCTCCCCTCCCCGAACGCGGGCTCGATCGATCCGGGAGGGGCAAGCAGCAGCGCATTGGTCCCGCTCCCATGCCGGTCGGGAACGATTCCGACGCGCCCCGTCGAGACGCGTTCGAGCGCGGCGTCGAGCTCGCGCGGATCGAGCAGCGGACAGTCGCCGGGCAACATCACAGCGCACTCGGCGCCCAGCTCGAGCGCGCGCGCCACCCCGGAGCTTGCGGCCTCGGAATGTCCCGCGTCGTGGGGGTCGGGTACGACCTCGGCGCCCCGCTCGCTTGCGGCCCGCTCGGCCTCGGGTTCGCCCGTTACCACGATGGTTCGCCGGATGCTCTGGCTTCGGGCGACCGCGTCGAGCACGTCGCCGAGCATCGCCGCCGCGAGCGCGACGCGGGCCTCGCGGCCGAGCGCGTCGGCGAGGCGCCGCTTGGCGGCGGCGAAGTGCTTCACGGGGATGATCGCGGTGGCCCGCACCTGTCACGCCGCCGCGGCGAGCTCCTGCGCGAAGCGCCAACGTGCGCTCGGCCACCTCGCGGCGGGAGCGCGCGTCGTCCATCAGCGTGGGCACGACGAGCGACCGCGGGCCCTCGGGCGGAGGCTCCGGATCGCCTGCGTCGACCACCAGGCCGTCGAGTAGATCGGCGTAGGCGGCGGCGACCCCGGCCGCGGATGGCTCCTGCCCGATCGCCCGCATGAAACGCTCGGTCGGCCCCTTGATCGCGTGGCCGGCGACGAACGGGCTCACGGCGACCACCGGCGCGGAGCTCGCCCTGATCGCCTCGCGCATCCCGGGCACTGCGAGGATCGCGCCGATGCTGATCACGGGGTTCGAGGGACCGATCACGATCGCCTCGGCCCTCGCCAGCGCCTCGAGCACCTCCGGGGACGGCGCCGAGCGCTCGACTCCCTCGAACTCCACCGCCTCGATCGTGGGCTCGGCGCGATCGCGAACCAGATACTCCTGGAAATCGCGCCATCCCTGCGGCGTCCGCACCCGCGTGCGAACGGGCTCGTCGGACATCGGCAGGACGCGTGCCACGACGCCGAGTGCGCTCGCGATACGGGCCTGGGCTTCGGTCGGCCGAGCGCCCTGGTCGAGCATGTGGCGGCGCCGCAGGCAGGTGGCGAGGTCGCGGTCCGATAGCGCGAACCAGTCCGGCTCACCCAGCTGCACAAGGCGCTCGAAGGCGGTGAACGTGTCGTCCCTGATCCCCCAGCCCCGCTCCTCGTCGATTTCGTCGCACAGCCAGTAGGTGATCAGGTCAGGGTCGGGTGAGACGTGGATCCCGAGCGCCTCGGTGTCGTCGCCGGTGTTCGCGACCACGCTCAGCTCGCTGCCGAGCACGGCCTGCAGGCCGGCCGCCAGCTTTGCCCCGCCCGTCCCGCCGGCCAGCGCCACCACACGCATCCCGGGCTCTAGCTCCAGTGGTCCGCGTCGGGGAGCCCCGTGATCCGCACCCCGGCGTGGGCCTTGTAGCGGACGTTGATCGAGATCAGCAGCGGGGTGAGCTGTTCGGCGATCCGCGCCATCTCGAGCGCGCCGGCGTTGACCGCGCGCAGGCCCGGGATCCGCTGCACCAGCTCGGCCACGCGAGCCTTGTCGGCCTTGCGATCGCCGCACACCAGGACGTCCTCGTCGAGCTCGCGCTCGAGGTCGGCGAGCACCGGAGCGCTGACCGAGTGCAGGGCGGCGATCACGGTGACCCCGTCGGGCGCCATCTCCTGGGCCTGCTGCGCGGCCGAGCCCTGCCACACGCCGAGCGAACGCGTCGCCTTGCCGCTCACCGCCGAGGCGATCGGCACCGTGCAGTCGACGACGAGCTGCCCCGCGCCGAGGACGTCGCGAAGGTTGTTGTAGGTCTCCGACTGGGCCCGGAAGGGGACGCACACGAAGACGACCGGACCGCGCCGCGCCGCCTCGTCGTTGGGCAGGCCCTCGACGGTTGCGTCGGGGATCGCGTCGCGGACCCGCTGCGCCGCCTCCGCCGCGCGCTCGGCCTTGCGCGAGCCGATCACCACGTCGACCCCCTCGCGCGCCCACCGCAGCGCCAGCCCGTAGCCCAGCGCGCCGGTGCCGCCGATGATCGGGACAGGCTCCGCCATGCGCTAATCATTCCGGACGTGGCGGAGACGCGGAAGCCCCCCTCGCTGGCGCGCGGGCCCGATGGCAGGCGTCGCTGCTGGTGGGGGCAGAGCGCGCCGGAGTACATCGCCTACCACGATCGGGAGTGGGGACGGCCGGTGCTCGACGACGACGGGCTGTTCGAGCGCCTCGTTCTGGAGGGATTCCAGAGCGGCCTCTCGTGGTTGACGATCCTGCGCAAGCGGGAGGCGTTCCGAGCCGGCTTCGCCGGGTTTCGGATCGGCGAGGTGGCCGGTTTCGGCGCCCCCGACGTCAGGCGGCTGTTGGCCGACGCGGGCATCGTGCGCAACCGACGCAAGATCGACGCTGCGATAGAGAACGCCCGCGCGGCGGCCGCCCTGGCGCAGAACGGCGGCTCCCTGTCGCAACTGGTGTGGTCGTTTCGTCCCACGCGCCATCGCGCTCCGCGATCGGCCGCCGATCTGGCGGCCACGACCGCCGAGTCGACCGCGCTCGCCAAGGAGCTGAAGTCGCAGGGCTTCCGGTTCGTGGGGCCGACGACCGCGTACGCGCTGATGCAAGCGTGCGGGCTGGTCAACGACCACATCTCGGGCTGCGCCGTGCGCCGGGAGGTGACCGACGCGCAGCGCGCGGCTGCCCTGAAGGGTCCGTCGCGATAGGTGCGCACGCCTGGCTGCGGCCTGATGGCGTCGCGGATGCTTCGTCCTCAGTCGGTCGAATAGCGCACGGCTATTCGACCTCCCTGCGTCCTCGCCCCGCTCGCCCTCAGACCGCCCCAGGCGCACGCCCCCACCGCGACGGACCCTTATGCTCCCCGCGCGATGAGGCTCGAGGGACGAAGCGCGCTGGTCACCGGGGGCGCGAAGGGGATCGGCGAGGCGATCGTCCGCCGCCTGAGCGCCGAGGGAGCGCAGGTGACGATCGGCGACGTCGACACCGATGGCGCCGAGATGGTCGCGGCGGAGACCGGTGCCGTGGCGGTGCCGCTCGACGTGACCGAGCCCGCCTCTGCATACGCCGCGGTCGATGGCGCGGGGAAGCTCGACGTCCTGGTGAACAACGCGGGGATGGACGAGTTCGGGTTCTTCACCGACACCGACCCGCAGATGTGGGAGCGGGTGCTGGCGGTCAACCTCAAGGGCGTCTTCGCGTGCACCGGCGCCGTGCTCCCCGGGATGCAGCAGGCGGGCTACGGGCGGATCGTCAACATCGCCTCGGAGGCGGGGCGCGTGGGCTCGAAGGGCTCGGCCGTGTACTCGGCGGCGAAGGGGGGCGTGATCGCGTTCACGAAGACGATCGCGCGTGAGAACGCTCGCTTCGGGATCACGGTCAACGCGATCGCCCCGGGACCGATCGACACGCCGCTGTTGAGACGCGCCGCCGAGCTGGGGCAGGTCGGCGAGCGGATCATCGAGACGATGAAAGGGGCCACCCAGATGCGGCGGTTGGGGCAGCCCGAGGAGGTCGCCGCGGCGGTCGCGTTTCTCGCCTCGGAGGAGGCCGCGTACGTCACCGGAGAGACGCTGGGTGTCTCGGGCGGCCTGGGGATGGTTTGACGGTGATGGAGCCCGGGATCGAGCGTGCCGACGAGTTCGTGGTCGAGGATCGTCTGCTGACCGACGTCGGCGGCTCGATTGGGGTCCGCGTCCTGTCGACGCCGGGGATGATCGGGATGATGGAGCGCTGCGCCGCGATCCTGTCGCTCGAGCACCTGCCCGAGGGCAAGGCGACGGTGGGCTTCGAGGTCTGCGTCAAGCACGTCGCCGCCGTCGCCGAGGGCGCCGCCTGCAAGGTCCACGCCCGGCTCAACGAGGTCGTGGACGGACGCAAGCTCCGGTTCGACGTCGAGGTCACGGAGGGTGAGCGGACGATCGGGGTCGGCACCCACGAGCGCAGGGTGATCGAGTTCGGCACGGTCGGGAGCGTCTCCGCCGGCGAGTCCGGTGGGGGAAAATCGGAGGGATGAGCAAGCCTCCAGCCGAGGTGCGAATCCGCGAGGTCGGTCCCCGCGACGGGTTTCAGAACGAGCCCGAGGTGATCGCGACCGATGACAAGGTGCGGCTGATCGGGATGCTCGTGGCGGCGCGACTGAGACGCCTCGAGATCACCTCGTTCGTGCGCCCGGACGTGATCCCGCAGCTCGCCGACGCGGAGGAGGTGCTGCGGCGGATCGAGCGCCCCGAGGACATCGCCTACTCCGTCCTGATCCCCAACGAGCGCGGGCTGGAGCGGGCGCTGGGGCTGCGCGACCGCTTCGACGAGGTGAACCTCTTCCTGTCCGCGAGCGAGACGCACAACCGCAAGAACGTCAACCGCTCGATCGCGGAGTCGCTCGAGGGGCTGCGGCGCACGATCGACCGCGCGCGCTCCGAGGGCCTGCGGTGCGAGGGGGTGATCTCCGTCTCGTTCGGATGCCCGTTCGAGGGAGAGGTCCCGCCCGAGCGCGTGTTCGAGATCGCCGAGAGCCTGGCGGAGGCGGGCTGCGAGGAGGTCTCTTTCGGCGACACGACCGGGATGGCGAACCCGCGCCAGGTCGGCGAGTTCTTCGCCGCGGCGCGCCAGCGGCTACCCGGGGTGGAGCTGACGGCGCATTTCCACAACACGCGAGGGCAGGGCCTGGCCAACGTGCTCGCGGCACTGTCCGCCGGAGTCGAATCGTTCGAGGCGGCGTTCGGCGAGCTCGGCGGCTCGCCGGTCTCCCCGGGCGCGACCGGGAACATCTCGACCGAGGACCTGGTCTCGATGCTGCACGAGATGGGGATCGATACCGGGATCGACCTCGCGGCGCTGATTGAGGCCTCCCGCGCGGCGCAGGAGCTGCTCGGCCGCCCGCTCGGCGCCCACGTGCTGCGCGCCGGGCCGGTCGACTGGCACAGATAGCGCCGCGGCGCGTCGTCCCACCCTGACGTTCGGTCGATGTTTAGCCCGGCTTGCATCGGGAAACACTGCATGGTTCAGGCTCGCGGGAGGGCGAGCACAAGCACAACGAACGATGAAGGAGGGGAGTCATGGCGACTACCCGACTGTCAGCGCTCGACTCGGCGTTTCTCGCCGTCGAGACCCCGACCGCGCACATGCACGTCGGCTGGGCGTCCGTTTACGATCCGCCGGCACACGGACCCCGCCCCGGGTTCGACGAGTTGCGGGACCACATCGGCTCGCGCCTCGGCAGGGCGCCGCGCTATCGGCAGCTCCTGCGGCGCGTCCCGCTCGGCATCAACGCGCCGGTGTGGGCGGACGATCCGGACTTCGATGTCGCCCGGCACGTCGTGCAGTTCGAAAGCAATCGTCTCAGCGAGGTGGTCGAGGACTGCATGTCGGAGCCGCTGCCCAGGGACCGGCCGCTGTGGCAGATGGCGCTCGTCCCTCGTCTCGACGACGGTCGCATCGGGCTCGTCGGGAAGGCGCACCACTGCATGGTCGACGGGATTGCGGCGGTCGAGCTGACGTCGCTGCTGCTCGATCCGGAGCCCGAGCCGCCCCCGCCAGACACGGACGAGTGGACGCCGCGGCCGGCGCCCGCGGACGCCAGCCTGCTGGCGAGCGGGGTAGCCGATCTGGCCCGCGGCCCACTCAAGCTCGCGAGCCTCTCGGCGAGGGTGGCGGGCTCACCGAGGCGCGTGTTCGATCTCGCGAGACGCGGCGGGCGCGCGGCGCGGGCGCTCGCGGGATCGGCGAGGCCGGCGGCGCCGGTCGGCGCCCTTCACCGCCCCAACTCGCCGCTGCGTCACCTGGCGTTGCTGCCGAGGCCGCTGGACGACCTGCGGCGAATCAAGAACTCGTTCGGGACGAAGCTGAACGACGTGATCCTCGCGGCCTCCGCCGGAGCGGTGAGGCGATTCCTGGAGCGTCGCGGCGAGCGACCCGTCACCCTCAAGACGATGGTCCCGGTCAACGTCCGGACCGCGGCCGACGCCGGCGAGCTCGGCAATCGGATCTCGTTCATGTTCGTCGACCTGCCGTGCGACGAGCCCGATCCGGCGCGGCGCCTGCAGCGGGTCCACGCCGAGACCTCGGAGCGCAAGAGGGCGGGAGAGCCGGAGGGAGCGGACGATGTCGTGCAGTCGATCGGCCTGGTGCCGGCGCCCGTCCGGGAGGCGGTCTCGCGCTTCGTCGCCAGCCCACGGACGTTCAACCTCGTGGTCTCGAACATCCCAGGGCCGACGGAGCCGGCTGTACCTGCGAGGCTGCGAGCTGAAGGAGGCCTACCCGGTCGTGCCGCTCGCCGATCGGCACGCGCTGTCGATCGGCGTCACCAACGTCGGCGAGGGGTTGTGCTTCGGCATCTACGCGGACCGCGAGTCGCTGCCCGACGCCGACGCGGTCGCCAGGGACATGGAGGAGTCGATCGACGAGCTGGTCGAGCTGAGCAGGACCCGGGAGCCGCAAATCGCATAGCGTTCGCGCGCCCATGGCCGCCGCCACCAGCTTCGAGCGCGCCGTCGAGGCGCGGGACGTGGACGCGCTGGTCGGCGCGCTGGCCCCGGACGTCGTGTTCCGAAGCCCGGTCGTGTTCCGGCCCTACGAGGGGCGTGAGCTCGTCGCCAAGGTGCTCGAGGCGGTCAGCCGGGTGTTCGAGGATTTCGAGTACGTCCAGCGGTTCGAGGAGAACGGCACCGCGGCGTTGATCTTCACGGCCCGGGTCGGCGATCGCGAGCTCGACGGGCTCGACCTTCTGCGACTCGACGACGAAGGGCTGGTCAGCGAGCTGACGGTGATGGTTCGGCCGATGAGCGGCCTCAACGCGCTCGCCGCCGCGATGGCCGAGGAGCTGGAGCGGATGGGGTTTCCCGTTCCCGGCGGAGGGGCGTGATGGAGATCGACCGCGTCGGGGTCGTGGGGTGCGGGCTGATGGGGCACGGGATCGCCCAGATCTGCGCCCAGGTGGGCTGGGATGTGGTCGCTCGCGAGGTCGATCAGGCAAGCCTCGACTCGGGCATCGGCAGGATCGAGAAGCAGCTCTCGCGCGCCGTGGAGAAGGGCAAGCTGGAGCAGGGCGACGCCGACGCGGCGCGGGGACGAATCACCGCGACGCTCGAGTACGCCGACCTGTCCGACTGCGAACTCGTCATCGAGGCGATCGTCGAGGACCTCGACGCGAAGCTCACGATGTGGCGCGAGGTCGACGGGATCGTCAAGCAGGGCGCGGTGTTCGCGACCAACACCTCCTCGCTCCCGGTCGTCAACCAGGCGGTCGCGACGGAGCGCCCGGAGCGGTTCCTCGGCCTGCACTTCTTCAACCCGGCGCAGGTGATGCCGCTCCTGGAGGTGGTCCAGACGGTGACCACCGGCGAGGATGCGCTGAAGACCGGGTTCGAGGTCGGCGAGAAGCTGGGGAAGACGTGCGTTCACGCCCGCGACAAGACCGGGTTCATCGTCAACCGGCTGCTCGTCCCGTACATGCTCGACGCGATCCGCGCCCACGAGGAGGGCGTGGGGGAGATCGACCAGATCGACGTCGCGATGAAGGCGGGCGCGAACCATCCGATGGGTCCGCTGACGCTCGCGGACTTCGTCGGCCTCGACACGCTTGCCGCGATCGCCGACGTGATGTTCGACGAGTACCGCGAGCGACGGTTCGCGGCGCCCCCCACGCTGCGCAGGATGGTGGCGGCGGGGCTGTACGGGCGCAAGTCCGGCAAAGGCTTTTACGATTACTCGGGCGAGAAGCCGATTCCAACCGACCTGGGGCTCTGAGCCGCCCGTCCCCGGGCGCCACGGACGCCGCCGACACGGGAGAAGGAAACTTGCAGAACGACAGCATCGAGCGGATACGCAGCGCGACGTTCTCGATCTCGCGCAAGGGCTACGACAAGCGTGAGGTCGAGAGCTTTCTAAACAAGCTCGCCGACTGGCTCGAGGCCGGCGGCGGCGACCAGGCTCGCTCCGACCTGGTCAAGCGAGAGCTCGAGCGGGTGGGGGAGAAGACCGCCCGGATCCTGTCGGAGGCGGAGGACAGCGGGGAGCAGCTGCGTACCGAGGCCCAGGAGGAGGCCGGGGGCACGCTGAACCGCGCCAAGGAGCAGGCGACGAGCACCCGCCAGGCGGCCGACGAGTATGCGACCCGCACGCGCCAGACCGCCGATCAGTACCGCGACAAGACGCGGAAGGAGGCGGAGCGCAGCGCCCAGGAGATGCGCGCGCGCTCGACTCAGGAGGCGCGCGAGACGATCGACGACGCGCAGTCGAAGGCACGCCGGATCGTCGAGGAGGGAGCGAAGCGCAGGGGCGACATCGAGGCCGTGATCAGCGACCTCGTGCGGCACCGGGACACGCTGCTCAGCGGACTCGATCAGCTGACCAGCGAGCTCAAGACGGTCGTCACGGGCCACTCGCCGCCGCCGGGCCGGGATCCCTTCGCCACCCCCAAGGAGCTCGATCCGGAGGACCGCCCGGGCGCCGAGCGGGTGCCGGCGGCCGAGCCTGCCGCGAGGGAGCGCGACGAGGAGCCGGAGTCGGCAGCGGTTGCGGCCGCCAAGCCGACCCGGTCACGCAAGCGGGCCAGGCCAGCGGCCAAGTAGTGAGCGAGGTTGACGAGACGACAGGCCTCGAGGCGGCACTCGAGGCCGCGCTGACGGGCGGGCCGGAGCGCCACCGGCGAAAGGTCGCCGAGCAGGGGAAGCTTCCCGTTCGAGAACGCGTCGCGCGGCTGGTCGATCCCGAGTCGTTCGCCGAGGAGGCACTGCTCGCCAACTGGGAGCAGGAGGATCTCGGCGCGGACGGGGTCGTCACCGGTCTGGCGCTGATCGGCGGCCGCAAGGTAGCGCTGATGGCCAACGACCCGACCGTGAAGGCGGGCTCGTGGGGACCCAAGACGGTGGAGAAGATCCTCCGCATCCAGGAGCGCGCGCTGCGGCTCGAGCTGCCGATGATCTACCTGGTCGACTCCGCCGGAGCCCGGATCACCGACCAGGTGCAGATGTTCCCCGGCCGCCGTGGGGCTGGACGGATCTTCTACAACGAGGTGATCCTGTCGGGGAAGGTGCCGCAGGTGTGCGTGCTGCTCGGGCCCAGCGCGGCCGGCGGGGCGTACATCCCGGCGTTCTGCGACGTCGTGATCATGCGCGACGGCAACGCCTCGATGTACCTCGGCTCACCGCGAATGGCCCAGATGGTGATCGGCGAGGACGTGACGCTCGAGGAGATGGGCGGCGCGAAGATGCACACCAGCGTCTCCGGCTGCGGCCACATGCTGGTGGAGTCCGACGAGGACGGGATCGACCTCGCCCGTCGCTACCTGTCCTACATGCCGACGAGCTGGCGCGAGTCCCCGCCGGCGGCGCCGCCCGCCGAGCCGGCCGCGAGCCGAACGGTCTCGGAGATCGTCCCGCCGGACGAGAACGAGCCGTTCGACGCGATCGAGCTGATCGGGGCGCTCGTAGACGCCGACTCGTTCCTCGAGGTCCACGACCGCTGGGCGCGCGAGGTGATCGTCGGCTACGCGCGGCTCGACGGGCGTGCGGTCGGGATCGTCGCCAACCAGCCGAAGTTCAAGGGCGGGGTGCTGTTCGTCGACTCGGCCGACAAGGCGGCGCGCTTCATCTGGACCTGCAACGCCTTCAATGTCCCGCTGCTGTTCCTCGCCGACGTGCCCGGGTTCATGATCGGGACCAAGGTCGAGCGCGAGGGGATCATCCGCCACGGCGCGAAGATGATCAGCGCCGTCTCCGAGGCGACGGTGCCGAAGCTCTCGGTCGTCGTCCGCAAGGCGTACGGCGCGGGGCTGTACGCGATGGCGGGGCCCGCGTTCGAGCCCGACTGCTGCATCGCGCTGCCGACCGCGTCGATCGCCGTGATGGGCCCCGAGGCGGCGATCAACGCCGTGTTCTACAACCAGATCCAGGCGATCGAGGACGAGGCCGAGCGCGCGGAGTTCGTAGAGCGCAAGCGCACCGAGTACGCCGAGGACATCGACATCCTCCATCTCGCGTCGGAGCTGGTCGTCGACGCGGTGATCGAGCCGAACGACCTGCGCGCCGAGCTGGTGCGCCGCTTCGCCCTCGCGGAGTCGAAGGATCGCCGCTTCTCGGAGCGGCGAAACCCGATCACGCCTGCCTAGGAGCCGCCGTTCGCATAACCCGCGCGGCGCGGTCCTCCTCGCGGCGCTCGACGTCCGAGGTGGCGGGCATAACGTCGGAACGGCCCTCCTCGGACTCGACCCAGTGGGTTGGCGCCGGGGGCCGGCCGTTGTCGCGCCGAGGCGCTGGCATCGGCGTCACGCCGGCCCAGCCGGGGCGCTCTTGCACGCGCTGCGCCGCGTCATCGAGGTAGTCCTGGATCAGGGTCAGCCCTTCGAGCCCGGGCACGGCTGAGATCGTCTCGTCGATCCCGGCCGCGTGCTCGCGCCCTTCGGGACCGTCCCCGAACAGGTGCAGGGCGAGCGCGTCGACCTCCTCCTCGCTCTTGACCCCGGCGCCGACCGGCGTCCACAGGTTCTTCATCACCCACCGGACCATCGCGCGTGCGCCGCGGCTGCGCTCCATCCGCGCCTTGGCCTGGGCGCGGTAGAAGGCGAAGTGACGTCGTTCGTCCTGGATCACCGTGCGCAGTAGCTGGTGCAGGACGGGGTGGTCGGAGCGCCGGATCAGCGCGTAGTAGCCGGTCAGCGTGGTCAGCTCGTTGACGGCGCCCCACATCATGTGGATCGAGACGAAGTCCCGCGCCAGCCTCGACCCGATCATCGTCGGGACGATCCCCAGCCCGTTCCCGACCCCGATCGAGACGCGCAGGTCGCGCCACCGGTTGGCGCGCGTCGGCAGCGGCCTGCGGCCGTCCGGAAGCCGCGGCTCGATCGGCTCCTCGATCCCGTACAGGCGCAGGAAGTCCGAGAACGCCTCCCCATGCCACAGCTCCTCGTAGACCCAGCACGAGAGGAAGGCGGTGATCTGGGGATCCGCTGCGGCTCGGGTGGCCAACAGGTCGCGGAGGTAGATCACCGTGTGCGCCTCGATATCCATCATGTAGTGGAGGCACATCACGTCGCCGTCGGACAGCGGGTGATCCGGGACCGCATCCCACTCGATTCCGCTGAGGTCGACCTTCTTCGAGTTGCGCAGATACCGGTCGAGGTCGAACTCGACCGTTCGTGTCTGAGTCATATGAGCGCCCCTGTGTGCGTGATCATGATCGTGATCGGCCCGCAGGGGGCCGTCGGGTGAATCTACGCACGAAGTGGCGAGTTGGTTCAACTTCCGGGGCGAAGAAGCCTCATTCATTCACTGAGCTCAGGCCTCAGCTCGGCGGGCCGCCCTAGCCATTCACTCGCCGGCGAGACGCTCGCCCAGCGAGACGAAATAGTCGAGTGACGCCGGGTTGGCGAGCGAGTCGCGGCTGGCGGCCTGCTCGGGCGATGTCCCGGTCAGGATCCGCTTCACCGGCACCTCGAGCACCTTGCCGCTGAGCGTGCGTGGCACCTCTTCGATCTGGAAGATCTCGTTCGGGACGTGGCGCGGCGAGCACTGCTCCCGGATGCGCCGCTTGATCTCGTCTCGGAGCTCGTCGTCCAGCTCGGTGCCCTCCCGCAGGACCACGAACAGGGGCATCCAGCCCTCCGTTCCCGGGCGCGGCACGTCGACCACGAGTGAGTCGACCACCTCCGGGACGGTCTGGACGGCCCGGTAGATCTCGCTCGTCCCCATGCGGACCCCCTGCCGGTTGATGGTCGAGTCCGAGCGCCCGTAGATCACGGCGGTGCCGCGCGAGGTGATCTCGATCCAGTCGCCGTGGCGCCACACGCCCGGGTAGTGCTCGAAGTAGCTGGCGCGATAGCGAGACCCGTCCTCGTCGCCCCACAGGAACAGCGGCATCGAGGGCATCGGCTCGGTGATCACGAGCTCGCCCACCTGGTCGATCACCGGCTGGCCGCTGTCGTCGAACGCCTCCACGGCGGCCCCGAGCGCCCGGGCCTGGAGCTCGCCGCGATAAACCGGCAGCAGCGGGACCCCGCCCACGAACGCCGTGCACAGGTCGGTGCCGCCGCTTGTCGAGAACAGCCACGTGTCCTCGCCGACGTGCTCGTAGATCCAGTCGAACCCCTCGGGCGCGAGCGGCGACCCGGTGGAGCCGACCGATCGCAGGCGGCTCAGGTCGTGCGTCGCGCCGGGCTCGACCCTTGCCTTCATGCATGCGGCGATGTAGCTCGCGCTGGTGCCGAAGCAGGTCATCCCCGTGCGCTCGGCGAGGTCCCACAGCATGTCCATGTCGGGGTGGCCCGGGCTGCCGTCGTAGAGCACGATCGAGGCGCGGGTCAGCAGGCCGCTGATCAGGAAGTTCCACATCATCCAGCCGGTGGTGGTGAACCAGAACAGGCGGTCGCCATCCTGGGCGTCGACGTGGAGGTGGAGCTTCTTGAGTTGCTCGAGCAGGATCCCGCCGTGTCCGTGGACGATCGCCTTCGGCAGCCCTGTCGTCCCCGAGGAGTAGAGGACCCACAGGGGGTGGTCGAAGGGGACCTGCTCGAACCGTGGCTCCGCGCCCCGGCCGGCATCCTCGACCTCGCGCCATCCGATCCCCTTGGCGAGGCGCCCCGGGTCCGCGTCGGGGTCCAGATAGGGGATCAGCACCGTCCGCTCGAGGGTCGGGATCTCGCGCTCGAGCTTTGCCACGACCCCCATGCGGTCGAAGTCGCGCCCCTCGTAGCGTGTACCCGTCGACCGCGAGCAGGATCTTGGGCTCGATCTGAGCGAAGCGGTCGACGACCGAGCCGGCCCCGAAGTCGGGCGAGCAGCTCGACCAGATCGCTCCGATCGACGCGGTCGCCAGGAACCCGATCAGCGCCGCGGGCGAGTTTGGGAGGTAGGCGACGACGCGGTCGCCGCGCTCCACCCCGAGGGAGCGCAGGCCGGCCGCGAACGCGGCGACCCGGTCGCGCAGCTCGCCCCGGGTGATGCTCGCCGAGCTCGCCACCCTCCGCTGCGTGCTGCACCGCGAGCGCGTCGTCGTCGCCGATCCGCAGCAGGTTCTCCGCGTAGTTGAGCTCGGCGCCGGCGAACCACTTCGCGCCCGGCATCGTTCGCTCGGCGAGGACCTCGGTATACGGCGTCGAGGCGCGAACCTCGAAGAAGTCCCAGATCGAGGCCCAGAACTCCTCCAGCTCGGTCACCGACCACTCCCACAGCTCCGCGTAGTCGCCGAGGGAGCGCCCGCGCTCGGCGTCGAGCCAGCGCATGTAGCGGGTCATCGTGGCGCGCTCGACGCTCTCAGGGACGGCGTCCACAGGAGCTCGCCCCGCTGACGTGTGTTGGCGGTCGTCCTCTCCACCCGCGCCGGCTTATATCACCGTCCCGGCGCGCGCCCGACATCGCGATCGAGCAGCCGGACGAGCGCGAGGGCGAAGTCGTGCGCGCGCTCGCAGCGCCGCGGGGTCGATGCGGTCGGGGACGTCCGCCGCCGTGTGGACGCCCGGGACTATGTCGAGCTCGTCCGCGCAGGTGATCGTCGTCGCGGGGTAGCCGCGAGCCCGGGCGGCGATGCTGTCGTCCGCGAGGCCGGTGCGCAGCGCTCGGGCGCCGTAGCGGTCCTCGCCTTCGCGGTCGGTGTCCGCGATCGCCTCGGACAGCGCGACCAGCCGCGGGTCCATCGGGTAGCTGACGACCCATCCGGCGGCAGTCTCGAATCGGACCTGCCCGCGGCCGACCGTGTCGATGCAGACGAAGTAGGTCGAGTCGCGCGACAGCTGCTTGCGGTGTGCCATGACGAACGACCGCATTCCCTCCTGCAGGCACCACCCGGCGCCGGTCAGCAGCACCCAGGCGTCGAGGTGCTCGGGCGGATCGCGGTCCAGCGCCCCGGCGAGCGCGAGGGCGGTCGCGACGCCCGACGCGTTGTCGTTGGCGCCGGGGACGACGCCCGACAGCGCGACGTCGACGAGCAGGAAGGCGGAGACGATCAGCACCAGGGTGGGGACGAGCTGGACCAGCGATAGCCAGTCGGCGTCGACCCCGGCCATCCGCGCGCCGAGGATGGGGAGCAGGGACGCGAGCGACCAGAACACGATCCGGAAGGGACCGATGGGGAAGGGGAGGTGGGCCTGGAGGCGCGCGGCGCGCCGCACCGAGCGGGGGTCGAAGACGCGTCCGGTCTGGGCTGCGTCGTAGTGGGCGCACAGGATCACTCGGGCCGGGGCGTCGGGCCGGCGCCCGCGCGAGACGACGTTCTGTGACGCGCGCCGGAAGAACAGGCGTCGGACCAGGTAGAGCCGCGTGTTGAGGTCGAGGTACATCGACAGCGCTGCCGCGAGGACGAGCGCGAACCCGAGCGCGGGGACCTGGAGCGAGGCGAGGCTGCCGGCAATCCCGAGCAGGCAATGCACCGCGTGTACGAGCGCGTACTGGGGGTGCACGTAGGTGGGCTCGACCTCGACCCGCCGTCCCGCCTCCCGCAGTCGCTCGGCGAGGTAGTTCGCGGCGCGCCGCTCCGCGTCGGTGCCCGCCCGCCGGCCCTCGAACGAGCACAGGCGGCGGATCAGTTCCATGCGCTCGCCGACGTTCACGAGCGGGGGATTATCGCCGCCAGGGCAGGGCTATCGTTCCGGTTGCTGCGGGAGTGGCGAAATCTGGTCAGACGCGCGGCCCTCAAAAGGCCGTGTCCGAAAGGACATGTGGGTTCGAATCCCACCTCCCGCACTGCCCCGCCGCACGCGGCGCTAGCCTCGGGTCCATGTGCGGCCGCTACACGCTGACGAACGCCGACCCCGCGGTGCTGCGCGCGCGGTTCGGCATCGACGGGCCTTTCGAGTTCGACGAGCGGCCGCGGTTCAACATCGCGCCGACCGATCCGGTCCTGGCGATCCGGACGGCCGAGGGGGGACGGCGCGAGGCAGGGAGGCTGCGGTGGGGCCTGCTGCCGGGCAGCTGGGCCGAAGACAACGGCCGCGCGCTGATCAACGCTCGCGCCGAGACGATCGACCGCCAACCGGCGTACCGCGAGTCGTTCCTGGATCGCCGCTGCCTGATCCCAGCGGACGGGTTCTACGAGTGGCGGCAGGACGAGAATGGCAAGCAACCGGTCTGGAT
The DNA here is from genome assembly GCA_963754225.1 of uncultured Thermoleophilia bacterium. Classification (GTDB taxonomy): domain Bacteria; phylum Actinomycetota; class Thermoleophilia; order Solirubrobacterales; family 70-9; genus DASPWW01. Next base: position 145,804 of record CAVWEV010000004.1, read on the forward strand.
CAGTCGCAGGGACACCGAGCCGTTCGCCTTCGCCGGGATATGGGCGGCGTTTCGGGACTCCCGCGGCGACGCGATTCACAGCTGCTCGATCGTCACCTGCGAGCCCAACGAGCTCGTGCGACCGATCCACGATCGGATGCCGGTGATTCTCGACCCGGCCGCGGAGGGGAGCTGGATCTCACCCGACGGCGATCCGGAGACGCTGCGCGGGCTGCTGCGAGCGCTCGACCCTGAGGCGCTCAGCGTCCGCGAGGTCTCCGAGGCGGTCAACGACGTCCGCGAGGACGGCCCGCACCTGCTCGCCCCACCGCTGAAGCTGTTCTGAGTCGGGGCGCTAGGTGGGTTGCGGTGCCGCTGGAGGTGGGTCCTCGGCCCCTGGCTCATCGTGCGGTGGCTCGCCGCCACCGACCGGCCGCTCCTCCTCGACGTGCCAGTTCTGGTTGAACGCGATCAGAGCGATCGCGATCAGGACGAGCTGGACGGGGACGAGCAGGAGGGTGAGGAGGCCGAGTAGCTCCTCAGGGAGGGCGGGGGGATCGAGCCCTTCCTTGGCGCGCGCGAACCATCCCGGCGCGGCGACGGCGGCGAAGATCGCGAGAATGATCGCGAGCGCCGCCGCGACCGGCAGGATGCCGCGCTGCCACCGCGTGACCAGGAAGGCGAAGACGACGTAGATCGCGGCGTAGATCAGTGTCATCAGCGCGACGCCGAAGCTCTGCAGCCGCTCCCAACCGCCGATCGTGACGATCAGCAGTAGCGCGGCCGAGATCAGCAGCACGAGCGCGACGAGTGCCTTCGTCATCTGCGACTCGGACTTCTCGCGGTTCGGCCGCCACAGCTCGTAGCCCTCGCGAACGGTCGTCGCCTCCATCCCGAGGGCAAGTCTAGAATCTCCGGCGGGCACGTGCCACCGTTGTCACGAGCCCGAGCGGGCGTGCCGGAACTGGTAGACGGGCCGGGTTTAGGTCCCGGTGCTCGACAGAGCGTGGGGGTTCGACTCCCTCCGCCCGCATGACGTCTGTCGTCGCTCATCGCTTCGGACCGATGAACGAGTCGAGAATCGCGACGCTGTCACGGTGGGCGATTGAGATGTTCTTGAAGCTTGATTGCGTCCAGTGGATGCCGAGCAGGTCGCAGTGCTCGCACAAGATCCGCCGGATGTCTGCGGAGTAATTCGTGAAGAAGTAGCGCGAGACCCAGCAAGTAGCTGTAGGTCGCTTCGCTGGTCGGTCCAGCCCAATCCGCCGCCGACCGCATCTGCGACCCAGGTGGTTGCTTCAGCCGGCACCAGTATCGGACCGTTGAGTACGGCAGTTCGAGGGCCCTTGCGGTTGCCCGGATGCCAGTTCCGGACTCGAGTAGCCGCTTCGCGCGGTGAAACTCGGCGGGGCTGTACTTGACCATGACTGGGCGAACATATGTTCGCACACGGCTCGGACGTGAAACGAGTGAGATGTGGACGGGGCGCTCTGCGGTGCACGCTACGATGGCCTCGCTGGGGCAGTAGCTCAGCTGGTGGTAGCGCCGGTCTCCAAAACCGGAGGTCCCAGGTTCGAGTCCTGGCTGCCCCGCTGCCTTAGGTGTCCACCCCGTTACCGTGCGCGCCATGGAGGGCAGTCGAGACGGGGAGGAGGGCCGTGTCGAGCGCCTCCGCGCCCGCGCCGGCCACGCGCTGGGGCGTGCCGCGAAGCTGACGGAGCGCTCGGTCGACGCTTTCTTCCGCAACCACTGCCCCCAGCTCGCCGCGAGCATCTCCTATTACGCGCTGCTGTCGATCTTCCCGGCGGCGATCCTGATGGCGGCGATCTTCGGGTTCGTGGTCGGCGACGACGAGGCTCGGGCCGAGGTTGTCGACTTCCTGTTCGACAACCTGCCGCTGAGCGAGGACCAGGGGCGCAGGGACCTGGAGAAGGTCGTCGACGACGTGACCCACAACACCGGGGCGCTCGGGATCATCGGACTCGTCGGCCTGCTGTATTCGGCCAGCGCGCTAATGGGCGCGATTCGCAACTCGCTGGCGATCATCTGGGAGACCGAGCGGCAGCGCCCCGCGCTGCGCGCGAAGGCGCTGGACGTCGTGCTCGTGCTGGGATTCGGGATCCTGATCGCGCTCTCGTTCGCGGCCACGATCGTCCGCGGGCTCGCGGTCGATCTCGGCGAGGACCTCGGGTTCGCGGGCCGTGCAGTGGACGGCGTGCTCGGCGCGTTCGGCGCCCTGATCCCCCTGGTGCTCTCGCTGGTCGCCTTCGCGGTCATCCTCACCGTCGTCCCCTTTCCGCGTCCCCGGCTGCGTGACGTGTGGCCCGGAATCGTCGTCGCCGCGATCGGCTACGAGCTGGCTCAGCGCGGCTTCGCCCTTTACCTCGATCACTTCGGCAACTACAGCGCCGTCTACGGCTCGCTCGGCGCCGTGATCATCTTTCTCGTCTTCATCTACATCGGTGCGATGGTCTTCCTGCTCGGCGGGGAGTACGCGGCGCTGTGGCCGCGCGTGCGGCGAGGCGAGTTCGATGACGCTAACGGCGAGGGGCGCCCGCTCGGGGAGGAGATTCGCCGCTTCCTGCACGGGCTCGTGTTCGAGCGACGGGGGGAGAAGCGGGATGACTCGCACGAACGTGACCACGAGCGCTAGACCAAGGATCAATTTCCCGGCGAACGCGTCGATCTCGGACGCATCGGACGGGTGCTGCCGCGCCACGCGAGGCAAGGCCGCCTGGACTCGCACCCGAACCTGGACGAGGCCACCGGACGCCACTCGAGGCGGATGCAGCACAGCAACAGCCGGGTGCGCTGGCGCTGCGGACCTATAATCGACCCCCAGGCGGCCGTGGTGTAATTGGTAACACAGGAGCCTTCCAAGCTCCCGTCGCCGGTTCGATTCCGGTCGGCCGCTTGACCTCGGGGCGTGGCGCAGTCTGGTAGCGCGTTCGGCTGGGGGCCGAAAGGTCGCTGGTTCAAATCCAGTCGCCCCGACTGCTCCGAAGCCCGCTTCCGAAGCGGGCTTTCGGCATATCGGACCACCTGATGATTGGCCGCTCGAGAGCTCGTGGTACCAGCCGTGGTACCAAACGGCGGGCGTGTTGATCTGGGGCCGAAAGGTCGCAACTTCAGAGCTCAGAGCAGCACAGGCGCGCTGTCGCTCTTCGCATCACTGCCAGAGGCGCAAACGGGTGCCGGACGCTTCTGCCTCTCGCGCACAGGAGGCGTCCTGAGCGGAGCCGGTCCCGCTTCTGCTTGTCGTCCGGAGCGCGCAAGGGGTATCCGGTTAGCTGCCCCGCGCGATTAACCCGGCTATGGCGCGAGATCGGCGGGGTTGGCCCCGCCCTGGGTCAGCCGCCGGGTGAAGAAGCGCTGCACCATGTCGAGTGGCTGGGTGCTTTGGTTTGCTCGGCTCAAGATAAGGGCGCCCTCGAGTGCCGCGAGGAGTACGGAGGCATCGTCCTCTGCGGTTGACTTCTGGCCGCCGAATTTGACCAAGGCAGCGTGTACCGAGTCACGCCACTGATCGAGGAGAGCTCGAGCCTCTTGCCGTAGCCGGTCGTCTCCGCTGGCATCTACCACGGTCGCGGCGATTGGACATCCCATCGTGAATTTGCTCTCGACGAGCACTTGGCGCCAAGGGGCGAAAATTGCGTCGATCGCATCGGCCGGCGTGGCCGCCTCGCTGAGCCCTGACTCGGTCTCCACTAGCACCTCGGCGCCGGCCAGTTTGAGGGCCTCGGTGATGAGCTGCGTCTTCCCACCTGGGAAGTAGCGCTGGAGGGACCCGCGGGGGCCGTCGGCATGGGCAACGATCTGGCGAAGGCCGACGCCGTGAACACCGCGCTCGCGAACTAGCGCGGCCGCGCTGCGCACGATGCGGTCGCGGGCCGGCTGCTGCTTGCCGCTTCCCCTCGTCCGCGAGCTCTCTTGCCGGTCGTCCATGAGGGCAGTGTATCTGGGCGCGATGACGGTCGTCATCGAAGTCTGCTATCGTCCGCCGCACTCTCGATGACAGTCGTCATCGGCTGCTTTCAACCCGATCGATTCGCACCCCAAAGGAGCGCGCCATTGAGCGAGGAAAGCGATCTGGAGACAACAACGACGACGACGAATGTGGCCGGGTATTCGCCCATTGCTCCGCTCTTTCGAGTGTGCGACGGGGTGCGGATTCGGTTTGCCGACAACAAAGCGGACTCGTCGGCAGCGACCGTGTTGATGTTGAGCCCGTGGCCGGAGAGCCTCTGGGCCTACCGTAGGATCTGGGACCGAGTGTCGGGGGTGGCGCGTGTGGTTGCGATCGACCTGCCGGGCTTTGGCCACTCGGACGGTCGCCCGGAGCTGATCGCACCTGATGCGATGGGCACGTTCCTTACGCGTCTCATCGAGGAATGGGACCTGGGCGCACCGCACGTGGTCGGTCCGGACGTCGGCACCGCCGCCGGGTTGTTCTTGGCAGCCAACGCTTCAGACCGCGTCACGAGCTTGACCGTTGGTGGAGGCGCGGTGCGTGTTCCCATTGATGCCAGCGGCGCGCTCAAGGATGTCATCGAGGCCCCGAGCCTCGACGACGTCCGACAGCTGGATGCCCGAACCAACATCGGCTTCGCCGTCGAGCCCGCTGCCGGTGCCGATAGCGAGCCCGACGTCCATGAGGACTACGTCAGCGCGTACGACCTCGGGCGCTTTGCCGAGTCCGCTCGCTTTGTCCGCCACTACCCCGAGCAGAACCCGGTGCTGCGCGGTCTCTTGCCTTCGATCACCACGCCGACTCAGATCATCGCCGGACGCGAGGACGACTTGGTGCCGTGGTCCAACAACGAGTACCTCGCCGACCTGCTGCCGAACAGCGAGATCCACCCGCTGGATGCCGGCCACTTCGCGTGGGAGCAGGCGTCCGATGAGTACGGCCGTCTCATCGTCGATTGGGTCACCGGCGGCTTCCAGCGGCTCTGAGCAGCAACAAGTGCGGCAGCTCGGGCCGCGCACCTGCCGCTCGCCAACTCCGGGACGCCGAGCGCCAGCTGTATCTCGCCGAGCGGGAGGCAGTGTCGCCCCTGATCTCGTGCCCGCTTCGGACGACGAAGAGCAGCGACGGTTCGCGCTAAGCCCGCGCCTCCATGCGACAATCGCCCTCCTGGTACTCGACCTGGTACAGGGAAGGAGACAAATGTACGCATCGGTGAGACGGTACGAGGGCGTCACGGATCCCCCCGAGGCGGGGCGTCGCACCGCCGAGGGCTTCGTGCCGCTGATCAAGGACGTCCCGGGGTTCGTTGCCTACCACTTCGCGGACGCGGGTGGCGGCGTGATGATCTCGATGAGCGTGTTCGAGGACCAGTCCGGCGCCGAGGAGTCGAACAAGCGAGAGGGCGAATGGGATGCCGAGAACCTCGCCGAGCTGATGCCGAACCCGTCCGAGATCACGGCAGGTGAGGTCGTCGCCCACGGGTAGAGACGCGAAACCGCGCTAGATCAAGTACATGGCGAACCCCGGATAGACTCGGTACTGCGTTTGCAGCCCGGAGTGTCCTCTCGCGTGAAAGCGAGCGTGGCGCTCGTCAGGCAGCTAGGCGTGCTTCCTCGACGATCCGTGCGTCACCGCGGGAGACGTAGCGGGCCCCGTATCGGTCCTACCCGCGAGGCACGCATCTGAACTCTCCGCGCCTTCTCGCGGCTCCGGAGTCGGCTCGGCTACCCGAGTATTCGGAGATACCGAGGAACCCACGGGAAACGCTCCCGTGGCCTCGGAGAGATATCTGGGGGCGGGGTACAACCGTGCGAATGGACAGGAACTACGCTCCAGTTGTCACATGCCGCTGTTCGAGATCACGGAATCTGGCATAGAGCGCCATCAGTCCACGGCGTTTGGCCGGCTTGGGCTTCATGAGCGCCAAGATCTGCAGCGATTGATTCGCGACCGAATCGAGGTCCTCGACGACGACCTCCTCGTGCTCGGCCTTGCCACACGCCACGCTCGTGCCGGGCGAAGACCCACCTCTCGGCGATCTCGGACAGCCAAGGAAGGAGTAGCCTGATCCCAACGAGGCAGATAGGGAGGTAGTCGATGCGACGCACAGCGATCGTCCTGGGCCTGGTGCTTGCGGCGCTTGCCGCCGGAACCGCTCAAGCCGCCCCCGGGACCCTCGTCCACGGCCTGAGCCCCTACCCCAACCCGGGTGGCTGCCACGGTGCACCGCAGTCGGGAACCCTCTTCGTGAACTCCGAGGTCGAGCCCTGGGTCGGCGACGCTAGCAGCTTCAGCGGAAGCGATTCGCTGATCGGCACCTGGCAGCAGGATCGCTTTTCGTCCGGCGGCGCGAGCGGACTGCTGGTCGCCTTCTCGCATAACGGCGGGCTGAGCTGGGTGGTCCCGCCCCTCGCCGCCCAGCCCAAGATCACGAACTGCCAGGACCCGGACAAGAGCGGGACCAACTCCGACTGGGAGCGCGCCACCGATCCGTGGAGCGACATCGCGCCGAACGGCGACATGTGGTTCATGAGCCTGTCGTTCAACGACACCCGCAACCTGCGCAACGCGATGCTGGTCAGCAAATCGGAGGACGGCGGAGCCCACTGGACGGAGCCCGTGTCGCTGATCGACGACGAGAACCCGCACGTCTTCAACGACAAGAACTCGCTGACCGCGGATCCGAACGACTCCGACCTCGTCTACGCGGTTTGGGACCGCTTGGTGTTCCCGAACGAGCGCTCGCAGGGCGACTCCTCCGCGTTGCACGCGGCCGCCTTCACCGGGCCGACCTACTTCTCGAAGACCGAGAACGGGACCGATAACGACGGCGGCGACTGGGTCACCAGGAAGATCCTCGATCTCGGGCGCAACGACCAGACGATCGCCAACCAGATCGCCGTCCTGCCGCGCGGGGTCGGCGAGACGGAGAGCACCCTGATCAATGTGTTCGACTGGATCCACAACGACAACAAGCACGGCCGCAAGGGCGAGAAGATCTCGGCCATGTGGTCCACCGACTCCGGCGAGACCTGGTCGGATCCGGTCGTCATCGATCCCCTCGCCGGGGCGGTTCCGTTCGACACCGATCCCGACGGCGCGCCCTGTCCCGAGCAGCTCGGCAACAAAAATGCCCCCTACATCTGCAGGCTGCGCACGGCTGACGGGATCGCCGACATCGCGGTCGACATGGACGACGGCTCCGCGTATGTCGTCTGGCAGGACGGCGGTCCGAACGGCAATGTCGTCATCCGGCTGGCGAAGTCGACCGACCACGGCCAGTCATGGACGAACCTGGGCGTCGTCAACGGCGTCCCCAGCACGGACGCCCATACGCCGTCGGTGGCGGTCGACGAGGAGGGCACGGTAGCGGTGAGCTACTACGACTACCGCTTCAACGACGTCAACTCCAACGATGGGCTCGAGACGGCTCACTGGATCCGCCGCTCGGGTAATGGCGGGGCGTCATTTGGGCCGGACGAGATCCTGGGCACGACCTTCGACACTCGTAAGGCCCCGTATGCGATCGGCTACTTCCTCGGCGACTACGACGGCCTGGCCTCGATCGGAGCGTCGTTTGAGCCCTTCTGGATCTCGACCCAGGGCTCGACCGCGGCCAAGCCGGTGCTTGACGGCGGTGTCGACTTCGCAGACCGAACCAACGTGTTCTCGGCCTTCGTTCCGTAGGGCAAGGATTGGAGGGGCTGGCCGCCATGCGCGGCCGGCCTCTTCTTACGCCCGTGCGAGCGCGCGCTCCCGCTCCTCGCGAAAGGTAGAAGTCATACTGGAAGCCGCACTCGCTCGACAATCCGTGCGTCACCGCGGGAGACGTAGCGGGCCCCGATCTGAGTCCGCGACTCTCGTAGTACCACTTTGGTACCGACTGCTATGTCCTATGTGTCCAGATCGTCCACGGGCGGGGACGCGAGGGACGATCTGGACGCTCACGGACGCATCTACACCTGAAGCTGCTCGGCTGGGGGCCGAAAGGTCGCTGGTTCAAATCCAGTCGCCCCGACTACGCGAAAGCCCGCTTCCGAAGCGGGCTTTCGGCATGTAGGCCGCCATGATGATTGGCCGCTGAAAGAGCTCGTGGTACCAGCCGTGGTACCGACGGCCGCTCATCCGAGGGAGGCGCCTCGACCGACCCAGCAGCTCCTTGTTCTGTTTGGTGCTGCTCCGGCACTGTCCTCCACGCTGCTGCGGGAGTAATGTCGCGGCCGTGAACGAAACGACTGGACGCGGTGTCGCGCATCGCATCGAGGTCCTCGTCGTCAGCTCCGAGGAGGCTGAGCACGGGTGGCGGAGTTCTGGGCCGACGGTGAGCTCTTCGGCTTTACGCGGCTCGAGGAGGGCGAAGTCATCCTGTGGATAGAGCCGCGCAGCGACGGTGCACCCGTTCTTGTGAACGCCCAAGCCCAAGAAGGATTCAGATCGCGAACTTCGGGTATCACAACCACCATGGACCAGCTGAACGGCAAGCACAACGGCGCGAGCGGCGTCGGGACGGGCACCTGGCAGCAAGCCTGGCCGCACACGGTCTTCATCGAGTTTGAGGACCGGGACGGCGAGCGGTTCGAGGCCGAGATTCGGGTGACCTCGGTCACCCAGGCCGAGGCGACCGAGAAGGTCCGCGACCTGCTCGAGCGGCTGGACGCCCAAGTCGAGCCGTCGCGCGAGGCCGCGTTCCAACACGCCGCCTGAGCGCGCTCGGTTCCGAAACAGGCAGTTTCCCGGAGAAGGTCGACTGGGGCACGTACCCCTAGCCGCGACTCTCCCCCTCCGGGCTGCTCCTCTCAGCTATCTCGGTATTCGGAGATACCGAGGAATCCACGAGAAGCGCTCCCGTGGCCTCGGGGACATATGCCGGGGTAGGAGCACGCTGCCGATTGCGCTCATCTAGAGCTCAGGTTGCCTAGACGCGCGCGCTCGACAGCGACTTTTGCACAGCGGCGACCTCGCGGAACGCATCGCGCAGATACCGCCGCGTGAGCTCGGAAAGCTCGTGCGGGTCTACGTAGTCATCTGGCTCGTCTCCCCGCTCGAGCTGCTGAATCTGGTGCTCGAGCCGGAGCGCACTGAAGAGGTCGTAGGCCTCCTCGAGCGTCCTCGCATCTGCCCCCTCGATCGCACCGAGCTCGGACGCCGCCCGGAGCCGCTCGATCGTCGCCGTGACCGTGGCGCCGGCCTTCAGTGCTGCGAAGCGGGCGATATCGACGACGGGAAGCAGGCCGCCGTGCTTGATGTCGAAGGTGCCGCTGTGCTCGCCGGAGCTCTCTACGACGATGTTGCCCCTGAATCCGGTCGGAACCCTCGGCGCCAGGGCAAGACGGAGCATCGATGGGAGCAGCCTGGCGCGGTTTTCCGGCTCCAGCAGGATCGCCCGCGGGTCCATGTCCGAGGGCCCGTAAAGCGTGCGGCCGTCGAGCAGGATCGAGCTCGCGATGAGGACCTTCTCATCGCCAGGGTTCTGCAGCCAATGTCCAATCGACCGGTGCCATGCCGCCATCGAGCTGGCTGAGAACTCACTGGACGCCGTCACGCCGTGTGGATCGAGGCGCCAGCCAACGACCCGGATGCAGTCCTCCACGTCGGCGGCAAGCGCCCGCATGTAGCCCACAACCCCGTCTGAACCCTGTCGCGGGTCTGATCGGCTGGGTTCGCGCTCGGACTCGTCCTCCCAGGCCATCCCCGAGTCGACGTCGGAAGAAGGCACGGTCTCCCGTCTGCCGTGGCTGCCCAGGGCAAGCCAGGCGAACTCCGCCGGAGCCGTGCCCTCGGACTCGATCGCCAGCTCGATCATGCGCCGGATCAGCGCGTCGCCGACGACCGAGATCACGTGGCCGATCTGCTGGGGAGGGAGCTTGGTCGCCTGCAGCGCCACCACCGTGGAGCGCAGCCGCTGCGCCGCCTCAGTCAGCTCCTCCTTGTCCTGGGCCTGCGCGATCTCGCGCCGAAGCGCAAAGGGCGTGCGTGCCTCGGCCGCCACCAGGTCGATGCCGCCGAGCACGCCGATCAACTCGTCCCTCGGAGAGAGGACGCCGACGTGGCGGACGTCATTGTCCAGCATCGCCAGCATCACGTCGGCGCCGGCAGCGTCCGCGCCGACCGTGGTCAGGCGTTCCGACACGACCTCTCCCACTGGGGTGTCAACCGATACCCCCTCGGCCACAACCCGATCGAGCAGGTCACCGTCCGTGACGATTCCCAGCTCTCCGTTCTCCGCCCGTACGACCATCGAGTTGACGTTCTCCTCCGACATCAGCCGGGCCACCTCGCGAAGGGGGCGATCCGCCGCGCAGGTCACCGGCCCGCGACGGATCAGGGCCCTCGCCGGCTGCTGTGCCATTTCGGCGCTGGGCACATCGGCCTTGACGGCCGCGGCCCCCGGCTGGCGACGCCGGAGCAACGACTTTGTCGGATGCGACAGGCCTGATCGCCGCGCCAGCAGCGGGTTCACATCGGAAGCCGCCATCGAATAGCAGAGGCTGTCCTCCTGGGCGCGCGCCTCGAACCCCGGCGGCAGACCCGACAGCATCGCGGGGTGTCCGATCAGCTCCCCCTCCCCGAGCACGTCGAGGACCCGGCTGCCGTCGACCAGCTCGATCGTTCCTCGTCGCACCACCAGCACCCTGTCCTGAGACCGCTCGCCCTGCTCGAAGATGGTGGCCCCCGCCTCGAAGACCTCCTCCTCCACCCGCTCGGCAAGCCGCTCCAAGGTCTCATCGTCGAGCCCGCTGAACGGGTCGTGGGTTCTCAGGAACTCCGCGATGTCCTGCATGCGGCGCCTACCTCACGGTCGGGACCGTCATCCAGAACCTAAAGGCCATCGACTGCACTTACAAGCCCGCGCACTCGACTGGCTGACCGTTTCTGTTCGGCCGCGAGATAGGTATCGAGTAGACGACCGGCCTCCGCCGCCAAACCTGGCATCCGGCGTTCGTAGCGGTCTAGGTAATAGTGTTGCTCACGTGACCCATATAGGTCTGGAGGGCCTTCGCGTTCACACCCGCCGCGATCATGAGCGAGGCGAAGGTGCGGCGGCACCGGTGCACCGTGATTCGATCCAGCCCTCCGGCTTATCGGGCCTTGTCGGCCGGGAGGTGATCGCGCCGGCTGAGAACGCAGGCGGGCCACCGTGATCGTGGGCACGCGAAGCGCCGCAGCGATGTGCGCGGCTTGACGAAGGTGTCGTAGCGGCGCTTTCCATGCAAAGCAGAAGTCCCGCGGTGGTACCGCTTTGGTACCCAACGTATCGTCCAATGTGTCCAGATCGTCCATGAACGCGGACACATAGGACGATCTGGACGCTCACGGACGCATCGACACCCTGAGCCACTCGGCTGGGGGCCGAAAGGTCGCTGGTTCAAATCCAGTCGCCCCGATTCAACAAGGACCTCCGTCTGATCGCGTCAGGTCCCGCCATCTCGCTTGGGATGCGGTGATGCGATCAACAAACATTGCTCGTGGCGATGACCATCGACCGCGCCTAGAGCTTCCGTCAGCACGCCGCTGGTGGCCGGATGGGAGCAGCGGGCCTGGTAGCAGACGCCTTGCTACCACCCACCCGCCAAAGAGGCGCGATGGGCTGATCCCCGCTCAACGCCTCCCGGCGCAGATCGGAGACGGTTGCGATCCTCCGCCCCTGTGACGGCCACAGACGTAGGCCAACCCCGATGACCGGGCACTCGCGGGCGATCTCGAACGGCTGGTTGCCCGACGCGCAGGTCCCGATCTCGAGCAGCTCGACCAGGTTTGACGCTGAAAAGCACTGTGCCGCCAATCAAAAGGCCGGCGTCCACGCCCGCCCCCGTACCGATCAGACGTCCACGTGTACCGCCACGGGTGGCATGTATGGTGGCCGCGCGATGGCGCTCGAGGTCCGTTTCTGCGGGGTACGGGGATCCTGCCCCGCCCCGGGACACCGGTTCGCCGACATCGGCGGCAACACCTCGGCCGTCGCCGTCAGCGTCGACGGGGAGCGACCGCGGCTGCTGCTCGACGCGGGCACTGGGATCACCAACGCGACCGAGCTGCTCGACGGGGAGCCGTTCGACGGCACGCTCGTCCTCACCCACCTGCACTGGGACCACCTCCAGGGACTGCCGTTCTTCAAGTCGGCCGACCGGCCCGACGCCGCTACCCACCTGCTGCTCCCCGAGCAGGGCAACGCGGAGCAGGTGCTGGAGCGGGCGATGTCGCCGCCGCACTTCCCGATCACCCCGGACGGCCTGCAGGGGAAGTGGAGCTTCGACGGTCTGAAGGAGGGCGGGCACACCGTCGACGGGTTCGACCTGAAGACGATCGACATCGCGCACAAGGGAGGACGCACGTTCGGGATCCGCGTGCAGACCGAGGATTCCGGCTCGATCACGTACATGCCCGACCACGCCCCGATGAAGTACGGGAAAGGGAGAGGCGGGGTCGGGGCGCTGCACGATGCCGCGCTGGAGCTCGCCGGAGGCGCCGACGTGCTGATCCACGATGGCCAGTTCACGCGAGAGGAGCTGGCGCTGGCGATCGAGAACGGCCACGCGACGATCGAGTATGCCGTCGAGCTCGCCGAGGCAACGGGCGTCGGGAAGCTGGTGATCACCCACCACAGCCCGGCCCGGACCGACCCGGAGGTCGCGGCCCTGATCGAGCGCTACGCCTCTGGGCAGGAGTCGATCAGCTTCGCGACCGAGGGCGACCGCTTCGAGGCATGACGCGGGGCGGCGACCCCGCCTATCGCCACGCTCTGCGGACGATCACGGCTAGCGGGGCCGACAGGTCACGCGCGGTGATCGAAGCGGTGGGAAGTGTGGTGTGAGCGCTTCCTGGCAGTCCGGTCAACCGGCAGTTGCTTCTGTGGATCGTGCGAGCTAATCACCATCACGGCGGATGTTCCGTTGGGGCTGCGCGATCGCGAGCAGCCACACGACGTGGCGTCCACAGCTTGAGGACGACCAGCCCGACGAGAACAGTCGCCGCAGCGGCGGTGAAGACGACCGGGTCGAGCGCGGCTCCGAAGAGCGCGAGGGCGACGAGCACCAAGCAGGCTCCGATCCGTGCTCGCAGCTCACTCACGGGCACACCCTGGGCGCTCGACGCATGTGCGACCGTAGCGAACGTGAGGTATAGGGCGGCTCCGCCTGCGAGCGCCCAGCGAGCTCCAGCGTCCAGTTGCGAGCCCGATGACTGCTCGATCGCGAGGGAGATTCCCGCGCTGACCGCAGTCAACGCCGCCAGCAACGGGATGTGCGAGTAGATGAAAACGGCGATCGCCGCGGCGGAGGACCTCATCGTGACCTCGCCGCCACCTCCGAAGTAGGTCCACCAGACGGCCGCTGCGAGGAGGAATCCGAGCGCCGCGACCACGGTCGCCGAGAGCGCCCACTCTGAGCCGGACGTTCCCAGCGCGGTTACGACGACCGTCTCGCCCAGGACGATGATCGTGAACAGCGCCAGGCGCTCGGGCATCTTACTCGGGGAGCGCGGTATCGCCGCCCACAAGCTGCGCGCCAGCGGCGGGATGCTCAGCTCCCAGGCGAGGGCAACTCCCCACAGGACGTAGCGGCCCGGGGAGGGGAGCGCGAGGGACGCGATCCAGATCCCGATCGCGATTGAGTACTGCCACGCATAGCGGCCGATCAACGGTCGGGCCTCGGGGACGTGGACGTACGCGCGAACGTGGAGCACGACCAAGAGTGACCGCAGGATCACGTAGGCGACGACGAAGCCCGCGCTCTCGCCGTGCGAGACATCGGGGATCTGAATCGCGAGCGCCGCGATCACGAGCATGGCCAGGAGCAGCACCCCTCGGAGCACGTTGTCGTCGGTGTCGAACCGGTCGGCGTAGGCGCTGAAGCCCTGCCAGGCGATGAACACGGGCAGATATAGAGCGGCGAAGGTGGCGAAGCCGCCGAGGCTGTGGTCGACGACGAGCTCGTGCGCGAGCTGCGCGATCGCTACAACGAAAACGAGGTCGAAGAACAGCTCGAGGTGGCTTGGGCGCACGCCCTCGCTCTGTTCGAGCGTGCGGAGTCGCGGAGGGCGAAGCGCCCGCACCTCATCTTCCCGCTCCAAGACCGCGATGCGTGAATGATGCCTATTTCGATCTGAAGCATGGGCAGACGGGCATCGCCGAACGCGATCGAGCTCCACCCCGATGTTCGGCTTTGGCCCCGGCCATCCGCATGAAGGTGGTCAATGGTCCGCAGTAGGTTTCTCCAGATGAGCGCGGGATCGTCATTCTGCCGAAGGGCGGTGTGAGCCGAATCGCGGGGCCGATCCGCGACCTCGGCGAGGTTTTCCGCAATCCCGACCTCGGTCGGCTTCAATCCGCCTGGGCCGGCGTGTCGTTCTCCACATGGGCATTCGCGATCACGCTCGGTGTGTACGCGTTCGATGTCGCGGGAGCGGGCGCGGTTGGAATCGCCGGCCTCGTCCGGTTGCTGCCGGGAGCGCTGGCGTCGCCGTTCGCGGGCCTCTTGGGCGACCGGTACTCACGAAGAATGGTCCTGACCTCAAGCGCTGTTGCGATGGCGGGAACGTTGGGAGGCACCGCGTTCGCGGTTACCGCCGACGCACCGACCTGGACGGTGTTCGGCCTCGCCGGTCTGTTCACGGTTGCTTCCTCACCCTACGTTCCGGCTGAGGGCGCCTTGATGCCGCAGCTCGCCCGTACTCCGCAGGAGCTCTCCGCCGCGAACGTCACGCACAGCGTGATGGACAACGTCGGTTTTCTCGGCGGGTCGATCTTGGCGGGCGTCCTGCTCGCCCTCGCCTCGGTCCAGGCCGCGGTCGCGGTCGCAGCACTTGCCGTGGCAGGAAGCGGTGTTGCCCTGGTGACGATGAGCCCGGACAGCCGCCCCCGCTACGAGCCCCATAGGGACGCTGGCGGCGTACTGCGTCAGACCGCCACCGGGTTTCGGTCGCTCGTCTCGGACCCGGCCCTGCGGCTGTTGGGCGCGTGCCTGACCTTGCTCGTCTTCGTCGAGGGCGCCGCAGACGTGCTGGTCGTAATCGTCGCCCTCGACCTGCTCGAGCTCAACAGCTCGAGCGTCGGCTACCTGAATGCGGCCTGGGGGATCGGCGCACTGGTTGCCGGTGGCGCCCTGGCGGTGCTGATCAACCGCGGCCAGCTCGTCGCTGGCCTGGTGGTTGGCAGCCTGATCACCGGCGCCGCGTTCGCGTTGCCCGGTGCTTGGCCGATTGCGGTCGCCGCATACGCCGCCTGGTTCGGGGTCGGGATCGGTTACACACTTGTCGAAGTCGCTGTCAACACTCTGCTGCAGCGACTGGGCGACGATGAGGTGCTTGGGCGCGTGCGCGGTTCGTTGGAGACCGCCCGGCTGACGGCGATGGCGTTCGGTGCGATCACGGTCACCCCGCTGGTGGCGCTGCTTGGGATTCGCGGGGCCGTGCTCGTCCTCGCCGCGACGCTTCCGCTGTTCGCCCTCCTACGTTGGGGCCGGCTGCGCTCGTTCGAGGTCGGGGCACCGGTCGAGGAGCACCACTTCTCGCTGCTTCGCGCCGACCCGATCTTTGCCCCGCTTCCGCTTGCGACCCTGGAGCGACTCACCCACGACCTGGTCGAGCTCGAGGTCGATGCGGGCAACGAAGTGATCACCCAGGGGGATGTCGGCGATCGCTTCTACCTGATCGACCGAGGCCGCGTCGAGGTATTCAAGGACGGCGCGCATCGACGCTCTCAGGGTGAGGGCGAGTCGTTTGGTGAGATCGCTCTGCTTCGCGGTGAGCCGCGAACCGCGACGGTTCGCACGACTGAGCGGACCACATTGCTGGCGCTCGATCGCGACCACTTCATCAGCGCGGTAACTGGCCACCGTCGTTCCTCGCAGAGGGCGGACGACGTTATCGAGAGGCAGCTGGGGCCTGCGGGGGCGTGATTCAACCGGCCACCGCGCTCCAGAGCCAGCGACTGAGTTCAGTGCGACGTTTGAGCGCCGCCCCGCTATAGTCGCTTCGCTCTGCTTCGCGCGTCCAGGCCGAGAGGGGTTTGCTCAGGGATGTTAGCCCGATGAGGGTTCGCAGCATTGCGACGGGAGACGGGGTAGGCGCGCATCGCTAGCCCTAAGGAGGGAAGGATATGGGTAAGCGACTCGCGATTGTGATCGGTGCGGCTGCGGCTGGCGTGATGGCGCTCGGGGCGCAGAGCGCGGCGGCGCCGCAGGCCCCCAACCTCTGCATAGCCGAGGACGGCGTCGTGCTCGAGCAGCGCGGAACCGCGAACTGTGAGGCGACCGGCGAGGGATCGTTCGCGAAGGCCGAGGGCGCCGAAAGCACCGCCACGGCGACCGGCGAGGGATCGTTCGCGCAGGCGAAGCGCGACGAAAGCACCGCCACGGCGACCGGCGAGGGATCGTTCGCGAGGGCGAGGGAGGACGGAAGCGCCGCCACGGCGACCGGCGTGGGATCGTTCGCGCTGGCGAGGGGCGACGGCAGCGCCGCCACGGCGACCGGTGGGAACAAGGCGCTCGCCACGGGCGTCAACAGCGTCGCCCAGGCGACCGTCGGGGACAACAACAAGGCGAGAATCCGAGGCGACAACAGCCAGGCCATCGCGGGCACCACCACCGTGGGCGGTAGCGGCGACGACAACAAGGCTATCGTCATCGGCAACGGCAGCTTCGCCAACGCGGGCGCCGGCAACGACAACCTCGCCGTCGTCAGGGGCGACTCCAGCACCGCCAGCGCGGTCTTCGGCGACCGCAACACCGCCACGGTCACGGGCGACTCCAGCACCGCCAACGCGGGCGGCACCTTCGGCACCAACGGCAACGACAACACCGCCACCGCCACCGGCAATGACAGCCACGCCACCGCGCCGGCCCCGACTGGCTGCACCGCAGAGGCCGGCGACGGAGAGACCGTCATCTGCACAGCACCGCTGCCGCCCGGGGAGGAGCCCCTCGGCCCGTTCTTCCAGCGCACGGCCAATCTGGAGCCCCTCGAGGGCACCGTTCTGTTCAAGCTTCCGGGCTCGAACCAGTTCGTCGAGCTCCAGGAGGTGACCACGGTGCCGATGGGCACAAAGGTCGACGTCAGCGACGGACACGTCCTCCTGGTCACCCAGAAGAAGCCCTCCGGTGGGCTGCAGTCAATCGAGCTCTGGGCGGGAGCCTTCGTCTTGCAGCAGAAGCGCAAGCGCAACATCACCGTCCTGACGCTCGCGAGCTCCTTCGCCGGCGCCGTTCAATCCCGCGCTGGCGCCGAGACCGCAGGACGGCGTAAGAAGCGCAGACTCTGGGGAAGCGGTAAGTGCCGCTGTCGTCATCGCGGGCGCAACAGCTCGGGCACCTCGCGGGGCACCAAGTGGCTGACCGCCGAACGCCCCAAGGGGACCTTGACCAAGGTGAAAAAGGGCAAGGTCGAGGTCCGCGACTTCAAGCGCCGCAAGAAGGTGCTCGTGAAGGCGGGAGAGAAGTACCTAGCCCACCGTTGACCGGTCAGCCTGCCACCGGCGCGGCTTCCTTCGGCGCCAGCGACCACACCGCGACCGTCGAGCGACGGCCGCGGATCGGAAGCTCGTCGACGTAGACGAGGTCGTTCGGCTCGCTGATGCGCTCGCGTGTCGAGTCGGCGACGAAGAGCTGATGCGGGGTGTCCTTGGTCATCCCCTCCAGCCGCGCGGCGGTGTTCGTGGTGTCGCCGATCGCGGTGTACTCGAGCCGCTTCTCGGAGCCCACGTTCCCTGCCATGACCGGGCCGGTATTGAGGCCAATGCCCATCCGGAAGCCCTCGACCCCTTGCTCCTGGAGCCAGGCGTTGAACTGCGGCAGTCTCTCCTCCAGCATTTCACGCGCCGCGGCGAGCGCCCGGTCCGGATGGTCCGACTCCGGGATCGGTGCCCCGAAGACCGCCATGATCCCGTCGCCCATATAGCTGATCACCGTGCCTCCGTGCTCTAGGATCGCGTCGCTCATGGCGGTCAGATACCGGTTGAGGATCTCTAGGACTCGCTCGGCCGGCTGCGACTCGGCGAACGTCGTGAAGCCGCGGACGTCGCTGAACAGGACCGTGGCCTCGAGCTCAACGCCACCCAGTCGCAGGTCCTCGTCCGTCCTCGCCAGCACCTGGTCCACGACCTTCGCGGGTACGAAGCGGGCGAACATGTCGCGCACCCGCTGGCGTTCGATCGCCGCGGTCACGTAGTGGACCGCGACCACCCCCACCCCTGACACGGCGAGCGTGCCTAGCGGTACGACGAAGGGGATGATCAACCCGGAGTTGAAGCTCAACTGCACCGCGAAGGCGTAGGCGGCGCCCACGGCGAGAGCGATGACGATGCCTCGGATCGGCGAGAGGCCGAGCGTGACGAGTGGCGGCAGCAGGCCGAAAAGGACGATCACGGCGAGGTCAAGCACCCCGGGCGACGATCGGATCGGAACCCCGCTTCGCGCGGTGGAGATCGTGCTCGCCTGGATCTCGGGGCCCGACATCAGGTCGTCCCCGCTCGTGGACGTCGGATGAACATCCTGCAGCGACGGCGCGGTCGTCCCAATCACGACGATCTTGTCGGTGAACGTCCCGGGTGGGAGCTCTCCTTCTAGGACGCGTGAAAAGGAGACACTGTCGATGGTCCCGGGCGGCCCGTAATAGTCGATCCAGGCGCCATCGTCGTCGAAGTCGGACGGATCTGCCTCGACATCCCCCGGCGCCTCCGCCGCGGCGACGCCGAAGCTCTTCAGATCCTGAAGCTCGTACGGGGCGCGCCTGACGACGCCGCCCGGATCTGGTGTCAGGTTGCCGTTCGCAGGCGTTGCCCCCACTTGCTTCACGACCGCGTCCCCGCCGAGAACATTGGTCTCTCCACCCGCACCGACCTCGGTTGTGGCCAGCACCACGTGCGAGGTTCCGTCGGCGCGGGCGATCGCGCGGATGAGAGCGTTGTCGGCGCGGGGGGTCGTGGGCTCGGTGAACTGGACGTCGTAGGCAATCACCCTCGCCCCGTCGCGCCTCAATTCGTCGATTACCTGCGCATGCAGGGAGCGCGAGAACGGCCACTGCTTCTGGAGCTCGCTGAAGGTGACGTCGTCGACGCCGACGACCACGATGTCCTGCGGCGGCGGCTCGGCACCGCGGATCGAGAAGCGGAGATCGACAGTGTTGAGCTCTGGCTCGCGCAGCGCGTCGGTCGCATACGCAGCGATGCCGAGGGCACTCGCGACGATCCCGACTCCGAGCAGTAGCTTCAGCCGCAATCGCCGACTCCGCCCCATACTGCGCGCTAGCTTATTCGCTTCCTTCTGCGGCGATTAATTTCCCGGACCGCGGTCATCAGCCAGACAGGACGGTCCTGGTACCACTTTGGTACCGGATGCATCGTCCATTACGTTCAGATTGTCCACGAACCTGGACGCTTAGGACGATCTGGACGCTCACGGACACATCGACACCCTGAGCCGCTCGGCTGGGGGCCGAAAGGTCGCTGGTTCAAATCCAGTCGCCCCGATTAGACGGGAGGCCGTTTGAGACCTCCGGCGATCGACGGAGGCGCGGCCACAGGACGTCGGACCCGCGCGGGAGCGTAGGAGTAGCCTCCGGGGCCATGACGGAGGTCAGTAAGCGCTCCGCAATCGAGAACGCTCAGGAGGCGCTCGAGCCGGGCGAGCAGATCGAGCGAGTCTTCCTCGCGCCGGTCGTCCCCGATCCGGACGCGTGGAAAGAGGAGTTCAAACGCCAGCGAGCGGGGGAACCCGCAAGGGAGCTTCCGCTTTCGTCCAGATACCAGAGCTTCGCCGTGATGGCGACCGATCGCAACCTGACATCAGCGCCGGTCAGAAGCACCCGCTGGGCTCCATCCCGGTGACCCGCGAGGGCAAGCGCCTGCACGTCGGAGACCTGGAGTTCAAGATCGTCCGGATCAACCGAAAGGACGCCGACGCCCTGATCTCATTCCTCGAGGAGCGAACTTGGACAACTGGCTGAGATCGCGCGGGTTCCCGGTGGGATCGGTCGGTCACTGCAAACTTGGTGCGAAGACGGGCCGCGCCCCCTGGTGGCTGCTCGCCGCGATGCTCGCCGCGAGCCTGATCTGGGCCGCACCCGCCCAGGCCCATGAGTCGGAGCGGCGAGCGGCTGGCTGGCCTTCGCCGGCGCACGCGGCGGCGCGGGATGACGGCGCGCGTCGTGTCGCGATTCGTGGCGGCCGCAAGCTCTACCTCGAGTGTCGCGGCACGGGTCGCCCCACCGTGGTGCTCGAAGCCGGCACGGGCGACCTCGCCGAGATCTGGAGCGAGTCGCCATCCGGCCCAGGGCGGGCGGTCCTGCCGGGCGTTGCGCGGTTCACCCGCGTGTGTGCCTACGACCGCCCTGGTACCTACCGGCTACCCGACGAGTTGAGCCGGAGCGACCCCGTCGCGATGCCCCGCAGCGCGCGGGACATCGTTCGCGACCTGCGCGCGCTGCTGCGCGCGCACGTCCCCGGCCCCTACGTGCTCGCCGGCCACTCGTTCGGCGGCATGGTTGCGCGCCTGTACGCCACCACCCATCCGAGGAACGTTGCCGGACTCGTGTCCATAGACGCCCAGAACGAGGACTTCGCCGCGGCCAACAAGGAGCTGCTGACGCCCGAGCAGTACACGTCAGCGGTGCTCAATCCGGGCCCGCCGCCCGGACTCGAGAGCTACTCCGCCCTGGAGCGCCTCGACCTCGAGGTCAGCGCCGCCCAGATGCGCCAGGCGCAGGCGGACACTCCCCTGCGCCGGATGGCTCTCGTCGTCCTCTCCCACTCCCGGGACCTTTCGAACCCGTTCGGGTTGCCGCCCGAGTTTCCGATCACCGCTATCGAGCGCGCGTTCCAGGCCTCGCAGGACAGGCTGGCAGAACTCGTGCCGGGGGCGCGCCACGTGATCGCCACCAAGAGCGGGCACTACATCCAGCTCGATCAGCCCAAGCTGGTGACCCGCGCGATCCGCCATGTGGTCAGAAAAACGCGCAGTCGCTGAGCCTGCCTCTAGCCGGCTGTGATTCTCACTGCGGGCGTTCTGCATTGCCACCTTGTGGTACCGGTTTGGTACCGGATGCATCGTTTGTTACGTCCACATCGTCCACGAGCGTGGACGCATAGGACGATCTGCACGCTCACGGACACATCGATACCCTGAGCCCGCTCGGCTGGGGCCGAAAGGTCGCTGGTTCAAATCCAGTCGCCCCGACTGCCCGGAAACCCGCTCGGGAAGCCCGTGCTAGGGTCGGCCGTGCGGCTGGGCGACCAATCGTAGGAAGGGACTTCCAACGAACTCATCCACAGCGGGATTCGACGCGGACGTTGCTCGCCGGGTCCTTATCGCCGCAGCATCTCTAGCCGGAGCGTGCGTCGTCGCGCTCTCGACCGGCGGTGTGGCCGGCGCCGGGGACGGATCGGACCGATCGGCGGGCGCCGTCAGCACTCGATCCCCTGGGGGGCATGCAATCCGCCGCAGGAGGATGTCCAGTGCGCGCGCATCCGCGTACCGCTCGACTGGGACCGCCCGAACGGGCGCACGATCAGGCTCGCGGTGATCCGCCACCTCGCCAGCAAGCCGAACCAGCGGATCGGCACGACGCTCGTCAACCCGGGCGGACCCGGCGACACCGGCGTCGGCCTCATAAAGGGCGACCCCGACGGCATCGACGCGTTCGTCGGCGGCCGCTTCGACGTCGTCAGCTGGGATCCCCGCGGCACGCATGCCAGCACCCGGGTGCGCTGCTTTGAGAACAGAGAAAGCGAGGCGCGCTTCTGGGCCGGCGTCTCGCCGATCCCGACCACCAAGGGCGCCTCGAAGCGCTATCGGCGCAAGTCCGCCGCCCTGGCGCGGCGCTGCGGCAGGGTCAGCGGCCGGCTTCTGCCCCACATCTCGACCGCCGACACCGCCCGCGACATGGACTACCTGCGCCAGCTCGTCGGCGAGGAGAAGCTCACCTACATCGGCCTCTCCTACGGCACCTTCGTGGGCGAGACCTACGCCAACATGTTCCCCGACCGGGTCCGGGCGATGCTGATCGACGGCGTCGTCGATCCCGTCAAGGAATCGAAGTCGATGGAGTCGAATATCGCCGGATGCGTCGCCTCGACCGACGGGGTCTTCGACCAGCTCCTGTCGCTGTGCGAGGGCGCGGGGCCGGGACGCTGCGCGCTCGCAGGTGGTTCCGAATCGCCCGCGGAGCGGTTCGAGCGACTGGTCGCGCGGGTGAAGCGCGCGCCGATCCCGGCTCCGGGGGCGAAGCCGCCCCTGTCGTCGCGCGAGAAGCTGAGCTACGCCGATCTGCTGCTCTCGCAGTTCAATCAGCTCAGGGGACCGGATCTGTGGCCCCAGGACGCGAGGGACCTCGCCGCCGCTCTGGGAGGCGACGGCTCGGCGCTGGAGACCGAGGCTCGCAAGTTCCTTGGGCCGGACGGCTTCGCCGGCGCGACGACCTCGTCGGCGATCTCGTGCGCCGACGCGCCCGCGCGCAGGAGCTCGCGGGACTGGCCGCGGGTGATCAAGCGGTTCACCCGGATCAGCCGACTCTAAGGCCGCCTTGCTGGGCTGGTGGCTGTGGGCCCCCTGCGCCTCGTGGCCGGTTCGCGGCGAGGACAACTACCGGGGGCCGTGGAACGCCTCGACCCCCAACCCGATCCTGGTGATCGGGACGACCGGCGACCCGGCCACCGCCTACGCCAACGCGGTTCGCTCCGCGCAACTGCTTGGAAACGCCGTCTTGCTGACCCACGAGGGCTACGGTCACGTGAGCTTCCGGAATCCCAGCGACTGCATCGAGCAAGCGTATGTGGATTACCTGACCGAGCTGATCACCCCGCCGCCGGGCACGGTCTGCCAGTCGGACCAGCAGCCCTTCGATCCGGGTTTTGGCGAGTGACTGCGTTGCGCGAAGGGAGGGTAGCGCCCGCTTCCTCCGTGACCGGCCAAGACGCTCGTGGTACCGCTTTGGTACCGGATGCATCGTCCATTACGTCCAGATCGTCCACGAGCGTGGACGCATAGGACGATCTGGACGCTCACGGACACATCTACACCTTGATCCGCTCGGCTGGGGGCCGAAAGGTCGCCGGTTCAAATCCGGCCGCCCCGATCAGCCCGAAGCCCGCTTCCGAAGCGGGCTTTCGGCATTTCGGCCCGTGGCCCGCATCCGCGGAGGGGAGCTCGTGGTACCAGCTTTGGAACCGAACGGCGCGGCGTCAATCCGGGCATAGGCGGGCGCAAGTACGAACCCGAGGGAGCGCAGGCGCCTACAGCATCTCGTCGATACAGCTCAGTGCGGACTCGATGTCCGCCTCGCGGGTGTAGAGATGTGGAGAGAACCGGATCCCGTCGCTTCGCGATGAGGCGACGACCCGAGCCTCCCTGAGTCGGGCGGCGATCTCGGCCGGGTCGACCCCAGGCAGGCGCACGGCGACGATGGCCGTGCGCTCTGCATCGTTGAGGGGAGAGGTGATCTCCAGCTTTTGGGCACGCAGCCCCTCGATCAGCAGATCGGCAAGTCGCCGGTCGTACTCGAATATGCGATCGACCCCGACTTCGAGAAGGAACTCGATCGAGCGCGATAGTCCGAGCGCGCAGCCGTACGCCATCGTGCTGAACTCGAATCGCCGCGCCGTTGGCGGATAGTCGAGCCGATCGGCCCGAAGGTCCCACATGTCCTCGTGGCTTCGAAACCCGACCAACCCGGGCGTCAGCACGGTGTGCAGGTGGGGCGCGAGATACATGACGCCCGCGCCAAACGGCCCGCAGAGCCACTTGTAGCCGGCGGATACCACGGCATCGAGCCCGGCGCGAGCGTCGATCGGGATTGCGCCCGCGGATTGGGTGGCGTCCACGACGAGCAGGGAGCCGTGCTCATGCGCCGCCTCCGCCAGGCTCGTCAGGTCAAACCGCTGGCCGCTTCCATATTCGACATGTGAGATGCAAACGACGGCGGTGTCCGCGTCGATGAGCCTGACGATGTCGTCGAGACGCACGCGATGGGCATCTCCCTCGGCAAGCCTGATCTGGCAGCCGGTTCGAGCCGCGACGCGTTGCCAGGGGTACATCGTGCTCGGGAAGGCGGATGCGGTACCGACGACGTTCGTCTCCGCCTCGGGTGCAACGGCCCATGCCAGCGAGCCGAGCAGCTCCGTAGCACTCGAGCCCGCGGCGATGTCCTCGGGCTCCGCGTTGAACAGCTTGGCGCCGGCCCGATGTAGACCCTCGAAGATGTTCGCCTCGGCGGCCTCGTTCATTGCCAGGCTGCCGTTGTCTGCCAAGTCGCGTTGCCAATCGACGATCTCCCGCTGTGCGCTCCGATGCATCAGCGCGATGTTTGCGGCGTCCAGGTAGGCGGTGTGTTTGGAGCCCGGGAAGTCGTCGGAATCGACGAGACGCCTCATCGCTTGCCGACCTCGACCACGAGCGGAGGGACGCCGCGCATGATCCATCTTCGTGCTTTGAACGGACCGAAAGCTTCACAACGGCTGGGTAGCCGATTGCGATCACTCGACGATCCGCGGGTGGTAACGAGAGACGTAGCGGGCCCGATATCGGTTCGACCCGCGACGCATGGATCTGAGCTCTTCGTGGACTTCCCCGCGGCTCCGCCGATTCCGCGGCTATCCGAGTATTCGGAGATACCGAGGAATCCACGGGAAGCGCTCCCGTGGCCTCGGAGAAAGCGGTGCAGGTAGGACTCGTCGGCGGCGAGGGTGTCGGAGAGGATCTTGACCGCCACCGGTCGCCTCAGCCGCTCATCTTGCGCGAGCCAGACGGTCGCCATGCCTCCGGTGCCTAGGACCCGTTCGAGGCGGTACCGCTTACCGAGCAGCGACGCTTCGCGGAAGCCGTTGCCCATACCCCGGTTACGCTACGCGGCGACCCTGCTCGCTGCGGCGCGATGGCGGACAGCGCCGTCCCAAGCGTGAGGCGAGGGCGGCTTGTCACGGAGCCAGGCGTATTCGCTCGACTATCCGTGCGTCACCGCGAGGGACGTAGCGGGCCCCGTATCGGTTCGACCCGCGACGCACGAAGCGCCTTAGCTCGCTCCTCCTCGTCGCGCAAGCGGTGCAGGTGGCTAGGCGTGAGCGGCCTCGAGCACTTCGGACATAGCTCGGTTCACGCTGACCGCTCCGGTGGCCGATTCGAAAAGGTCGACCTCAATGTCCGCGAGCTCGTCGCGCACGAACTCCGCCGCGACCTCGGCCGATCGGTCAGCCGCGTCTCGATCGCGGCAAACCGTGACCGCGAACACGGTGCCCTGTCCGGCCCTGTCCACGCCCGCGTCGATCGCCTGGTAGGCGAGGAAGCCTGGCAGCTCCTCCAACCGCGGCGCGAGCTTCTCGTCGACTCGGTGCATGAACTCGTCGACGCGCTCCGCGTCGACGCTGTAGTGGTGCACGCTTGTGTACATCGCTCTCCTCCATTTCCTGCGGAGTCGTAGGGCCCGCTGGCCTCCGACACCGCGAATCCACGGTACACCCGTTACACCCTTCGGGACACGTCTCGCGACGCTGCCGGTGGCTAGCGGGAGCGATCCACCGCATCGCCGAGCCGCATACGGATCAGCCCGTTTCGATCGTTTCGTAGTGATCGCAGAAGACCTCGGCAAGCATGTGCTCCTCCTCGGGCTCAATCACCGCTTCCCGCCAGTCCGGCCCCGCGAACTGCTGCAGAGCGTCGACGGATCTCCAGTGGGTGACGACGACGAACTCAGGCTGCTCACTCCAGTGGCTCTTCCCGGCGGTCACGTGCGTGCAGCCCGCCTGGGCCTTCACCATCGGCACACCCGTCTCGATCACGAAGCGCTCGAACTCGTCCTCCTTCCCCGGGTGGACGCGGACACGAAAGACACGGACGACCATCACTTCCTCCTAGGACGTTGATCCAGCGACCGTATTGGGCAATCCGTGACCGTATCCATCTGCGCAAGGAGGAGCGCTTCTGCTCCCTTCGCGTGCACTCGACACCGCGGCTGCTCCTCGGCGCGCAAAGGAGGAGCGACGAGACTGGGCCGGGCGGCTGTTCCTCCCTCGTCGAAGCGGCAGCCGGATCACGGACCACCGGGTCAGTTGATCGAGCTCTACGCAGTCTCTTAGTGAGGTCTTGTGCTGATCGAAGCTGCGGGATTGATCTGATGCTCGCACGGTGCACCCCGTGTAGGTTGAGCCGGTGAAGCGCGTTGTCGTCGATCAGTTCGGCGGGCCCGAGGTCTTGAGGGTGGTGGAAGAAGACGATCCCCGACCGGGTCCGGGCGAGGCGTGCGTCAAGGTCCTCGCGGCCGGCGTGTCGTTCACCGACTCCCAGCTGCGCGCCGGCACGTATATCCCCGGCGCGCCGAAGCCGCCGTTCACGCCCGGCTACGAGCTGGTCGGCGTGGTCGAGGAGCTCGGACCGGACTGCACGAGGCTGAAAGTGGGAGACCGCATCGGCGCGCTGACGGTGTGGGGAGCTGACGCGGACCGCGTCTGCGTGCCGGAGGCGAGCGCGGTCGAGGTACCCGAGGACCTCGACCCGGCGGAGGTCGTGAGCCTTCTCTTTCCCTACATGACCGCCTACCAGGTGCTTCACCGCACGGCGATGGCGAAGAGCAGGGAAACGGTGCTCGTGCACGGCGCCGCCGGCAGGGTGGGCACCGCGGTCCTCGAGCTCGGAGTGGTGGCGGAGCTTCGCGTCATCGGTACCGCTTCAGCTCGCGACCGCGCGGCGGTCGAACGGCTCGGCGCGGTCGCGATCGACTACCGCAACGAGGACTTCCTGGCCCGGGTGCGCGAGCTGACGGACGACGGCGTGGACGTCGTGCTCGACCCGCTCGGTGGCGCGCTGTCGCTTCGCTCCTTCCGCGCGCTGCGGCCCGGCGGAAGGCTCGTCGTGTTCGGCCGCTACGCCACGCTGTCGCACGGGCGCAAGAACTGGCCAGCGGTGATCGAGTGGTACGCGGCGACTGCGACCGTTTGGCTCTGGGGCAAGCTCTCGCCCCGCCGGCGGGCGCTTGGCTACCAGATCCAGAAGTTCCGCGACGCGGCTCAAAACCGACCCGGAGCAGTGGGCGGAGAGCCCCGCTACCCGGATTGGTTCCGGGAGGACTTCCGCGCGCTGCTCGAGCTGCTTCGCGAGGACAAGATCCACCCGGTCGTCGCGGAGCGCCTGCCGCTGTCCGACGCTCGTCGCGCTCACGAGTTGCTGGGGAGCTCGGCGTCCAAGGGCAAGCTCGTGCTCGTCCCATAAGCGATCGACTGGTATTCACGCCACACGGGTTCGTGGTGTTACGGTCCCCCGCGATGACGGACGTCGCCGACCTGTCGATCACCGGCCGTGTGGCCACAGCGGCCGACGGCGACTGGGACGACGCTCGCCAGGCTTGGAACCTGACCGCCGATCAGCAGCCGACGGCGGTTGCGTTCGTCGATGGCCCCGGCGACGTCTCCGCGGTGCTTCGGTATGCGGCCGACAACGGGCTGAGGGTCAACGCTCAGGGCACCGGGCACGGAGCCGCGCCGCTCGGGTCGCTCGAGGAGACGATCCTGATCCGGACGACGGGGATGAAGGACATCGAGGTCGACGGTGCCGCGGGCACCGCTCGGATCGAGGCCGGGGTGGTGGGGGAAGAGCTCGGTGTCGCCGCACACGCGCACGGGCGGTGCTCGCAACCCGGCAGCTCGCCGAACGTCGGCACGATCGGCTACACGCTCGGCGGCGGCCTGGGATGGCTCGGGCGCCGGCACGGCTTCGCGTGCAACCTGGTGCGCGCGATCGAGCTCGTCACTGCCGACGGCGAGCAGCGGCGCGTCGACGCAGATCACGAGCCTGACCTGTTCTGGGCGCTGCGGGGTGGCGGCGGGGGCTATGCGATCGTCACCGCGCTCGAGGTCGACCTGCTGCCGGTCTCCGAGGCCTACGCCGGCGCGCTGATCTTCCCCGCCGAGCTCGGCGCGGACGCGGTGCGCGCGTACCGCGACTGGGCGGCAGCTCTGCCCGACGAGGTCACTTCCAGGGGCCGCTTCCTGAGGCCACCGCCAATGCCCGATGTCCCCGAGCCGCTCCGTGACCGGCCGCTGTGGACCGTCACCGCCGCCTGCATCGGCTCGCGCGAAGTAGGCGAGCGCCACGTGGCGCCGTTACGCGATCTCGGCGAGCCGATCATGGACACCTTCGACCAGATCCCTCCCGCCGGGCTGAGCCGGATCAACATGGACCCGGAGGCGCCGACCCCGGCCCTAGGTCACCATCTGGTGCTGCGCGAGCTGACCGACGAGGCGATCGACGCTTTTGTCGGCGTCGTCGGTCCCGAGGCGCGCTCGCCGCTGTTGCTGACGGAGCTTGGTCAGCTCGGCGGCGCGCTCGGTCGCCCCGCCGAGGGCGGTGGTGCACTCTCGAAGCTCGACGCCGAGTTCGTGATGTTCGGCGCGGGCATTCCAACGACACCCGAGCTTGGCGAGGCCATCCCCGGCTCACTCGACCGGCTCCACGACGCGATGGAGCCGTGGTTGGCCGAGGGCGGCTACTTCAACTTCGCCGAGCGCTCCTGCGACGTCGACGCGCTGCTTCCGCCCGAGACCTGCGAGCGGCTAGGGGAGGTCAAGCGCCGCTGGGATCCCGACGGGCTGATTCGCGCCAACCATGCCGTCTCGCTGACTCCCGCCTGATACCCCCGTCCCTTCAAGACCGCGAACGTCCCGCAGCCGTACTGATCGGATGCGCTCGCCGCGCTTGATTCCGGTCGTGGCGCGCTGAGAGGATGATGACGTGGGGCGGCTGGACGATCTCGATCTGACCAAGTCGCTCACCCGCAAGGAGGAGGCGCGCGGCCTCGACCACGCATGGGAGCGGCTCTCCCAGCTGCGGCTCATGCTCGGCGGCCAGCTCGGCGGGAAGGGGCTGGGGCCGCCGGTCTGCGTGCTGTTCGAGGGCTGGGACGCGTCCGGAAAGGGAGGCGCGATCAAGCGCCTCGTCGCCCAGATCGATCCGCGGCACGTCCGCGTGGTGCAGTTCGCCGCTCCGACCTCGGACGAGAAGCGCCACCACTTCCTGTGGCGGTTCTGGCCGGCCCTGCCCGGATGGGGCGGGATGGCCGTGTTCGACCGTTCCTGGTACGGCCGCGTGATGGTGGAGCGGGTCGAGGGGTTCGCTACCCGCGAGGAGTGGCTACGCGCCTACGACGAGATCAACGGCTTCGAGCGCTCGCTCGTAGCCGAGGGGATGATCCTGATCAAGCTGTGGCTGCACATCTCCAGCGAGGAGCAGCTGAAGCGCTTCGAGCGACGCGAGAAGGATCCGCTGAAGGCGTGGAAGCTGACCGATGAGGACTGGCGCAACCGCGAGAAGCGCGTCGAGTACATGGAGGCAATCGAGGACATGCTCGCCCGCACCGACCAGCCGCCGGCCCGCTGGCACCTGATCGAGGCCGACTCGAAGCGGTACGCGCGCGTGAAGGTCCTCGACACCGTGATCGCCGAGATCAAGCGGGGGATGCGGGACTGCGGAATGGAGCCGCCGCCACCTCGCTCGCGGGAGTGACCCAGAGCTCGCCGCGGGGACGGGGATGGTCACCGCGCAGCGGGTGCACCGCTGCGGCTGCCGCGTCGTGGGGCTCGACGCTCGGTTATTGACCCGACCGCCGTTTGAGGCGAAGTGCGGACGGCGGCGTCCGTTCCGAGATACGATCTCGACGATGGCTGCTGTGGTAGTGCTCAGGCCGCTGGACGACAGCGGCGACGAGCTGCTCGACCAGTTGGAGCTGCGCACCGAGATGACCCCGGACGAGACGTTCGACGACGGCGGGCGCTCCTACTACCTGTCCGCGCAGGCGGCGGGCGCCGATGCCTTCAACGTCATGCTCGACGAGATCGACCCGAACTGGCGCGAGCACCTGACTCGCACACCTGAGCGCGACTAGCCCGGTGGTTAGGGGAGGTTCGCCGATGCCTCGGGCGGCTCTCAGCGTCCTCGTCGCCCTCGCCCTCGGGACGATGGGCGCGACCGGGTGTGGCGGCGACGACGGCAGTGGCGAGAACGCCGGAACTGACGCCGACCAGGCCGCGAGGTTCAAGAGCGAGGTCGTGTCGGGCAAGTTCGCGCCAGCCGGGTGTGAAAGCCGGGACATCACCCGCTTTCTCTCCTCCCCGGAGCAGATCGAGTCCCAGGACAAGACGAACAAGCAAAGCGCCAAGGCCGGCGCTCCAGGCCACGAGGTCGTCACCGATGACACCGGCCAGATCGGCGTCAATACCTACAAGGTCAGCGCCGAGTGCAAGCAGGCGATAGAGCAGGCGCTGAGCGTGCCGTAGCCCGATTCTTTGGCCGCGCCAGCCTGGCTCACTGTCCCACTGACCGGCGCGCGCCAAAGGGGAGATGCTGCGCGGGCGATGTCGCAGCAGAACGTCGAGATCGTGCGCCGCGCCAGTCGGTCCGTCGGTCAGACTCGGCCCCTATCCGATCGTCCCTCGGACCTCCCCGCCGCTACGCGAACACGTTCACCGCCCGGGCGACCACCAGGCCAAGGATCACGAGCGAGATCAGCGCTTGCAGGGCCATGGTGCTCTTGGCCCACAGCGCCAGCGGCATGGCGTCCGTCGGACTGAACGCGGTCGCGTTAGTGAAGCCCAGATAGAGGTAGTCGAAGAAGCGAGGACGCCAGTGCGCCGGCGCGAGCTCGGGGTTCATCTGCTGCGGGAACGCGAAGTCGACCGCGTGGGCCGGCGCATTGTGAGCACGCGCCGCCGAGCCGCCGCTGTCGAGCTCCCAGTAGAGAAGCGCGAACGCGATGATGTTCGACGCCCAGACGATCGAGCCCGCTTCCAGCAGCGCGTCGGCCGACTTAGTCTCCTGCCCGCCGTCGATCAGATGCGACGTCAGCACGGCCGTAGCCCACAGCGCACCCAAGACCAGCGCGGAGACCAGCCCGATGGAGAGCATCCGGAGCGGGGCCGAGCGGCGGTCGACCTTCCCCGGATCGCCGGCGATCAGGGCTACGAGCAACACGCCTTCGAGGAGCGGGAGCAGCCAGTTCGGGCCGAGCTGCAAATCGTCCGGCATCAGGATCGTGAGGACGATCGCGGCGACCACGGCGCTCGCCATGTGCCAGCGCGGCTCCCCGACGACCAGCTCCGCGCCAGACTCACCAGCCACGATGCTCGAATCCTGATCGCGCGGCCGGGCGATCCTGCGCCTTGTCACCTACTGGGACCGCGCCGAAGTCCTCGAAGCCGTCGGGCTGCGGGAGTAGGGCGCCGGGCGTCTGGGACGTCCCCAGCGCCCACGTTCTTTGGAGCCCGCTCCCCGCTCACTGTGCCCGCACGCGCTCGACCACCAACGTCAGCTCCTCGACGGCGGTGATCCGCACATCGTCTCCGACGTCGGCCCCGGCCGCGCAGCGCGCCTCCCAGAGCTCGCCATGGACCCGGACCTGGCCGCTCGGCCGACACGGCACCACCACCTCAGCGGTCTTGCCGACCATCGTCTCGGGACCGCTCTTCGGCCGCCACCGCCGCGCGAGCCGGCGACCCCAGACGACCTCGCCGACCTCGGCGATCGCGCCGCAGAGCACCACCACGAGGTTCCAAGGCCAGGAGATGAACAAGGCGGAGAGGACGATCGCGAGGATCAGGATCACGGGCGGTCCATCCTCCCACACGCATCAGCGCAGACGTGGCCGTAACGGGCGAACACCTGCCGCCTGATCGCCTGCCAGCGTCTGCCCCTCGGGCGCCGCAGCTTGCACCACGGACAGCGGCTCCCCGATGCGATCAGCCGCCCGCAGCCGAAGCACGGCCGGGCCTCGCTGGTATGCGGCTCGTCTAGTCCAAAAGCGCAACTCCGACGAGCCGAACGCAACTGGGAGGCGCCGCATTATCGCGCCGGGCGCCGGCGCCGAACCGCGGCACCCCCGTTGCGTTCGCGTCGCGCTTCCGTTACTTGGCGAACACCCGGTCGGCTACCGTCGCGTCGCCGAGCGTCTCGAAAGCGATCAGCTTGGAGTCATCGTTGTACGTGAGCACGTCGGCGCTCTCGATCGACTCACCCTCGAGCTGGACAGTGGTCAGAACCACGACCTTGTCGCCCTCGGCGACGAAGTCATGCGGGCTGCTGCGGAAGTCCTTGCTCATGAACTCGGTCCACAGCTTGCCGACCGCCTGCTTGTCGTTGTAGGTCCCGGTCAGGGCGTTGTCGCCGCGGACCGTCCACTCGATCGAGTCATCGATGTCTCGCATCGCGCCCTCGGCGTCGCCGTTGCCAAACGCCGCGTAGGCGTCCTGTGCCGCTTGCTTGTTCTCTTGCGCACTCATCTGGTTTCCCTTCCGTTGGGCCTGGTCTTCCCGAGACCCGCTTGGGTCCAGGGCCCGAATCGCTGGTCAGGTGACCAGGATCGTGGTACTCAGAGAGAGGCGCTGGGGACGTCTGTGTCAGGCAACCCGCGAACCGATCTCGCTCGACGCGAGGGGTGACGTAGCAGGGAAGCCCTCAGACCGCTCCTTCGTCTATTGAAGCAGGGTTCAGGTTTTCCGGGTTTCCGCCGTCTGCGCAGCGCCTACTCGAGCGGACAGATTGGCTCCGCGCCCGCGGCGAACCTGCCCGGCGTTGTCCCGACAGGTGGACACGAATCCAGGCAGTTCGGGGGTGGCGGCTTCCCCACTCGCCGGGTCCGGTTCGAGTGGTCACTGACCGCTAGCGAGCCGACGAGCTCTGCTGCATCAAACCGCGGGTGCGGGTCACCTCGATCGGGGCGCTCTCCAGTGGCGGTGCCACGTCGCGGGGATGGCGCTCGAACCAGTGCGCGTAGCGGTTGGCCAGCGGAGAGGCGGTGAGGCCGTGCGCGAAGACCGAGAGCCCCACGGTGAGGTAGATCGCGAGAACGATCCGGTGCTCCTGGGGGAGCTGGGACTCCTCGATCAGGATCAACGCGAAGACGATCGAGGCCAGACCGCGGGGTCCGAACCAGCCCAGGAATCCAACCGTCGGCACCCGAGCGCGCGAGCCCAGCATCCCGATCGCGACGGGCACCATTCGCACGACAGTCAGACTGAGGACCGCGTAGAGGGCAAGCTGCCAGCTCAGCTGGGAAGAGCGAATTTCATCCGCATTGGATAATGCAGCGCGGCCCTGGATAAGGTTCGATCCGCCAAGGACACCGCGAGCAGAGGAGGAAGATCGATGCCACTCGTGAGACGACCGCTTGCGCGAGCCGCCATCGTCGGCGGTGGCGCCTACGTAGCGGGTAAGAAAAGAGCGGAGGGCCAGCAGCGCGAGGCCGCCGAGCAGCAGCAGGCTCCTGCCGCGGAAGCACCCCAGAAAGACGTCGTCGCGAAGCTGAAGGAGTTGCAGGAGATGCAAGCCTCCGGGGCGCTGACCCCGGAGCAGTTCGAGGCCGCGAAGCAGAAGCTCCTCCAGGGCGAGTGAGCCTGGACGAGCTGGAGAGGAGATGACGATGACGATCGGTCCGGTTCAGTTGCTGGTGGTTGGGTTCGAGGGGGAGCGTGAGTTCACGGGGGAGATCCTCGCGGAGCTGCATCGCTTGCGGGAGCACGACATCGTCCGCCTCATCGACCTGCTGGCCGTGAGGAAGGACGCCGATGGCGAGGTCGAGGCGATCCAGGTGAGCGACCTGACCGAGGAGCAGGCGGAGGAGTTCGGCGCCGTCGTCGGTGCCCTGGTCGGATTCGGCGCCGCGGGCGAGGAGGGGGCCGAGGCGGGAGCGCTCGCCGGTGCCGAGGCGCTCGAGGACAGGCACGCACTCGACGAGAAGGACGCGTGGTACCTGGCCGACGCGATTCCGGACGACAGCACCGCCGCGGTCGCGCTGCTCGAGCACCGCTGGGCGATCCCGCTCAGGGACAAGATCCTCGAAGCGGGCGGAACGGTCTTCGCCGACGAATGGGTGCATCCGAGCGATCTCGTCGCCGTCGGGCTCGCGGCCGCGGCGGACGATCGGTAGAGACCCGGTGCAGCAGCTGAAGTGATCGACGTCCACGAGACGGACTTTCTGGCCATCACGGTGGTCGCCGCCGTGGCGGCCCTGACGGTGGCGGTGCTGCCGCGGCACTTTGCGCCGCCCGTCGTCGTGCTCGAGCTCCTGCTCGGGATCCTCATCGGCCCGGACGTCCTCGATTTCGCGCAGAACGACGGCTTCACGACCTTCTTCAGCAACCTCGGCCTCGGGATGCTGTTCTTCTTCGCCGGCTACGAGATCGACTTCGAGCGGATCCGTGGGCGACCGCTGATGCTCGCCGGGCTCGGCTGGCTGGTGTCGGTCGCGCTCGCGTACGGGATCGGGGGCGTCCTGGCGGCGGCGGGCATCGTGCTCTCGCTTCTCTACACCGGCTCCGCGATGGCGACGACCGCGATCGGGACGCTGATCCCGGTCCTGCGCGACGTCGGCGAGATGCCGACGAAGTTCGGGACCTACCTTCTGGCAGCCGGAGCAGCCGGCGAGTTCCTCCCGATCTTGCTCGTGACGCTCATCCTCTCGGGCCAGAACCCGGCGCACGAGTCGCTCATCCTGCTCGCGTTCATCGCGCTGGCCGTGGCCGTGGCCGTGATTTCGGTTCGCTCCCTGGGGAGGGGGTGGCAGCTCGTCGAGCGAACGCTCGAAACCTCGAGCCAGGCGGCGATCCGGGTCTTCGTCGTGCTCGTGTTCGGGCTCGCCGCGCTCGCCAGCGAGCTCGGGTTGGACATCCTGCTCGGCGGCTTCGCGGCGGGCATCATCACGCGGCTCGCCGTGCGGGGCCGCGAGGTCGAGGTGCTGGAGTCGAAGCTGACCGCAGTCGGGTTCGGCTTCCTGATCCCCTTCTTCTTCGTCACCAGCGGAGTCGACTTCGATCTCGACTCGCTGCTGTCGAGCGCGGGCGCGCTGCTCAAGGTGCCGCTCTTCCTGGCGCTGTTCCTGATCGTGCGCGGCGCCCCGGCGCTGCTGCTGTACCGCGGCGTGTTCGCGGCGCGGGAGCGTGTCGCGCTGGCGTTCTTCTTGGCAACGGAGTTGCCGCTGGTCGTCGCGATCACCACGATCGCGGTGGAGCAGGGGCACATGCGGAGCTCCACGGCGGCCGCCCTCGTCGGGGCCGCGATCCTCTCGACGCTGATCTACCCGTTCGTCGGGCTGGCGTTGCGGCGTGGCGCCTCCGAACGGAACTCGGCGAATGGATCGCCGGCGCCGGCAACCCCGTGAGCCCTTAACAGCTCAACCTACTCTCCAGCCGATCTGCGGACAAGTACGCGCTGAGCAAAAACGCCTCAGCGACGCGAAGGTGGGCGCACGTCGAGCACGTCGAGCGCACCGTCGTCGATGTCGCTCAGCTCGCGCTCGACCTCGCGGCGTGCGGCTTCCTGTTCCAAGTCGGTCGGGCCGAACTCGAACCACCAGCACCCGTCGTGGAACTGACCGAGCCTTTGGCGGCCAGCGTCGCTATCGCGCTTGCGCAGCTTCCCGCTGATCGCCTCGGCTCGCCGCACAGCCTTGTCGCCAACAACCCCCATCAGGCAAATCTCGAAGCTCCAGTCGTTCACGGCGCCACCCTACTGAACTGACTCAGCGCCGACCGCGGTTGCATCGGGCGCATGTGGGCCGCAAGTTTGGCAGCAGCTTCGGGATCGCGGACATCCTGGTCCCGGAGCCCGAGTAGCGCCGCGGGGTCTACTTGAGCAGCTGGTAGATGAAGTAGACGATCACGACGAGGTTGACCAGCCAAGCGTTCTTGGTCAGCCAGTCGCGGATCCCGGGCATCGCGTCGCGGGCCCGGTGACCGAGCAGCAGGTACCCCAGGATCGGCAGGGCCATTAAAAGCGTGGTGGCCGCGACCAGCGGCCAGCCGTCCAGCAACTCGTGGTGGTTGTCGTGGAGCCAGTTGGCGGTGGAGATGACCGCGACGATGTCGGTGGGCATCAGCAGGATCAGCAGGAATCCAAGGCGTGAGCGCCCGGCGTGGCTCGGCCTTCTGGAGACCCGACATCCACTTCGGGACGCTCGCGGTGTGGCGGCCGCGGAAGGTGTGAATGGCCGCCAGCGCCAGCAGGCCCGCGACTATCCAGTCTAAGGTGGTCGGGCCGCCGCCGCCCTTCGGATCGATCCCGGTCGCCTTGACGATCGCCCGAAAATCAGCAGGCTGAGCGAAGCGGCGACCACGACTCCGATCAGCATCGCGATCGAGTTCTTGACCGGCTCGTGGCTGGTCACCAGGAAGATCGCGGTCAGGATCTGGGGCCCCATCACCATGATCAGGGCCAACGGCACGATTTGGAGCTGAGTCGAGTCCACGTGGAGACTGGCGATCCTATGGCCTAATCGCTTCCGGTGATGGCGGACGGAAAGAAAGCCGAGCCGCCGTTCAGCGCCGGCCTCCGTTGCAGCGGGCGCACCCGGGCCTCAAGTTGGTCAGGGAATCGGTGCCACCGTCGGCGATCGGGAGCAAATGGTCCACAACGACGGCAGGTCCGCCACAAACGTGGCAAGCGCGGCCGTAGCGGGCGAAGACCTGCCGCCTGATCGCCCACCAGTGTCTGCCGCGCGGCCGCCGCAGCCGGCAGGCCTCGCAGCGACTTCCCGATGTCAATCGACCGCAGCCGAGGCAGTGCTTTAAAGCCATCCCTCGCCTCCGGGAACTGCCGCATCCTATGCCTCGCAGGGCGGCGGGTCTATAGGATCGCGAAACGACAACAGCCCTGGAAGGACAATGCATGATGCGTGAAGGCACGCTCCGCGCTTGGATCGGCCCGAGATGAGCCAGCGTCCAGCGGACGTTTTCGTTTCATTCGGGATCACCGGTGACCTCGCGAAGGTGATGACCTTCAATTCGCTGTATCGGCTGGAGCGGCGAGGGCTCTTGAACTGTCCGATCGTCGGGGTGGCGGTGGACGACTGGACTGTGAAGGATCTTCGAGACCACGCGCGAAAGGCGATCAGGGGCACCGGAGAGAAGATCGAGAAAAAGGTCTTCGACCGCTTCGCGAAGCGACTCTCCTACGTCCAGGGCGACTTCGCGGACGACGAGACCTACGAGCGCGTCGCCAAGGAGATCAAGGGCAAGAGGAGCCCGGTCTTCTACCTCGAGATCCCGCCCTCGCTGTTCGGGATGGTGGTCAAGGGGCTGGCCGGCGCCGGCCTGACAAAGAACGCCCGGATTGTGATCGAGAAGCCGTTCGGCCACGACCTCGAGTCGGCTCGCGCGCTGGCCGCCGAGTTGCACCGCTATCTCGACGAGTCTCAGATCTACCGGATCGACCACTTCCTCGGGCTGATGGGTCTGGAAGAGATCCTCTACCTCCGGTTCGCCAACGCGATGTTCGAGCCGGTCTGGAACCGCAACAGCGTCGCCTGCGTGCAGATCACGATGGCGGAGGACTTCGGGGTCGCGGACCGCGGCCATTTCTACGACCCCGTGGGCGCGCTGCGGGACGTCGTGGTGAACCACCTGATGCAGGTGATCGCGGCGACGGCGATGGAGCCTCCCGCCGGGAGGGAGGCGCGGCCGCTGAAGGACGCGATGTTCGCGGTCTTCGAGGCGATGCCGAAGGGCGATCCGAAGTACTACGTGCGGGGCCAGTACCAGGGGTACCGCAAGGTTCGCGGCGTCGCGAAGGGATCGACCACCGAGACCTACGCCGCCGCTCGGTTCGAGATCGACAACTGGCGCTGGGATGGGGTGCCGTTCTTCATCCGGACCGGGAAGCTGCTGCCGGTGGACCAGTGGGAGGTGCGGCTGATCTTCGAGCGCCCGCCGCGGATCGGCTTCCAGGCCCACGGCAAGCGCAAGGCCGAGCCGGACCAGCTCGTGATCAGGCTCCACCCGAGCACCGGGATCCGGCTGCTGGTCAACGCCCAGCGCCGCGACGACGCTGAGCCCGAGGCAATCAATCTGGACATGGAGTTCGCCGAGGAGGGCGGCGAGGGCCCGACGCCATACGAGGTGTTGCTGCACGCCGCGATGGAGGGCGACAGCAAGCGCTTCAAACGCCAGGACAGCGTCGAGCAGACGTGGCGGATCGTGCAGCCCCTGCTGAACAAGCCGCCGAAGGTGCATCCGTACAAGCCGGGGTCGTGGGGCCCGAAGGCCGCCGACAAGCTGGTCGCCGAGTACGGCGGCTGGCACGGACCCTGGGTACCGTCATGAGCGCGCAGAAGCCAAGGCTGCGAAGGGCAAGCGAACGAGCTCGGGCGATGGCAAGCGCGCGCGGGCGCGGAGCCGCGCAGAGCGCCGCCGCCCCCTCGCCGTTCCCGCCGATCGCCGACTACGCCTTCCTCTCCAACTGCCACACCGGCGCCCTCGTTGCGCCCGACGGGGCGATCGCCTGGCTGTGCGTGCCGCGGTTCGACGCGCCGAGCGTGTTCGGCACGCTGCTCGACCGCCAGGCGGGCTACTTCAGGTTCGGGCCGTTCGGGATCAACGTCCCCACGACGCGGGCCTACGAGCCGGGAACCAACGTTCTGGTCACCACCTGGAACACACCGAGCGGCTGGGTCATCGTCCGCGACGCTCTGACGATCGGCCCGCGGCGCGGCGAGGACAAGATCACGCCGCACACGCGGCCCCCGGCCGACCAGGACGGGGACCACGTGCTGGTGCGCACCGCCCGCTGCCTCGAGGGCAGCATGGAGATGGAGCTGATCTGCGAGCCGGCCTTCGACTACGGCCGCACGTCCGGCCGAGTGGTCGCTGGTCGACGAGGATCGCCACGTCGCGGATGCGACCGGCGCGGACGAGACGGTGAGGCTGCGGACCGACATGGCGCTGGGCATCGAGGGCAACCGGGTCCGGGCGCGCCACACCCTCGAGGAGGGCGACCAGGTCTACTGCTCACTGTCCTGGGCCGAGGGTTTGCCTCGCCGACCGACCTCGACGAGGCAAAGGCACGGATCGATGCGACCAGGCGGTACTGGCGCGATTGGCTGACCGGGGCCCGTCTTCCGGATCACCGCTTCCGCGAGCGCATCCAGCGCTCTGCTCTCGCGATCAAGGGCCTCACCTACATGCCCACTGGCGCGACGGTCGCCGCGCTCACCACCTCGCTGCCGGAGACGCCGGGCGGCGAGCGCAACTGGGACTACCGCTTCACCTGGATGCGCGACTCGACCTTCACCCTTCAGGCGCTCCACTACCTCGACCTCGACTGGGAGGCCGACGAGTTCATGCAGTTCGTCGCCGACCTAGAGCCGAACGACGACGGCGCGCTGCAGATCATGTACGGCATCGACGGCCGGCGCGACCTCACCGAGTCGACGCGAGACGACCTCTCCGGCTACGCGGGGGCGCGCCCGGTGCGGGTCGGGAACGGCGCGTTCGACCAGCGACAGAACGACGTCTTCGGCGCCGCGCTGGACTCGATCCTGCTCCACACCCGGCGCAGCCAGCGCCTCCCGCGACGGCTGTGGCCGATCGTCGAGGCGCAGGCGAAGTGTGCAACGGCGGTGTGGAAGAACCCCGACCAGGGCATCTGGGAGGCGCGGGGAAAGCCACAGCAGTACGTCTCCTCGAAGCTCATGTGCTGGGTAGCGCTCGATCGAGCCGCGAAGCTGGCCGAGATCCGCGGCGACTCGGAGCTGCAGCAGGAGTGGGGGTCCACCGCCGAGGAGATCAAGCAAGGACATCCTCGACCACGGGGTCAAGGACGGGGTGCTGCGCCAGCACTACGACACCGACGCGCTCGACGCGTCGACGCTGCTCGCGGCGATCTTCGGCTTCCTGCCCCACGATGACAAGACCCTGCGCGACAGCGTGCTGGCGATCGCGGAGGACCTGACCGAGGACGGCTTCGTGCTGCGCTACAAGACGGGCGAGACGGACGACGGAATGTCCGGCAAGGAGGGCAGCTTCCTGATCTGCTCCTTCTGGCTCGTCTCGGCTCTGGCGATCATCGGCGAGCAGCAGCGCGCACGCGACCTCATGGACCGCCTGTTGAACGTCGCGTCACCGCTCGGCCTGTACGCGGAGGAGTTCGACACGGACACGGGTCGGCACCTCGGCAACTTCCCGCAGGCCTTCTCACACCTGGCATTGATCGAGGCCGCGGGACGGATCATCCTCGCGGAGCGGCTGAAGGAGTTCGGTGCATGAGCGACTACGACGTGATCGTGATCGGCAGCGGAGCCGGCGGCGGCACGCTTGTCCACCACCTGGCCCCCTCGGGCAAGCGAATCCTGCTGCTGGAGCGAGGCGACTGGCTCCCCCGCGAGCCCCAGAACTGGCTGTCGCAGGACGTGTTCGTCGACAACCGCTACATCTCGTCCGATACCTGGTACGACGCGAAGGGCAAGGCCTTCCAGCCGCAGGTGCACTACTTCGTCGGCGGCGCCACGAAGATGTACGGCGCGGCGCTCTACCGCCAGCGCAAGGAGGACTTCGGCGAGCTGCGAGACCACGACGGCATCTCTCCGGCCTGGCCGATCGAGTACGAGACGATGGAGCCGTACTACACCAGAGCGGAGCAGCTCTACCACGTTCACGGGGCGCGCGGCGAGGACCCCACCGAGCCGCCCGCCAGCGCGCCATATCCCCACCCGCGGTGTCGCACGAGCCGCGCATCCAGCAGCTCTCTGACGATCTCGCCGCCGCCGGCCTCCACCCCTTTCACGCCCCCTGCGGGATCATGCTCGACGAGGGAAACATGCCGTACAGCCGCTGCGTGCGCTGCCCGGACTGCGACGGCTTCCCGTGCCTGGTGCACGCCAAGTCCGACGCCGAGGTGCTCGCGGTGCGGCCGGCGCTCGAGCAATCGAACGTCACGCTGCTGACGAACGCCGAGGCGGTGGCGCTCAGGACCAACCCGGCGGGCAGCGCCGTGACCGGGGTGGAGGTGGACCGCGACGGGACCCGCGAGACCCACAGCGCCGACATCGTCGTCGTCTCGTGCGGGGCGGCCAACTCGGCCAAGCTGCTGCTCGCGTCGGCGAACGACAAGCACCCCAATGGCCTCGCCAACGGCTCCGACCAGGTGGGGCGCAACTACATGTTCCACAACAGCCAGGCGGTCCTCGCGCTGTCGCGCACCGAGAACCCGACCGTGTACCAGAAGACCCTCGGGGTGAACGACTTCTACTTCGGCAGCGACGACTTCGAGTACCCGCTCGGCAACATCCAGATGGTCGGCAAGTCGCAGGCCCCGATGTACCGCGGAGAGCAGCCGCTGGCGACGAAGCTGGCGCCGCAGTGGACGCTGGAGCGGATCGCCCGCCACGCGATCGACTTCTGGCTCTCGACCGAGGACCTGCCGATGCCCGAGAACCGGGTCACGCTCGACGGCGAGGGCAACATCAGGCTGAGCTACACGCCGAACAACCAGGAGCCGAAGAAGCGGCTGCTCGAAAAGCTCAAGTCGATGCTCGGCGAGCTGGACATGAACCCGCATCACCTCATCCACCGCTTCGCATACATGAAGAACGAGATTCCGGTCGCCGGCTGCGCCCATCAGGCCGGCACGTGCCGGTTCGGCGCCGATCCCGCCACCTCGGTGCTGAACACGGACTGCCGCGCGCACGAGCTCGACAACCTGTACGTGGTCGACACGAGCTTCTTCCCCAGCATCAGCGCCGTGAACCCGGCGCTGACGGCGATGGCCAACTCCCTGCGCGTCGGCGACCACCTGCTGGACCGGCTCGGGGCTCCGCCGTCCGAGTAGGAGGCCGGCGTGGCGGCTGAGACGGACGCCGGGCGCCGACGGGTCGTGATCGTCGGCGGCGGATTCGGCGGGCTCGCCGCCGCGCAAAAGCTGCGACGCGCCGACGCCGACGTGACGGTTGTGGACAGGGTCAGCCACCACCTGTTCCAGCCCCTGCTCTACCAGGTCGCGACGGGCGCTGATCTCCGTTGGGGACTGCGCCTCGCCGATCCGCAGGCACCTCAAGCGGCAGTCCAATGCCAGCGTGCTGATGGCGGAGGTCACCGACTTCGATGTGGAGCGCCGGCAGGTGATCCTCGATCAAGGCGGCCCGCTCGACTACGACAGCCTGATACTCGCGTGCGGGGCGCAGACCTCGTACTTCGGGCATGACGAGTGGGACGCCGTCACCTGTGGCCTCAAGACCCTCGCCGACGCCGTCGAGCTCCGCAACCACATCTTCGGCGCGCTCGAGGAAGCCGAGCGCTCCGACGACCCCGCGACCCGAGACGAGTGGTTGACGTTCGCCGTGATCGGAGGGGGACCAACCGGCGTCGAGATCGCGGGGCAGATCGCGGTCCTCACCCGCCACTCGCTCAAGCGCGAGTTCTCTCGAATCGACCCCGCCAAGACCCGGGTGATCCTGATCGATGCCGGGACGCGCGTGGTCTCGGCGTTCCGGGAGAAACTCTCGGCGAAGGCGGCGAAGGAGCTCGCGTCGCTGGGGGTGACCGTGCGCGAGGGGGCGATGGCCGACGCAATCGACGACGGCGGCGTCACGATCAAGGTGGGCGACTCGACCGAGCGGATCCCCGCGAGGACCGTGATCTGGGGGGCCGGCGTCCGCGCCGCCGGGGTGGCGGAAGCGCTCGCGCGCGCAACCGGTGCCGAGACGGACCGCGGCGGCCGGATCAAGATCCGACCCGACCTCACGCTCGAAGGTCATCCCGAGATCTCGGTGATCGGCGACGTCGCGAGCCTCGAGGGCGCGGACGGGAAGCCGGTGCCGGGACTGGCGACGGCCGCGATTCAGCAGGGTCGCCATGTCGCGAAGGCGATTGCCCGCGGCGAGGCCGGCGCCTCGACCCCCTTCCGCTACCTCGACAAGGGGGCGCTTGCCGTCGTCGGACGCGGGAGGGCGGTGTGCGAGATCAGGGGCCGCGGGTTCTCCGGGCTTCCGGCCTTTCTCATGTACCTCGGCGTGCACCTGTACTACCTCGGGGGGATCGCGGGCCGGCGGCTTCAGGTGCTGGGCGATTGGGCGAGGATGGGCTTCGGGGTGCTGCAGAGCCAGGTGATCGATGGTGAGTTGCCGCGGCGCGCGCAGGCACCCGGCGTGACGGAGTCCGCGCGTGATAGCCGATAGCTCGCTAGTCACTCATCTGCCAACCGTCCTCGCGGCGTCCTCGGAGCTGCTCCCGGCGCGCAGCCAGATGGCGTTCACGCTCGGCTTCCACATCATCCTGGCGAGCCTCGGCGTCGCGTTCCCGGCACTGATGCTGATCGCCAAGTACCGAGGGCGCAGGCACGACGACGCCGACGCGCTCGAGCTCGCGCAGCGCTGGTCGAAGGTTGGGGCGGTGACTTTCGCGGTCGGCGCCGTCACCGGAACCGTGCTCTCGTTCGAGTTCGGCCTCCTGTGGCCCGAGTTCACACGGCGCTTCGGCGACGCCTTCGGCATCGCGTTCGCGATCGAGGGCATCTTCTTCTTCCTCGAGGCGATCTTCTTCGCGATCTACATCTACGGCTGGAAGCGGCTGTCGGGATGGGCGCACTTCTGGACCGGAGTCCCGATCGCGATATGCGGGATCGGGGGCGCCTTCTCGGTGGTCGCGGTCAACTCGTGGATGAACCAGCCGCAGGGATTCGATTTGGCGCGCGACGGGACCGTGACCAACGTCGACCCCCTGAAGGTGATCTTCAACCCGGCGACCCCGTACGAGGTCCCGCACATGATCCTCGCCGCCTACCTCGTCACCGGCTTCCTGGTCGCCTCGGTGTACGCCGTCGGGATGCTGAAGGGGCGCCGCGACCGCCATCACCGC
Source organism: uncultured Thermoleophilia bacterium (assembly GCA_963754225.1). Classification (GTDB taxonomy): domain Bacteria; phylum Actinomycetota; class Thermoleophilia; order Solirubrobacterales; family 70-9; genus DASPWW01. Next base: position 189,333 of record CAVWEV010000004.1, read on the forward strand.
CTCGGCCTGCTGATCCCGCTCACCGTGGCGGCGATCCTGGCGCCGATCCAGTTCGCGGTCGGCGACACCGCGGCGCGCTCGATCGCCGACGACCAGCCGGTCAAGTTCGCCGCGATGGAGTGCGTGCAGCACACGCACCGGGACGTGACCGAGTACCTCGGCGGCCGCTGCACCTCGGACGGCGTCAAGGGCGGGATCGGGATTCCCGGCCTGGACTCGTGGCTGGTCGACTTCAGCACCGACACGAAGGTCACCGGGCTCGACTCAGTGCCTCCGAAGGACCGCCCGCCCGCGAACACCCTGCTGCACTGGGCGTTCGACGCGATGGTCGGGATCGCCTCGCTGCTGATCCTGTTGGCGCTGTGGTTCGGCATCGCGTGGTGGCGGCGCCGGGACATCCCGTCCTCGCGCTGGTTCCTCCGTGCCGTGGCCGTGTCGGGGGTGGCTACGATCGTCGCGCTGGAGTGCGGCTGGATCGTTACCGAGGTCGGCCGCCAGCCGTGGGTCGTGTACGAGATGATGCGTACCAAGGATGCCGTCACCGGCGCCAGCGGTGTCTGGGTCACGTTCTCGATCGTGCTGGTGCTCTACGCGGCGCTCGGGATCGCGACGGTGATCATCCTTCTGACGATGGCGCGACGCTGGCGCGGCGAGGCCGGCGACGACGTCGAGGTGCCCTACGGCCCCAGCGAAGGCCTTCCGCCGCCGGCCGCGGGGAGAACCGGGTGAGCACCGCCGACGCCGTCGCCGGGGTGTTGTGGGTCGGGTTGACCATGTACGCCGTGTTCGGCGGCGCCGACTTCGGCGCCGGGTTCTGGACCCTCGTCGCGGGTCGAGATGAGCGAGGTGAGCGTGCTCGAGACCTGATCGACTGGGCGATCGGCGCCGTGTGGGAGGCGAACCACGTGTGGCTGATCTTCGTCCTCGTGATCCTGTGGACCGCGTTCTCGGTCGCCTTCGCGTCGATCATGTCGACGCTGTTCATACCGCTCAGCCTCGCCGCCTTCGGGATCGTCCTGCGAGGCTCGGGATTCGCCTTTCACAGGCCGGCGCGCAGGGCCCGGGGTCGGCGTGTGGCGGAGGAGCTGTTCAGCGTCTCGTCGCTGCTGACGCCGTTCTTCATGGGGACCGTCGTCGGGGCCGTGGCGTCGGGCAGGGTCCCGGTCGGCAACGCCGAGGGCGACCCGATCACGAGCTGGCTCAACCCCGTGTCCCTGGTGATCGGCGCGTTGTTCGTCGCGACCGGCGCGTACCTGGCCGCGGTGTTCCTGGTCAGCGATGCCCGTCGAGCCGGTGCCCCCGACCTCGAGGCGTACTTCTCGGCTCGCGCCCTCGGAACGGGCTTGGCGGCCGGGGTGGTCGCCATCGCCGGAATCCTCGTCCTCCGCGACGATGCTCGCTACATCTACGATCGCCTCACGAGTGAGGCACTCCCACTGGTCATCCTCTCAGGCGCGTGCGGGCTGGCCGTGCTGGTCCTGCTGTACCGAGGCTCGCGTCGCGGGGCCCGCCCGCTTGCAATCGGCGCGGTTGTGGCAGTCGTGTGGGCCTGGGGCGTCGCGCAGTTCCCCTACCTCCTGCCGGAGACCCTCACGATCAAGGACGGCGCGGGCGCCAGCGAGACGCTCACCGCGGTGCTGATCGTGTTCGGAGTCGCCGTGGTCCTCGTCCTGCCGGCGTTCGGGTTGCTGTACGTGCTCAGCCAGCGCAGCGTGCTCGAGCCGGAGGCGCAGGCGCCGCGCCCCGAGGTGACACCCCGGAACGACCAACGCCGCGTTGAGCTGAGTGCCGAGGAGTTCAGGGAGCTGTTCGAGGCGGTCTCCAACTGGGGGCGCTGGGGCGAGGACGACGAGCGCGGCGCCCTCAACGAACTCACCCCCGATCGCGTTGCCGCCGCCGCGCGGTTGGTTCGCAGCGGAGAGACCGTCACGCTCAGCCATCCGCTGGACACACGGCCGGGAATAGGCAATCCCGAGCCGGCCGATCACCACATGACGATGCTCCCCGACGTCGACGTCGGATCCGGAGCGCTTCGCTTCGCCAAGGACTACATCGGCATCGACTACCACAACCCTCCCCACAGCCACATCGATGCGCTTTGCCACGTCGCCTTCGACGGCGCCCTGTACAACGGCAAGCCGAGCACCTCGGTGACCGCCACGGGCGCGACGGCGGACGCGATCGACGTGCTAAAGGACGGCCTGATCGGACGCGGCGTGCTGCTGGACGTGCCCCGGCTGCGCGAGGTTCGGTGGCTGGAGCCGGGCGAGCACGTCTTCCCCGCGGAACTCGAGGACTGCGAGCGCACGCAGGGGGTCACCGTCGGCCGGGGTGACATCCTGCTGATCCGCACCGGGCACGCGCGCCGCTACTCGGAGCTCGGGCCCTGGGACACGGACAAGGCGAAGGCGGGGCTACATCCGACCTGCGCCCGGTTCCTGGCCGAGCGCGATGTCGCCGCCCTGGGGTCGGACGGCAACAACGACACGGCGCCCAGTACAACCGAGGGAATCGACTTCCCGATCCACGCCCTGGCTCTGAACGCGATGGGCGTCCATCTGCTCGACTACCTGCAGTTCGAGGACCTGGCGCGTGCCTGCGAGCGGGCCGACCGCTGGGAGTTCCTGTTCGTCGCCGCCCCGCTGCGGATCGCCGGAGGCACCGGATCTCCCCTCAACCCGATCGCGATCCTCTGAAGGTGGCCTTCGGATGATCGGTGAGAGGGAGGTCGAGGGGTATTCCGCGCTCACGCTGGCGTCCGGCGCGAGTGGGGGGATCGACGCGGCCTTCGTCCCGGACGCCGGGATGGTCGGGTGCTCGCTCCGGCACCGCGGGGATGAGCTGCTGGGGCAGCGTGGCGGTCTGCGCACCTACGTCGCCGAGCGCTCAACGATGGGCATCCCGCTCTTGTACCCGTGGGCGAACCGGTTGGATCGGACGCGGTTCACCGTCGCCGGACGGGAGGTCAACCTCGACGCGATCTCGCCACCGCCGGCGGTGGATCCGAACGGACTGCCGATCCACGGCCTGCTCGCGGCCGCGAGCGGCTGGGAGGTGGACCGGCACGAGCCCGTCGAGGACGGCGGGGTGGTTGCGGCTCGCTTCGACTTCTCCGCCCACGACGAGCTGATGGCCGGGTTCCCCTTCCCGCACGACCTGCTTCTCGAGGCGACCCTGGAAGGCACGACGCTGACGATCACGACGACGGTGCGGGCAACCGGGGACGCGACGGTGCCGATCTCGTTCGGGTTTCACCCCTACTTCCGGCTGCCGGGGATCGCCCGCTCCGAGTGGGAGATCGAGTTGCCGGTCAGCGAGCATCTCGTGCTGGATCGCCGCATGATCCCGACCGGCGAGCGCGAGCCGGCCCGGGTGGAGAGCGGCCGGCTCGGCTCGAGGACGTTCGACGATGCCTATGTCGCGCCGCCGGACTCGGCGCCCATTCGTCCTCGCCGGTGGCGACAGGCGGATCGAGGTCTCGTTCGGGAGCCGGGTATCCGCTATGCGCAGGTGTACGCGCCCGACGACGACGACGTGGTCGCGTACGAGCCGATGACGGCGCCGACCAACGCGCTGGTCACGGGAGGTCCCGCGCTCCCCCTCGTGGCGCCAGGTGACTTCTACGACGCCAGCTTCTCGATCACCGTGATCGACGCCCCCGGCTGACGCGCTATGCGACGCGGTTGGGGGGCTCGTCGCCGCGGAGCGCCGCGAGCACGTTGTCGGCGACGAGGCGCGCCATAGCATCGCGGGCGCGGGTGGTTGCCGAGCCGATGTGCGGAAGCAGCACGCAGTGCGGAGCCTCGAGCAGCTCGGCGGGCACGTGGGCTCGTGCTCGTAGACGTCAAGGCCCGCGCCCCCGATCTCGCCGTCGCGCAGGGCGTCCGCGAGAGCCCCGGCGTCCACGAGCGGGCCCGCGCGACGTGTTGACGAGGACCGCGTGAGCCTTCATCGACTGAAGCTCTCGAGCGACCCACGAGCCCGGCCGTCTCCCGGCTGGCGGGAAGGTGAAGGCTGACCACGTCGGCGCGGCGAAGCAACTCGTCGAGGGCGACCTGCGCGGCACCCAGCTCCGGTTCGGCCTCGTGCTTGCGGGTGCGGCTCGTGTACAGGATCTCTCCGGCCATTGGCCGAACCAGCTCCGCGTAGCGGCTTCCGATCCGGCCCATCCCGACGACGCCGAAGCAGGCGCCGGTCAGCTCCAGGCCGAGGTACGCGTCCGGCTCGGGACCCGCCCAGCGACCGCCCCGCAGGTCGGCCTCCGCCTCGTTCATCCGCCGGGCCGCGGCCAGGGTCAGCGCGAGCGCCAGCTCGGCGGTGGCGTTGGTGAGCACGTCGGGGGTGTTGGTGACCGATGATGCCGCGGCGGCGGCAGGCCTCGAGGTCGACGTTGTCGTAGCCGACCGCGAAGTTGGCGACCACGCGCAGCTGCGGTCCCGCGGCCTCGAGCAGCTCCTCGTCGACCGCCACGGTGGGGTCGGCGACGATCGCCTCGACCCCCGGCGCCAGCTCGAGCAGGCGTGCGGGCGACGCGTCGAGCCCGCCCTCCCGGATCTCGCAGGCACCGGCAAGGCGCTCGGTCCCGGCCGGCAGCAACCGGCGAGCGACGAGCACGGTTGGAGTCGAGCCGGTAGAAGGAGCCAAGCCGAGGGGCCGATCGAGCTGGACGTGTGAGACTACCCCGCCAGATGCGCGTGGCCGTCGTGGGACACGTGGAGTGGATCGATCTCGCGCAGGTGGACCGAGTGCCGGCGGCGGGCGAGATCGTGCACGCCCTTGCGACCTGGCAATTGCCGGGAGGCGGCGGCGCGATCGCCGCGGTCCAGCTGGCACGCCTGGCAGGTGAGTGCCTGTTCCTCACTGCGCTCGGCGACGACGCCCTCGGGCACAGGGCGCGGGAGGAGCTGGAGGCACTGGGCGTTCGCGTCGAGGCCACGTTCCGCTCCGCGCCACAACGGCGAGCGTTAGTCCACGTGGACGCCGAGGGCGAGCGCACGATCACGGTGATGGGCGAGCGCATTGGGCCCCAGGGTGACGACCCGCTGCCCTGGACCGAGCTCGAGGACGTCGATGCGGTCTATTTCACCGCCGGCGACCCGTCTGCGGTCCGGGCAGCGCGAGCCGCGAGCAAGCTGGTCGCGTCGGTTCGCGCGATCGAGACGCTGGCGAAGGCCGGTATGCAGCTTGACGCGCTCGTGTCGAGCAGCGAGGACGAGGGTGAGCGCTACACGGCCGGCGACATCGATCCCCCGCCGGAGCTCGTTGTTCGCACGGCTGGGGCGGCGGGCGGTTCCCTCGTCACCGCCGATGGCAAAAGCAGCGAGTGGGCGGCCTCCCCGTTGCCTGGTCGTCCGGTCGACGCCTACGGGGCCGGCGACTCGTTTGCCGCCGGGCTTACCTACGGGTTGGGGGAGAGCCGCTCGGCCCAGGAGGCAGTGGCGCTAGCAGCCCGCTGCGGCGCCGCGTGCATGACGGGACGCGGCCCCTACGAGGGTCAGCTCAGGACGGCAGACTGACTTCCGGGCCTCGCTTACGCAGACCGGCGCCTAGCGCCGGCCCGGTCTCTGAGCCTCCGTTGAACCACGAGCGTGACCGTGGCGCCGACCACCATCATCGCGATGTTCGCGCTCAGCACGCCCAACGAGTCCGTGGCTTTGCCGATCTCGCCCAGCCCGGCCGCGACGCCCAGGTACGCCGCGGCGGGGATCGTCGTGACGGAGATCGCAACGCCCACCGCCATGCTGGCGCGGGTCTCCAGCGCCAGCATCCCGGCCACGCCGGCGACCAGCGCGACCACCAGCGTCTCGTCGTTTACGGTCGTGAGGCCGCCCAGCGCGCTGGCGGCATCGCTGAAGCTGAACCCCGCCGGGATCAGGTCGAATTGATCCTGCAGGAACGCAAAGAAGGCCGCCGCGACGCACGTGACCGCCATACCGACCGCGATCGTCACCAACGCACGACCGGCGAGGTCCGGGCGACGGCCGACCACGCCGACGCCGACCGCGGTGATCGGGAGAAGGTCCGGAGCGACCGCCATCGCGCCGACAATGAGGATGGGGTTGCGGTCGACCACGCCATAGCACCCGATCACGCCCGCCGCGAACATGAACGCGAGGTAGCGCGCAATCGGTTGCGCGTTGATCCACGCCGCTCCGAGCACCTCCTCCCACACGAGGCTTGGTTGACCGCGGGCGGTCACCGCACGCCCGACGACCTCGACGTGCATCAGCGTGATATCGGCTTCGGGCACCCCGAGCTCCTCGTGCAGCACGTCCAGGAGCGGGTCGACCGTGCGTGCGCGCACCGCCGCGAGGACGAGGGAGTGTCCGGCTCGCGTCGCGTCCACGACCCGCACACGACTGACACCGTCGTGCTCGTCGAGCCGCCCGGCGACGTCCGTCATCGCCTCTGATTTCCCGAAGATCTCGAGATTGATCATTGGCTACGCAAAGACGTTCACCGCTCGTGAGATTACGAGGCCAAGGATGACGAGCGAGATCAGTGCTTGCAGGGCCATGGTGCTCTTGGCCCACAGCGCCAGCGGCATGGCGTCCGTCGGACTGAACGCGGTCGCGTTGGTGAAGCCCAGATAGAGGTAGTCGAAGAAGCGAGGACGCCAGTGCGCCGGCGCGAGCTCGGGGTTCATCTGCTGCGGGAATGCGAAGCCGACCGCGTGGGCCGGCGCACTGTGAGCACGCGCCGCCGAGCCGCCGCAGTCGAGCTCCCAGTAGAGAAGCGCGAACGCGATGATGTTCGACACCCAGACGATCGCGCCCGCTTCCAGCAGCGCATCGGCCGAATTGGTCTCCTTTCCACCGTTGATCAGATGCGACGTCAGCACGGCCGTCGCCCACAGGGCGCCCAAGACCAGCACGGAGACCAGCCCGATCGAGAGCGCTCGGAGCGGGGCCGTGCGCCGGTCGATCTTCCCCGGATCGCCGGCGATCAGGGCTACGAGCAATACGCCTTCGAGGAGCGGGAGTAGCCAGTTCGGGCCGAGCTGCAAATCGTCCGGCATCAGGATCGCGAGGACGATCGCGGCGACCACGGCGCTCGCCATATGCCAGCGGGGCTCGCCGACTACCACAGCTTCCGCGCCAGACTCACCAGCCACGACGCTGGGATCCTATTGCGCCCGGATCACCGAGAGGGGAAGCGGCTTCTGACGCTAGTCGGTGGTGTCGGCGCGGCGGATCGCGGACACGAGCGCCCACCCGAAGCCGATCACGCCTGCGGCGACGAGGAGCAAGCCAACCACGAGGGCCGATGAAGAAGAACGCGGCGAGCACGAGCAGGAACCAGACAATCAGGGCCAGAGTCAACTCCAAGCCGATCAGATCCGAGATCTCGCGTCCGTCGGACTCGGGGGACCGGATGTCCTGCCGGGGGGAGTCGCCGCTCATCGTGCCGATCCTAAACACTCACCCGCCACGACGCCGGGATCCTATTGCGCCGGCTCCCGCGAGCGATCATCCGCGCGAATCCTGGGAGGCGTGAGGCCTCATCTCGAGCCCCGACTCGGCGAGCCAGCCGCGGAGGGCCTCGTGCATGGCCTCGACGCCAACGATGGGTCCCTGCTCCTCGCTCCAGCCGCTCGGGACGAGCGCGAAGGGGCGGCTCTGCCAGCCGCCCAGGCCTCCGTGAGAGCCCATGAACTCCTCGAACGGGGCGACCTCGTTCGCCTCGGGGTCGTACATGCAGTTGACCAGGATGTCGGGGCAGTGGGGGAAGCCGTCGGTGCGTCGCAAGTGGTGGGCGGCGTTGGGCCCGAAGTGGAGCAGCGGGTCATCACCGGTGACTGCGTCATCCCGCAGCCGCCGCGTCCCCTCGCCTCCGAGCACGATCGCACCGTCGCGGTCGTCGCGGACCATGACGAACCCGATCCCGGGATGGCCCACCAGCGTGCTAACCAGCTCCGGATGCAGAGATTCGATCTCGCTCATCGACATGCGGTGCTCAAGCTCCGGCAGCGAGATCAGTCCCAGCCCTCCCGAGGCGAGGACCACGGCGGCGTGCCCTGACGCATCCTGCCGTTGCTTCTCGACCGCCTCGCGGTCCGGACCGAGAACGACCTGGCCGTCCACCAGCCGGTCCCTGGTCGCACGCGCCACCAGGCTGGCGCCGGGGCCCTCTTCGTCGCGGGCATCGGTTAGTGCGCCGCCGACCGTGCTCAGCCCCTCGTCGCTTGCGGCCGGGGCGAAGACGTCGCCCCCGGTCAGGGCGCCACGCACCAGCTCCTCGAGCTCCACCCCGTAGCGCTGTCGGAACGGCCGCCCCTGGCTCTGGCCGTGGTCCGAGAGCACCACCAGGTGGTAGGGGCGCGGCGCCTGCTGGACCGCGCGCTCGAGGCGTGCGAGCTGCGCATCGTGCTGTCGCAGCACGGCGAAGGCGTCGGGTTGCTCGACCCCGGAATGATGCGCGACCTCGTCGTAGCCGACGAAGGTGGAGTAGACGACCGGCACCCCCTCGACGATGTCGCCGAGCAGGGTGGCGACATTGAGGTCGCGCATGATCACGGTGATCGCCCCCCGCATCAGCGGGTAGAGCCCTCCGCGGTCCACATGGTCCTCGCCGTGCTTGCGCTGCCGGCGCGCTGCCCGCACCTCCAGGACCGCGTCCCACAGGTAGAGGACGATCGTGCGGGTGAAGCCGTAAGGATCGGCGAAGTAGGCGAAGTACTCGTTCGCCCTGGAGCGCTTCCGGTCCCTGATCGCGCTCATCGTCGCCGAGCAGCGCGGCGCGTCGCCCGAGAACATGTTCCCGCGGCTGGCCCCGTCCGCCGCGAGCAGGCCGCCGCCGTCGGAGCGGCGGCGCTCGAGCTCCGCCGCGTCCTTGCCGTGGTTCGAGACCATCGTGTGCCCGCTCTCCTTCTCGTACCAGCGAAAGGCCGGCATGTCGTGGTTGCTCCCGAGCAGCAGCCCCGCCTGGCTGGCGCCGGTCTGGGATGACAGGTCGCATTCCCACGGGACGATCCGATGCGTCCCGTCCTCGATCCACCGCGCCATCGTCGGCGCCTGCCCATCGCTCAGGGCACGGCGCAGAACCGGCTCGGCGAGTCCGTCGATCTCGAACAGGATCACCCCGGGGACGTCCGTGCGGTTCGCTTCCCTCACCCGGCGGGCTCGGCGGCGAACGATCCGCAGCTGGCGCGCGTCGTCGTCGAGGCTGAGCGCGGGTGTGAGCAGCAGCAGGCTCGCGGAGAGCACGAAGGCGGCGGCGAGCGCGTCGAGGAACGGCGGCGCCGATCCATCGACGACGTCGACCGCGACCGAGACCACCGCCGCGTTCAGCACCAACGAGCCGAGGCCGAAGCTGAACACGGCGAGCGGCAACACCACCCGGATCACCAGCGGCCACAGGAGCGCGTTGATAACCGCGATCAGAGCGGTCGTCAGCAGCACGGCGCCGAAGCTGGGGACGTCGAACCCGGGAAGCAGCGCCACCACGGCCCAGAAGACGAGCGCGACGAGCAGCCACAGGACCAGGACCCGTGCCGCGATCCCGGCGCCGCGGCCGATGGCGCGCGCATTGCTCACAGGTCCATCATCTCGCCTGGCCGCAGGACCCGCACCTCGACCTCTGGGGCCAGCTCACGGGCGCGCCGGGCAAACTCCAGCGGTGGATCCGAGAGGGGCGCGGGGCGCAGCCTGCGCAGGCCGGCGGGATAGAAGGTCCCCCAGTGGATCGGCACCGCCATGCGAGGGCGCAGCAGGGTCAATGCGCGCGCGGCCCCCGCGGGGTCGAGATGCCCCGACCCGACCGACGGACCCCAGCCCCACACGGGGAGCAGCGCCAGGTCGAGCGGGCGCAGAGCCGCCATCGCCGGGAACAGGTCAGTGTCGCCGGCGAAGTACACGCGGCGCCCACGGCCGGCGATAACGAAACCGAGCGCCTCGGCCGGACGTGCCCAGGGATTCCGACGCCCATCGTGCAGCGCCGGCACGGCAGTAACCGTGAGGGCGCCGACTGAGATCGTCTCGCCGTGGCCGATCTCTCGGATCTCACCCGCCCAGGCCTTCGATGCGAGCCCCTCGGCGCCGTGCGGCACCACCAGCGGAGTGCCGGGCGCAAGCCGTCGAAGCGAGGGTAGGTCGAGGTGATCGCGATGAAGATGGGAGATCAAGACCACGTCCGGCCTCGAGGGCAGGTTGGGTCGAGCACCTTGCCTTCGCAGCGGGCCGAGCCATCCCCTCAGCACCGGGTCGGTGAGGACGCAGGTGTCATCGAGCCGCAGCAGGGTGGTCGAGTGGCCGAGGTACGTGAACCGGTCCAGGGTGTCAGCGACGGGGGCCACGAGGCCATTTCATCTCATCGTGGTGATGCGTTGCTGCGGGCCTTACTTCCCAGGCTTTCTTCTCCAACCGCGGAGAACCGGAAGTGCCGCTTCGCATGGAAAGCGGCAGCCCCGAATCGCGGCATACTGCGCCCTGATGGTCAGCTGAGAAGGTCGAGATCGTTCCGGCAATAGGATCGAAGGCTGCGCCTGCGCGCTGAAGGAGACCGGTGACATGCCCGAGGGACTGTCGGCACAAGAGGTTGGCAAGGAGATCGCAGAGCACGCCAAGTCCGAGGGCCAGGGCGACGCCCACGAACGTCAGGACCGCCTTGTCTCGATCGCCGAGGCCGTCCTCCTGTCGATCGTTGCTCTGCTGGCGGCTTGGTCCGGCTACGCGGCGGCGAAGTGGAGCACCGAGTCGCGCGTGAGCCTGGCGGAGGCCTCGACGGCGAGGACGGAGGCGAACCGCGCGAATCTTGACGCGATCGAGCTTCGGAACTTTGACTCCTCGACCTTCGAGGCGTGGTTCGCCGCCTACACCGCCCACAATCAGCAGGCAATGGCCCTTGCGGAGCATCGCTTCCGTCCCGCGTTCCGCGTCGCGTTCGATGCATGGCGCGCCACGAAGCCCGAGACGAACCCCAACGCGCCTCGGGGCCCGACCTACATGCCGCAATACCGACAGCCGGGGCTCGGGAAGGGGAAGGCACTGGACACAGCAGGCGGACAAGGCTTTCGCCGCAGGCGCAACCGCAGGCGAGACGTCCGATAAGTATGTCCGCACAACCGTCTTCCTCGCGAGCATCCTCTTCCTCGTCGGTATCAGCACGCGCTTCCCCCGACGCGGGGGGCGCTACGCGCTCGTTGCGCTTGGCGCCGTGCTGCTGGTCGTCTCCCTCGTGTTACTTGCCCAGCTGCCTGGTCCGCCCACCTGATCTCACGCAGCTCGGCACGGCTGGGAAGTAGCCGAAGCGGTTATATAGTCCCGGCAGAGGAGATCCACGCAAAATGGGGCATGTCGTTCGGGCCCCAAATGGAGTGCCGGCAAAGCAAGATGGCCATGACGCGATGGAACGCGAAGCAGCGGCGGCAGCGAGCATGAGAGTTGGACGCGCCAGACGAATCGCCGAGCGCGCCCTCCGAGGGTCCCTAGAACCAACCGGCACGCCTGTGATCTTCCACGTTAGGCGGGTCGCCAAGGCCTCTCCGGTCTTTGCCCGATCGGTGGCCTGGCTTCACGACGTCTTTGAGCATTCCTCGGTCTCCGAGGAGGAGCTGCTGGCGAGCGGGCTCACTGACGAGGAGCTGCGGGCGCTGAGGCTGCTGACCCGGGACCGTGAGAGTCGATCCGTCAAGCATTATCTCTCCCACATTGCCCTCATCGCCCGCTCTTCCGGATCGGCGGGCGAGATGGCGCGCGCCGTCAAGCGGCTGGATCTTGCCGACCGGCAGCGGCATCCGAACCGGCGCGCCGACGGATGGCATCCGCCCTATCAGGCCGCGCTCGCGCTCTTGGAGGAAGACAGGTCTGAACCTGGGTCCGACCCGACCCTGGACTCGACCGCCGGTCGCCAATCCGTTGGGCGGGAGAACCGCCAAAGCGCCTGGCTCCCAAGGACCTCGAGTGGCGACAATTCCTCGCTGACGAGATCTTGACCATGCCCTCCGCGCCCCCCAAATCCCCGCCTGTAGAGCACTGTCACCGCCGATCAGCGCGCAGCCGCGGGCAAGGCGGCGCGCGAGAAGGCTTCTCGAGCGAGTCACGGTGAGTGGGAGCCGGCGACACGCCGCAGGGATCCGGTCAAGGTGCTCGAGGACCAGGCCAAGAGCCGCGTCCAGGAACTCGTTCCGATCCGCTACGGGCGGATGCTGGCCTCGCCCTTCACGTTCTTCCGCGGCGCGGCGGCGATCATGGCGATGGACCTCGCGAACACCCCCCAGTCCGGGTTGAAGGTCCAGCTCTGCGGCGATGCCCACCTCTCGAACTTCGGTGTCTTCGCGGCGCCCGACCGCCGTCTGGTAATGGACGTCAACGACTTCGACGAGACCCTTCCCGGGCCCTGGGAGTGGGACGTCAAGCGCCTCGCCGCGAGCTTTGAGATCGCCGGGCGCGACCGCGACTTCACCCCGAAGCAGACCCGCGCCGCCGTGCTCAGAACAGTCCGCTCATACCGCGAGGCGATGCGGGAGTTCGCCGCGATGCGCAACCTCGACCTCTGGTACGCGCGCCTCGACGTCGACGCCCTGCTCGCCGACATCGCCAAGGTCGCCGACCCCAAGCAGATGAAGGCGGTGCGGAAGAACGTCGCCAAGGCCGGCAAGAAGAACAGCCTCAAGGCGTTCGATCGCCTCGTCCACGAGGTCGATGGCGAGCCGCGGATCATCAGCGATCCGCCGCTGCTGGTCCCGCTGGCGAGCTGGTCTCCAAGGATCAGCAACAAGCGCTCGAGAAGCGGATCATCGAGATGCTCGGCCGTTACCGCGAGAGCCTCAAGGGAGACCGTCGCCACCTCTTCGACAGCTACCGGTACGTCGAAATGGCCCGCAAGGTCGTCGGGGTGGGAAGCGTCGGCACGCGCGCCTGGGTGGTGCTGATGATGGGCCGCGACGGGCAGGACCCGCTCTTCCTGCAGGCCAAGGAGGCCGAGGCCTCGGTGCTCGAGCCCTACGTCGGGAAGAGTGAGTTCGGCAACCACGGCGAGCGGGTGGTCGAGGGCCAGTGGCTGATGCAGGCCTCGAGCGACATCCTTCTCGGCTGGCTCCCGGCGCTCGGGTTCGACGACAAAAAGCGAGACTTCTACGTGCGCCAGCTCTGGGACGGCAAGCGATCGGTTGAGGTCGAGACCCTGCCGCCGGAGGGGCTGGAGATATACGGGCGGGTCTGCGGCTGGACCCTGGCCCGAGCCCATGCACGCTCCGGAGACCGGATCGCGATCGCCGCCTACCTCGGCAAGGGCGAGAGCTTCGACAATGCGATCGCCGACTTCTCCGAGCGCTACGCCGACCAGAACGAGCTCGACTACGGCGCCCTCGCCGACGCGGCCAAATCGGGCCGCATCGAGGTGGAGACGGACCTCGTCTGAGGGGCAGACGGGAGCCGTCGGCAAGCCACCGGGTGACGTCGACATTGTGTTCAGCCGCCGGGCACATCTGCACGGGGGTCGGTCGGGTTCCTCGGGCGCCGTGGGTCAGCTAGTTGACGTACACGCGGGCGCTCGGCGAGTCGATTGCGCTCATCTCAAGAACTCAGGTTGCCTAGACGAGCCCGCTCGACAGCGACTTCTGCACAGCGGCGACCTCGCGGAATGCATCGCGCAGATAGCGCCGCGTGAGCTCTGAAAGCTCCTTCGGGTCGACATAGTCATTTGGCTCGTTTCCCCGCTCGAGCTGCTGAATCTGGTGCTCGAGCCGGAGCGCAGTGAAGAGGTCGTAGGCCTCCTCGAGCGTCCGGGCATGTGCGGGCTCGATCGCCCCGAGCTCGGACGCCGCCCGCAGCCGCTCGATCGTCGCCGTGACCTTGGCGCCGGCCTTCAGTGCCCCGAAGCGGGCGATATCGACGACGGGAAGCAGTCCGCCGTGCTTGATGTCGAAGGTCCCGCTGTGCTCGCCGGAGCTCTCGACCACGATGTTGCCCCTGAATCCGGTCGGTAGCTTCAACGCTTGGCGGCTTCCCCACTCGCCGGGTCCGGTTCGAGTGGTCACTGACCGCTAGCGAGCCGAGGAGCTCTGCTGAGCATCAAACCGCGGGTGCGGGTCACCTCGATCGGGGCGCTCTCCATCGGCGGCGCCAAGTCGCGCGGGTGGCGCTCGAACCAGTCGTGCATAGCGGTTGGCCAGGGGAGCGGCGGTGAGGCCGTGGGCGAAGACCGAGAGCCCGACGGTGAGGTAGACCGCGAGGACGATCAGGTGCTCGTGGGGAAGCTGGGACTCCTCGATCACGATCAACGCGAACACGATCGAGGCCAGACCGCGGGGTCCGAACCACCCGAGGAAGCCGACCGTGGGCACCCGAGCGTGCGAGCCCAGCATCCCGATCGCGACGGGCACCATCCGAACGACGGTCAGGCTGAGGACCGCGTAGAGGGCAAGCTGCCAGGTCAGCTCACCCAGCGCGGGTCCGAGCAGGATCGCCCCGAAGAGGATGAAGGTGACCCCGTTGAGCACGCCTCCGACCTCCTCGGTGAGCCGGTTGATGTCCTCGGGGTCGCGCTTGATCGCCGCCCGGAAAACGAGGCCGGCGACGAAGGCCGCGATGAAGCCCGATCCGTGAAGCGCCACGGCGGTGCCGTAGGCGAGGGCCGCGCCGGCCGCCGGAATCACCTGGCGCCACGTGCCCTCGATCAGATCCCTGCGGCCCGCATAGACGACGACGGCTCCGATCAGGAGCCCGGCGACGATCCCTCCGGCGATCCCGTAGCCGATCTCCTCGAGCAGGAGCGTCATCCCGGCTTCGCCCTTCCGAGATGTGCGATTCGACGTCCGCGGCGGCGACGGCCCCGAACAGCAGCGGCACGCAGATCCCGTCGTTGAGCCCGCTCTCGATGTTCAGTCCCTGGCGAATCCGACCCGGCACGCGCGGCTCGGTGACGACCGCCTGGCCAAGGGCGGCGTCGGTCGGCGCCAGGATGACCCCGAGGATGACGGCTTCCCAGATGGTCAAGTGGTCGAAGATCACGGCCGCCGCGAGCGCCCCGAGGGCGATCGTCAGCGGAAGGCCGATTCCGAGCAGACGCAGCGGCACCGAGAACTCGCGCCGCAGCTTTCCGAAGTCGATGCGCGAGGCATCGGAGAAGAGCGACGAGCGCCAGCGTCGCCTCGGCCAGCGCCCGCACGGTCGAGCTGGTGCTCGAGAGTCGACCCCGTCGAGGACCTTGGGGCCAACCAGGAGCCCGATCGAGACGAACAGGATCGCCGGCGTGATCGGCGATCCGGACAGCCGCTTCGAGACGGCGGCAACGGCGATCAGCGCGAGCGCGACGATCGTCAGTGCCCAGTCCATTCAGATCCCTCTGCGAGTGCGCTCCATTGCGGGACCATCGCACGCGGCCAAGCCCGGGCAATGGGGCTCCCATGCCCGCGGCTGTGGTGCCGCCACCATCGCGCGCCGGGTACTCGCTCCCTTGTGGCGCTACCTTGTTGGGCGGAGACTGCTCCCAGCGGATGGAGCCTGGATGGCTGTGACTGGAAGCGAAATCGCGAGGAGGAAGCGATGTCAGACGGCAACGGGCATGATCCCACCGATGAATCCCTACGGGGGAGTCGGGGGAGGCGGGATCACCATGCCGCCCTACTACAAGCCGACCGAGAGCATCGGCAGCGGGTCGACCTACTACCCGACGTCGGAGGAGCTAGGCAAGGATGAGATGCGGATCACCTTCGTCGGCAGCTGCCCGTTCCCGCCGCGGCGAAACCAGGCCGCCACCTGCATCATGGTCGAGCTCGGCAATGGCAAGCGCTTCTTCTTCGACTTCGGTCCCGGCTGCCTGCGCAACATCCTCGCGATGCAGGTGCCGTTGCAGATGGTCAACGACATCTTCCTCACCCACCTCCACGTCGACCACTACGGCGAGCTGCCCTACCTCTTCGCCTTCGCCCCTTGGGCCGCCCGCTGGAAGCCGCTGCGGGTCCACGGACCGTCGGGCAGAACACCCGAGGACGGAACCAGGGCCATGGTCGAGGGAATGAAGCAGATGGCCCACTGGCACATCGACAGCTTCAACTCCTCACCGATCGGCGACGGCTACGAGGTCGAGGTCAACGAGTTCGACTTTCGGGACGACAACGGCATCTGCTACGACCAGGACGGGGTCACGATCCGCCACTGGCGCCGCTCCCACACCAAGGACGGGGCCTCCGCCTACCGCCTCGACTGGAACGGCCTCTCGTTCGTGTGGACCGGCGACGGGCGCCCGGACGAGCTCACCGCGGAGTTCGCAAAGGGGGTGGACGTCTTCGTGACCGAGGTCCAGCCCGACATGGCAAAGCTGCAGGAAATGAAGATGGGGCTGCCGGAGATGATCACCAACAACACGATCGACACCGCCCACACGGTCCACTACGCGGTCGGCTACCTGACCAAGCAGGTCAACCCGCGCTTGGCGATGGTCACCCACACCGCCTACGACGAGGATCTGCTGCCCGAGATCCTCGCCGGCATCAGGATCCACTGGGACGGCCTGTTCCAGTTCGGCGCTCCCGACGGCGTCGTCGTCAACGTCACCAAGGACGCGGTCTGGACCCGCAACGCGGCGCTCTCCGAGGCGGCGAGCCCGGCACGGCCGAACCCGTCCGAGGCGAAGGAGCTGTTCGACCTCGGTCCCCGGCATCTCAACATCGAGTTCCCCGACCCTCGACACAACGTCACCGACGTCCAGGAGGAGTTCGTCCGCGAGAAGGAGATCGACCCGAACCTCTACTACCCGGAGGACGTGAAGCGCGACCTCGTGCGGGTCTTCCCGAAGGGGTTCAAGATCGAGATCCCGAAGATGATCGCCCAGAAGGTCGGCGAGAAGATCAAGAGCCGCTTCGGCCGGGACTAGGTGGCGGGATGGGCCCCGGTCACGACGAGGATCCGCGCGGGGCCAGACGGACCCCGGTGACGGTGCTCACCGGGTTCCTCGGCGCCGGCAAGACGACCCTGCTCAACCGGATCCTCAACGGCGACCACGGGATGAAGGTCGGCGTCTTGGTCAACGACTTCGGCTCCGATCAACATCGACGCCGATCTCGTCGTCGATGTCGAGAGCGACGTGATCAGCCTCGCCAACGGCTGCGTCTGCTGCTCGATCCGCGACGACCTCTCCGAGGCCGTGATCCAGGTCATCGAGCGGCCCGAGCGGCCCGAGTACATCCTGCTGGAGGCGAGCGGAGTGGCCGAGCCGACCGGGATCGCCCTCACCTTCGCCGACGACCCGTCGCTGATAGACCGGGTCCGCCTCGACAGCATCATCTGCGTCATCGACGCCGAGCAGGTCTTCGCGGCTCCCGAGCAGATGGAGTTGAAGATCTGGCAGGTCGCGATGGCGGACATGGTGATCCTCAACAAGACCGACCTCGTGGGGCGGGAGCAGATCGACAGGATCAGGGACTGGCTCGACGACCACCTGCACCGCTACAGGCTGCTCGAGGCTCAAAGGTGCGACGTCCCGCTCGAGGTTCTGCTCGGCGTGGGGAGGTTCCACCCCGGCCACCTCGAGCCCGATCGAGCCGCCCACTCCCCGGGATGCTCCGATCCCGGCTGCGACCACGCAGAGCACGCCGGTCATGACGATCGCTTCGAATCGTGGAGCTACGAAACCGACCGACCGCTCTCACTGGACGCCCTGCGCAAGACGGCGGCGAAGCTGCCCGCGGGCGTCTACCGCGCCAAGGGGGTCGTAGCCGCCTCCGAGGCACCTGAGCGCCGCGGCGGTGCTGCAGGTGGTGGGAAAAAGGGTGGACGTCTCCTTCGACGGCGAGTGGGGCGGACAGGCTCCGCGGACGCGGATCGTCGCGATCGGGGCGGCCGGGACGATCGGCCCCGGAGATCTGGAAAAGCACTTTGCCGCATGCCTGACGGAAGGCGCCGGCGACGGCGCAGCTGAGCGGAGTCTGCCGTGCTGATCGGGCTGGGGCTTAGCCTCCAGCAGGACCCCCGATGTGCCGTGGTACCGCTTTGGTACCGGATGCATCGTCCATTACGTCCAGATCGTCCACGAACGTGGACGCATAGGAACAGAGTCAGGCCGAGGCGTGCGGTCGCACTCGAGTCCCGTCTCGGTCAGCCAGCTCCTGATCGTGTCGTGGAACGTCGACGTGACTCCGGTGGGGGCGCTCGCGAGGACGCTCAGGCTTCGACGAGACCGCGTCGAATCGCGTAGCGGGTGAGCTCCACGCGGTCGTGCATTCCGAGCTTCTCGAGCACGTTTGCGCGGTGACGCCCCACCGTCTTTTCGCTGATCACGAGTTCCTCGGCGATGCGCTTGTTGCTGTAGCCCTCCGCAATCAACTTGACGACCTCGGACTCGCGCGGCGTTAACGGGTCGGCCGGGGGGTCCTCGGCGCAACTCGGACACGCTCGAGGTAGTCGCGAATTAGTGTCTTCACGGCGTCCGGGTAGACAAAAGGCGCACCTCGCACGATTGCACGACAGGCCTCGACCAGGTCACGGTCGGCAGCGGACTTGAGAACGTAGCCCGACGCGCCAGCCCGGATCGCCTCGAAGAAGTACTCCTCGTTGTCGTACATCGAGAGGATCAAGACCCGCGCGTCGGGTCGGCGCTTGAGCAGCTCGCGCGTCGCCTGCATTCCGGTGAGGCGCGGCATCGAGACGTCGAGGATCGCAAGGTCGATCTCCTCACTGCGAGCGATCGAGAGCGCGGACCGGCCATCCTCCGCTTCGGCGACGACCTCAAGGTCAGGCTCGGCGTCGAGCACGTGTCGCAGGCCCCGGCGGACCATCGCGTGGTCGTCCGCGAGCAAGATCCGCGTCTTGAGCGGCACGCTCACCCTGAAGCCTCGCTGGCGCACGGCACGTCGAGCCGCAAGGACGTCCCTCCTGTCGGCGGCGATTCGAGCGCAAACCGCCCGCCAACCAGCAGCGCGCGCTCGCGCATTCCCCGAATGCCGTTCCCGGGAGTCGCGCCGTTGAGGCCGCGGCCGTCGTCGCTGATCTCGAGCCGCGTCCAGCCGTCCACCGGTGCGAGGGCGATCTCGACGTGCGAGGCGCCGGCATGGCGGGCGACGTTGGTGAGGCTCTCCTGCGCGACGCGGTAGACCACCACCTCGACGTCCGGGTCGAGCGTCGGCAGCTGCGACGCGAATCGGCGTCTCACCTCAATCTCGCAGTGCTGGTCGAACTGCTCCGCGAGCACGGTCAGGGCGCTGGTCAATCCGAGGTCGTCCAGAGCTTCCGGACGGAGCCGGCGCACGATCTCACGGATGTCATCACTTAGGGCCCGCGCGGCCTCCTGCGCTTCGCGCAGCTCGCTTCGCACCTCGGGCGCGCGGCCGGCGGCATGCCCCACCTCGAGCATCAAAGCCGTCAACGTTTGGCCCACCTGGTCGTGAAGCTCGCGGGCCAAACGACGGCGCTCTGTCTCCTCGGCCGCAAGAGTACGTCGCGCACTCTCACGCCGTTCGGTCTCCAGTCGCTCAAGCATTCCGTTGAAGCCATCGGCCAGCTCGTCGATCTCCGCGCTCGCCCGACGGAGCCTCACGCGCTGGCCCGGGGACAGTGGGTCAACGTCGCGCATGAGCCGCGCAAGCTGTTCCAGCGGACCCACCGACCATCTCAGCAGGAAGAGGTTGATGACCACCATCAGCGCCACGCCGAGGGCGACCACCGCCGCCTCGATCGGCAAGGGCGGACTGCTGACCGTCGCTGGCGACAAGGTCAGCGCGACGCCGGCCAACACCAGGAGAAGGGCGTTGGGCAGGAAGATCTGCCAGAAGAGCTGTACGCGACGCTTAGGTCTCACGCGATGGACTGTGGCACACCGGCTGTCGGGTCGAAATGGGGGCTCGGCTGCATCCGCAGGCCGGAGCTGCGGCGGGTCGAGCGGGAATCGCCAGCCGGTCCCGGTGACATCGCTGGAGGACCGCTCGCGACGGCGCGCTCGGCCCGCAGCCAGCCCGAACCCTAGGGAACAGCTTCCGTCATCCCCACTGGCTCCGTCTGACCGATCAGCTTGAAACGGCGCAACCGACCGTGCCTTGGTCGAAAGTGCTGAACGAACACCCCCACCTCGCCTCGCCCAGCCTCGCCGCGCTCTATCACTATCGCGTCTTCCTCAACGCCGGCGCGACCGACGTACACCAGCACGCAGCGCTCATCCCCGGCCGCCGCGCGCATGAATTCCCCAAGCTTCTTCTTCGCGTCCGAGAGGGCACCGATGTCGAATTCCTCTACCCGGCGATCGCCCCATCGGTCAGTGATCATGAAGGGATCCAGGCGTTCACCAGTGCGAAGCCGGGACTCCGCGATCTCGACCGCGTCTACGAGCAGATCGCGGCGGGCGGGATCCTCCATGGCCCGGAACGTACCTTCAGCTGTACGCGGTTGGCAATGGGGTCACGACCCCAATCGCTCACCGGCATTCCTCGCCCGCACATTTGCGCAGCCGGGAAAGAAGATCTGAGAGGCGGGCGCGGACCTCGGCATAGCGGGGGTTTTTGTGGACGCTTTCAAGCTGTTGGGGGTCCCGCTCGAGGTCGTACAGCTCGACGTCGCGGCCGTCGTACTCGGCGTAGACGTAGCGGTGGGTGCGCACGCCCACGAAGCGACCGTGGCTGCGCTCGTAGACCTCGAGGAGGACGGCGCCCGTGCGGTCATCGATGCGCTCGAAGGGGAGGATGGAACGCCCGTCGATCGCCCGATCCACTTCGACGCCGGCAAGGTCGAGAATGGTCGGGGCCAGGTCGACGTTGCCGACCAGGCGGTCGTCCTCGATTCCCTGCGGGAACCCGGGCCCCCGAACCAGCAACGGAACACGGATCGCCTCCTCGTAGGGGTTTGCCTTTCCCGAATCCAGGCGGTGCTGCCCTCGCAGAAACCCGTTGTCCGAGGTGAACAAGACCACGGTGTCGTCGAGCTCACCGGTGCGGCGAAGCTCCCTGACCACGCGCTTGATCAAACGATCCACCGCAACCAGGGACTCGAGCTGGCTGACGTAGACCCTGTCGATCTGCTCGCGCTGCTCGGCTCCCAGACGTGATCTGGAGCGGATGAATCGAGGCTTGTCGGAGACGTCCTTTTCGTCGACCGACTTCCGCCGCGGCGCGGAGCGTCCCTCAAACTTGCCGCGGTCCCGCGGCGCCGGCTCGGGGTTGCGGTCAAGCTCGTCCGGCAGCCCGTACTCGGTGTGGGGGGCGGTCGTCGACACATAGAGAAAGAACGGGCGGTCGCTCGGGGCGCGCTCGCCGATGAACGACACCGCCTTGTCGGCAAGGACCTCGGTCTTGTAGTCGTCCTCGCCATCGCCGTACTCGACGAGCTTTCCGTTCTCGTTAAGCGGGAAGTCGAAGGGCCGACGCTTGGCCTTCGACGGAAGCCCGTACCAGTCGCTCCACCCGACGGGTATCTCGCGCGCAGCGGCGCCCTCGCCGTAGCCGTTGAGGAACTTGCCGACGAATCCGGTCCTGTATCCGGCTCGCGACAGCCACACCGGAAGCGTGTGCTCGGCGTCGAGCCGGTGGTAGCCGCCGCGCGGCGGATGGTTGTCGAGCACGCCGTGGTTGTGCGCGTACTGTCCGGTCAGGAACGTCGCCCGCGACGGACAGCAGAGCGGAAAGCTGACAACCGCGTTTTCGAACGTGACCCCCCGGCCTCCGAGCAGCCGGCGGGTGCGCGGCATCGCGCGCATCGTGTCCAGCGCCTGGTCGTCGGTCATCACGACGACCACATTCGGGGCACCTTGGTTGAACCGGGCAGCCGGCTTGGCGGGCGTTGTCGTGACCCTGTCACGCGTCTCGGTGATCGCCACGGCGGCTGCGGTGGCGATCATCAGGGCCAGCAGGGCCCCCGCCATGCGGCGCCCGGGTGTCCGGTGCAGCATGCGGCGGAAGGCTGCAGAGCGGGGCGCGCGATGAGAATGGGGTCGCGGCCCCATATCCGTCCCGAGAAGATCCTCGAACCTCTCGGGGCTGCATGAATCAGTGGGGCCTCCGGTATAACGCGGAGCGTGACGATCAACAGGACGGTGCCAAACATAAGGTCGGACCGCGCCGCCGAGACGCGCGATTTCTTCGTCGAGCTGCTCGGCTTCGAGGTGGTGATGGACCTGGGCTGGGTCGTGACCCTCGCATCGCCGACCAACCCCTCGGCCCAGGTGACCATCATCAGCAACGACGACCCCGCCGCGCCGGGTATCTCGGTCGAGGTCGACGACGTCGACGCGGTCCACGCGGGCGCGGTGGAGCGGGCGCTGGAGATCGCCTATCCCCTGCGCGACGAGGAGTGGGGAGTCCGACGGTTCATGCTTCGCGAGCCGAGCGGCACGATCGTGAACGTCCTCTCCCACCGCTCCGATTGACCGCGCCTGCGCGACTCAGGCTGCGAGCCGAAGGTCGGCCTCCTCCGCGGCGCGCCGCTCGATCAACGCGGCGAGGTCGTCGCAGTCGATGCGGCCCCGGGTGACGAGCGCGTCCGGTTCGAGACGCCTGGATGTCGCGCTAAGCAGCATCGCGCTCTCCGAGGTCAACGCTCAACCGAGGGTCCAACTACCTCTCGGTGATCGACACAGCTCCGCGGAGCTATCGAGGAGGCTCGCGAGGTGAGCGAGCGCACGGGAGCGGACGCCGGTCCACCCATGACGCTGGGCGCGGGGCTGCGTCGTTGGTTCCTGCGGCCGCCCCGGCCTCACGGCGACGTGATCGAGGACCGCACGGTCAGCTTCCTGGAGCTCTTCTACGACCTCGTCTACGTGGTGCTCGTCGGCCAGATAGCGCACACGCTGGCCGAGGACGTCTCGTGGTCGGGCGTGCTCGACTTCGCCGTCGTCTTCGGACTGATCTGGATCGGCTGGTTCAACGGCACCCAATTCCACGAGCTGCACGGCCGCGAGGACGGTCGCAACCGCTCGTTCATCTTCTTGCAGATGGGGATCCTCACCGTGTTGGCCGTCTTCACCGGGCACGCGGCGAGCACCGACGGGGAACAGTTCGCGCTCACCTACGCGGTGCTACTCGCGGTCCTCGTCTGGCAGTGGGCCTCCGTGTACCGAACCGACGGACCCGAGTACCGCCCGGGGGCGCTCCGTTACCTCGTCGGCTTGGTGGTGTCGATCGGAGCGCTGCTCGCCAGCGCCGGCATGGAGGACACCGCGCGGGTGGCCGTCTGGGCCGCCGTCGTCGTCGGCTCGATCGCGCTCGTCGTCGTGTACATGCTGCGTTCGTCCGACGACTCGCTTGGGATTCAGGCCACCGACTCGATGGCCGAGCGCTACGGGCTTTTCATCATCATCGTCCTGGGCGAGGTCGTCATCGGCGTGGTCGACGGGCTGCGAGGCGTCGAGGACCTCGACTTCCGCACGGTCGCCACGGGCGTTCTCGGACTCGGCATCGCCTTCGGCTTCTGGTGGACCTACTTCGACTACGTCGGGCGGCGACTGCCGCGGCAGGACGGAGGCTCGCTCGTGCTGTGGCTCTACAGCCAACTCCCGATCGCGCTCGCGGTCGCGGCCGCCGGCGCCGGCATGGTGAGCCTCGTTGAGCACGCGGCCGACGCCCGCACGCCCGAGCCCTCGGCGTGGCTGCTGGCCGGCTCGGTCTCTGCCCTGCTGATCGCGCTCGTGGCGACGATCGTCGTACTCGTCGACTACCGGAGGCTCGCTGCCCTCTACCGTCCGCTCACGGCGGCGTTGCTGCTCGGCGCGGCGGCCGCGCTGGCGATCGGCGGGGCTCGCCCGGCGCCCTGGCTGCTCGCGACGCTGCTTGACCTGATCCTGATCGCGATCTGGTCCTTTGCGTTCGCCCGAAGTCTGCGAACGACGCGGGACGCGCGCGAACCCGACTAGGGCACGCCCGCGGCCGCGGCACGCTCGCTCGTCGCGAAAGGCAGGAGCGCCAGCTCCGAGGAAGCGACGCCCCTGTATCACTACTCGCAGATGAGCGAGGACGCGAAGCGCCGTCGCCTGGGCTCGGGCGCAGGTGGCCGCCGTACGAGACGATCCGAGCGGGCGTCTTGCGTTGATCGCGCGGACCTACCACGGGCCGACCGGCCGCGCCCCGCGTCACCTGCCGTTCCGACGGGCGGCTCTCTCGTTCATGCGCTGGCAGGCGCACCGCGGCGTGCTCAATCCGCTCGACGCGCTCGCCACCCGGCAGCGTGTGGTGGCGGGCGGTCAACGAGCGCCTGCTGCGGGACGGATGCGAATCGGTCGCCCTCGCCGGCGGCCTGCCCGGAGAGCCGTCGTCGCAGGCCGTGCGGCTGTGGATGGAGTTCATCGCGAGACCGACGGCGCGCAACTGGTACCGAGCTCACAACGCGAGCATCGTGGGCGCCTACTTGGAGCACCGCGCACTCGCCGAAGCGGAGAGCCCGCCGGAGCGCTTCTTCATGAACGTCGCGCTCGTCCGCGTCCTCTACGCCCACGCGCTCGTCGCGGCGCCGCGCCTGGCGCTGGGACGCTTCGCCCCGCTCGGCCGCCTGCTCGGCGACCCCCGGCTCGGGATGGCGGGAGCGTTCCTCTCACTCCGCCGCGTGCTCCCAAACCGCTATCCGCTCGCGCTCGACGTCGAGAGCTATATCGCCGACGAGCAGCGTCTTGGCCGGATGCTCGACTACGCGGTGATCGTGCCGCGGCTGCAGCGCATGTACGAGTGGTCCGCCGAGGAGCTTCGGCGAGCCACGCCTGCTCGAGCTTGTTCGCGACGGCAGCCCGATCTACGCGTGGCCCTTCGAACAGCGACACGTGTGGCGCTCCCCGCACATGCCACACGTGGGGCGGGTTCTCGAACGCGCCACCAGGCCCGGGTGAAACCAGGCGCGCGTTCCGGTCGTCGAGCGATCGAAACGCAAGCGGTCAGCGTTACTTCCCGCGTGGTGTGCGCCCGATCGGCTGTTCGGGCGGTACGCTGGCACGCGATGGCCTCGCAGATGCGCTCTGCCATGTACTGCAAGGAGTGTGACCGCCCAGTTGCCGCAACGAGAGGGGCGCATCGCACGCGGAGTACGCTCGCTGCGTTCCTCACCGGCGACTGCGGGATGGAGGTCGAGCCGTGGCACTGCCCGCACTGCGGAGGTCCGGTCGTTCCCGAGCGACGCGGTTCGTCGGGCCAAGGGCTCGACGCGCGCCGAGCCCATCGTTAGAGGGCTATCACCCTGACAAGCGCACCTCTGGATCGCGAGCGTGGCGATCACCTCGACCCACCTGACCGCGATCGCGACTGACCGTATCGTGGGGACGAAAGTGATCCGCGCGATCCGTCGGTCACGAAACGATCAGAGCTACCAGAGGAACGAAGTTTCGTCTCGATTGACGTCGCGTACCCAGAGGATGAAGCGGCCGGCGTCGAAGATCTTGTTGCATGACGGCACAAGTGCGAGGTTGCAGCCCTCTGCCACTTTCTTCGGATCGGACAACGTCGCGGCGCGCTTCGGCGCCAGGCTGAGCACGCGGGCTTCGATGCTCGTCAAGCTGGTGAACGGCGCGAACGAAGTCGTGGTGAACCCGTCACGCAGCCACAGGTCGTCGTCTCTCAGGCTCGACGTGCCGGTCGAGCCCGGGTTCACCTGCGAGTTCGGATAGCGCACACCGAGCGACTCCAGCCGGGTGAGCGGATCATCCGGTGCGCCGAGGCCCGGCTTGAAGAGGTTCTGTGCCTCGTCAGTCGTCGGAATCCTCCAGGAGAACTTCGCGACGGGGGGATCGCGGAACAGGTAGTCCTTGCGGGCGGTGTTGGCCTGGCATGTCTGGGCCTTCTGCGCTGTTCCGGGAACTGGGACGGGCGTGTTGCACTTCGTGCGCTCTATTCCATCCTTGAGGAGCTCGGCGCTCCGGAAGTACGTCGGCTCGACCCTCCACTCCTTGTTGTTCTTGGTGTCGATGAAGAAGCGCGGATCGAGGTTGGAGCTCCGGCAGGGCCCTCTCCTGCGCAGCGAGGTTGGTCTGGATGTCCTCGACACGGTCCTGCTGCGGTCAGTCCGTCAGGCGCCGGGGGCTTTTCGCAAGCACCTTCTGCCGTGGGTGGCGCGGCGGAGACGCAGGGTCCTCCTAGCGTGTAGTACTCGGTCAGCACCGCCGCGAGTGCGACCTGCGCCGACTCGTAGTAGGAGAAGAAGGCGTCGATCGTCTTCGAGCTCTGGTTCGTGAAGAAGCGCTGCTTGCCGAGCTCCTCACGGATGCCGGGAATCAGCGCGGACCGCTTCACTCCTGCAGCGAACTGTTCACGGACAAGCGCCTGGTGCAGCTTGGCAATGGCGCCGCCTTCCCCCACTGGACTCAGCTGCTTGGCCTGTTCGATGAACTCGTACCTCGCTGTGTGGTAGGACCTACGCGCTTTCTGGCGCTCTGTGTCCGACAGGCTCGTGTCGTTGGCTTCCTTGTCACGCTTCACCGCGTCCGTGAGGCTCTTCTGCGCGCCCCTGATCGCTGTGATCGTCTTCTCGGTCTCCGTCACCTGCAACTCGAAGAACCGCGTGTCGACCTGACCCTTGAGGTCCGATATCTCCTGAGTGATCGCGTCGAGCCTCGCCAGGACTTCCTTCTCGGCGCTATTGGTCTCCTTGCTCGGGTTCAGCCCCGCATCGATCCCCTTCTTGATGAAGAGCAGCGCGGTGCCGAGAAGGAATCCCTGCGGACCGGAGAGATTGGCCGCGCTGTTGGCAGCGTCGATCAGCCCGTCCAGGATGCTTGCCGCGGTCCGCGCCCGGGATCGCCGCGACGCGGGCGTTGGGGCCCCCCTCGTCCGAGTCGCGGAACACGCGGCGGTCGAAGCCGGGCTCGTCGATGTGATCCACGAGCGCCCTCGCTCCGGCGCCGACCGAGCCCTGCTCCAGCGTCCAGCGGAGGAAGCGGTCGCCGTCGAACCACCGGTCGCTTGCGTACAGGTCATAGTCGTCGAAGATTCGCCTGATCCCCAGCGTGCGCTCGACCACGTTGCGGGCGCGGCGCTGGCTGCGCCCCTCCTCCGAGTCCTCCCAGGCGTCGGCCAGGGTGGTGATCGGGTTCACGTCGACGAGGTCTCCATCCCTGACGCCGCGCACCTCCGCCGTCAGCGAACCGCGCACCGGCCTGCCGCCGGCGCGCCCGCCGGTGACCTCAATGGTGAAGTCGCGGGGCAGCTCGCGGAACTGGAGGAACCCCGTTCCCTCGGAGAGCGTCGTGACGGGACCGGGTCCGCGGCGCTCGCGCAGCTCCCGTCCTCCCGAGTACGCCCGCACCCGCGCCCCTGTGACCGGCGTGTCGCCGTCGAAGTAGGCCCAGAGGCGAAGCGACTCCTCGCCGGCCCGGCTGGCCGCGCCGGGCTCGCCCGTGGCCGCGCCCGCGGGGGCTGCGAACGCCGCCGCCACCAGTCCAAGCGCCAGGGCGAGCGCCACCGACAATCGCCAGCGCCCGCGATCACGCACGCGCTGGACTCCCTTCCCGCCACCCCGCAGCCTTCGTACCAAGTGACGGAGGATACATGGAGAAACCTGCTGGGTCGAACTATGTCGCCCCGATTGAAGGAATGTGAGAATCGCTGTATCACCGAGCGCTACCAACGTCCCGGCTGGGTCACCAAGCACGTCTTCAACCGCGGCGTCGCCGGGCTCACCCGCCTCGGAGTGAGTGTCGCGGGATCTCGGGTGCTCGAGGTCCGGGGCCGGAAGACGGGCCAGCCACGACGTACGCCGGTCAACCCGTTGACCCTCGAGGGCACGCGCTACCTCGTCGCGCCGCGCGGGGACACGCAGTGGGTCCGCAACCTCCGGGCCCAAGGCGACGGGCGCCTGCTCCTCGGCCGTCGCGCGGAGCACTTCACCGCGGTCGAGCTCGCCGACCATGACAAGCCGCCCATCCTGCGCGCCTACCTCAAGCGCTGGAAGTGGGAGGTCGGCGTGTTCTTCGAAGGGGTGGGACCCGACTCCGGCGACGACGAGCTCCGGCGCATTGCGCCGGAGCATCCGATCTTTCGGATCGATCCCTCGACGCGCTGACCACTGAAGCGAGGCACATGCTGACGTAGGAGTACAGTGAGCGACCTGGGCCCCGACTCGTCCGCTGACAGCTCGCCACCCCGGAAGGACCCGTCGGGCTCGCGCGCGGATCCGGCGCCCGACGGACGCCCAGCCCCGCCCGAGGCGCAAGCCGCCGATGATCCCCCGGAGCTGGCGGTTCGTCGCGCTCCTCGTCGGGCTGCTGGCGGTCAACCTCGTGATCTCGTTCGTCACCGGCGGCCCGCAGGACCGCGAGCGGGTGCCCTACCAGCCGTTCTTCGTCGACCAGGTGGAGGCCGGCAACGTCAGCGAGATCAGCTCGCAGGAGGACTCGATCGAGGGTGAGCTGAAGCGCGAGGCGACCTACGACCCACCCGGCGACGCCAAGCCGGTGATGGTCACGAGCTTCAAGACCGAGGTTCCCGCCTTCATCGATCCGCGCTCGCTCACCAAGCTGCTCGACCGGCAGAACGTCGTCATCAACGCCAAGGCGCCCGACGAGGGCCGGTCGCTGTGGACCACGCTCCTGCTCGGCTTCCTCCCGACGATCCTGCTCGTGGGGTTCTTCATCTGGCTGCTGCGCCGCCAGAGCCGGGCGGGAGGGGGTGGCGTGCTCGGCGGCTTCGGCCGCTCCACCGCGCGGCGGCTCAGGCCGGGCGAGCAGGACCGAGTCACCTTCGACGACGTCGCCGGCATCGACGAGGCCGAGGACGAGCTCGTCGAGGTCGTGGACTTCCTGAAGAATCCGCAGCGCTACACGAAGCTCGGCGCGCGGGTCCCGCGCGGCGTGCTGCTCTACGGGCCGCCCGGGACCGGCAAGACGCTGCTGGCCCGCGCGGTCGCGGGCGAGGCGGACGCCGCCTTCTTCTCGCTGTCGGCCTCGGAGTTCGTCGAGGCGATCGTGGGCGTCGGCGCCTCGCGCGTGCGCGACCTGTTCAAGCAGGCCAAGGAGGCGGCGCCGGCGATCGTCTTCATCGACGAGCTGGACGCGATCGGCCGCTCGCGCTCGGGCAACGTGGGCGGGATCAGCGGCGGCCACGACGAGCGCGAGCAGACGCTCAACCAGATCCTGACCGAGATGGACGGGTTCGAGCCCGGCACGAACGTGATCGTCCTGGGCGCCACGAACCGCCCCGAGATCCTCGACCCCGCGCTGCTGCGCCCGGGGCGCTTCGACCGCCGCATCGCGGTCCAGCCGCCCGACCGCAAGGGCCGCGTCGGAGATCCTGAAGATCCATACCCGCTCGGTGCCGCTCGCGCCCGACGTGGACCTCGACCGCATCGCGGCCTCGACGCCGGGCGCGACCGGCGCCGACATCGCGCTGCTCGTGAACGAGGCGGCGCTGTTCGCCGCCCGCCGCGATCACGCCGCCGTGGAGCAGCGGGACTTCACCGACGCGATCGAGAAGATCATCCTCGGCGCCGAGCGTCAGGTGGTGATGACCGACGCGGATCGCGAGCGCACCGCCTACCACGAGTCCGGTCACGCGCTGGTCGGCATGCTCACACCCGGCGCCGACCCGGTGCGCAAGGTCTCGATCATCCCGCGCGGCCAGGCGCTGGGCGTCACGCTCGCGACTCCGGAGAGCGACCGCTTCAACTACGCCCGCGACGAGCTCCTCGCGAAGATCAAGGTCGCGCTCGGCGGACGCGCGGCGGAGAAGGTCGTCTTCGGCGACATGACCACGGGCGCGGAGTCGGACATCCAGAACCTCACCCAGATCGCCCGCGGCATGGTCGGCCGATGGGGGATGAGCGACGCGATCGGCGCGATCGCCGTCACGGACGGCCGCCAGGACGGCCCGTTGCTGCCCGGCGCGCTACCGGCCTCGACCGCGACCCAGCAGCTGGTCGACGAAGAGGTACGGCGAATCGTCGACGGCGCCGAGCACGACGTGATCCAGCTGCTGGAGCGCGAGCGCGGGCGGCTCGAGGCGCTGGCCCGGGCGCTGCTGGAGCGCGAGACGCTCGACCAACCGGAGGCCTACGAGGTTGCGGGCGTCGAGCTGCCGGAGATCAACGCCGAGGAGGAGGCCAGGGCCGCGGCGGTCCCGTAGCTCGGTTCAGGGCAGGGACGTCAACTCACAGAAAGACACACCATTGTCGCGTCGTCCTCCAGCTCGCCACCGCTGGCTTCGACGACCGCCGTCTGCAGCTTTCGAACGGTGTCCGCCGCGGTCGCACGCTCGGATCGCAAGGCTGCCTCGATCAAGCCGTCAATGCCAAGCCCGGCCTGGCCGTCTTCGCTTCCCACCACGCCGTCGCTGACCATGACGAGGCGATCGCCCGACTCGAGTGAGATCGTTTGCTCGATAGGGGCCGGACTGGAGCGCCCACCGAGTCCGCGTCCCTTCGGTGCGCCCAGGCGCTGCGGCTCCTGATCCGCGGGGATGACGATCGGTGGGACGTGGCCGCAATTGGTCACGCTGAGGCGACGTGAGGCGGGATCCCAGTGTGCGACAACAGCGCTCATCTCCGCATGCGGACCGGGCATCTGTCGCAGCGTCGTGTGCATCAGCATCAAGGCCTCACGAGTCGTCCCCCCGCCGCGCCGGCTGGCCCGCAAGGCACCGAGGGCCACGGCGCTGCTGGCGGTCGCGCGCGTCCCGCCACCCAAGCCGTCTGCGATGGAAACCCAGATCCCGTCCGAGTTCTCCACGACGTCGAACCAGTCGCCGGCGACCTCGTAGCTCGGCAGCACGTTGCCCGCGACCTCTCCTCCCGTGATCCTGCTGATTCGGGGCGGGAGGAGGCTCTGCTGGAGCTCCGCGGCAGGGGTCGGCTGCTTGCGACGCGTGGCGCGGGCGAACGCGTCCGTGTAGCGATCCGCCAGGGTGGTGGCCGCGGCAGCCTGGCGAGCGATCTCGGCCAGGCTGTGCTGCGGTCGACCGAGGGTGAGCAGCACGCCGGTCGCCCTTCCCCGTAGCCACAGCGGCACGACCTCGATCCCGGGGCGGTCGGCGAGACTCCTGCGGAGCTCCGAGAGACCGTCCGCGTCGAGCTCCGGGCCGATGGCCAGCGGCGCCTCGAGGCGCTCCGGGAGCCGCTCCGGCCCCGCGACCCGGAGCAGATGCGACCCGTCGATGTCCAGCACATAGAGGCCGAGCGCCACGTTCGCGACCCTCTGCGCTTCGGCTACGAGCTGCTCCGGAAGCAGGGGGGGTGCGACGGCGTCGAAGACGTGGACTGCCTCCAGCGCCACGGGCCGCTCGCGTCCGAGGCGGCCGGGCGGGAAGGGATCCTCACTTCCCCGCGAGGCCTCCTGGGGCGGAGGCTCACCCACGGCGGCGACGAGTTCCTGCCGCCCGGCGAAGTGCCGATACAGCGTCGAGCGTGATACCCCCGCGGCAGCGGCCACGTCGGCAAGCGTCGCCGTCGGCGATTGCGCGAGGAGACGTCCGGCGGCGACGAGGAGCCGCTCACGATTCTCCTGGGCATCGGAGCGTGCCACGGAACCCCGTTTTTTAGTGGCCCGTTTCCCGTTCTGGTGACGAATTGACACAGCTTGTCCCGCGAAATTGTCGCACTTCATACCAGTTCACGGCAACTCGGGCTTGAACTGCGAGCAAATTGTGCAACATGCGGGACAGAGATGATGCAGACGAGACAAGTCCGAGAGAGGAGCTGGCGCGGACGACGACCGCGAAGCGCAAGGGAGCATAGGGTCGCGCCTCGAGACAAGCGGCGCGCCGAGGAGCGCAGGCTCCTCGCCCGTTACGCCCGGACCCGCGACCCGATCCTGCTCGAGGAGCTCGTACAGCGGTTCATGCCGCTTGCCAAGGGACTGGCCTCGCGCTATCGCGGTGGGCGCGAGCCGTTCGAGGATCTCGTCCAGGTCGCGAGCCTGGGTCTTGTAAAGGCGATCGGTCGCTTCGATCCTGACCGCGGGTTCGAGTTTGCGAGCTTTGCCGTCCCGACGATTCTCGGCGAGTTGCGGCACCACTTTCGAGATCACGCATGGTCGGTGCACCTCGATCGTGGCCTTCAGGAACGGAACGCTCGGGTCGAAAATTCGATTGCGGAGCTACCGCAGAGACTCGGCCGTTCGCCGTCGATCGGCGAGATCGCGGATCGCATCGGATTGTCGGCCGAGGAGGTGTCGGAGGCAATCGACGCGGGAAACGCACATCACGCCCTATCGATCGACGGCCCGTGGCACGACAGCGACAACGAGGATCACTCCCCCGTGGTTGAGTCCTTGGGCGAGAACGACCACGGCTACGATGCCGTCGAGTACGGCGCCGCGATCGCGCCCGTTCTCTCAGCGCTCTCACGGCGCGATCGAACGGTTCTTCATCTGCGCTTCGTCGAGGACCTGACGCAGTCCGAGATCGCGGCGGAGATCGGGGTCTCGCAGATGCAAGTCTCACGCGTCCTGCGCGCGACGCTGCACAGGCTTCGCGAGCAAGTGCCCGAGGCCGATCAGGGCTGAGCGGGACAGCGACTGATGCAGGCGAGACTCCTGGTCGGGTGGCTAGTGCGGTGGCGGTGACCATGGCCGATACTTCGACCACGGAGAATCAAGGAACCACCAGGGACGACCGGCACGACGATGGCGCGCGTCGCGACTACAGCCCCACCGGCGCCGACGACAGCTCGTCCGGGTTCGCAACCCTGAAGCGGACCGCGACCGAGTTCCGCGAGGACAACCTCATGGACTGGGCCGCCGCGCTCACCTACTACGGACTGCTGTCGCTCTTCCCGGCGCTCATCGCCCTCGTTTCCATCGTCGGCCTGTTCGGCGATCCCCAGTCGACGACCCAGAAGGTGACCGACATCGTCACCCAGATCGGGCCGGAGTCCGCCGCGCAGACCTTCTCGGGGCCGATCGAGTCGATCACCTCGAACCGCGGCGCCGCGGGCATCCTGCTCGTCGTCGGCCTGGCCGTGGCGCTGTGGTCGGCATCCGGCTACGTCGGCGCCTTCATGCGGGCATCCAACGTGGTCTACGAGACGCCCGAGGGGCGGCCGTTTTGGAAGCTGCGCCCGCTCCAGGTCCTGGTGACGCTGATCATGGTGATCGTGGTCGCGCTGCTGGCGCTCGCGCTCGTCGTCACGGGGCCGGTGGCGGAAGCCGTGGCGGAGCCGCTGGGGGTTGGTGACGCGGCGGTGACCGCTTGGGACATCGCCAAGTGGCCGGTGATGCTGGCGGTGGTGATCACGATGATCGCGGTTCTGTATTACGCCTCGCCGAACGTGAGACTGCGCGGCTTCAGGTGGGTCACGCCGGGCAGCCTCGTCGCGGTGGTGGTGTGGTTGATCGCCTCGGCCGCGTTTGCGTTATACGTCGCCAGCTTCGGTGCCTACGACAAGACCTACGGCGCGCTCGGCGGCGTCGTGGTGATGCTGGTGTGGTTGTGGATCACCAACCTCGCGCTGCTGTTCGGCCACGAGCTGAATGCGGAGCGCGAGCGCAGTCACGAGCTCGCCGAAGGCAAGACCCGCGCCGAGAAGGAGATCCAGCTCGAGCCTCGGGACGAGCCGAGGGACCAGCGCACGACCTAGACATGGAGGACGCCTGATGACCGCATCGGACACGACGGCGCGAATCACGCCGTATATCGAGGAACTGCTGGAGAACGGCTATGCGCGCGAGAACCTCCGAGACGCCGCACGGAACATCCGCGCCGCCTACGGGCGTGCTCGTAAGCGTCGGGCCAAGGCCGCACGCGACGAAAGGCTTCGCCGCCAGGTGCAGGCCGCCGCAAGCTCGCTGACCGAAGCCGGAAGGGCGCTGCGCACCGGTCGACGGAAGCCCAGGAGGCGATGGGGCAGGCGCCTGCTGCTCCTGCTCGGCCTGGGGATCGCCGCGGCGGGAATCGCGGTTGCCGCGGACGAGGAGCTACGCGCCTCGATCCTGGGCTCCGAGGACCGCGGCCAGCAAGACCCGGAGCCCACGCCGGCCGCCGAGGGCGCGCTCGCAGGTGTTTGAGTTGCCTGAGCGGACGCCGTCGCGGATCTCGACCCTGGCCAAGCTGATCGTGGCTGCGGTGGCAATCGCGGCAGGCGTGCGTCTGCTTCTGACCAGGCGCAGGCTCGCCGAACAGGCGGCGCTGCCTCGCGATGACGCCGTGCCAGCACCGGAGGCACCACCCGCACCAGTCAGCGGGCCGGGGTTGGATCGGGCTACCCGTGCGCAGCTCTATCGCGAGGCCCAACGCCGCGGCGTGCCCGGCCGATCCAAGATGACGAAAGCGCAGCTGAAAGCTGCTCTATCGGAGGGAGGTCGAGCATGAAGTTCCTGTTCATGCCGATCAGCATCGCCCTGGGCCTCGTCGCAGGCCTGGTGGCGAAGAAGGCGTTTGACCAGGTCTGGGGGTTGATCGATGAAGAGGAACCCCCGCAGCCCCAGCACCGGGAGTTCGCGTGGTCGAAGCTGGTAGCGGCCCTGGTCGTGGAGGGGGCGATCTTTCGCCTCGTGAAGGGCCTCGTCGAGCATGGCGCCCGACGCTCCTTCGCGCGGGTCACCGGATCGTGGCCCGGTGAAGAGGCCCCTGAGACCGAATAAACAAACACAACCCAAGCTCGTGGCCGCGATCCCCGCAGCCCCGTGATGGCATTCCGCGTAGGCGAGCCGATTCAGGCGGGCTCCGGGACCGGTTCCGCCTCGGTCAGGTCGAGAGTGTCCGCGGGAGAGTTCTGCCGCCTGGACAGGGCCAGGAAGGGCAGCGCCAGCGCCGAGATCCCCGCGCCCAACAGATACGACGGCGCGTACCCCCACACGTCTGCGGCCCGACCGAGCACCGGCTGGGTCCAGACGCCGCCGGTCGAGGTCATCATCGAGTCGAACGACAGGATCGTCGCCCGTTGTCGCGACGGGATCATGCCGTTGAGGTAGGTCTGGCGAATCGGCATCGTGGCCGCGAACAGCAGCCCCCAGACGACGATCAGCCCGATCACTGCCCAGAAGCTCTCGATGATTCCGATCAGGCCGAGCGTCACCACGCTGAGGCCCGCGGTCACGATCAGCGCCGAGGTGCGGCGGTGAAACAGCCGGCGGATCCGGGGCGCCGCGACCCCTCCGAGAATCTGCGCGCCGGCGACGATCGCCGCCACGAGCCCGGCGATCTGGTAGGCCTGCGGATCGCCGTAGAGCTCGAGCAGGTACGGCTGCAGGGCGTAGAAGGCGTAGATCCCGACGCCGCCGGTGAACAGCGCCTCGACCATCAGCCACTTGACCGAGGGAACCCGCCAGCCGTACTCGATCGACGCGGAGGCGATCTTCCGCATCTCGGCGAGCGGGCGCCCTCCCTTCTCGGGGGTGAACCCGACGTCGTGCATGAGCCTGAACGCGACCCCGAACATCACGATCAGGACGACGCCGCGGAGCACGAACGGCACCCCCAGGCTGGCCTGCGCGGCGATGAATCCTCCTGCGACCGAGCCGGTGAGCATCGCCGCCCCGGTGACGATCTGGCCGCGCCCGAACACCGTCTCCAGTTCGCCCGTGAACCCGGTCGCCGTGAGGGCGTCGACCAGCCACGCCTCGACCGCGCCGGAGAAGAACGTGAACCCGAGGCCGAGCCACATCGAGACGACCGCCCACTGCCAGAACGGCGCTTCGACCTGCCACAGCAGCACGTAGATCAAGCTCGCCCCGGCCAGCGTCAGCGTGCCGAGCAGATACGACATGCGGCGCCCGATCGTGTCGGCGACGATTCCAGTCGGCACCTCGAACAGCACCATCCCGGCGGTGAAGAAGGCGTTGGCGGCGAACGCCTCGAGGTTCGAGAGCCCGGCGTCGAGCAGGAAGATCGTGTTGATCCCCCAGATGAACGACGTCGCGAGCGTGTTCCCGAGCAGCAGCAGGAGGTAGGTGCGCTGGATGGAGCGGGGCGTCGGCATCTGTCGGTGAAGTTAACGATCGTCGAAGCTGGGTCGGCATCACCGAGCCGTTCCGCGCGGCGGGTAGCTCTCGCGCTAGCCTGGGGCAACTGGACAGAGACGCGTGGAGCGGGGTGAAGCTCACGGAGCGATCGCAGTTTCTAGGATCCAGCTGGCGTCGAGCCATGCTGGAAGACGACCGGATGCTGTACGTGGCGAAGGTCGCCGCCGTTGCCGTCGTCTACTACGGAGCGGCGAAGCTCGGTCTCGAGCTCGCCTTCGAGACCTCGAGCGTGACGGCGGTATGGCCACCGACCGGGATCGCGTTGGCGGCGCTGGTGCTGGGCGGCTACCGGCTGTGGCCGGGGGTGGCACTGGGCGCCTTCCTGGCTAACAGCTGGACCGGGATCCCCGTCTACGCGGTGCTGGGAATCACTGTCGGGAACACCCTCGAGGCCGTGGCGGGCACGTACCTCCTGAGCCGGCTCGGGGACTTCCGCCCATCGCTGGAGCGCGTCAAGGACGTGCTCGCGTTGGTCGCCGCCGGGGCCGTCATCAGCACCATGGTGAGCGCCACGATCGGCGTCAGCAGCCTGCTGGTAGCCGACGCGATCACGGCGGACGACTTCGGCTCCGTGTGGCGGACGTGGTGGCTGGGCGACATGGGCGGCGATCTCGTCGTCGCGCCGGCCTTGCTGATCGCCGCGACCATGTGGCCCTTCCGGTTGGTGCGCCGACGGCTGGTCGAGGCCGCCGCGCTCGCGCTCCTCACCGCGGCGACTGCCACCGTGGTCTTCACGCAGGAGACCAACCTGATCTTCCTCGTCTTTCCGGTTCTGATCTGGGCCTGTTTGCGCTTCATGCGGTTGGGCGCCGTGGCCACGGTCCTGCTCGTCGCGAGCATCGCGATCCCGCTCACCGAGAGCGATCTGGGGCCGTTCTCCGGGAACACTCCGGACGAAAGGCTGCTGCTCGCGCAAGCTTTCCTCGGGGTCGCCAGCGTCACGGCGCTCGTGCTTGCGGCGGTGGTCGCCGAGCGCCAGCGGGTCGAGGACCGCCTTGCGCACATCGCCAGCACCCTCCAGGAGAGCCTGCTGCCGCACCCGCCGGACATGCCGGGGGTCGAGGTCGCGGTGGACTTTCGCCCCGCCGGCGAACGGCAGCTCGTCGGCGGCGACTTCTACGACTGGTTTCGGAACGACGACGGAAGCTGGGCGGTCACTATCGGCGACGTGGTCGGGAAGGGAGCCGACGCCGCCGCGATCGCGGGGCTGGCGCGTCACACGGTGCGCGCGGCGGCAATTCGGGAGTCGCGTCCGAGCCGCATCCTGCGGTTGCTCAACGATGCCGTCCTGCGCCAGTCGCCGGCGCGGACCTGCACGGTCGCCTACGCGCGGATCGAGCTCGACCGCGTGGGGGGCGGCAGCCAGGTGATCCTGGCGGTTGGGGGACATCCGCCCCCGCTGGTGCTGCGGTCGGATGGGACGGTCGAGGCGGTCGGTCGCGGAATGCTCCTTGGCGTGTCGGCCGACCCGGATCTGGTCGACTACCGTGTCGACCTGGCGCCGGGGGACGCGCTGGTACTGCACACCGACGGCCTGACCGATGCCTACGCGGGGCAGGTGGTCAGCGCGGACGAGCTCAGCTCGGCCCTCCGGGCATGCGCCGGCCGCAGCGCCCACGGGATCGTTCAGGGGATCGAGGGAGCGGTCCTCCCCAGCGACGGCGCCGAACCTCGCGACGACATCGTCCTCCTTGTCCTCCGCCTTCCCGCCTACGACCGGCGCCAGCCGGAAGCATGGCTCCCCGGCTCGCCCGATCGGTCCGGGGCACCCGAGCCCGTATAGCGCTACCCCGCTAGGCCGCGGCCGGAAGCGGGATCTCGGTAGTGGGGGCTGCCCAGCTGCGGCTCGGAGCGGCATCCAGCGTCACGCCCGGTTCCCGCGTGGCGATCTCGAACAGCACGCCCGAGGGCTCCCGGAAGTAGAACGAGCGCGCGTGCAGGCGCTCGAGGATCGGCGTCACGCGGGCGCCGAGCCCGATCACCCGCTGGCGCCACGCGCGCTGGTCGGCCTCCTCGCACGTCCACGCGACGTGGTGGAAGCTGCCGGCGCCTTCGAGGGCGCGCACCGGGGGCGGCTCGTCGTGGCTATAGCGTGCGCGGCGCTCGCCCTCGATCCGGTAGCTGTCGGGGTCCGCGGGCGCGAAGCCGAGCCGCCCCGCGAGCAGGTCGGCACTCGGGCCGGGCGCACGGGAGTATGCGCGGACACCGTCGAGGCCGCGGAGCGCGTACTCGACCGGGACACTCGCCGAGCGGGTGGCCAGCGGTGGATCTCCGGAGGCGTCGGTGACGAGCTCCTGGGCGAGGCCCTCCGGATCGCGGAAGCGCAATGCGGCACCGCGTGCGGTCTCGTCGAGCGGCTCGACCTCCACCCCGGCGTCCGAAAGTTGCTCGAACCAGAAGCCGAGCCCGTCGACGTCGGCCACCCGCCATGCGATCCGGTGGATCGTCCCGGCGCCGGCGCGCCCGGGCCCGATCCCCGGAGCGGCGATGAAGCTCAGGATGCTCCCGGGGCTTCCGGCGGCGTCACCGAAGCGAAGCTGGAAGCGGTCCGGATGCTCCTCGTCCGTGAACGACGGCAGGGCGGTCAGCCCCAGCACCCCGGCATAGAACTCCACGCAGGCTCCGCGATCCGCGGTGATCGCGGTGACGTGATGGATGCCGTCGAGTCTCATCGTCGATGCGGGCGCCGGCTCGTGCCCAAGCCGGCCGGCAGCTAAACTGACCTTTCCGATAAAGATAGTAAACAATGCGCCCGAACATCCTCTACATCCACTCCCACGACACCGGTCGCTACGTGCAGCCGTACGGCTACCAGGTGCCGACGCCGAACATCCAGCTGCTCGCCGACCAGGGAGTGCTGTTCCGTAAGGCCTTCTGCGCCGCCCCGACCTGCTCGGGAAGCCGCGCCTCGCTGCTCACCGGCCAGTACTGCCACAACAACGGGATGCTCGGGCTCGCCCACCGCGGCTGGACGCTCAACGACTATCGCCAGCACCTGGTTCACCCGCTGCGCGCCGCCGGCTACCGCTCGGTGCTGATCGGAGAGCAGCACATCTCCGAGGACCCGGCGGTGATCGGCTACGACGAGGTGATCGAGGTGGACAGCCATCACGCGGTCGACGTCGCCCCGATCACGACCGACGTCCTGCGCGGGGCGGAGGAACCGTTCTTTCTCTCCGTCGGCTTCTTCGAGACGCACCGGCAATTCAGGGCGCCGACCTCGGTCCGGGACACGCTGTACTCGCTGCCGCCGCCGAACCTGCCCGACACGCCACGCACGCGCGAGGACATGGCGGCGTTCAAGGCCAGCGCCCGCTCCCTCGACCAGGGGATCGGAGCGGTGCTCAACGGCCTGCACCAGTTCGGGCTCGCCGACCGCACGCTGATCATCTGCACCACCGACCACGGGCTCGCCTTCCCGGGAGCGAAGGCGACGCTATTCGATCGCGGCACCGGGGTGATGCTGTTGATGCGCGGCCCCGGAGGGTTCGAGGGCGGCAAGACCTTCGACGCCATGGTCAGCCACCTCGACATCTATCCGACGATCTGCGACCTCGCGGGGACCGAGCGCCCGCCGTTCTTGCAGGGACGCTCGCTGATGCCGCTGGTCGCGGGCGAGACGGAGAGCGTGCACGACGCGATCTTCACTGAGCTCACGTTCCACGCCGCGTACGAGCCGAAGCGGGCGATCCGGACGCCGCGCTGGAAGTACATCCGCCGCTTCGACGACTACCCGCATCCTGTGCTG
Source organism: uncultured Thermoleophilia bacterium (assembly GCA_963754225.1). Lineage (GTDB taxonomy): Bacteria > Actinomycetota > Thermoleophilia > Solirubrobacterales > 70-9 > DASPWW01. The sequence goes on from CAVWEV010000004.1 coordinate 228,862, forward strand.
GCGAACTGCGACGACAGCGCGACCAAGGCACTGCTGGTCGAGAACGGCTGGGGCGAGCAGGACGTTCCCGAGGAGCAGCTCTTCGACCTCGCGTTCGACCCCAACGAGGCGTCCGACCTCGCCGCTCGCCCGGAGCACGCGGACACGGTGGCCTCGCTGCGCACGCGGCTGGACGAGTGGATGCGCGACACCGACGACCCGCTGCTCGATGGGCCGGTGGCGCTGCCGCCGGCGGCGTGGGCGAACGATCCCTCCCAGGGCTCTCCGAACGATCCGTCGCGAGGCGGGAGCCCGGCGGCGGCCCAAGCCCGGACACTATGATCGGAGATCATCGCTTCGCCTCCTTCGGTGCTCCGCGCAGGGCGAGGCTCTCGTTCGCGTACCGCCCGTCGCCCGTCACCTCGTCGCCGAGCCATTCGGGTGGGCGGAAGGCCTCGCTCGCCCGCTCGGAATCGAACTCGACCTCGGCCAGGAGCATTCCCGAAAGCGGGCCTTCGAACACGTCGACCTCGATCGTCAGCTCCTCGTGGGGTACCGAGTAGCGGTGCTTCTCCACGCGCGCACCCTCCGTCAGCGGCCACAGGGAGCGAAATTGATCCTCGCCGAGCTCAACCTCTTCCTCTCTGCGCACCTCGCCCGCGCCGCGCTTGACCGTCAGGACGGTCGCGTCGTCTGTCCGGCGCAGCCGAACCTCGACCTCGCCCTCGACGATCGCCAGGTATCCCTGCCGGATGTGGACGGCGGGAAATTCGTCGAGCCACGCCGGGCTTTCACGGGGCACGAACTTGCGCTCGATCTCCATCGACGCCCCGGGCGTCACCTCACCACCGCTGGCGATGGTAGCGTCGCGCGCCGAGCCGGGGTGACGCGGGCCTAGCCTCCGGGCTCGATCTGGTCCAGGGCCGCCTGCGAGGTGGCGTCCGGCGAGGTCAGCTCGACGCCAGCGGGCAGCTCGACGTGCAGGTCGACCGAGTCGTCGACCTGGACGGTGACGCCGCCCGTCCTGGAGCCGAGGACGTGGCCGCCGCGAGTGCGGTCGGCGGTCACGAAGTGCAGGTGATAGCCGGGGACGTTGATTCCCTTGGCGTAGTCGGGGAACCGAAAGCCCACCATCGTGCCCACGACGTCCTCGAGCTCGAACACGTTCTGGTTCGCCGCGACCTCGGTCATCGGCGGATAGGGCTTGTGCTGGCGGGCGACCGAGCGCGCCCTCACGCGGTCGAAGCGACCGTCGACCCGCAGCGCGTGCGCGGTCGCGGGGTCGCCCAGCTTGGCATCCAGCGCCTGCATGAACGCCCTGTCGGCGAGCGGCTCTGGCAGCTCGAAGGAGCGCGTCGGCTCGAAGAACGTCACGATCGCGAACGGCGTCTTGCGCGAATCGGCGACCTCATGCACGTTGCCGTCCAGCGTGGCGCGGAAGAACTCGCCGTCGACGGCGATCATCTCGCCGTCGACGGCGTCGAACGTGCCGAGACCGAGGTCGCCGTGCTCGCGCAGCTCGGCGAAGCTGACCTCGCCGTCGTAGTTCGATTCCAGCAGCGACTCGAACGTTGAGGCCTGAAACAGGACGTGGGGCGCGTGCTCGGCGTGGAGGCCCTGCTTGCGCAGCGTCTCCACGTGCAGGGCCTTGATCAGTCGCTCGTCGATCGCCACGTCATCGGCCGGTTCCGCGCCACACCCAGAAGAGGAAGGCTCCCTGTCCCGGCAGCCGGGCGAGCAGCGCCCAGCGCGGGACGCGCCGGTAGCGCTCGTGGTGCATCGCCATGTGCACATTGGCCGGGAACACTGCAAGCAAGGTCGCGATCAACCACCAGCGCGCGAAGCGGGGGCGCGACGCGAGCGCCGCGGCGCCGCCGAGGATCTCCGCCGCCCCGCTGACCATCACAAGCTCGCGGTGGGCCGGCAGGTAGTCGGGCATGATCGACTCGTACCACTCCCGCCGAGCGAAGTGCATGAGGCCGGCGAAGACGAAGAACGGTCCGAGCGTGCGGCGCGCGAGCGGGCTCGCCATGGGCGCGGAGTATCCCGCCTCAGGCGGTCCGAACCGTCCGACCCGCGAGCCTATTCGCGAGCACGATCGCGTCCAGCACCCGGCGCCCCAGGGCGATGCGCCGCATCGTCTCGGAGACGCCGACCAGCATCCGGGCGCTCGGCCGCTGCAGGCGCGCGAAGTCGTCTGCCAGCGGGTGATCGAGGCGCTCCTGGGCGCGGACCATGTCGGCCACCAGGCGCGCTGATGCCGTGATCAGCGGGAGGCGTTGAGGTAGGCGAGCACCTGCGCGCGGGTCGGGAAGTCCGGGTACCCCATGGTCGCGAGAAATCAGACATAGACGCTCGCTCGCTCCACGTCCGCCGCGAGCGGGTTGGTGGCGGGCGCTTGGATACCGGTGGCGCGGGCGGTGCCGCGCGCGACGCGGCCCACTCCCCAGGCGAGCGTCGCGAGGAAGATCGCGTACAGCGCCAGGACGGCGCCCGAGGCGGTGCCCCACAGCCACCCCGGGACGTCGTCGGCGACCTCGCGCTGGAGCACGTCGTGGTCGGCGACGAACTCGCGCGTGAAGCTGGCGCGCGCCGGCACCTCGGGGGCGGGGATCGCGGTGTCCTCGGGCATGTAGATAGGGAGCGCCACGAGCTCGGACCCGTTCTGGATCCGCAGCGAGGCCTTCCACTCGCCGTGCAGCGGCACCGGCTCCGCCGAGCGCCACGTGTCCGGGGAGACTCGGTCGAGCTCTGAGACGACGAGACCGCCGCCCTGCCACGAGGTGATGTTGGCCCACGCGGCGTCGTCGGCGAGGCCGGGCGGCGTGATCCGCGCCTCCACGACCGCGTCGCGCTGCGGCGCGGAGGATGTCTCGCTCAGGTGGACGACCGCGCGGGCGTCGCGCGGAACGCTGGTCGACAACCCGATCGCGAGCAGGGCGCCGAGCGCCACGACCGAGCCCGCGAAGGCCCCGCGCGCGACGCCGGGGCGCGGAAGCCTCCCGCGCAGGCCGGCCGCCGAGCAGCGCCCCCGAGCAGGCCGCCGGCGATCCCGGCGACCGCCGCGAACACGAGCCCCTCGGGAAGCAGGCCACCGGTCCACGGGATCGGCATCACGGCCCCCGACCACGCCCACTCCGAGGCGAACCCGACGGTCCCGGCGAGGGCTCCGCCGCCGATCCCGAGGGCGAGTGGGCGATCCCTGCCGAGCGCGAGCCCGAGCAGCTCGACGCACAGCGCCTCGCCGAGGTAGAGCGGGAACGCGGGCGTGGTCTCGCCCAGCACCGGGCCGACGAGCGAGCGCGATCGCTCCCCGGACCGCGAGGAAGATCAGCGACCGCGGCGAGGGCGCCCCCGCGCCCGATCCAGATCCGGGCGGCGACGAGCGCGAAGCCGGCGGCCAGCGCGATCAGCAGCGGCTGGAAGACCATCCGGAACTGCGGCACCCCGAAGTCGAACTCGGCCTGGAAGATCGACAGGCCGATCAGCAGCCCGGCCATCAGCCCAACTCGGCGGGCCTGTGGTGACCAGCGGCGGGCCCGAGTCCTCGTCGCGCTTGCCACGCTGCCACAGGCCCTCGCGGAGCAGCACGGCCTGACCGATCAGGGTCATCGCCGCCCCCCCGAGCATCATCAGGTGCGTCGGGCCCCACAGCGTCACGTCCTGACCGAAGAGCCGGTGCCAGAGGTCGTCGAGCGGGAAGCCGAGCAGGGCGAAGGCGCCGCACGCCGTGATCAGGACGCCGCCGACCGGCGCGTACCAGCCGGCGCCGAGTCGGATCGGCGACGGTCCGGGCCGCTCCCCGCGGGGGAGGGCGACCGCCAGCCACCCGGCGACGAACACCCCGATCAGCCCGAACAGGATCGGGTAGTGGGCGGGGTTCGCCAACGGCCCGGCGTCGCGGCCCTGGTCGATGTGCAGCGAGATGTCCCAGTACATCCCGAACAGGGCAACGATCAGCGACGCCGCCGCGATCCCGGAGGGCAGGGCGGCCCAGCCCGGCAGGCGCGCGATGCGCTCGCTGAGCACGGCCGCGCGCCCCAGCGCGGTGTCGTGGCCGGCGCGATGCCTCGACACCGCCACCGCAAGGCTCCCGAGGATCGCGCCGACGAGCGCCGTGGCGAGGACGACCTGCCCGATCGCCGCGCCGCCTGCCGGTGGGTCCCCCTGGGCGAGCAAGAACATCTGCATGGGCGTATGTTACACGGATCGATGGCACATTAAACAGGGTAAAACTTGTCGTGTGAGCGAGCTCACAGAGGACGCACTCACGGTCGACGAGCTGGCGCGGCGCACCGGGATGACGGTCCGCAACATCCGCGCTCACCAGTCGCGCGGGCTGTTGCCGTCCCCGGAGGTCCGCGGCCGGACGGGCTACTACGGCCCCGAGCACGTTGCGCGGATCGAGCTGATCCGCGAGCTGCAGGCCGACGGGTTCAATCTCGAGTCGATCCGGCGGCTGCTCGAGGGCGCGCGGGGTTCGAGCGAGGAGGTGCTTCGCTTCACGCGGGCGCTGAGGGCGCCGTTCGAGGACGAGCAGCCACAGATCGTCACGGGCGAGGAGCTCGCGGAGCGCTGGGGCGCCGCCGACCCGAAGCTGCTCGCCAAGGCAGAGAAGCTCGGCATCGTCCGGCCGCTCGGCGACGGCAACTTCGAGGAGCTGAGCCCGCGCCTCGCCCGCGCCAGCGCCGAGCTGGCGGCGCTCGGCGTGCCCCCCGAGACCGCGCTTGCGGTTGCCGCCAAGATCCGCCGCCACGCCGAGGGGGTCGCTCGCGCCTTCGTCGAGCTGTTCCTCGACGAGGTGTGGAAGCCGTTCGAGGAGGCGGGCCGCCCCCCGGAGCGCTGGCCGGATGTGCGCGAGGCGCTCGAGAGGCTTCGCCCGCTCGCGGCGGAGTCGCTGCTCGCCGTGTTCCAGCTGACGATGAGCGAGGCGGTCGAGAAGGCGTTCGGCCGCGAGGTGGAGCGGACGGGCCGATCGTCGAAGCGGTGAGGAGCCGCCTACTCGGCGGCGTCCGCCCTCGCCGCCTCGAGCTCGCGGCTCACGGTCGCGGTCTGGTCCGGGATCTCGAGTCGCCGCTCGAGGATCGGAATTGCCTCGCGGGGCCGCCCCGAGAGGCGAAGCGCATGACCGAGGTTGTACAGCGCGTAGGCGTAGTTGAGGTCATCCGTCCCCTTGGGGAACGAGGCGACCGCGCGCTCCAGCACCGGCACGGCGTGCTCGTAGCGGCCCTGCTGGGTCAGCCCGTAGCCCTCGTCGTTGAGCGCCGCCCCGGCGGCGGGATCGCTCCGGCCGGGCCCTCCGACCACGGCCTCGTTCGTCCCCTCGGGGGCCGATTCGCGGTCGGCATTGTCGTTGTCCTGCTGCCCCGCGCCGCCCCGGGGCGCCGACTGCGTCCCGGCCTCGGAAGGGCCGTCGCCCGACCCATCCCTGCCCGACAGGCTCATCGCGATCACGATCGCGGCCACCGCGACGCCGGAGGCCAGCGCCACGATCGCGGCGATCCGCCCCGGGCGCGGAACGTTCACCCTCAGCTCGGTGGTCCTTCGCTCGCCCGCGCCGGCCGCCGCGCCGGGCGCGGGGTGCTTCCCCGTCGAGCCGCCGGGCGGCTCCAGCGCGGCCTCCAGCTCGCCGACCAGCTCGGACGCCGAGCCCTGGCGCTCAGCGGGATCGGCCCCGAGGCCGCGCTTCAGCACCTCGGCGGCGCGCGGGGGGGCGTCCCTCCACGCCTCGCGGAGATCGGGCGGGGGCCCGCCCGAGGCGAGCTGCAGGATCTCGAGCGGGGTGCCGCCGCGCTGCGCCTTGCGTCCGCTGAGCGCCTCGAAGGCGACGGCGGCGAGCGAGTAGATGTCCGCGGGGGGTCCGCCCATCCCGTCTTCCTCCAGTCGCTCCGGGGCGATGTAGGCGAGGGTGCCGACGACGTCGGTTGCGGTGGTGATCCGGCTCACGTGCGCCGCGGTCGCCACGCCGAGGTCGGCGAGCTTGACCACGCCGTCGTCGCGGATCAGCACGTTGGCGGGCTTCACGTCTCGGTGCACGACGCCGTGTGCGTGCGCGTAATCGAGTGCCGCAGCCACACCCGAGAGCACGGGGAGTGCCCGCGCGGTGTCGAGCGGGCCGCGGGCGAGCAGCTCCGAAAGCGCCGTTCCGGGGACGTACTCCATGACGATCACGAGCTCGTCCTGACCGGAGACGGTGTCGAACACCGTGACCAGGTTCGGATGGTTCAGCGAGGCGCCGAGCTTCGCCTCGCGGTCGAAGCGCTCCGCGCTGTCCTTCGGAGCGCTGGCGCGGAGACGCTTGACCGCGACCAGGCGGTCGAGCACCGTGTCCTCGGCGAGCAAGACCACCGCCATGCCGCCCGTGCCGAGACGGTCGACGACCCGGTAGCGGCCGGCAATCAGCGCGTCGCCCGGTATATCGCTGGTCGGCGGGGCGGTCATCCGCATGCAGGGAAGTACCCGGTGCGGCGCACGCTAATCAGGGACGCGGGGCCTGGGCCTGGCCGCCGGAAGCGTATGTAGGCTGGCCGCCGATGGCCGGCGTGCTCAATCGGCTCGGGAGGGGTTGTGTCCGCCATCACCGGCTGGTCGTCGCGGTGTGGGTCGTCTCCGCGATCGCGATCGCCATGGTCGCCAACAGCGTGGGGCGCGAGACGAGCAACAACCTACGCCTGCCGGGCACGAACTCGACGGACGCGACCGACCTGCTGGACGCCGAGCTCCCCAAGCAGGCCAACGGGACCAACCCGGTCGTCCTGGAGGCGCCGCAGGGCGACAAGCTGACCAGCTCGGCCAACCGCAAGACGGTGAACGCCACCGTCAAGTCGCTGGAGCGCAACCACTTCGTGCGAAGCGCGGTCAGCCCGCTGAGCGGCGAGGGCAAGGACGCGCTGAGCAAGGACGAGCGCATCGGCTACATCTCCGTCCTGCTGACGATCGGGCCGGACGACATCGATGACGATGAGGCGAACGAAATCATCGATGCCGCCGACCCGGCGAGCGAGGGAGGGCTGAAGGTCGCTGTGGGCGGCTACCTCGGCGAGGAGGTGTCGAAGCCCGACACCGGGACCAGCGAGGTGGTCGGGATCGTCGCCGCGATCATCATCCTCCTGGTCGCCTTCGGGACCGTGGCGGCGATGCCGCTGCCGATCGTCACCGCCTTGTTCGCCGTGGTCACGGGGCTCAGCCTCATCGGGCTGCTGGGCCACGTGATCGCTGTCCCCACCGTGGGACCGACGCTCGGGATCATGATCGGGCTCGGAGTCGGGATCGACTACGCGCTCTTCATCGTCACCCGGCACCGCGGGTTCCTCGCCCAGGGGCTCTCGATCGAGGACGCGGTGGGCCGGGCCGTCGCAACGTCGGGAAGCGCGATCGTGTTCGCGGGCACCACAGTCGTCATCGCCCTCTGCTCGCTCGCGCTCGCCGGGATCCCGCTGGTCAGCGCGATGGGCCTCGCCGCCGCGGTCGTGGTCGTGGTGGCGATGGTGGGGGCGATCACCTTTCTGCCGGCGATCCTGGCCATCCTCGGGCCGCGGATCGAGTCGCTGCGAGTGCCCTTCCTGCACACCCCGCCGCACGATCATCGTCCGCACGGCTGGGCGCGCTGGGCGCACGGGGTCGCTCGCCGGGCGTGGGCGGCGCTGCTCGCGTCGGTTGCCGTGCTCGTGGTCCTGGCCCTGCCGGCACTCGACCTCGAGCTCGGCGCACAGGACGACGGTGAGCTGCCCAAGGCCACGACCGCGCGCCAGGCGTACGACCTGCTGAGCGAGGGGTTCGGGGCCGGCTACACGGGGCCGCTTCTGATCGCCGTCGACTTCGACGGGGATCCCGCGCACCCGGATCACAAGAAGCTGAACCAGGTGCAGGCCCAGCAGCAGCAGGCGCAGGAGGCCGCGGCCGCCGGCGAGCCGCCGAGCAAGTCGCAGCAGCGCCAGCTCGCGCAGCAGGAGGCGTTCTACAAGTCGACGGCAAGCGACCCGCGCCTGGTCAAGCTCGAGAACAAGGTCTCGAAGACGAACGACGTGAAGCTGGTCTCGACGGCCAAGCTGAACAAGAAAGGGACGGCCGCCGTGTTCACCGCGACCGCCAACACGGCGCCCGCCGCCGACCGGACCGAGGACCTGGTCCGCGAGCTGCGCGCGACCGTGATTCCGGACGCGGTGAAGGGCACCAGCCTGACCGCCTACGTGGACGGCGAGACGGCGGGCTACATCGACCTTGCCTCGAAGATCTCGGACAAGCTCCCGTCGGTGATCGCGATCGTCGTCGCGCTTGCCTTCGTCCTGCTGATGATCGCCTTCCGCTCCGTGCTCGTCCCGTTGACCTCAGCGCTGATGAACCTGCTCTCGGTCGCCGCGGCATACGGGGTGCTGACGGCGATCTTCCAGAAGGGTTGGGGCGCGGAGCTCATAGGCCTGGACGGCCCGGTGCCGATCGCGAGCTACGTGCCGCTGATCATGTTCGCGATCCTGTTCGGGCTCTCGATGGACTACCAGGTGTTCCTGGTCAGCCGGGTCCACGAGCACTACCGCCAGTCCAACGACAACCTCGAAGCCGTCGTCGACGGGCTCGCGGTCAGCGCCCGGGTGATCACCTCGGCCGCGCTGATCATGGTGTGCGTGTTCGGAAGCTTCATCCTCGACGCCGACGTGATCGTGAAGCAGTTCGGCGTCGGGCTCGCGGTGGCGATCGCCCTCGACGCGTCGATCGTTCGCTGCGTGCTCGTCCCCGCCGTCATGGTGCGGCTCGGCCGGGCGAACTGGTGGTTCCCGGGGTGGCTGGAACGGGTCCTGCCCCGGGTCGGGATCGAGGGGGAGGAATAGCCTCGATGCGAATCGAGGACTACGCTCTGATCGGCGACCTGCACACCGCCGCGCTGGTCAGCCGCGGGGGCTCGATCGACTGGCTGTGCCTGCCGCGCTTCGACTCGGCCGCGTGCTTCACGGCGTTGCTCGGGGACGAGAAGCACGGACGCTGGCTGCTCGCGCCGGCGGGCGAGGTGCGCAACGTGACCAGGCGCTACCGCGACGGCACGCTGGTGCTGGAGACCGACTTCGAGACGGACGAGGGCGCGGTCCGGGTGGTCGACTGCATGCCGATCCGGACCGGAGCGCCGGTTGTCGTCAGGCTGGTCGAGGGCCTGCGAGGCACGGTCAAGATGCGCACCGAGCTCGTCGCCCGCTTCGACTACGGGTCGACGGTCCCATGGGTCGAGCAGGCGGTCGAGGGCCTGACGCTGCTCGCCGGCCCGAACGCGCTGTACTTCCGCACCCCGATCGAGACTCGGGGCGAGGACTTCACGACCGTGGGCGAGTTTCCGGTCCGCGAGGGGGAGAGGGTGCCATTCACCCTCACGTGGCGCGAGTCGCACAAGCCGGGGCCGATGGCGATCGATCCGCTGTGGGCCGTGTCGGCCACGCAGGCGTGGTGGTGCGATTGGTCGGACCGGTGCGCGTACTCGGGCCGGTGGCGGGACGAGGTGCTGCGGTCCCTGATCGTCCTCAAGGCGCTGACCTACGACCCGACCGGCGGGATCGTCGCCGCGCCGACGACCTCGCTGCCGGAGCTGGTCGGCGGCGAGCGAAACTGGGACTACCGCTTCTGCTGGCTGCGGGACGCCTCGCTGACGTTGGAGGCACTGATGCTCGGCGGCTACGCCGACGAGGCCCGCGCTTTCGCCGGATGGCTGCTCCGCGCGACCGCCGGGCATCCCGCGCAGGCGAACATCATGTACGGGATCGCCGGCGAGCGGCTGTTGCCCGAGCAGGAGCTCTCGTGGCTTCCCGGATACGAAGGATCGAGCCCGGTACGGATCGGCAACGCGGCCTCGGAGCAGTTCCAGCTCGACGTCTACGGCGAGCTGATGGACGCCGGCCACATCGGGCGCGAGCTGACCGACTGGGTGGAGCCCGTTCGGTGGGAGCGCGAGCGGGTGGTGCTCGACTACCTCGAGACGGCATGGCGCGACCCCGACGAGGGCATCTGGGAGGTGCGCGGTCCGCGTCGCCACTTCACCCACTCGAAGGTGATGGCATGGGTGGCGTTCGATCGCGCCGTGCAGGCCGTCGAGCGCTGGGGGGCCGACGGGCCGGTCGATCGGTGGCGCCACACGTGCACCCGGATCCACGACGAGGTGTGTCGCGAGGCATACGACCCCGACCGCAAGACTTTCACGCAGTACTACGGCTCCAAGGAGCTGGACGCCGCCGTCCTGCAGATCCCCCTGGTGGGATTCCTGCCCCCCGATGATGAGCGCGTCGTCGGGACGGTGGACGCGATTCAGGGCGAGCTGGTCAAGAACGGGTTCGTGTACCGCTACTCGACCGAGTCGCAGGGGTCGGTCGACGGGTTGGAGGGCGGGGAGGGGGCATTCCTGCCGTGCTCCTTCTGGCTCGCCAACGATCTGGCGCTGATCGGGCGGCAGAAGGAGGCCGAGGAGATGTTCGAGCGTGTCCTCGGCGTCGCCAGCGACATCGGCCTGTTCTCGGAGGAGTACGACCCGGAGGGAGAGCGGCCCGTCGGGAACTTCCCGCAGGCGTTCACCCACCTGGCGATGGTGCGCACGGCGGCGCACCTGTCGGGCGAGAAGCTCCCCCGGGTCACCCCTCCCGGGCGCCGGCGCGCCGGCGCAGCCGCGCCCGATCAGAGGTGAAAGCGCCGGTGGTGGAGGTGGTGCTCGGTCAGCGGCGCAGCCGGGGCCGGCGCTGAGCGTACGAACGCCCACGTCAGCACGACTCCGATCGCGGCCACCCCGACCGGCACCCAGAACGAGTTGGCGAGCGAGAAGGCGAACGTGTGGTGCTCTCTGAGGGTGTGGAAGATCGCGCTCGTGAGCGCGAGCCCGACTGCCCCGGCCAGGATGCGGTTCATCGCCAGCACGCCGGAGGCGATACCGGCCTTCTCGGCCGGCATCGCGGCCATCGCCGCGGCGGACATCGGCGCATAGACGAGTCCGAGCGCGATCCCGAACAGCAGGTAGCCGGGGAGCAGCAATCCGTATCCGCTGCTGCCGCTGATCTGGGTCTGGAAGACCAGCCCCGCGACCGCGAACAGCATCCCGACGGTCATCAGGCCGCGGCCCCCGACGCGGGCGATCAGCGCTCCCGCGAACGGTGAGATGAAGATCATCGGCGCCGTGATCGGGAGAATCAGCAGCCCGGCCGCGGTCGCCGAGTAGTCGAGGTTGTTCTGCAGGTACTGAGGCTGGAAGAACATCACCGTCCAGTACGCAAAAAGGAGCGAGAAGGCCGCCGCGGTGGCGCCGAAGTAGGGGCCGTTGCGGAACAGCGAGAACTCGACGATCGGCCGGGGAACGCGGTGCTCGATGAGCCAGAACGCGGCCAGCGACGCGACGCCGGCCCCGAAGACGCCGATCGTCCGCGCCGAGCCCCAGCCCCATGAGTGCGCCTCGACCAGCGCGAGCACCGCGGCCGCAAGCCCCGCGGTCAGCGTGATCAGCCCGGGTATGTCGATCCGCTGCGAGGCGCCCTCGTCGCGCGACTCGCGGGCAGCGGCGAGGACGATCACCAGGCCGAGGGCGGCCAGCGGGAGGTTGATCCAGAAGATCAACCGCCAGTCGAGGTCGATCAGCAGCCCACCGACCAGCGGCCCGAGTCCGAGCGCGATCGCCGACACCGCGGCCCAGATCCCGTACGCGCGTGGCTGCTCGGCGGAGGGGAACGCGGCCGCGACGAGGGCGATCGACAGCGGCAGCAGCGCCGCGCCGCCGGCGCCCTGCACGACGCGCCCCGCGATCACGGCGTCCTGGCTCCACGAGACGGCCGACAGGACCGAGCCCGCCGCGAACACGCCAAGGCCGAGCAGGAACATCCTGCGGCGACCGAACATGTCCCCGAGCCGGCCCGCTGTCACCGTCAGCACGGCGATCGTCAGCAGGTAGGCGTTCATCACCCATTGCAGGCCGATCGCCGATGCATCGAGGTCGCGCTGGATCGCCGGCAGAGCGAGCGTGACCACCGTCGAGTCCAGCATCAGCAGGAACATGCCCGCGCACGCGCCGGTCAGCGTCCACCACGGTCGAGTCGCCTCGGTGAGGTGGATTTTCCGGGACACCGGCGCGTAGACTAGGTGGCTCGGGATGGGACGCGGCGGGCGGAGAGACGTACTACGCAGGAGGCGCGCGGCGGCGCTCGCCGGCGCCCTGTGCTGCGTGCTCGCAGCGGCCCTGTGGGTTGGCCCGGCGACGGGTGCGGCCGGCGCTGGTGAGGGGGCGGCCCACGCGGCGAAGCCGAAGGGCGGCGGCAAGGGCAACAAGCCGCAGGGCGGACGAGAGGGGAAGGCGGTCGGCCAGCTGCGCCGCGCCGGGTGCCCCGCCTACCGGGCGATCACCGAGGCGAAGTACTCGAGCACGGTGCAACGCGCCGCGAAGCGATGGAAGTTCGAAGTCTTCCACTTCAAGGAGCGGCTGAAGCCGCCGATCAACTGGGAGCGGGACCCGTACGGAAGCCGGTCCTACCGCCAGAACCTGCATGGCTTCACGTGGATGGACGCGCTGCTGTACTCCTACGCGCGCACCGGCGATGAGAACGCACTGCGGCACGCGCGAGACATCGCGCTCGACTGGATCAAGTCGAATCCGCGACAGTTCCGGCCCGGCCGCAAGGGGTTCGCGTGGCACCCCAAGGCGGTCTCGGACAGGGCGGGGTATCTCGGCTTCCTCACCAGGACCGCGGGGTGCAAGGGGCTGTTGAACCGCAAGCAGGCCCGGCTCATGGTCAAGTCGCTGAACGCGCACGGACGCTACCTCGCCAACGCCGGCGAGCATCAACCGAGCAACTTCGGCCTCTACCAGGACCTCGGCCTGCTGCTGCTCTCCCAGTACCTGCCCTTCGAGGGGGAGTCCGACAGGTGGCGCAAGCTCGCGGTGCGGCGCTTCCCCGAGACGCTGCAGGGACGGCTGAGCCCGGAGTTCGTGTGGCGCGAGCACTCCACCCAGTACCAGTTCCTCGCGGTTCGGCTGCTGCGCGACTTCCTCAAGTACAAGCCGGGCAAGAAGCGGGACCCCGCCCTGACCGACACACTGGCGCGAATGCGGGACGCCACCGGCTGGTTCGTGGATCCGGAGGGAGAGTACGCGCTGCTCGGCGACACCCAGTTCGGCCATGCGCCGGAGTGGGGCTACAACCGGGGCGGCAGCTACCGAAGCCAGGGCCTGAAGGCGTTCCGCCAGTCGGGGTTCGCGATCGTGCGCCAGGGCGGCTCCTACCTGGCGACGACGGCGGGGTTCTTCAACACCACCCACAAGCACGCCGACGAGCTCGACTTCGAGCTATTCGACCGCGGGCTGAAGATCGTCAACGGGCCGGGCAACTACGGGTACGACCGTGAGGCGGCGTATCGCGACTACCAGCTGTCGAGCGCCTCGCACAGCGTCCTGCTCGCCGACGGCATGAGCTTCGACACCAATGTCGAGAACGTGTACGGGAGCGCGGTGAGAGCGACCGGACAGGGCTCGGGCTGGTACGCGATCCAGGGCACCAACCCGCTGCTTGCGGAACAGGGCGTCTCGCACTCCCGGCTGTTCCTCTACAGGCCGGGCCAGGCCCTCGTCGTCGTCGACCAGGTGCGGTCGGGCCAGCCGCATACCTATCACCGCTACTTCCAGCTCGGGCCGCAGGTCTCGGTGCAGACACGGAGCCCGGCAACGCTGGGGCTGGCCGGGAGCCGGGCTGACGGGCGGCCTCTACGATGCATCGTCGGCGAGCGGCGCCGCGAGCCGGGTGCTCGTCAGGGGGCGGCAGTCGCCGCTGCAGGGCTTCACCTTCCCCGGCTTCCGCAGGGCAGTGCCGCGGTGGAGCGTCGACTACGTCTCGGAGGACACCAACGCCGACTACATCGCCACCTTCACATTGGACGGAGCCCCGAGGGCTGGGACGGTGGCGGTTCCCAGCGCCAATCGCACGGAGGTCACGTTGACCGACTCCGACGGATCGCAGCAGGTCATCTCGGTCACCCGCAACGGGGCGGGGCTCTCGATTTCCGCGCACTAGTGCTAGCCCCGGCGCCGGGGGGCGCGGAGATCGGAGTGGCCGAGCTCGTCGAGCAGGTGGCGCGCTTGCGGCGGCCCCTCGTCCGCGACGGTCACGACGGTCCCGGGCCAGAACGGGCTGTCGCGCGCCGTGGGGCCGAGCAGGCCCGGCGCGTACACCCAGCTCCCCGCGTTGGTCATCCGGGTGCCGTCCGGTAGCTCCCAGCCGGCCTCCCCGTCGATCGGCCCGCGCCGATGGGTGTGGCCGAAGATGACGTGCTGCGCGTCGATTCCCAACCGGGGGACCAGCTCCCGCATCGCCCGCAGCCCCGCCTGCCGGATCTCCGGCATCGATATGTCCCAGCGCAGCGGCCCTAGCCCCAGCCTGTTCGCCGCCGTGACGACCCCGGGCAGCACGACCGAGCCGAGCAGCCGCCCCCGCAGGCCCGGCGATCTCCCGTCGCGGCCGTGGACGGCCTCCCACACCCGGGCCGAGGCGTTCTCACCGAGCCCGCGGCGCGGCCGGTTGCCCCCCTGCGCGACGCCGTAGAGCAGGGCGTAGAGCGGCGCCTGCACGGACTCGTAGTCGTCGGTCGAGCGCAGGCCCTCGGGCAGCGCCCCGGCGAGCTTCTCGGCCACCGCGATCGCGATGCGCTCGAAGGTGGGGACGGTGACGTGACAGTCGAGGTAGTGGCCGTGGGTCGCGTACACGTCGGGACGGATCCACACGCCCGGATAGGCCAGGGTGACCTCGGCCTTCGGCAGCAGGCCCGCCACCCGCGCCGCGATCCCGTCCTGCGGCGGAGCGATCTGCTCGAGGCCCAGCGGCCCGCCTCCCTGCAACCGGCGACGCTCGAGCCACGGCGAGATCAGCTGGTGATCGTGGTTCCCGGGCACGAGCACGACCCGTGAGGTGCCGACAGCGTCGGCCAGCTCCTCGAAGAACGGCAGTGCGATCTCGAGCGCCTCGGCCAGCGGTCGGTCGCGCAGCTCGATCACGTCACCGAGCAGGACGATCTGGTCGGCGGCCTCCGCCTCGTGCAGCAGGATCTCCCGGAAGCGTGGCCTGCGCACGAGATCGCCGTCGAACCCGGCCGCGAGGTGGAGATCGGAGGCGACGAGGGTCTGCACGCCGGGACCGAGACTAGTGCCCCGTCCACCAATGGAACCCCGTTGTGGCGGCTGCGAGTCTGCGCCTGGCTGCGTCCTCGGTCGCCGAAAGCGCGTCCGCCCCCACCGGTCCGGGGGACTCCCGCACCCCACGCCCTAGAGTGTGAGGCTCGCATGCCCGCCCCCGCGCTCTTAGCCGTCGACGCTGAGTCTGCGCTGGCCGACGTCGAGCGGGAGCTGCTCGGCCGCTACGCAGGCAGCTACCGGGTCATCTGCACACCCTCGCCGGACGAGGCGGTTGCGATGCTCACGCAGCTGTCGGACGCCGGTGAAGAGGTCGCCTTGGTACTCGCGGGGCAACGGCTCCCCGAGACGACCGGAGGCGAGCTGCTCGAGCGCGCGCACCGGCTCCACCCACACGCCAAGCGTGGCCTGCTAGTTGCCTGGGGTGAGTGGGGCCATCTGCCAACGGCCAAGGCGATAACCGACTCGATGGCGCTGGGGCAGATCGACTACTTCCTGCTCCGACCGGCGGTCTCGCCGGACGAGCTGTTTCACCAGGCCATCTCCACCTTCCTACTCGAATGGACAGAGGCTCGGCGTATCGCTCCGCACACCGTCCGCATCGTGGGCGAGGCCTGGGCAGGAAGAGCGCACGAGCTGAGGGGTGCTCTGCAGCGCTGCGCGATCCCGCACGCCTTCTACCTGAGTGCGTCGAGGGAGGGGCGCAGCGTACTTGCCAAGGCTGGCCGTGGGACCCGGCTCCCACTCATGATTCTTCCCGACGGTCAGGTCCTGAGCGACCCAACGAACAGGGAGATCGCAGACGCCACCGGCGCCTCGATCGACCATGACGGGGACGCCTTCGACGTCGTCATCGTCGGTGCCGGACCGGCTGGCCTTTCGGCAGCGGTCTATGGCGCGTCCGAGGGCCTGGACACCTTGGTGGTCGACGAGGGCGGGATCGGTGGACAGGCCAGCTCGAGTTCGCAAATCCGCAACTACCTGGGGTTCCCACGTGGCGTCAGCGGGAGACGGCTCGCTCAGCAGGCCTACGAGCAGGCCTGGGTCTTCGGAGCGAACTTCACCTTCATGCATGAGGTGACCGACCTCAGTCGCGTCGGTGGGCGGCTGCAGGTGACCCTCTCCGACGACCGCCGCGTCAGCGCCCGAGCGGTGATCCTCGCCATGGGCGCCGCCTACCGCCGACTGGGCGTCCCAGCGCTCGAATCCCTGAACGGCGCCGGGGTCTTCTATGGCGGCCCGGCTTCGGAGGCTCCTGCGATGGCCGGCAAGGACGCTTACATCGTCGGCGGCGCCAACTCAGCCGGGCAAGCGGCGTTGCACCTGGCGGACTACGCTCGCCGGGTCACGCTCGTGCTGCGTGCTCAGTCGCTCGTCGCCGGGATGTCGCATTATCTGGTGCACGAATTGCAGGCGGCGCCCAACGTGAAGGTCCGGGTGGGCACCGAAGTGGTCGGTGGTGGAGGCGACGGGCGACTCCAGTACTTGGAGCTCCGCACGGGCGCGACCGGAGAACGCGAGACGGTCGACGCCGATGGGCTGTTCGTGCTGATCGGGGCCCGGCCGCGGACCGATTGGCTGCCCGAGCAGATAGCGAGGGACGGGCAGGGGTTCCTGCTCACGGGCGCCGATCTCGCAGACGATCACAGATGGCCGCTCCAGCGCCGCCCGTCGCTGCTCGAAACGAGCATGCCGGGCGTCTTCGCATCGGGCGACGTGCGGGATGGATCCGTCAAGCGCGTGGCCTCCGCGGTCGGAGAGGGGTCGATCGCGATCCAGCTGGTCCACAGCCTCTTCGCAGCTGGCGAGCTGGAAGCCCGGCACCCCGCCACGGAGGCAGCGCCGCCGCTGCAGTAGCGAACGCGCGATTCATCATGGCGCTCGCCCACCGAACGGCCGAGGCGATCGCCGCGGGCTGAGCGTCAGGCGGCGCGGGCTCTGCGGCCGCGGATCCGCTCCGAGAGGTCGCGGAGCTTTGGCCACCGCGCGGGCCGCTCGTCGGGCCGGTGGATCTTTTCCGGGGCCCCCTGGGGGAGCTGGTCGAGCAGCTCGCGGACCTCCGGCGCGCGGAGCTGCTCGGCGACTGTGCGGGCGGCGACCGCGATCACCTCGTTGCGCCGCGCGCTGCTCATCAGGTTCGGTCCCATGACCGCGAGGTCGTCGCCGGTCGGCTGGATCAGCACGACCTCCGTACCGTCGGCTCGGACGCGCTTCGCCTCGCTGCCCAGGCGTCGCCCCGAGCCGCGGCGGAAGAGGAGGTTCGGCCACTCACGGGGGTTGAGCGCGCGGATCGGGTGCAGGGTGGAGGTGGGGTTGAGGCAGATCGCGACGTCGAGCTCGACGTCGGCAGCATGTCGAGGTTCGAGGCGGAGTGCATCCCGCCGTCCACGTAGCGGCGCGCCCCGATCGTCACCGGGTGGTAGAAGCCCGGGATCGCGCACGAGGCGGCGACGGCGTCGGCGAGCTCGGCGGGCGGGGCGTCTTCGCGCCCGAACGCGACGCGCTCGCCGGTCGCGTAGTCGCAGGCGACGATCCACAGGTTGGGGTGGGGGCTCCACCCATCGGGGACGACCCGGCGGATCTGAGCCTTGAGCGGCTCGGTAGAGACCATTCCCCTCGGCAGCCACCCGCTCATCAGGGTCGCCGCGGAGTGCCGGTTGGGCTGCGCGAGGCTGCGCAGCGCGAGGCTCCACGAGCCGGGTCCGATCCACGGGACGCCGCGGTGGAAGTTGAACACGGCGCCCGCCGCGCGGTCGGCCTCGGACGCGGGCAGCCCGCGGGCGTCGACGACCTCCTCGAACGACTCGCCGCGGGAGTGGGCGACCATGAACCAGGGGGGAACGCCGGACGCGCACAGGGCCCCGATCATCGAGCCGGCCGAGGTGCCGACCACGTAATCCGCGTCGGCGGGGTCCCACCCGGTCTCGGTGGCGAGCGCGTATAGGCCGCCGGTGAGCCACGCGCCGCCGACCACGCCGCCGGCGCCCAGTACCAACCCGACTCTCATCTGGTGGGTCGCCCTCCTGTGTCCCGGTGACCGCTACCCGCGGTCGGCGGTGAGCGTCGCCAGGATCCGCGGGTGCCCGTCGATCACGGGCGTGTCGTGGAGCTCCATCTCGCGGAAGCCAGCGTACCGGGACAGCCGGTCGAGGCTGCCGGTTGTGAACTCCCAGAACACGTATGCGTCGCCCTGGTACACCTCGCCGACCTCAGGCACACGGACGACTCCGTGCTCCGATCCATCGTTGCCGGGGACGCCGTGGGTCTCGAGCAGGACGCGGCCGCCCGGGTCGAGCCGGTCGCGCAAGCGACGCAGCAGCCCCCACGGGTTCTGGACGCGGTGCAGGATGCCGAAGCAGTAGACGAGGTCGTAGCGCTCGGCGACGCCGTCGAGGTCGAAGGCGTCGAGCATCCGGTACTCGACGTTCGAGTCGAGCAGGCGGTGGATGGCGCGGAAGCCCTCGGCGCCCTCGAGCTCGATGCCCCAGCGCGAGCGCACCCAATGCACGTACTGCTCGTTGTCGATCGCCAGCACGCGGTCGGCGCCGCGATCCTCGGCGACGAAGGCATAGAAGCCGTCGAAGGCGCCGACGTCGAGGACCCGCAGGCCGCTGAAGTCGTCCGGCAGCGCCGGGAGGCGGTAGCGGTGGTCGAGCGCCGCGCCGGGCGTGTAGATGCCCTCGGCGCGGTTCAACGCGAAGGTGTGGAACCAGAACGGGACCTCGTCCAGCACCCGCTGTGCGCGCGGCGGGTCGGCCTCGATCGGAAGGATGTCGGCGACGACCTGCTCGGGTGTCTTCAGGCCCTCGGGCGCCCCTACCGAAACGGCTAGCTCGGACGGCTCCATGAGCCTCCCTTCCTCTCTCGTCGGTTTTTCGTCTGCCCCGGGCGGTGATGAGCACCGCGCCCAGGCTCCTGAGACTAGTTGAAAGGGTCGGATTCGGCCAACGCGCTCCTGTCCCGCGCGCCCCCCAGTTGTCACAAACTCGGCACAAACTCCACCCACACGGCAGACTTTTCCCTGCAAATTGCGGGCATGCACCCACTACACGTCCGCGCCGAGGCCGTCGCCCTGGTCGAGCAGGGACTAAATGACTGCGAGATCTCCCGCCGCCTCGGGATCCCGCGGAGGACGATCCTCGACTGGCGCCGGCCGACGTACGTTCCACGCAATCCGGCGATCCCGAGGGAGACATGCCCTCGTTGCTGGCGCGCTGCCAAGCCGATGCGTTTCACACCGGAGGACTACGCCGAGCTGCTCGCGATGTACCTCGGTGACGGCTGCATTTCTCAGCATCCTCGAACGCAGCGCCTCCGGATCGTGCTGGACAGGAAGTACCCAGGCATCATCAGCAGCGCTCGCATACTGCTTGGGCGCTGTTTTCCCCACAACGACGTTGACACGGTGTCCGCACCGGGCTGTGTCCACGTATCGCTCTACTGCTCGCATTTGGCCTGCCTCTTCCCTCAGCACGGATTGGGTCCGAAGCACCGGCGGACCATCGCCCTCGAGTCCTGGCAGCAGGAGATCGTTGATGCGGCTCCGTGGCAGTTCATCCGAGGCTGTATCCGCACCGACGGGTGCTGCTTCATCAACCGCACGGATGTCCACCGGCCGGAGCCTTACGAGTATCTGACGTACGAGTTCGCGAATAACTCCACGGACATCGTCGATCTGTTCCGGCAGGCTTGCGAGCGGGTTGACGTCTTCACACGCGCAAACCGGGACAAGAGAGGTCGGTGGTCCGTGCGCATCAATCGGCGGGCAAGCGTCGCGCGAGTGCTTGAGCACGTGGGTTTCAAGGAGTGAGCCGCGCTAGATTTGGGGACCGCGCGGCTGTGGAGGAACTAGGCAGACTCGCGGTGTTCAGGTCGCCGTGTCCGAAAGGACGTGTGGGTTCGAATCCCACCAGCCGCATGATCCCCCCGCTCGAATGCGTTATTTCGCCCGCTAGAATCGCGCTCGCTCGCCGCTATCGTCTAGGGGACTAGGACGCCGGATTCTCAGTCCGGAAACCCGGGTTCGAATCCCGGTAGCGGTGCCTCGGAACCCGCATTCTCATGCGGGTTTCGCCGTTCAGGGGACACCGGCGGCACAACGGGCGGGACAACGCGCGGTTGATTTGATTCCTATGCGGGCGCGTCGGCGGTCGCGCCCGCCGCGGTGACGATCAGCTTCATCACGACGTCCGGCTGCGACACCATCGAGGCGTGCGAGGCCGGCACCTCCTCGATCGTTGACTGTGCGCGCTCTGCCATGAAGCGCTGGGTCGCCGGAGGGATCGCCTTGTCCTCGGTGCCGAGCAGATACCACGATGGGATCGACTTCCAGGCCGGGGGTCCCGACGCCGCGCCGAGCGCCGCGGCGCTCCACGGGCGCAGGGCGGCCGCCATCACGCGCGCGGTGTCAGTGTCAACGTCGCCGGCGAAGGCGGCGGGAAACGCGTCCTGGTCGAGATAGAGATCCATGCCCACAGAGCCGTCCGGGTTCGTAAACGGCACTTCCCGGAGCGCGGGCGGAATCAGGCTGCCCTCGTTCAGCTCGAGGAGCTGCCCGATGCTCTCTCCTTCATCCAGAGCCCACCCGTTGACGTACACGAGTCCTACCACTTGGCCGTTGCCAGTCGCGGCATTCGTGATGACCGCCCCGCCGTACGAGTGACCGACGAGCACGATCGGCCCCTCGATCGTCTTCAGCAGGTCGGCGAGGTAGTTCGCGTCGCTTTGCAGCCCTCGCAGCGGGTTCGCAAAACCGATTGCGCGGTAGCCCTGGTCGTGGAGCTTGCGAATGACGCCATCGAAGCCAGTGGCATCTCCCCAGGCGCCGTGGACTAGGACGACCGTCGGCTTGGAGCCGCTGCCGCTGCTTTCCATGTTTCCTCCTTGATTGGAGATAGCCCGCTCATCGCCAGCCTACTTCGCCATTTGCCTTTCGCAAAGGACTGCTTTCCATGCGGAGTGCGTTTTTCGCCGCGACCAGTCCGCTCCTCCTTTGCGCGAAAAGGAGGCGCCCCGAGCGGAGCTGGTCCGCTGCTCCTTGTCGTCCAAAGCGGAAGTCACGGTGGCGCTACTTCGGCTTGCGCTTCACGCGAAAGCGACACCGCAGCAGCGGCCGCTTGCCCCACGCGCTGTTGCGTTTCATCGAACTCGAAGGTGCACGGCGGTGTCGAGTGCACGCGAAGGGAGCAGAAGCGCTCCTCCTTGCGCAGATGGATACGGTCACGGATTGCCAATACGGTCGCTGGATCAACGTCCTAGGAGGAAGTGATGGTCGTCCGTGTCTTTCGTGTCCGCGTCCACCCGGGGAAGGAGGACGAGTTCGAGCGCTTCGTGATCGAGACGGGTGTGCCGATGGTGAAGGCCCAGGCGGGCTGCACGCACGTGACCGCCGGGAAGAGCCAGTGGAGTGCGCCCCGGCGATCATGCGGCGGATCGTAACACTGGCGATGGCGGATGCCCAGCCGGCCGATTTGACGCCCCGGCGCCGGCGGCCGTTCGCGCGGCTGGAGCGTTGACTTGGGAACTAGGTCACCGTGCTGGACGCCGAGGCAGCGGCGCCGAAGGCCGGCAATCCAACGGGCTGAGCAGGCGGGTCGGCGATGCGGTGGATCGCTCCCGATAGCCACCGCCTGGAAGGGCCCTGACCGCCGGACGTAGCGCTCCCGCTTTGCGCGAAAAAGCAGGAGCGTTACCGGGCTCGCATGCTGTTTGGGTCCGCGACTCCCCAGCACGTCTCGTGTTTGCCAGCGAACAAGGACCTCGGCGGCCAGGCGGACGCGGCCGTCGGGGCGGGCTAGGGAGTCACCCTCAGAGGCTCGGCAGGGTTCGAGGCAGCCCGAAGTGTCGGAACACACCGCTGTCGCTGAACCAGGTGATTGCCGTGATCGCGTCCCCGGCGAGCGTCACCACGATCATTCCGTAGGGCCGGGCGATCGCTGCGCGCGGGTCCGGGAGGTAACAGCCGAACGCGGGCTGGCTGTTTGCGCTGGTTGGCACGACGCGCAGGGCAGCGCCGCGCAGCTCCGCGCGGTGGCGAAGGAAGGCGGCGATCGCCTCGTGGCCCTGGTACTCGAGCGGCTGGGGCGGCATCGTGAGCAACGCGTCGTCGGTCAGCAGCGAGACGACGCCGTCGACGTCGCCACTCTCGACGGCGTCGGCGAACCGCCCGACCAGCTCGCGCTCGCGGGCGGAGTTCGGCAGCGGCGCGCGATCGCGGTCCGGGACCGGAAGCTGCTCCCCGAGCGTCGCCCTGGCCCGCTGCAGGGCACCCTTGACCGAGGCCTCGCCCGTGTCGAGCATGTCCGCGACCTCGGCGGTGCGGAAGCCGAGCACGTCGCGCAGCACGAGCACAGCGCGCTGGCGGGGCGGCAAGTTCTGAAGCGCGCTGATGAATGCCAGCTCGACCGCCTCCCTGGCCTCGTAGCGAGCCTCCGGCCCGGGGAGCGATCCGGGATGTCCTCCAGGAGGACGTCCGGGTAGGGCTCGAGCCAGAGCGGCTCGATCCGGCGGGTGGGCTCGAGCGGCTCACCCATGGCCTGGACCTCGCGTGGGCGGCGTGCTCTGTCGCGCAGCGCGTTCAGGCAGCGGTTCGTCGCGATCCGGTAAAGCCACGCGCGCACCGAGGATCGGCCCTCGAAGGCCTCGAGCCCCCGCCAAGCCGCCAGCAGCGTCTCCTGAACGAGGTCCTCGGCGTCCTGAACGGAGCCGAGGATCCGATAGCAGTGGACCTGGAGCTCCCTCCGGTAGGGATCGGTGAGCTCTCGAAACGCGTGCTCGTCGCCCGCGCGCGCCTGCGCCAGCGCGGCCTCGCCTAGCACGTCGCCCGGCACGAGCTCCTCGCATCGCCTTGTCCCGTCTCGGTCATCATCAATAAGGATCCCGGAATGGATCGGCCGTTCCGTTCTCGCCACTGGCGGTGTCTCAACCGGCAAGATCCCAAGTTGCATTTCAAACCACCAAGATCCAAGGAGGCAGTGCGATGACGAACCACAAGGTCGGGACACAAGAGGAGTGGCAGGCCGCACGCGACGAGCTGCTGGCGGAGGAGAAGGAGCTCACGCGGCGCAACGATGAGCTCGCGGAGAAGCGGAGGGAGCTCCCCTGGGTGCCGGTCGAGAAGGAGTACAGCTTCGAGACCGACGGCGGAACCAAGACCCTGGAGGAGCTCTTCGACGGACGCTCCCAGCTGCTCATCTACCACTTCATGTTCGGCCCCTCCTATGAGGCCGGCTGCACCGTGTGCTCCTCGATCACCGACACCATCGATCCGAACGTCGTCCACCTGGCGGCGCGGGACGTCACGATGCTGCTGTCCTCGCGCGCGCCGCTCGAGAAGCTCCGGTCATACAAGCAGCGGATGGGTTGGAGCATCGATTGGGTCTCGACGGTCGGCAGCGATTTCCACCGCGATCTCGGCTTCCTGCACACGAAGGAGGAGCTGGAGCCGTTCCTCGAGGGAGACATCCCCCCGACCGTCAAGCAGATGGCGGAGGCGAGCGGCACGGACGTGGCGGGATACGTCACGGAGGGCCCCGGCCTCAGCGCCTACACGCTGTCGGACGGCGTCGTCTACCGGACCTACGTGACCACCGCGCGCGGGCTCGAGCCAGCGATGGCCTACTACTTTCTGCTGGACCGCACACCGACGGGGCGCAATGAGCCCGACGACATGCCCTCCTTCCTCCGGCGCCACGACGAGTACTGATGGAGGGCGGCGACCCTCGGTCGCACGCCCCCGCGATGGAAGAGATGGGCACGACCGACAGTAGCCGAAGACCTCGCCGTAGCGTTCGGACTGAGCTAGGCGTAGGTGGCTAGACCGTTGGTCAGCCGTCCTCGGTGAGGACCTGGCGCAGGGTGGCGGCGAACCCGTCCGGGTCCCCCATCTGGCCGAATTCGCCACCAAGGAAGCCGCCATGGTCGCTGGGGAAGATGACGGCTTCGGACCCGAGTCGTTCCGCGACGGCCACCGCGGCGCGGTGGGCCATCTCGCCCTCCGATTCGGCTCCGGCTCCGAGAACGATGCGGCTCGACGCCTCGCGCAATGCGTCGACGTCGGGCTCGTAGTGCGTACCGGAGACGATGTTCTGGCCCAGCAGCGGATCGTCGCGACTGCCGTCGTCCTCCGTCGGCAGCCCGAAGTCCGCGGGATTCGGAGCGGGCTGGTCGGCGAAATCGGCCGGGATCGGCCCCTTCAGGCTGGCGAGTGCGATGAATTTCGCCATCGCAGGCCCGATGCCCTCGCGGCCGTACAACTCGTGGAGGCTCATCACGGCGGCCAGCGCCTGCTCGCGGTCCGGCAGCACCTGGGGGGCCGGCGGTTCGTGCGCCACGAGCGTGCGCACCTGCTCCGGATGGCGGGTCACCAGCGCGAGCCCGTTGACCGCTCCACCGCTGCTGGCGAAGATGTCCACCGGCCCGGCGTCCAGTGCGGAGATCAACCGGTGCAGGTCGTCCGCGTGCTGGTCCGGCGTGGATTCCTTGGCGCCGTCGGTCCGCTCGCTGCGCCCGGTCCCGCGCGGATCGTAGGTCACCACCGTCCGGTCCCGGAAATGCTCCGCCAGGGTGGTGAACCCGCTGGCATCCATCGGCGAGGCGATCATCAGCAGCACCGGCGCGGTGCGCTCGGCCTCGGCGTCTCGTGTGTCGTAGCGGAGGACGGCGCCCGCCACGTCCAGGGTCTGGGTCTTCGGCTCGGTCATGGGTCTCCTTTCGCGATGTTTGGTGATATCGACCGGCGGGAGCGGCGAAACTGATCGGTCGGAGCGCCGGTACGGTGGGGTCGGTGCGAATCGCGAGCTGGAACGTCAACTCGGTCAAGCAGCGTGTGCCGCGGCTGCTGCCCTGGCTGGATGAGCGCCGTCCGGACGTGGTCTGCCTGCAGGAGACCAAGCTCGCAGACGATGCGTTCTTCGAGCTGCTCGGCGACGAGCTCCGCGACCGCGAGTATGCCGTCGCGGTTCATGGCGAGGCGACGTGGAATGGAGTCGCCATCCTCTCGCGTGAAGGCATGGATGACGTGGTGGTCGGACTTCCTGGCGCTCCGGGCTTCCCGCGTCCAGAGGCGCGCGCGATCTCCGCTACCTGCGGCGGGGTCCGGGTTGTGTCGGTGTACGTACCGAATGGGCGCGTGCCGGGCTCAGAGCACTACCGGTACAAGCTCGCCTGGCTGGCTTCGCTGCGGGAGCAGGTTGCCGCCGGCCCAGAGGCGACGGTCGTATGTGGCGACATGAACATCGCACCGACCGACGACGATGTGTTCGACCCCGATGCCTACATCGGGCAGACCCACGTAACCCCGCCCGAGCGGGAGGCCCTGGCGCAGCTACAGGAGCTCGGCTTGCGTGACGTCGTGCGCGATCGCTGGCCGAACGAGCGCGTCTTCACCTACTGGGATTATCGGGCGGGAATGTTCCATCAGGACCTCGGGATGCGGATCGATCTGGTACTGGCCGGCGAGACCGTCGCCGGCCGTGTCCGGGCCGCATGGGTGGATCGGCAGGCACGCAAGGGAAGCGGCCCGAGCGACCACGCGCCGGTGATCGTCGACCTCGACGAGGCGCCCGACGGAGACATCGGGCCAGTCGTGCCGCCGCCCTCCGCTCCGGTGACGAAGCGCGGCGCGAAGAAGCTGCCGCAGGCGTAGTCAGTCCCGCTTGCGGTCGCGATCGCGCGAGGGCTGAACGCGCTTCGGCTCTCCCGGCATCTTCGGATAGTCGGGCGGGTAGGGCATGTCCCCGTCTTCGTCCTTTTCGTACATGTCCAGCAGCGGCTGGAGCGAGTGGGCGGCGTCGTCGATCGCGGCGTGGCGATCGCCCACCTCGGCGAAGCGCGCGGGCATGGTCGCGACCGTGAAGTCCTCGGGCGCGACGTCGGCGAGCTCGTCCCACGTGAGCGGTGCGGAGACCGTGGCACCCGCCTTCGGCCGGACGCTGTAGGCCGAGGCAATCGTGCGATCGCGGGCGTTCTGGTTGTAGTCGATGAAGATGCGCTCGCCGCGCTCCTCCTTCCACCACTTGGTCGTGACCTGGCCTGGCAGACGGCGCTCGAGCTCGCGCCCGAACGCGATCGCGGCATGGCGAACGTCCGTGAACGTCCAGCGGCGCTCGATCCGGACGTATATGTGGACACCTCGCCCTCCGGAGGTCTTCGGGAAACCTGTGTAGCCAAGCTCGTCCAGCAGCCCGCGTGCCTCAGCGGCGACGCGCACGGCGTCGGCGAAGTCCGTGCCCGGTTGCGGGTCCAGGTCGATGCGCAGCTCGTCTGGATGGTCGACGTCGTCGCTGCGAACGGGCCACGGATGAAACGTGATCGTGCCCATCTGGGCCGCCCATCCGACGACGGCCACCTCCGTGGGACAGATCTCATCCGCGTGCCGACCCGACGGGAACTGGATCCGCGCGGTCTGCACGTAGTCAGGAGCTCCCCTTGGAATGCGCTTCTGATAGAAGGCGTCGCCGCCGCCCTTCTCGCGCGTCGAGACGACGATGCCCGGGATGCACGCCCTTCGGCCAGCGCTCGAGCGTCGTCGGGCGCCGCTCGAGCGCGCGCAGGATGCCGTCGCCGACGGCGAGGTAGTAGTTGACGACGTCGAGCTTGGTGACCGCGCCCGAACGCTCGGTCTTCGGAAAGATCACTCGATCGGGGCTGGACACCCGCAAGTCGCGCCCCCCGGCGTCGACGATCGTTGCCTTGGACGCGGCCATGCCCGGAGTTCTATGGCTTTACGCCTGCGGTCGGTAGGCCAGGTAGACCACACCGTTCTCGTACGACTCACAGGCCGCAAGCGACAGGTTGCCGGGGGCGGTTTCCTCGGGGAAGAGCTGCGGACCGGGCCCGCGGGTGAGCGGGTAGACGAGCAGATGCAGCTCGTCGACCAGGCCGTCCGCAAGCATCGCTCGGACCAGCGTGACGCTGCCGCTCGTGTAGAGGTCGCCGTCGACCTCGTCCTTCAGGGTGCGGATCGCGTCGGGGTCGTACGGCCCGACGATCTTCGAGTTCCTCCACGTCGCATTCGTGAGCGTCCCAGAGACGACGTACTTGGTGGTGTCGTTGAAGAACGGTGCCCCCGGATCGTCCTCCACGGTCCGCGTCGACCACGCCGGCTCGAACATCTCGTAGGTCGTGCGCCCGAGCAGGATGCCTTGGCAACGTTCCGTGACCGCGCCGATGGCCTCTTCCATCTGGGGGAGGAACTCGTAGTCGAACGTCCACGTCGGCGCGTCGATCACGCCGTCGAGACTCATGAACTCGTGCACGTGGATTGCTCCCACTTCTCACCTCCGTGTCGATGTTTGCTGTGTAGACCCCAACATCGCCGCGAAGTCATCGAGAACCCCGGCGCCGGCAGCGCGCTCGGCGACGCGCCCACTCTAGGCTTCACAGGACCATGAGCACGCCGCAGCGCTGGCCGCCCGTCGCCTTTGTTCCGCCCGCGCGGCACCTGCTGCGTGGGAAGGACCTGGCCGACGCCCGCTATTCGGAGCAGATCGGCGTGGACGACATGGCGAGCGCCGCGGGGCTCTCCCGCGCTCACTTCAGCCGCGAGTTCCGCCGCGCTTTCGGGGAGTCGCCCCACGGATACCTGCTGACGCGCCGCCTGGAACGCGCCGCAGCGCTGCTGCGTAATACCGACCGCTCGGTCGCCGACGTCTGCTTCTCGGTAGGGCTCCAGAGCGTCGGCTCGTTCACCGCCAGCTTCACTCTCACGTACGGGACGTCGCCGACCGCATACCGCGCGAAGTACCCGCCCGCCGCCCGGCAGGCCCTGATCCCGACCTGCGTCCTGCGCGCCTACGGCCGCCCGCAACGCAGCACGTTTCGAGAAGACAACGGCTCGGCGCCCGGCTAACTTGGCCGGCGATCGTTCAATACGGATCACAGGAGGCATGACGATGATCAGGATCGCCAACGTGAACACATGGGTGCACGACCAGGACGAGGCGCTCGCGTTCTACACCGACAAGCTCGGGTGGGAGGTTCGCGCCGACGTGACACTCCCCGAGCTGGGGGACTACCGCTGGCTGTCGGTAGGGCCGCCCGGCCAGGAGGACGTGGCCGTGGTGCTGAACGCCATCCCCGGTCCGCCGGTGATGGACGAGGAGAGCGCCGAGCAGATCAAGACCCTCATGGCCAAAGGCTGGTTGGGGAGCGTTTTCCTCCAGACCGACGACTGTCGCGCGTCCTACGAGGAGCTCAAGGCCCGCGGCGTGGAGTTCACCGAGGCTCCCGAGGAGCGTCCCTACGGGATCGACGCGGGCTTCCGCGACCCCTCCGGCAACTCGATGCGGCTGACCGAGGTGAAGGAGGAGTTCTCGGCCGTCTGAGCGGACCAGGGGCGCGCCGCCCGTCTGGCGGCGCGCCCCTGGTCGTGGAATCAGACGGCGCGCGTGGCGCGCACCCACACGGACCAGGGCCGGATGCTCTCGGTCGCCAGGACAGCCTCCGGCCAGGGATCCTCGGCCAGACGGGCGCGGACCGTCGCCTCGCTGTCCGCCTCGATGACGAGCAGGACGTTGTCGCCGTCGCCTTCGCCGATCGGCCCGCCCAGGACGACGGAGCCCTCCGCGGCGAGCGCGTCCATGAATGCCGCGTGCTCGTCCCATCCCGCCTGCTCCCGCCGCCCGAGCGAGTGATCCCACGCGGGACCCTTCGCGCGCTCAACCAGGTAGTAGTCGGCCATGGAGGGCAGGCTACAAGCGCGACGCTCGTCAGGCGGACGTGATTACCCCGCGTAATCGAACGTCGAGCCGTACCCGCACACACCGCGGTACGCTGAATGCGAGCGGGCCATCCTCGACGGTGAGCTCATTCGCGACGAGTTCCTCGCCCGGTCGCTCATGTCCTGGGATCACGCAGGTGACCGTCTCGCCGCCCTCGTAGCGATCACGGATCCGGACGCTGACGCTGTCGCGTATTCGGAGTCGCTGGCGGCGCCGCGTGTGGTCGACCTCGATCTCGACAGGTCGCACCGCGACAAGCTCGCTCGTTTTCCACGCCCACGGGAAGTGGCGCGTCGCATCGCCGCCGAGACGACCGCTGAAGATGCTCTCAAGCGCGGCGCGCTGCTGGTCGGAAGCGCGCGCCTCGAGGTACAGAATCCAGGTCCACGGCGAGCCCGGCTCGTCGTCGCTGTAGCGTAAGGCCAACGCGACCGGAAGCCCGGAAAGATCGGTGCCGTCCGCGGCGCCGTCCTCGATCAGCCAGGACAGGACTCCCAGACACACGCCGTGCGTCGAGCGACCGCCCGGCACACCGTCGATGCGCCGGCACGGACAGATGGCGTCGCAGTTGCATGACTCGAAGTAGGTCCCCCGGATCTGCCAGCTCATCGCTTCATCTGCCAGCGTAGTCCGCCGTCAGCGCGCCGCTGCTTCGCTGACAGCTTCTAGCGCTCGAACAGCCCGTGGAGGTTTCCGTCGGGATCCTTGAACCAGGCGCCGCGGCCCCCCGGCAGCTCGACAATCCCTCTGGCGTCGGTCTTCAGCGGCTCTTCGTACTGTTCGAAGGTGACGCCCTTCGACGACAGCTCCTCGACGGTTGCCTCGACGTCGTCGACCGCCCAGCCCGCAAGGGTGTTATCCGACTTCCCGGCGGTCTGCGACGGAAAGATGTGAATCTGGGATCCATCACCGCACGGATAGGTATGGCCTCCGTCCTCCTCGTCGCTGCCACCTGAGAGACCGAGCTTGCCCTCGTAGAACTGCTTGGCGCGATCCATGTCGGTGACCGCGATCGCGGGCTCAACTTTCGCATCTGTAAGGCGCATCTGTGTTTCCTCCTCGGCGGGTTATCCCTAGCGATCCTCGCGCCCCGGCTTCGTCGCGTCAAGGGCACATGCCCGTGCCCGTCAGGGTGCGCTCCGCATGGAGAGCGGCCCCGACACCAGCGTCGGGGCCAACCAACGCGTTACGTAGTTCGCCTACTCCGGCATCCCGGCGGCTTCGAGGGCCTCTTCCAACGTGTCGTACTGGTGGATCCGCGCGATCTGGCCGTCACGGAGCTCGAAGAGGGTGGTGAGCTCGATCTCCACCGGTGCGCCACTCCCGCCCCCGACACCCCACTGCCGACTCGGAACGAGGACGCAATTGCCGGCCTCGATGTAGTCGAGGTTCTCGACGTGATACTCGCTGAAGGGATCCAACCACTCCCGCAGGTACCGAATCAGGCCGTCCCAGCCCCGGTAGAACTCGCCGACGCCGCTGCCGAGACCCGACGCCAGAGTTGTCAGCTCGACGTCCGCCGAGTAGTCGCGTCCTACCGTCTCGCGGATAGCCTCGGCGCCCCAGTCGATCGCAGCGACGTCGACGCGATCGAATGGCTGAAGCATCGACCGCACGATTTCGACGTTCTCGTAGCGAAGGTTCCCCACGAGGTGCTCCTTTTGTGGGGACGCCGAGCCCTCTCGGCGCCCCCGCGTTCGTTCGATTGTCTCAGCTCGACACGACCGGCGTGTGGGACCTCTGTGCCTGTCCCCTGCGCCGGGTGAAAGCCACCACTCCACCGAGGCCGATCAACGCCAACCCGAGCGCGCCGCCGACGATTGCAGCGTCGTCCCAATCAAAGCCGCTCGACTCGCCGCCCGAGGTGGGAGACGGTGACAGGTTGGTGGACTGCGCGAGCTCGGTCGCCGTACGCTCGCTCGAGCCGCCGCCCAGGTTGGTGGACTGCGCGAGCTCGGTCGCCGTACGCTCGCTCAAGCCGCCGCCCAGGTTGGTGGACTGCGCGAGCTCGGTCGCCGTACGCTGGCTTAGGTCGCCGCCCGCGTTGGTGGACTGGCCGAGTTCGGTCGCCGTACGATTGCTCGTGTCGCTGGCCGGCGTGGTTGGCTCAGCAGCGCTGATGTCCACCCTGGCGCCGGCGCTGGGCGCCACGACGGCGGCCACGATGAACGTGACTGCCAGTCCGGTGACGACCCTCTTCCTCGTGTTGCTCATGTCCGCTCCTTCCGTACCGGAGCCGCCCTTTGCGGCCCTCACGATGCGGAGGCTGCACCCAGGCGGTAGACATCCGTCACAGCGGCCGGTAAACGGCCTGGTAAACGACGGCTAGGAGGCCGGAGCCGCGCCGAGCGAGCGCTCGAGGTTCGCCGCCTCGGCCGCGAACGTGTCCATTCCCAGTCCCTGGTAACCCTCGAGCGCCCGGCGGCTCAGGTCGAGCGCGCGCTCGCGGTCGCCGGGCTCGCCACGCGCCGAGAGCATCCGCGCGAAGTCTCCCTGCGTACGGGCAAGCCAGGGGCGGGCGCCGATCCGCTCGTTCGCGGCAAGCGCGTCCTCGAAGTGGCGTTCGGCATCGGTCCACCGAGACGTCGTCGCAGCCAGGATCCCCAGGTAGCGCGAGACCGAACCGGTGGCGATCTCCGGATAGGCGAGGGCGACGCGGTCGGCGTACGGGACCAGCAGCCCGTAGATAACCGATGCCCGCCCCGCGTCGTCGAGCGATCTGGCCGTCTCGGCGAGCAAGCCCATGCCGGCGAGCCATGCATCCTGCGTGAAGGGCAGCCCTTCGAAGTCGTTCGTCGCAAGAGCCTCGAACCTCTGCTTCGACTCGGCCACAAGGCCCAGATCGGCCGCGGCATGCGCCAGCGCGCAGTCCCACATCTCGTAGTGTGGGTACTCGGCAGCGGACCGCGTGACGAGCTCCCTTGCTTCCTCGAGCCGTCCCTGCTCGCGGCGGAGCATGTAGCGCTGCACCCGGAATGCGACCGCCGCGTTCCAGCTGAGCGCATCCTCGCCCAGGTCCCGTGCCTCCGCGATCAGTCCCTCTGCATCTGTGAGCCTGCCTTCGTGGAGCGCCAGGCGGGCGCGGCAGACGCCCACGAGCCACCGCTGGGCCGGCTGGCGAAGCTCCTCTGCCAGCCTCGATCATGGCGTCGAGCTCGGTCTGTGCCTGCTCCATCTTGCCGAGCTCGAAGAATCGCTCGTGGCGGTGTTCGTGGGCCTCGAGGACACGTTCCTTGTCGCCGACTTGCATCGCCACTTCGAGCAGCTCCGTCGACAGCTCGAGTGTCTCCACTGTGTTCTCGGGTGACTCGTTCGCGGGGAGATAGCCGTCGAGCGCGTAAGCCAGCGTCGCCGGGTCGCCGAGCCGCCGCGCCATATCCAGCGCCTCCAGGCTGAGCTTGAATCTTCTCTCCGGTGGAAAGCGGACGGAGCGAAGGGGGCCGCCGGCAAGGCGCGCAAGCAGCCTCACGCGGAGCGGACTGTCATCGTCTCCCAGCGCGGCGGCGGCGCGCTCGAGCAGAGGGACGAGGTAGTCGTCGTCCTGGTGTCGCTCCCAGATGATCCTGCCGCCGTAGCCCAGCGCGGCACGGGCAAGCCTCTCGGGCAAGGCGCGCTCCTCGGCCAGCTCCGCAGCCTCCCGGAACGACCTGCTTCGAGGCGGGCGAGTCGCCGGCCCTCGCGTGGGCGTCCCCAAGCGCGAGCAGCAGGTCGCAGCGCTCGGTCGGCTCCTCGACCAGCGTGAGCGCCATCTCGTAGAGGCGCGCCGCCTCCTCGTACGCGAGCTGGGAGGCGGCTCGATCGCCGGCGCGGCGAGCGTACTCGACTGCCTTCTCCGCCACCCCGGCCGGTGCGGCGGCACGGTAGTGGAGCGCAAGCTCGGCCAGATGGGGCCCGAGATCCTCGGAATGGACCGCCTCGAGCGCCTCTGCGGCGTCCTGGTGCAGTTGCATTCTGCGCGCCGGCGTCAGCTCGTCGTACAGCGTGTCCCTGATCAGCGCGTGCGCCGAAGCGAAGCCGACCGGGCGATCCAGGCACATCGCCGAGGATGCGTTCGGCAATGGCCTCGTCCAGAGCGTCGAGCAGCTCGTCGCGAGGTAGCTTGCTGAGCCGCGTCAAAGCGTCCAGCTCCGAACTCGCGGCCGATGACCGCTGCCGGGACGAGAAGGTCGCGGCACCGCTCGGAGAGCCGGCCTATCCGCTGGTCGATGACGGCCCGGACTCCCGGCGGGATTCGCAGGTGGGCGTCCGGGTCGGCGATCTGGCCCTCGGCATCGAGCAGGCGGACCGCCTCCGCGACGAAGAGCGGATTCCCTTCCGTCTCGGAGTGGACGGCCTCGACGAGCCGAGGCGACAGGCTGAACTCCCGGTCGACAGCTCGATGTACTCCGCCACGTCATCCTGGCTCAAGCCCGCTCGAGCGCGATCTGGGTCGTGTGCCGCTCTCGCACCAGCTCGGCCAGCGCCGAGGCCAACGGATCTCGCATCGTCGGGTCGACGTCGCGGAACGCACAGACCACGAGCAGCCGAGCTGTCGGCGATCTCGCGAGCGACGAACCGAAGCAGGAGCAGCGAGGGCTCGTCCGCGGCATGCAGGTCGTCGAGCACGAGCACGAGCGGACGCGCCTGCGCTGGCGCTTCGAAGGAACGAGCTCACCGCCTCGAAGAGTCGGAAGCGGGCGCCCTCCGACTCGCAGCCCCGACGGTCTCGGGAAGATCGGGGAACAGCTCGCCGCAGCTCGGGAAGAAGCTGGGCGAGATCCGCCGCCCCGGCGCCCAGCTGCGCCCGGAGCGCGTCCGGCTCGGCCTCACGAACATAGGCGCGCAGCGACTGAACCCACGGCCAGTAGGCGGGGGCGCCGCCCGCCTCCCAGCAGCGACCGACGACGACGCTCGCGCCGCGCGCCCGCGCTTGCCCGATCAGCTCGTCGGCGAGCCGGCTCTTGCCGATACCGGGCTCGCCGGACGAGGAGAACGAGTCGTCCGCGGCCTGCGAGCGCGTCCTCGAGCGATCCGACGAGCTCGGCCAGCTCACGCTCGCGTCCCACGAAGACGCCGCGTGAGGGCTCAGGGACTGATTCCTTCTCAGCAACGTCGTCGAGCGCGGGGTCCTGGCGCAGGATTGCCTGCTGAAGCTCCTGCAGCTCGCGGCTCGGCTCGATCCCGAGCTCTTCCGTCAGGGCCTCGCGAGCGTTCTGGTAGGCCGCAAGCGCCTCGGCCTGACGTCCGGAGCGATAGAGGGAACGCATCAGCTGCCCGCGCAGCCGTTCCCTCAGCGGGTGCTCGGTCACGAGGGCTTCGAGCTCCCCGATCAGGTCCGCGTGCCGGCCGAGCTCGAGGTCGGCGTCGAGGCGCTCCTCGAGCGCAGTGAGGTGAAGCTCATCGAGGCGGGCGATCTCCTGAGCGAAGGCCTCGTAGGTCAGGTCGCCGAGCGGCGGGCCGCGCCACAGCGCGAGTGCCTCGCGCAGCTTCTCAGCCGCGCCTATCGGGTTGCCGGCCCCCAGCTCCTCCCGCGCTTCGCCGCGCAAACGCTCGAAGCATCGGAGATCGAACTGCTCATCTTCGACGGCTAGCAGGTAGCCGCGCGGCCGGGTGACCAGGACTCGACCCTCCTCGCCGGGGGCGCGGTCGGGCTCGAGCGCCTTGCGCAGTCCGGATACGTAGACCTGGACGAGCTTCGTGGCGGTCGCGGGCGGCTGCGCCCCCCACAGGTCGTCGACGAGCCGATCGCGGGACACCACCTCATTCGCATCGAGCAGCAGCAACGCCAGCAGCGCGCGCTGCTGGGGCGGCCCGAGCGAGGCCGGCACACGCCCGACGAGCACCTCCAGCGGGCCGAGCAGCCTGAACTCGATCTTGCGTTCGTGCGCGATGGGACCCCTTCGCCACTCTAGCCGAGCCACCCCCGTCTACGAGCGGGCACGCTGCAGCGGCCACGAAGCCGTTCTCGTCAGACCCAGGCGATCTCGATCGGGACCTGCGATAGCTCCCGATAGCGGGTGCGACTCAGCATGCGGGAGATGGCATGGAACACCTGCTGCGCCGGCTGCCACATGGCGACCCAGCCGAGCACCACGAGACCCTGCGAGATGCTGCTGAAGAAGCGCGTCATTCCTGGTCGCGCTATCGATCAGGCTCGAGGCCACCAGGCAGATGACCAGGAACGTGAACGCCACCTGGGCCTCGCGGCGCTCGGCCCGCGTGAACACGTGGAGCCGCCTGCTCGCCTCGTAGGTGGCCACGAGGTCGTTGCGGATCGCCGCCTGCAGCTCGGCGGCGAGGCTATCCCGCTTCTGCGCGGCGGGCAGCTCCACGCTGAGGTGACTTGGCCGCTGCTCGCGCGTATCGATCCAGGCGCGCAGGATCCGGTCGCGCACGTCCTCGCGCAGCGGCCGTCGCTCCACCGGCTCGGCGCTGTTGGGATCGAGCAGGTCGTCCACCGACGGGGTGCGGATCGCGAACGGCTCCACGTGCAACAGCCTAGGAACGCAGCCGGACCAGATGAGTAATAGGTTCCGCCGATGGGGTGTGGACGGCGCAGGCCGATGATCGTTCTCGTCGCAGCCGCGGCCACGGCGCTCATGGTGACCACGGTGGCGCACGCCGCCCAGGGCCCCCGGCGCCAGCTCGTCAAGGCCTATGCGCCGATCACGATGCTGAGGGCGCAGGAGGACCCTCCGTGCGACAACCAGGAGGAGCAGTACGAGCCCACGTCGGTGGATGTCGTGCTCGGCAATCCGGACGTGGAGCTCGTGCGACCCACGGAGGCCGGAAAGCCCCAGAAGGTCATCAAGAAGGCCCCCACGGCGGCCGACATCGCCGGCCTCGGCAAGCGCTATCACCTAGACCTCCCGGGCGATCCGCTCGAGCCGGAATGCACCTACGCACGGGATTTCGCGGCAATCAAGGCGGCGAACGACGCCCCGCCCCTCACCTACGCCCATATCGCCACCGAAAAGGGCGAGCCGGGCTTCGTCGTCCAGTACTGGTTCTACTACTACTACAACCAGTTCAACGATCTGCACGAGAGCGACTGGGAGGGCATGCAGATCGCCTTCAAGGCGGACACCCCGCGCGAAGCGCTCGCGTCGGGCCCCGACGAGATCGCGCTCTTCCAGCACTCGGGGGGCGAGACGGCGGACTGGGACGAGGCCAAGGTTCACAAGGAGGGGACCCATCCGGTCGTCTACCCGGCTGCCGGGTCCCATGCCACGTTCTACGACTCCGCCGTCTACGTCGAGAACGGGCAGCGGGGCTCCGGCCTCGGCTGCGACAACACGACGGAGCCACTGCGGCGTCTGCCCTTACGTCCGGTGCTGATGCCGACCAACCCGCGGCCGGGCAGCCGGTTCCAGTGGTTGACCTACGAGGGGCGCTGGGGCCAGGAGGAGAAGAGCTACAACAACGGGCCCACCGGCCCGAACACCAAGACCCAATGGCTCGAGCCGTTCAGCTGGATGGCCGACCCTTCGCTCGACCAGCCCGCAGCTCCCGGGCGGCTTCGTCCTCGGGCCGCAGGTCACCGGCGCCTTCTGCGGCACGGTCGCGGCTGTCACGAGCTTGATCAACCTCGAGGCCCAGACCCGCGCCGGCGCGATCGGCATCGTCGTCGTCCTCCTGTTGCTCGTCGCCGTCCCCGCCGCCCTCACCCGCTGGCGGCCCGTCGAGCTCACCCCCCTGCGGCAGCAGCGCGCGTTCGGTCAGCTGGTCCGGGCCGCGCGACAGCTGTACGGCCGCCACTGGCGACCGCTCGTCCTGATCGGGCTGACCTCGATCCCGATCGTTGGCGTGGTCAAGGGCCTCGAATGGCTCGCTCTGGTCGTGACCGGCGGCGGGGGGTTCGGAAACGGGATCTCGAACACGATCGGATCGGTCGGCGAGCCGATCGGTTTCGCGGTGGTGGCGGCCGCCGTGATCACCTTCGTGCGGGAGCTCGAGCGCGGGGAGGCGGCCGGGTTCGTGGCCTCGTATCGGGGGATGCTGGAGCGCTTCTGGCGCGTGGTCCTCGGGCAGATCGCGGCCTCGCTCCTGGTGCTCCTGCTCGCCCTGACGGTCATCGGGATCCCGATCGCGATCTGGAAGTACGTCAGCTGGCAGTTCGTGCAGCAGGAGATCCTCTTCAAGGACAAGCCGATACAGGAGGCGTTCCGGGGCAGCTCCCGGCTCGTCCGCGGGCGCTGGTGGCGAACGGTCCGCGTCGCCGGGTTTCCTGTGGCTGGTCAGCGTCGTCACGGGCCCGGTGCTGGGCTTCGCGCTGATCTTTTCGCCTCTGCCGCTGATCTGGATCAACGTCGTCGGGACGGTGGTCTTCGCGCTGCTGGTCCCCTACGTCGCGATCGGCCGCACGCTGCTCTACTTCGACCTCGCCGCGCGTGAGCAGGAAGCCGCCACCGAACCGACGCGGCTGCGCCGCTGGTGGTCACGCACGCGACCGAGTCCACAGCCGGGCTAGATGATGCCCTGTTGGCACCCCGTCGAACGAAACAAACGGCGACGAGGGGGTTATAGAGATGCCTGCGCGTTGGCCATGACTTGCGGGGTATGAGGCACGCGGCCGTGAGGGCGATCGCCCTCACGGCCGCCGCGCTCTCGGCCGCGATCGTCACCTCGCGGTCCCTGGTTTAGCCACCCGTTCGGCGCGGGTATTAGCTGGCTTGCAACATCGTGCACAGGGGCGGGGCACGACACGGGAGGCGAGATGAGCAGGTCGATGGGTGGGCACAGGTCGCTCTTCGCGATCGGAACCGCGTTCGCGCTCGGAGGGCTGTTGTTCGGCGCTCTACTGGTGGGTCAGGCACAGGCACAAGGTGCGCAGAACTGCGAGCCGGGCGCGCCCGGAGTCGGCGACGTCGACTATCCGACGTACGGAAACGGTGGCTACGACGTGCGCCACTACGGTCTCGATGTCGCGTACGAGCCCGCCACGGACCACGTGGACGGCAAAGCTGCGATTCGAGCGACGGCCACCCAGAGCCTGTGCAGCTTCAACCTCGACTTCGTCGGGATGCAGCTCCACAGCGTTGAGGTCAACGGCAAGCCGGCGCAGTGGACCCGCGACGAGCACGAGCTCACCGTGACGCCGAACCAACCGCTCAAGGACGATCGTCCGTTTGACGTCGTCGCCCGCTATGACGGCGTCCCGGTGGAGTTTGCGATCCCCGGGACCACCATCCGCACCGGCTTCATGGCGACCCCGGAGGGCGCCACGGTCGCGGGACAGCCGGAGGTCTCGGCCGGCTGGTACCCCGTCAACGACCATCCGCTGGACAAGGCGTCGTACTCCTTCGACGTCACCGTGCCGAACGGATTCGAGGTCGCCGCCAACGGGTTCCTGCGTGACACGGACAGCCACAAGGGCACCACAACGTGGGAGTGGGAGGCGGACGAGCCGATGGCCTCGTACCTCGCCACGATCGACATCGCCGACTGGGACGTCCACACCTGGCAGACCGACACCGGGCTGCCGGTGTACGACGCCGTGGACAAGAACATCACGGGCCCGTTGCGCGCCGAGATCGACCGGGCGCTGGGGCTGCAGGACGAGGCGCTCGAACTGTTGAGCGACAACTTCGGCCCGTACCCGTTCGACACCGTCGGGGCGATCGTCCCCAACCAGGAGGACCTCCGCTTCGCGCTCGAGACCCAGACGCGGCCGGTGTACTCGAAGCGGTTCTGGCGCGACGCGCAGGGCAACCCGCGCAACGCCGACTTCGTGATCGTCCACGAGCTGGCGCACCAGTGGTACGGCGACGACGTCGCCCTCGGGCGCTGGCAGGACATCTGGCTCAACGAGGGGTTCGCGACGTACGCCGAGTGGCTGTGGGAGGAGCGCGAGGGTCGCGCGACGCCGCAGGAGACATTCCAGGCGACGTATGACGACATCCCGGAGGACAACGCGTTCTGGTCCGTCGTGATCGGCAACCCGGGCGTCGACCTGCTGTTCGACGACGCCGTCTACGTGCGCGGTGCGATGACGCTGCAGGCGCTTCGCAACGAGGTCGGAGACGACGCGTTCTTCGACATCCTCCAGACCTGGGCCGCGAGCAAGAGCGGCGGCAACGGAGTAACCGAGCAGTTCACTGCCCTCGCGGAGGAGATATCCGGGCAACAGCTAGACGATCTGTTCGACCTGTGGCTGTTCACGGACACCAAGCCGCCGCCCGAGGCGGTGTCGGGCGGAAGCGCCGCGCCGTCGATCTCGAGTGGCGCCCGAGCTCAGGGCGAGAGCTGGCTCGACGACGCGCAGCAGCGGCTGCGGCAAGGGGCGTACTGAGTTGATCGGCCCGACCGCCGGGCGGCCGCCCGGCGGTCGGGCCGACCCCGCGTGATCCACCGCAGCCCGGACACCGACGTCGAGATCCCCGACGCGGACGTCACGTCGTTCGTCCTCGAGCACGCCGCGAAGCGGGGCGACAAGCCGGCGCTGATCGACGGGCCCTCCGGGCGGGTGTTGACCTACGCGGGGCTCGCCACCGGCGCGCGGAGGTTCGCGGCGCGGCTTGCCGAGCGCGGATTCGGCAATGGCGACACGCTCGCCGTCTACATGCCGAACCTGCCCGAGTACGCGGTCGTGTTCCACGGCGCGGCGTCGGCGGGGGGCAGGTGCACGACCGTCAATCCGCTCTACACAGCGGCCGAGCTGGGCGCGCAGCTGACGGATTCCGGCGCGCGGATCGTCCTCACCGTCCCGCCCCTGCTCGAGGCGGCCCGCGAGGCCGCCGATAGCGCAGGGGTCGAGGAGATCGCGGTGGTGGGGGAGGCGGAGGGTGCGACGCCCCTTGGCGACTCGCTCGGCGATACAGCATCAAGCGGAAATTTCGCGAGCGAAATTTCCGGTTCCGGAAGCCCCGCGGAGATCGACCCTACGACGGACATCGCGGTCCTGCCGTACTCCAGCGGCACCACCGGGCTCCCGAAGGGGGTGATGCTGACTCACCGCAACCTGGTCGCGAACCTGTGCCAGACGCAGGTCGCCTTCCCGATCGAGCCCGACGACACGCTGATCGGCGTGCTGCCGTTCTTCCACATCTACGGGATGACCGTGATCATGAACCAGGGGTTGTTGGCCGGCGCGACGATCGTCACCATGCCGCGCTTCGACCTCGAGCAGTTCCTCGAGCTGCTCGAGCGCCACGCCGTGACGCGGGCGTACGTGGTCCCCCCGATCGCGCTCGCGCTCGGCAAGCACCCCGCCGTCGAGGCTCGCGACCTGTCGGCTCTGCGAATGATCATGTGCGGCGCGGCACCGCTCGGCGGCGATCTTGCCGACCAGGTTGCGGCGCGGGTCGACGCGACGGTCATCCAGGGCTACGGGCTGACCGAGACCAGCCCCGTCACGCATCTGCTGAGGCCGCACGGCGAGCACCGGCCCGGCTCGATCGGGCAGCTGCTGCCCAACACCGAGTGCAGGGTCGTCGACCCCGAGACCGGCGAGGACGCCGGCGAGGGCGAGCGCGGCGAGCTGTGGATCCGCGGTCCTCAGGTGATGCGCGGGTACCTGAACAACGCCGATGCGACCGAGGCCACGATCGACGCCGACGGCTGGCTGCACAGCGGAGACATCGGCGTCGCGGACGGCGACGGCTTCTTCACGATCGTCGACCGGCTCAAGGAGCTGATCAAGTACAAGGGCTTCCAGGTCGCCCCCGCCGAGCTCGAGGCGCTGCTGATCACGCATCCGGCGGTCGGCGACGTCGCCGTGATCGGGGTCGCCGACGATGAGGCGGGCGAGATCCCCAAGGCGTTCGTCGTCCCCGCCGACGACGGCATCGACGCCGAGGAGCTGATCGAGTGGGTGGGAGGACGGGTGTCGCCGCAGAAGCGCATCCGCCTCGTCGAGGCCGTCGAGGAGATCCCCAAGTCGCCGTCCGGCAAGATCCTGCGCCGCGTGCTGGTGGAGCGGGAGCGCGCCGCGGCGGGCGGCGCTCACGCCTGACTCAGCCGGATCCGACCGCCTGGGGCGCGGAGTAACGTCGGCGGGGTGCTGACCCGGATCCTGATCGCGATCGGCGTCGCCCTGGCGCTCGCCGACGCCTCGGTGGTCACGCTCGCGCTGCCGCCGATCCTCATCGAGCTCGACACCACGGTCGAGGGAGTCGCCGCGGTGCTCGGCGTCTACACGCTCGTGCTTGCCGCGGGGCTGCCCGCCGCCGAGTGGCTGCGCCGCCGGACCGGATCCGCACGCCTGGGCGTCATCGGGTTCGTCGTCTTCGCCCTGGCCGGGCTCGGCTGCGGCGCGGTCGACTCGCTCGCCCCGCTGTTGGTGCTTCGCGCCGTTCAGGCGCTCGGCGCAGCGGCGGGGCTCGTGTCCGGGTTCGCTCTGCTGACCTCGGGCGAGGCAGGCCGCGAGCGGCTGTGGACCGCGGCGGCGATCTTCGGCACCGCCGCCGGGCCCGCCCTCGGCGGCGTGCTCACCGAGCTGTTCGACTGGCGGGCGATCTTCCTCGTCCAGGCGCCGATCGGCGCGCTCGCGGCTGCGGCGTGCGTTCGCCCGCTCACGACGCCGCTGCCGCTCGGATCCGCGAACGGCGCACCCCCGGCGCCCGTCCTCCCGAGGCTGCGAGACGTCGAGCTCGGGCCCACCGTGGCGCTCGCGCTGGTCTCGGCGGCGCTCAGCGGCGTCCTCTTCCTGCTCGTCCTCCTGCTCGTCTCGGGTTGGTCGATCTCGCCGCTGGGGGCCGCGCTGACCGTCACCCTGCTTCCCGCCGCCGCGCTCGTCGGGATGCGGATCCCCGGCGGCCCGCGGCTTCGCGCGGCCGCCGGCTGCAGCCTTGTCGGCGCCGGGGTGCTCGCGCTCGCCTTCCTCAACTCCGCCTCGGTGGTGTGGACCTTCGTGCCGCAGCTGCTCGCCGGCGTCGGGATGGGCCTCGCGCTCACCTCGCTCGTCGGTCCCCTGCTGTCCGAGCGGACGCCCGCGGACACCGCCTTCCTGCTCGCCGTTCGCCACGGTGGGATCACGCTGGCGCTGCTCCTGCTCGCGCCGATCACCGCCGCGCAGCTCGACTCGGTCGCCACCGACACGCGCGAGCGCGGCGCCGCGCTCGTCCTCGACGCGGAGCTGCCGCCGCTCGGCAAGCTCGACCTGGCGAGCGCGGTAACGGGCGAGCTCGACCCGGTCGACCCGCGCGAGACGCTGCGCAGCTCACTCGACGCGGGTGCCGACAGCTTTGCGGACGACCCGGAGGAGGCGGCCGCCTATGCCGAGCTGGCCAGGCGCGCGGACGAGACGCTCGTCGATGGGATCGACCGCGCCTTCACCCCGGCGTTCCTGATCGCCGGCGGGCTCGCGCTGCTCGCGGCGGTCTTCGTCCTGCCACGCCATGACCGTCGCGCGAGGACGATCTCGCTCGCGGTCGCGGGTGCGGCGCTCGCCGTCTCGGCCGGTCAGGCGGCTCTCAGCGTCGCCTCCGCCCCCGAGCGGGTCACGATCGCCGATCCCTGCGTGGAGCGCGACCTGCCCGGGACCGGGGGCATCGACGGGATCGTCCAGGACGTCGCGCTCAGCGGGCTCGACCGCGCTGCGTGCGAGTTCGGCTCGTCCCGAGAGGAGCTCGCGATCGCTCTGGTCGACGAGGACGCCGCCAGCGAGTACGAGCGCGAGCACGGGGTGGACCCGCGCTCGATCGACGACCTGATCGGAGGGGTCATAGGCCTGTAACGCGATTCCGGAGAGATTTCATCGCCGGGCGCTCAGTAGGCTCGGCCCGACTCGCGCAGCAACACCGCAAATGGAGTACCGAATCGATCACTCGGTCTGATCTAGCCCGCCCCGAGCGCCTCCTCCATCGCGGCGGTCCGTGCCCGTGGCCTGTGGGTATGGACCTGGCCGCCGGCGAGCCCGTCGAGGCGGGCCAGGCGCTCGGAGATCGGCGGGTGGGTCGAGAACAGGCCGGCCGACTTCTCCTTGAACAGGCGCGGCGGGACGATGTAGAGGTGGGCGATCGCGTTGCGATCGTGGGTGGGGCGGGCCTGCGAGGAGGCGAGCTGACGCAGCGCCGATGCGAGGCCCTGCGGATAGCGCGTCAGGTCGGCGGCGCTCGCGTCGGCGAGGAACTCCCGGCGCCGCGAGATCGCAAGCTGGATGAGCAGCGCCGCGATCGGAGCCAGCACGGCGGCCAGCACGACGACGATGACTCCGACGACCCCGCCGCGCGAGTCGTCGCTGAATATCGCCCCGCGGAGCACGAACTCGGACAGCAGGGCGATCGACCCGGCGAGCACGGCCGCGTATGTCATCAGCCGGACGTCGAGGTTCCGGACGTGGCTGATCTCGTGGGCAATCACCCCCTCGAGCTCCTCCTTGTCCAGGAGCTCGAGCAGGCCGCGGTTGGCGCATACGAGGGCCTGCTGCTCGCTGCGCCCCGCCGCGAACGCGTTCGGCGAAGGATCGTCCGACACATAGACGCGCGGCATCTGGATCCCGGCCGCGACCGACATCGTCTCGACCGCGTCCCACAGCTCCGGCGCCTGCTTGCGATCCTCGACCCGGCGCCCGCCGGCGACGGCGACCGCCATGTCGTCCCCCATGAACAGGGTGAAGGTGACGACCAGGATCGCGACCGCGGCGAAGATCGCGAAGACGATCAGGTTCGACTGT
The DNA here is from genome assembly GCA_963754225.1 of uncultured Thermoleophilia bacterium. Classification (GTDB taxonomy): domain Bacteria; phylum Actinomycetota; class Thermoleophilia; order Solirubrobacterales; family 70-9; genus DASPWW01. Next base: position 272,279 of record CAVWEV010000004.1, read on the forward strand.
AGCTCGGAGCCGGCGACCCAGAAGCTGATCGCCGCGCCGATCGCGGCGTAGATGAGGAAGAAGCCGGCGAACAGAGCCCAGCTCTTCCACCGGTTTCGCCTGATCTGGTCGTCGAGCAGCACCGGCGGGCCTCGTCGACCGGCGTCAGAAGGTGACGCTCGGTACCTCGGCGTCGGCCCGGTCCTCGAGCTCGAAGAACTCTCGCTCGGAGAAGTTGCCCATGTTCGCGACGATCTTCGACGGCAGGCTCTGGATCTTGGTATTCAGGGCCTCGACCTGGGTGTTGTAGAAGCGACGCGCCGCCTGGATGCGGTCCTCGGTCGCGGTCAGCTCCCGCTGGAGCTCGAGGAAGTTCTGGTTCGCCTTCAGGTCCGGGTAGGCCTCCGATACGGCTAGCAGGCGCCCCAGCGCCTGGCTCAGCTCGCCCTCCGCCGCCGCGCGCGCCTGCGGGCCCTTGGCGGAGATCGCGGCACCGCGGGCGTCGGTCACCCGCTGCAGCGTCTCCCGCTCATGCCCGGCGTACCCCTTGACGGTCTCGACGAGGTTGGGGATCAGGTCGTGCCGCCGCTTCAGCTGGACGTCGATCTCCGATTCCCCCTCGTCGGCCGAGACGCGGAGACGAACGAGGCGGTTGTACGTGACTAGCGCCCAGACGACGATGATCGCCACGATCGCGAGGACGATGATCAGAATCAGCATGAGCAAACCCTACCCGTCGTGAATACTGAGGGCGTGGTCGACTCCGCCCGCGCCGATGAAGTGCTGAGACGGGCGCGCGCGGTTCCGGAGGGATTCGTGACGACGTACGGCGACCTATGTCCCGACGCGCCCAGGTTCGCCGGCGCCGTGTTGGCCGCGTGCCACGATCCTGACGTTCCGTGGCAGCGCGTCGTGCGCGCCGACGGGTCGCTGGCCCAGGGCGCCCGTCAGCGCCGCCTGCTCGAAGCGGAGGGGGTCCCGTTCAAGGGGGAGCGGGTCGACATACAGGTGGCCTGGTTCCCGATCGACGATGCCGGCGAGCGCTCCGAGTAGGCTCGCCGCGCCGGCGCTGGTCGCGCTCGCGGCCGCGGCCGCGGCCGTCGCGCTGGGCGCGTGCGGCGGTAACGACGACGACGACGACACGGGCTCCGGCCGGGCGGCGCTCCCCGAGCGCACGGAGGCGACGCTCGTGCTCGACTTCGTCCCCAACGCCGTGCACACGGGGATCTACTGCGCGGTCGAGAACGGCTACTACGATGACAACAACGTCGACCTCGAGATCGTCGAGCCGACGTCGACCTCGGACACGCTGAAGCTGATCGACCACGGTCGCGCGGCGTTCGGGATCGCGGACGGGATCGACGTCGGCCAGCAGATAGACCGTGGCCTCGGGGCGAAGGCGATCATGGCGGTGGTCCAGCGGCCGCTCGGGGGCGTGATCACCCTGAGGGAGTCGGGGATCAGCGCGCCGGGGGCGCTCGAGGGCCGGACGGTTGGCGTCACCGGCGTGCCCTCCGACGAGGCCGTGCTCGACACCGTGGTCTCCGACGACGGGGGCGACCCCGGCGAGGTCGACGAGGTGACGATCGGGTTCAACACCGTGCCCGCCCTGGAGGGCGGCAGGGTCGACGCGATCACCGGATACCCGCCGGCCGACGGGACCCAGATCGAGCTCGACGGCTCGCCCACGCGGTCCTTCCGGCTCGACGAGTGGGGTGGGCCCCGCTATCCGGGGCTGGTCGTGTTCTCCACCGAGCAGATGATCGAGAGCGACCCCGAGCTGATGCGTGGGTTCGTCGACGCGACCGTGCACGGATACGAGGACACGATCGAGGACCCCGCCCGTTGCCTCGACGCGCTGCTCGCGCAGGTTCGGGGGATGGACGCCGAGCTCGCGGAGGCCCAGCTCGACGCCTACCTGCCGCTGTTCGAGGCCGGCGCGCGACCGTTCGGCGCCCTCGAGCCGAGCGCGCTCGCCGACCTGTCGCGCTTTCTACGCCACACCGGCCTCGCCGAGAGCCGGATCGCCCCGGACCGCTACGCGACCGAGGAGTTCATCCCGCCGCCCGAATGAATATATTGCCGCGCGTGCAACCTGCCGAGTCCCTGACAACGTCAGGGAGCGGGGGACCCAGGATGAATCGGCAAGTTCGCGAGCGAACTTGCCGGTGGTCACAGGGCCGTTGGCCCTTGGGGCGAATCGGACCGGGATTGGTCCGTAGCGCTGCTCTTTCGGCGCGAGCCCGACAGCTAACCCCGTAGGCCGAGAAAGAGAGGTGCCAGATGACGTCACGTCTGATGACGTGGCTCGTGGATAGGGGGCCAGGCGGAGAGCGGGAGGTGCTCGCCTATGCGGCCGGCAGCCTGATCGGCATCGCAGTCGCGACGGTTGTGCTGACGTTCGTGGTCGGGGTCAGGGTGATGAGCGGCTGAGCCCGGCGGTACGCGGGAGGCGGCGTGGGAGGCGGCGCGGACGGGGTGGAGCTTCGCGAAAGCCCCCGCGCGAGCGGGGGCTTTCCTATGCCGCGGCGACGCCGTCGGATTTCACGACGACACAGTGTTCGACAGCGTGCGCGAGTACTTCTGCCCCGGCTGTCGCACCCTGCTCGAGGTAGAGTCGCTCCCTCTCGCCGGATTGCTGACGGTCCAGGCCTCCCGGCGCCTGCCGCCGCCTTACACGGCGTGGGCGATCACCGGCCTGCTGCTTCCGCTCTCGGTCCCCGCCCTGGACGAGCCGCTGAAGTCGCTAGCGCGCTGTTCACTACGTGGGTGTATCCGCCCTAACGCCCCGGTTTTCGGTTAGGTTCTGGGAGTGGACATAAGCGAGCTCAAGCGCTTCCCCCTGTTCCAGGATGTCCCCGACGACGCCCTGTTGAAGGTCGCGACGTTCGCCGTGCTCGAGTCGCATCCCGAGGGAGCCGCGGTGGTCACGGAGGGCGGCTACGCGAACGACTTCTTCGTGATCGAGGATGGAACGGCCAGGGTCGAGCGCGACGGCCAGCACCTCGCCGATCTCGGTCCCGGGGACGTGTTCGGCGAGCAGGCGCTGCTCGAGGGCGAGCAGCGATCGGCCAGCGTGATCGCGGCCTCGCCGCTGCGCGTGGTCAAGATCTCGCACTGGGAGCTCGACAAGATGAAGCGCGACATGCCCGAGGTCGTCGCCGAGCTCAGCAAGCAGGTCGAGGCCCGCAAGGGCTGAAGCGCCGCCTCCCTCCGCGGGGGGATATAGACTCCGCCGCACATACGGTCGGTGGTCAAGGGAAGTCCGGTGCAAGACCGGCGCGGTCCCGCCACTGTGACCGGGTGAGAGGGTGCCGCACGAGCACTGCTCAGCCACTGGGGCGGCCACCAGTCGTCCTGGGAAGGCGCGGCGCTGATCCCGGAAGCCAGGAGACCTGTCCCCGGCCGAGCCATGACAACCCTCGAGGAAAGGGTGGCTTAGATGCCAACTCGCTCTCTCTTGCGGCCGGCCCGGCTCGCCGTCGCGTGCGCCGCCGCGCTGCTCATCATCGTCCCCTCGGTTGCGGGGGCCAAGACCAAGACCGTTCCGGCGGACCTGCGCGTGGTCGGCCCCTCGGGCCAGTCGCTCGCGCAGCTCCAGCAGTACACCGGCAGCGTCAAGGTCGACACCGATCCAAACGCCGATCTGCTTCGGCCCCGACACGGGCGGCAGCGGCGCGCGGGTGACGCTCCCAGGCTCGACCGCGCTCGGGCTCGTCCAGGACGCCTCGGGCACGGCGCACGACCTGCGGCCGTTGTCGCTGACCGATGCGTTCGACTTCGGGCTCGGCGTGTGCGGGATCGGCGGCTTCCAGGCCCAGCGGCGCCGGTTCTGGTACCTGAAGCAGAACCACGCGGGCGCCCAGGTCGGCGGCGACCAGCTCGCGGTCAAGAAGGGCGACGACATCCTGTGGTACCTGGCGCCGAGCTTCCCCTACCCTCCTGAGCTCGGGCTGGAGGCGCCCGGTCGCGCCGATCCCGGAAGCCAGGTCGCACGTCAAGGTGATCGAGTACGCCGATGACGGGACGCAGACGCCGGCGGCCGGCGCGACGGTCGGCGGCGGCGACGCTCCCGCTACGACCGACGCGCAGCGGGAGGGCGACCGTCTCGGTCGGATCGGACAACGCCACCCTGCGCGCCACGCGCGGCGCAGCCATCCCGTCGAACGAGGCGACGGTTTGCATCAGCGATGTGCCGAGCGATTGCTCTGACGTGCCGGGCGAGCTGATCGCCGGCACCGACAAGGCCGACAAGGTCAAGGGGACCAAGGGCCCAGACAGGATCAAGGCCCGGGCCGCCAACGACCTCGTCAAGGCTCGCGGCGGTGCGCCCGATCGGATCAATTGCGGGAGCGGCCGGCGCGACGTCGCCGTGGTCGACGCGGACGACACGGTGCGCGCCTGCGAGAAGGTGAAACAGAAGTGAGCTCCGGCCGCGGCTGGGCGGCCGCGGTGACGCTCGTGTGCGTCGCCGCGGCCGCCGGCTGCGGCTTCGGACCCGGCTCCTGCCTCGGACGGGGACGCGACCCTGACCGTGACGCGCGACTTCGGCGCCGAGCGCCTCGTCGACGCCAAGCTGAGCGACCCTCCCGAGTCGGAGACCGTGATGCGCTTCCTCGACGGCGAGGCCGACATCGACGACCCGCTACGGGGGCGGCTTCGTGCAGTCGATCGACGGGCTCGAGGGGGGCGAGCGCGGAGACCAGGCGCTTCGACTGGTTCTTCTACGTCAACGGGATCGAGTCGCCGATCGGCGCCGCCGAGGCGCGCGTGTACGGCGGCGATCGCGTGTGGTGGGACTATCGCGAGTGGACCGGCGCGATGCGCGTGCCCGCGGTTGTCGGCTCGTGGCCGGATCCGTTCGTCCACGGTTCGGAGGGCAAGGCGTTCCCGGTCAGGATCGACTGCCTCGCCGAGGAGGACGACTGCTCGGCGGTCGCCGACCGGCTCGAGGCCGAAGGGGTTCCGGCGAGCATCTCGACCGAGCGGGCGAAGCTCGGCGAGGAGCTGCTGCGCGTCGTGGTCGGCCCGTGGGAGCGAGGTGCGCCAGGACCGCGCCGCCGCCCAGATCGAGGACGGGCCGGCGAGCGAGCGGAGTGTTCGCGGACTTCGAGCCGGCGCCGACGCGGCGACTACGACCTCGTCGCGCTCGATCCAAGCGGGCAGGAGGTCGACCCGGGGGCGCGTCGCCTCCGGATCGGGGCTGGTCGCGGCGGTGCGGCTCGGCGAGGAGCAGCCGACCTGGGTCGTGACCGGGACCGACGAAGCCGGCGTCGATGCCGCGATCGAGCTGCTGGACACGGACTCGCTGCGCGACCGCTACGCGGTCGGCGTCGACGCCGCGCGGCGGCGAGCTCGCGCTCCCGGTGACGGGAGAAGTGGCCGGGAGCTGATCGCGATCCGGACCGCGCTCGCATACACGCCCCGCCCCGGACGACTCCAGGCCGCATCGGGCCGGCCGCCGCTCGCCTACCTCGGGCTCGTTCGGGGCTCGTCGCCTTCCTGTTCTCGAACCCGATCGTGCTCGCGGGAGCGGGCGGCGGCGGTCGCCGTCGCCGGCCTCGCGGCCGGTGCGCGTGCGGCGCTTGCCGCTCTCGCTGCGATGGGGCCTGTGGCTCGGCGTCGTGATCGTCGTCGTCAACGTGCTCGTCACCGACCGCGGCGAGACGGTGCTGGTGCGCGGCTGCGACGTGCCGGTGCTCGGGCCGATCGACGTCACGCTCGAGTCGGTCGCCGCCGGCGCGATCCTCGCGCGTGCGGATCCTCGTCGTGATGATGGCCTTCGCGGTGTATTCGGCGTGCGTCGACCCGGACCGCGTGCTGCGGCTGCTGCGCCCGCTCGCCGCGCCGCTCGGCACTGACCGCGACGCTGATCTCGCGCATGGTCCCGGTCGCCGCCGGCGACCTCGCGCGGCTGCGGGAGGCCGCCGCGCTGCGCGGCCCCGGCGGCGGCGCCCGTCGGGCGCGCGGCGCTCGCGCGGCGGCTCGTCGCGGGCTCGCTCGACCGCGCCGTCGACGTCGCGGCGACGCTCGAGCTGCGCGGCTACGGGCTCCGCGGCGGGGCCGCGCCGGGAGCCCGTGCGCGCGCTCGCGCCACGACCGGCGCTTCGTCGTCGGCCGGGATCGCGATCGCCGGCGGCGCGCTCGGCGCGCGGATCGCCGGAGCTCGGCGGCTTCGACCCCTACCCGGAGCTGGCGCTCGACGCCGGCCCGGCGACGCTCGCTGCTCGCGGCGGCTCTGCCGCTGCGTCGCGGCGCTGCCGTTCGCGCGTCGGCGCGCCCGGCCGCTCGGACCGCGGCACGGCTCCGGCGGAGCGAGGCGGAGGAGGCAGCGAGCCAGTGCCTGATCGCTCGCCCGTGCTCGACTCGGGGGTCTGACCTACCGCTACCCGGAGCGCGGGGCGGGACGCGCTCAGCGAGGTGAGCCTCGCGGTGCGCCCCGGGGAGTTCGTCGCGCTCGCCGGCCGCTCGGGCTCGGGCAAGTCGACACTGCTGCGCGCCGCGTGCGGGCTGGTGCCGCACTTCCACGGCGGCGAGATCGCCGGCCGGATCGAGGTCGCGGGGCTCGACGCGCGCGAGCACGGTCCGGCCGAGCTCGCCGGCTCGCGTCGGCTTCGTCGCCCAGGATCCCGAGACCCAGGTCGTCTCGACGACGGTTCGCGCCGAGATCGCGCTGCCGCTCGAGCTGCGCGGCGACCTCGCCGGTGCGGCGCGCTCGGGCGGTCGAGGAGGTGGCGCTGGCGCTCGCGATCCCGACCTGCTCGACCGCACCGCCGACACGCTGTCCGGCGGCGAGCTGCAGCGGGTCGCGCTCGCTGCCGCGCTCGTCGCGCGCCCCGCTCTGGTCCTGCTCGACGAGCCGACCTCGCAGCTCGACCCGGTCGCGGGCGACGAGCTGATCTGGCTGCTGCGGCGCCTCAACGAGGAGTGGGGGACCGCCGTCGTCCTCTGCGAGCACCGGCTCGAGCGCTGCCTCGGCTGCCGCCGACCGCGTCGGTCGCGATGCGGGACGGGGCGGTCGCCTTCGACGGCCCCCCGCGCGGCTTCCTCGAATGGGCGCTCGCGCAACGATCCCGCCCTCGCCACCCCGGGCGCGCGGATGTTCGACCTCGCCGGGTTGCGCCCGCTGCCGGTCGGCGTGCAGGCGATGCGCGAGACGACGCTGGCCGCGAGCTCGTTCAGGGTCCAGGACCGCGACAGATCGCCCCGGCGCGAGTCGTCCGGACGCCGACGCGCCGCCCGCCCTGCAGGCGTCGGATCTGTGGGTCGAGCTCGACCCCGGCAGCGGGCCGACGGATGTGTTGCGTGCGGATCGACCTCGGCGTCGGGCCGCGGCGAGCGGGTCGCGCTGATGGGGCGAAACGGTGCCGGGAAGAGCACCCTGCTGCGCGCCGCTGCCGGGCTCGTCGAGCCGGTGCGGGGGCGGATCGACGCGCCCCGCGGGTTGCGCGCTGCTCTCCCAGAGCCCCGACGACTACCTGGTCCGCGAGCGGGTCGGCGACGAGCTGCCGGGCGAGGCAGGGCCGCGACGCGCTCGCGGCCGTCGGTCTCGCCTGGGCCGCCGAGGCCGACCCGCGCGACCTCTCCGGCGGCGAGCGCCAGCGCCTCGCGCTGGCGATCGTGATGGCGGGCCGGGGCCCGCAGGAGGACCCGCCCTGGGCTCGTCTGCCTCGACGAGCCGACCCGAGGGATGGACCGCGCGCGCAAGCAGGAGCTCGCCGATCGGATCGGCGGGCTGGCCGACGCCGGCGACGGCGGTCGTGGTCGCGACGCACGACGTCGAGTTCGCGGCGGCGTTCGCCGAGCGCGTCGTGCTGCTCGGCGAGGGCGAGGCTGATCGCCGACGGCGCCTGCGCCGAGGTCCTCTCGGGCGGCTGGTACTTCGCGACCGAGGTCGCCCGGATCCTCGACGTCGACCGGCGCGATCACCCCGGAGCGCGGCGCCGAGCTCCTGCGGCGCGCGGCCCGTGCCGCGGTCAGGGGGCGGAGCGATGAGCTGGCAGGCGGCCAGCTTCGTGATCCTCGTCGCGGTCGTGCTCGTCGGGGGCTTCGCCTGGTACGAGCGCTCCCGGCCGCCGTCGCGGATCGTCGCCCTGGTCGCCGCGCTCGCCGCGCTCGCGATCGCCGGCCGGCTCGCTCTTCGCCCCGATCCCGAACGTCGTCGCGACCACCGACATCGTGCTGTTCACCGGCTACGCGATCGGCGGCGGCCCCGGGTTCGCCGTCGGGGCGCTCGCCGCGCTGGTCTCGAACTTCTGGCTCGGCCAGGGGCCGTGGACGCCGTGGCAGATGGCGGGATGGGGGCTGGTCGGGATCGGTGGCGCGGCGCTCGCCGCGGCGACCGGCCGACGGCTCGGCCGCGTCGGGCTCGCCGTCGCGTGCGGCGTCGCCGGGCTCGCCTACGGCGCGCTGCTCGACCTCTCGGTGATGGTGACCTACGGCGGCGAGCAGTCGCTCGACCGCTACCTCGCGATCTCGGCTCGCGGCATCCCGTTCAACGTCGCCCACGCGGCCGGCAACGTCGTCTTCGCGCTGATCGCCGGGCCCGGCGCTCGTGCGAATGCTGCTGCGCTTCCGCGCGCGGTTCGAGTTCCGGTGGCGCGAGCGGGTCGCGACGGCGTCGATCCTCGTCGTCGCGGCGTCGGGGTTGCCGGCGTTGCTCGCCGGGGTCGCCGGCGCGCAGAGCCGGTCGTCGTCGTCCGGCGCGGAGGTCGCTGCCGCCGGCGACGCGCGAGCCTGGCTGCTGGATGCCCGCAACAGCGACGGGGGCTTCGGCACCATGCCGGGCGGGTCCTCGAGCGCCTCGATGACCGGCTGGTCGATGCTCGGGCTCGAGGCGGCGGGGCGCAACCCGCTCGACCTCGGTGGCCGCACACCCGGTCGACTACCTGCGTGCCAAGGCCGGCGACATCCGCTCGACCGGCGACCTCGAGCGCACGATCCTCGCCCTCGCGGGCGCCGGAGTGGGCACCCGCGAGTTTCGCCGGCCGCGACCTCGTCGCCGCGCTTCGCGACCGGCGCAGCGGCAACGGCTCGTTCCAGAGCCAGGTCAACCTGACGGCGTTCGGCATCTTCGCCCTCGCGGCGTCCGGCGCCGACGCCTCCGAGCTCGCCCGTTCGGCCACCTGGCTGCGCAGGCGCGCAGAACCGGCGACGGCGGCTGGGGCTTCCAGCCCGGCCAGCCGAGCGAGGCGGACAGCACCGGCGCCGCGCTGCAGGGGCTGGCCGCCGCCGGGAGCGGGGGAGACGCCGCGGCCCATGGCGCGCGGTTCCTGGGCAAGGCGCAGGGCCGCGACGGCGGCTGGGCGCTCGCGGAGAGCGGCCCGACGAACTCGCAATCGACGGCCTGGGCCGTCCAGGGCCTGCTCGCCGCGAACCGCGACCCCGCCTCGGTCACAAGGGCCGGCCACAGCGCGTTCGACTACCTCGACGCGCGACAGTCCAGCGATGGCCACTACCGCTACTCCGCCGCCAGCGACCAGACCCCGGTCTGGGTCACCGGCCAGGTCCTGATTGCCGTCAGCCGCGACACGTTCCCGATCGCAGCCGTGCCGCGGGCGCCGAACGACGCTGCCAGCGGCAGCGGCGGCGGCGGCGGCACGGCAGGCGACGGGCCCGGTGCCAGGTCCTCACCGGCGGACGGCGCGCAACCTGACGAGCGAGATCGGCCTGCCCGGCCGGGGGCAGGGGTCGAGAGCGAAAGCGTGTCAGGGAACGGTTCACGGGGAACACCGGCTCCTGAGTTCGAGCAGACCTCGTCCGAGGATGACGGCCCCAGCACCCCACAGGTCGTGCTCGGCGGCCTCGGCCTGCTCGCCGTTCTCCTCGCCGGCGGCTTCTTCCTCTACCGCCGGCACCTCCCGATGTAGCGGTGGCGAGCCTTCTATCGTTGGCCGCATGGACGTCGAGACCGCGATCCGCACCCGGCGCACCCACAAGGCGTACCGGCCCGAGCCGGTGCCGCGCGGGACGCTCGAGGAGCTGCTCGAGCTGGCGCGGTGGGCACCGAACCACCACCTCACCAACCCGTGGCGGTTCCGGGTCATCGGGCCGCGGGCGCTGGAGCGCCTCAAACGGGCGGCGGGGCCGGAAGCGGCGTCGAAGCTCGATCGCGCTCCGACGCTCATCGTCTGCTCGTGCAAGCTGACGGGAGACGCTGTCCAGGACGAGGAGGACCTGCATGCCGCCGGGATCGCCGCGTACATCGTCCTGCTCGCGGCCCACGCCCGTGGGCTCGCCGGTTACTGGCGCACCCCGGAGGTGCTTCGCACCGACGGAGGGCGGCGAGGCGGTCGGCCTCCCGGACGACGAGCGCTTCGTCAGCCTGATTCACATCGGAAACCCGGCGCAGGAACAGCGCCCGCCAGAGCGCGACCCGGCGACGGACTTCGTCACCTTCCTCGACTAGTGATCTCTCGCCAGGAGGCACTCGAGGCGATCAGCGGCGAGCGCTTCGACGTCGTCGTGATCGGGGGCGGGATCACCGGCGCCGGCGTCGCGCTCGACGCCGCCTCGCGCGGCTACTCGGTTGCGCTGGTCGAGCGCGACGACTACGCCGTCGGCACCTCGAGCCGCTCCTCGAAGATGGTCCACGGCGGGCTTCGCTATCTGCAGAACTTCGACCTCGGCCTCGTCAGAGAGGCGCTGCTTGAGCGCCAGCTGATGGTCCAGCTCGCGCCGCACCTCGTCTACCCGACGCCGTTCCTGATCCCCACCCTGGGAGAGGAGCGGCGCGACCGCCGCTACAGCGTGGGGCTGAACATGTACGACGTGATGGCGACGACGCGGGTGGGGTGGGGGCGACGCGAGCGGGCGGCGCGGCGCGAGGCAGAGGACTACTGGGCGCCCGATCGCCATCGCCAGGTCTCCGGCGAGGAGGTCGTGGAGCTGATCCCGGCGCTCGCCGAGCGCGAGCCCAGCTCCGCGTACCTGTTCTACGACTGTCAGACCGACGACGTGCGGCTCGTGCTGACGATCCTCGGCGAGGCGGAGCGGTTCGGCGCCGTGTGCGTGAACCGGGCGGAGGTCGTGGAGCTGCGCGAGCGGTCCGGGAGGGCCTCGGGTGCGGCGTGCGTCGACGCCGAGTCCGGGGAGCGCTTCGAGGTGGCGGCCGACAACGTCATCAACGCGACCGGGGTGTGGGCCGATCGCATCCGGCCCGAGGAGATCGCGGCGGAGGAGGACGTCCCGCGGATCAGCCCCAGCCGGGGGACCCACGTCACGGTCTCGCTCGATCGCCTCGCGCTCGAGGAGGCCGCGTGCGTCGTCCCCGCGGGGGCGGAGCGGACGATCTTCGCGCTGCCCTGGTACGGGCGCGCGCTGATCGGGACGACCGACAACGACTACGACGGCGACATCGATCGCCCGAAGCCCGGCGCCGACGACATCGACTACCTGCTCGAGGCGACCAACGCGTACTTCGAGCTCGATCTGGGGCTCGACGACCTGACCGGCGCCTACGCGGGGGTCCGGCCGCTGATCGCGACCGGCGATCCCAAGAAGTCGGTCGACATCTCGCGCCGGGCCGAGCTGTACGAGACGTCCTCGGGGCTGCTCACGATCACGGGCGGCAAGCTGACGACTTGGCGGCGCATGGCGAGGCAGGTCGTCGACCGGATGGTCGAGCGCGAGGAGCGCGTTGCGCCGTGCCGCACCGGGGAGATCCCGCTCGGGATGGCGGCGCGGGCGGAGGATCTCGAGGTACCCGAAGGTCTCGGCGAGGACGGCCTGCCCGATGGCGCGCTGGAGCAGCTCGCCTTCCGCTACGGGCACGCCGCGCGCGCGGTGCTCGAGCTGGCCGCCGAGCGCCCCGAGCTGGCGCGCCCGATCGCGCCCGACCGCCCCGACCTGCTCGCGGAGGCGGTGGTCGCCGCCCGCTTCGAGCAGGCCCGCTCGGTCGCCGACGTGCTGCTGCGGCGGACCAGGCTCGGGATCCTCGCGGCGCCTGAGCTGCGCAGCGCCGAGTCGGTGACGCCGGTCGCGGAGGCGATCGGCTCCGAGCTCGGCTGGAGGGGTCGTCGGGCGAAGAAGGAGGCCGAGGCCTGGCTCGAGGCCGCGCGGGCCGAGGGTGTTGATCCGGCGGCTGCCGTAGAGTAGGCGCCGCGCAGTGAGGCTTTTCATCGACACCGGGAGCGTGGCGGAGGTGGAGGAGATCGCCGCCTGGGGCATCCTCGCCGGAGCGACCACGAACCCCTCGTTGCTCGCCAAGGAGGACGGCGATCCCGGCGAGATCGTGCGGAGGATCTGCGACCTCGTCGGCGGGCCGGTGTCGGCCGAGGTCGTCTCCCAGGACCCCAAGGGGATGATCGACGAGGGCCGGGCGCTGCGCGAGCTGCACGAGCACGTCACGGTCAAGGTCCCCTTCTGCAGGGAGGGGCTGGAGGCGACGCACGCGCTGACCGGCGACGGAATCCCCGTCAACATGACGCTCGTCTTCTCGGCCAACCAGGCGCTGCTCGCGTCCAGCGCCGGCGCCACCTACGCGTCCTGCTTCATGGGCCGGCTCGACGACATCTCGGTCGACTCGACCGCGGTCGTGCGGGAGATCGTCGAGGCGTACCGCGCCGGCGGCGTCACCTCGCAGGTGATCGCCGCCTCGATCCGTCATCCCGAGCACGTCGTGATCGCCGCGAAGCTCGGATGCGAGATCGCCACCGTGCCGGCGAAGGTGCTGCGCCAGATGCTCAACCACCCGCTGACCGACGCCGGGGCGGAGCGATTCCGCAAGGACTGGGAGTCGCGGCCGGAGTTCGCGCAGTGGCTGCGCGAGCTGACCGAGCGGCGCCTGCAGGCGACCGGCTCGTAGGCCTGCCCGACAGCCGCGCGGGCCGTGGAGTGAGCGCGGATATGCTGCGCGCCTCCAATGGCCGAATCAGAGTTGGCGGACAAGCACCTCTCGGAGCTTCACGCGGAGGCGGCGCGGCTGGGTGTGCCCGGGTACCGGATGCTGCGGCGGGAGGCGCTGATCGAGGCGATAGCGGGGGAGGTCGAGGACGGTCCCGAGGTCGAGCCCACCGAGGAGGCCGAGGGCGCCGGGGAAGAGTCCGAGCCGGCCGAGCCCGAGGAGCGCGAGCGCCGCGAGCCCGAGACCGAGCAGGTGAGCGGCGTCCTCGACCGCACCTATCGCGGTTACGGGTTCCTGCGCCTGCGCGGTCTCGAGCCTGCCCCGGGCGACGTCTACATCTCCGCCTCGCAGATCCGTCGCTGCGAGCTGCGGCTCGGTGACCTCGTCTCCGGGCCGGCGCGCCCACCCGCACGGGGCGAGCGCTATCCCGCGCTGGTTCACGTCGACCTCGTCAACGGCGTCGAGCCGGTCGAGGAAGAGGAGGCGATCGAGCGCCCGCAGCTGGAAGACCTCACCCCGATCGCGCCGCACCGGCGCCTGCGCCTCGACCCCGACGAGGCGGACCTGCTCACCCGCGCCGTCGACCTGCTCGTCCCGCTGGCGCTCGGCCAGCGCGTGCTGGTGCGGGCGGCGCCGCGCTCGGGCCGGACCACACTGCTGCGCGGCCTTGCGGGAGCGATCCAGCGCACCGAGGAGCGCCCCGGCCTCGTCGTCCTGCTCGTCGACGAGCGTCCCGAGGAGGCGACCGCGTGGAGCGAGGTGCTTCCCGACGACGAGCTCGCGGTGGCGACGGCGGAGATGAGCCCGCGCGAGCAGGCGCGGGTGGCGGACCTGGCGCTGGAGCGATCGAAGCGGCGCGCCGAGGCCGGCGAGGACGTGGTGCTGATCGTCGACTCGCTATCGAGGCTCGCGCTCGCGCGGCGCGACCCGGCCGACGTCAAGCAGCTGTTCGGAGCCGGGCGCGAGCTCGCCGAGGAGGAAGCGGGCTCGCTGACCGTGATCGCCACCACGCTCGACGGGATCGCCGACGAGGGAGCCGCGAGGGAAGCGGTTGAGACGACCGAGAACGCGCTCATCCGCCTCGATCCCGAGCTCGCCGCGGCGGGGGTCTACCCGGCGCTGCGTCCCGAGGACTGCCGCGTCTCGGGCGAGGAAGCGCTTCGCGAGCCGGCGGAGCTCGAGGCGGCGCGCGAGCTGCGAGCCGAGCTGGCGGGCAAGGAGCCGCAAGAGGCGGCGGCGCTGCTGCGCGAGCGACTCGAGGGCTCGCGGACGAACGCGGAGCTGCTGGCCGACCTGTAGCTCAGCGGTCGTACGCCACGCCGGCCCAGGAGGGCTCGCGCGACAGCTCGATCGGCTCGGAGTCGCCCTCGAGCTGGATGTATCCGAAGGTGTGCGTCTGCTCGTCGAAGACCACGTCGAGCTCGCCCTCCTTGACGCGCTGGTCCAGCCACGCGCCGCGAAACACGAGTCGGCGAATCCAGTGCACGAGGCTGCGGTTCGAGGGCCCGGCCAGCTCGGTCCAGTGCTCGTTGACGTGCTCGCCGAGCTCCGAGGCCGAATCGGAGATCTCGCCGTTGACGGCTAGCTCGACGAGGTCGTGAAGCTCCTCCGCCGCGAGTCCCGGCTCGACGAACTCGAGCTTCACCGCGGCCTGTTCGACCCGCTGCCCGAAGTCGTCCTCGTTGAACGCGAAGCGAAGCTCGCCGTACTCGAGGACGTAGTCCGAGCCAGACTCGTAGTTGCCTCTGCGGGTTGTGTTCCTGTTCTCCACGTCCGACGGTGTGTGGTTTCCATCACTCCGGACGACTCCCCGCCCGGCCCTTCGGCGTGCCGCCGATTCTATGTATGTGCTGCCGGCGCGCAGGCCGATCGAGTCGCCTGAACGTCGACTTGCACTGCCGTCTTGTCGGTGGCGAGGAATTCGAATAGCCGACCCAGATCGTCTGCGCTCGATCGGGCGGGGTTCTCGAGAAGAGAGTCGATGATCCGACCGAGTGCGTGCTCGGGGATCAATCCGAGATCCTCCGCGAACATGCACCACACCGATTGCAGGATGAAGTCGCGACGCTCGTCGGGACCGCCCTCGCGACGCTGTGAGAGCGCCCTGCCGATCTCTGCGACCTTCTCAGTCGCCTCGATCGTCAGGTCGGATCGGTCAGCGCCGAAGCGCGGGTCGCTCCCTCGAACGAAGAGGAGTGCCTCATAGCGATCAGGCAGCCCGGCGAGAGTGAAAGTCGCTCCCAGAGGAGGAGCCGACGTCGACGTCGGAGCCGTCGCTCCGCATCGGCGCGGGACCGGAAGGGATGGGGGAACGGGACCGATCGTGAAGCGCCGGAACTCAAGACCGCCGAGTCAGCGACGCGTGAAACACACTCCGCGAACCGCGCGTCTCTCGTCGCGGATACTGAGCGGGCGATGTCGCAGGAGAACGTCGAGACAGTCAGGCGCGGCTGAGGAGCTGGCGGATCGGTCCGCGCCCGATCGTCTCGCCTCCGTGCCGGTGCGATCGGCCGGTGTGGTGGCGCGACAAGTTGGGGACGCGATGCGCGAAGTGCGGTAGGGGAACGCCGTCCCGCCGACCGCGTTTTCTTAGGACTTGCCCCCTGCCACTACTGCGAACCGCTTCGTGGCGAAGGTGGCCCTCGCCGTCGCGTCTAGGTGCCGTTTTCGGCGACCCAAGCCTTCGCGGCCTCCAGCTCGGCGACCGGGAACGCCTTCGCCTTGCCGGGTAGCAGGAACGACAGCGCCCGTATCGCGGGACGCATCCAGCTCTCGTCGCTGACCACCGCGACGCGGTCGAACGAGGTCGCAAAGCGGGCGCGGAAGCTGGTGTCGGCGGTCACCGCATCACCCTCAACCTCGCGGGCCTCGGGGCCGAGCAGGTAGAGCAGGCGGATCTTCTGGCCTTCGGCCATCTCGCTCCGCAGCAGCGGCTCGACCTGCTTCTCCCAGTCGTCGTCCTCGACCTCGCCGATCGCCTCGAAACCGATCGTTCCAGGCGGCATGTCATCGATCCGTCGCAGAGACACCCTTGCCTACTCCTCTCCCTTTCGACTCTTGTTGGGCCGAGCCGATTACAGGGCGAGCGGCCATCAGCTGGCTCGGCTCGTGGTCACTCCCAGCGAGCTTGCACATCCCAACGGGCGGTCAGCTGGTAGATGATCACCACGTCGAGGATGATGATCAGGAAGGCCCACAACGGCGCGGCCGGGAACCAGACGATCTGCAGGATCGCGTTGACGGTGAGGAAGAAGACCCCGAGCCATCGGGCAGCTTCGTTGCCCACCAGCAGTCCAAGCCCGGTGAGTGCGATGAGCGAGCCGAGGATCAGGTGCACCCAGCCCCACGTCGTGATGTCGGCCACGATCGCTCCTTGGCCACCGACGACGACGATCTCGTCGTTGAGGATCCCGCCGAGGCCCCAGAGGGCGTCGAGGGACCCGATGATGAACATCACCACCCCGGCGAAGACCACCCAGCCGGACTCGCCTGTCCCAGTTGAACGTGATGACTCCATCGCTGCTCCTTCCGTCGGGGTCGAAGACCTAGCCGCCGAGATTGCGCGAGCTATTTTCGACGCTATGGCGGATGGACCTGCCAGCTCCGCGTGCGGCGGCGGATATAGGATCGCGGTCCGTCAATGACGACCACCCTGGAAGGACACAGATGCTCATAGCCGAAGCCGACTTCCCGTTCCTCGAGGTCCTCTGGACGATGATCATCTTCTTCGCCTGGGTGATCTGGATCTGGATCGCGATCACCGTCCTGGTCGACGTGTTCCGCCGCCACGACATCAGCGGCTGGGGCAAGGCGGCGTGGACGGTGTTCATCATCGTGTTGCCGTTCCTCGGAGTGCTCGTCTATCTGATCGCCCAGCACGAGGGGATGCGCGAGCGCAGCGAGAAGCAAGCGCAGGCCCAACAGCAGGCGTTTGATCAGTACGTGCGCGAGTCGGCGGGCGGGTCCGCCGCCGAGATCGCCAAGGCCAAGGAGCTGCTCGACGCGGGCACGATCAGCCAGGCGGACTTCGACGCGATCAAGGCCAAGGCGCTGTCGTCCTAGGAGTAGTTTTGGGGCTGGCCGCCGGGCTCACTGTGCCACTGCGCCCGCCAAAAACGCCGTAGGCTTCCGCTGTGTTGCGCCAGGGTGATGGCGAACCGCTCGTCCTGCTACACGGCATATTTCAAGCCGATCGGGTGTGGCGCCATGTGATCCCGCCGTTGGCCGCACAATACGACGTGATTGCGCCGATGGGGTTCGGGCACGGAGGACGGGTGCCCGACAAAAGGCCGACGACCTTCGAGGACTGGGTCGATGACAGCGAGCAGATTCTCGACGAGCTGGGGCTGGACAAGCCTCATCTGGCCGGCAGCTCCTCGGGTGGTTGGGTTGCGCTCGAGCTGGCACGGCGCGGCCGGGCGAAGACCGTGTGTGCATTTTCGCCGGCAGGTGCCTGGGATCACGACTGGGATGACATGGTCCGGATCAGGGACACATTGCGTACAGCGATGCGCGACACTCGCCGGTCTCGTCGGTTGCTCCCCCTGCTGGGCCACTCTGGCCGGTTCCGGCGCTGGGCGATGGACGATGTTGCGGTCCACGGGGACCGGCTGAGCAGAGCCGATTTCGTTGACTCTGCCGACAGCACGATTGGCTGCTCGGTTCTTGAGGACGCGATCGAGGACAGAGCGGAGCTGGAACCTCTCGATCCCCCGCCGTGCCCGATCACCCTGGCCTGGTCGGAGCAGGACCGCCTCTTCCCGGTCGATGTCTACGGCGCTCGTGCCAGGCAGATGATCCCGAGGGCACGGTTCATCGTGCTCGATGACGTTGGGCACGTACCGATGTTCGACGATCCGCAGCTGGTCGCGGACACGATAATCGCGGCAACCGAAGCCGCAGCATCCGGGGAGCAGACGCCCTCCCCTGCCTAGGCGGCGATCCCCTCAGATGCCGGGGAAGGTCGCCGCCTGGTGGCAACCGCGGCACAACGGGATCGTGTTCTGGATTCTGTTGTCCATCGGGTTCCCGTTCACGTGGTGGATCTCCAGCTGCGTCTCCAGTGAGATCTCGACCGCGGCCAGGGCTCTGGAGACGGGGCAGTTCCGCTTCGCGCCGTCGGCCACCTGGTCGAACTCGGCCTGCTCGATGCCGGGCACCTTGGCGCGCGTGCTGAGAAACAGCCGGCGTGGGCGGCGCCGATCAGCTCCTCGGGGTTGGTCCCGTCGCCCGTGTGGTGACGACCACGGTCCTCGGCATCGCGTTCGCCGCACTCGGTGGTTGGATCCGCCAGCGGCAGGAACGCAAGGGCGCCGTCGAGTCGGGTACGGAAGCCCCCGGCCCCCCTCGGCTGACGACCCCCCTCCCGGTCGTCGTGCTCAGCGGCCGGCTCGCCACCGACCGGGGTGCGCGGATTCGCACCGGCACGGACGATTACGTGGAGGGGCGCCGAATAGACTGGCCGCCGTGTTGCTCTACAACTCTCAGGTTTCAGGCAACTGTTACAAGGTCCGGCTGCTTCTCGCGCACCTCGGCATCGAGTACGGGCGGCGCGAGGTCGACGTCGTGGACCGCTCGAACCGTGTCGAGCTGCTCGGGGACCTCAATCCGGCCCTGCGGGTGCCGACGCTCGTGCTCGACGACGGCCGTCCGCTGGCGGAGTCCAACGCGATCCTCGTCTACTTCGGGGAGGGGACACCCTACATACCGGACGATCGATACGAGCGCGCCCAGGTCCTCCAGTGGCTGTTCTTCGAGCAGTACAGCCACGAGCCGTACATCGCCTTGGTGCGTTTCTGGGTCGCCTACTCAGGAGCTCCGCCGGCGGACGCCGAGGTGGACGCCCGGCGCCGCGGTGGCTATGCCGCCCTCGACGCGATGGAGCGCCACCTCTCCAACCGCCCGTTCCATGTAGGTGAGCGATTCACGGTCGCTGACGTCGCGCTCTACGCCTATACGCACGTCGCCGGCGAGGGCGGGTTCGATCTTTCGGGCTATCCGGCCATCGGCGCGTGGCTCGATCGCGTCACCGCCCAGCCGGGCCACGTGCCAATGGCCGCCTGAGCATCGCGATCAGGGGCGACCTCCAAACGCGAAACGGACCTGGCTGGTGTGAGATAGTTGGCAGGTGAGCACTTCCGAGCAGTCCGACACCCGCCTCGTAACCGTGGCCGAGCTCGGAGACTCACAAGTCGCCATGGTGGAGCAGACACCGCACGGCACCCTGGCCGTAGGTATCAGCGCCGGCGAGCCGTTTGCGGTCTCTAACCGCTGCCGCCACCTGTTCGCCTCGCTGGGCGACGGGCAGGTGACCGAGGATGGGTACCTTGAGTGCCCGTGGCACGCCTCGCGCTATGACGTCGGCAGCGGCAAGATGGTGCGCGGTCCTCAGGGCGCGTACAAGCCGCTCGCGGGCGTCGTCAAGGCGACTACCGGCGCCATACCTTTGAAGACGTTTCCAGTCGAGCTGCGCGATGGCGCAATCTGGCTGGTCGGCTGACGTCCGGTCCAACCTCGTCGGTAACGGCCAGCACGGTGAGTCGCGCCGCGCTCGGTCTCTAGCTCTCTTCGCCCCAAGGAGGTTGTGAACGCGGCTGATCGGCGGCCGGCCTCCCGGTCAGCTACGGGGGGTCGCTGGGGAGCGAAAACTACAATCCCTACCGAAGCACGGCTGCTCAAGGGAGCAAAGGACATTGCCCACCACCCACCGCTACGCTGGCGCTGCCGCGTTCAGCCGCGAGGACGTCTCCGACGCGCACCGGCGTCATCCGGAAAGCGACCTCGGCGAGTACGCCGCCGCGCGGGGCCTCGAGTACCTGGGTTCGAAATCGGCCGCGGGCTACTTCGCCGCGATGCCGGGCCAGGACGACCTGCAGTTCAACCTCCTGCGCGGCGTGCTGCCCGGCGGCGAGCACGGCATCGTCTTCCACGAGCTGCTCGCGTGGGGCGTAATCGGTGACCGGCCGGAAGGCAACGGCACGTTCTGGGGGGTGAGCTACCAGCCGGAGAAGATCTTCCGCAAGCCCGACAAGTACACCCTCCTGGAGTCGGTCCCGATCCTCGGCGATCTCGTGCAGCGCCCGGCGGATTCCGACGGGCCCGAGGATGCGTTCGGCATCCCGGTCACGACCGCCGCGACGCTCGTCCCCGAGGCGACGGCGGCGGGCGACTGGTCGATTGACAACCAGCCCAAGCCGCTCGTGGCGCCGGGCCGCACGAAGCTCAAGGACCACGGCCTCCCTGGCTGGGACCTCATGGGGGACGACGAGCTGCCGGCGGGGTTCGAGGAGCGTCTGCTCGCCGGCCGGGAGCTGCGTTCCGTCCTCGAGCGTGAGCGCGAGCGTCCGTTCTTCCAGGTGCAGGTGCGCCGCGGAACGCTGGTGGTGCGGTGCAACGGATGGCTGCGCGACGACGCGCCGCTCGACGGGCTGGCCGACGAGATCAGCGCGGTGGCGCCCGAGCTGCGCGCCGCCGGTCTGGCGGTCGCCGACCCGCGCCCCTTCGCCGACCCGCTCCCCGCCGCGGACTGGCCGCCCGAGGGGGTCAGCGCGAGCGGCCGCTTCCCGCCTGACCCGTGGCTGGCGCCGCTGCACGCCTTCGCGCGCGAGCACGGGCTCGTCATCGAGGACCGCCGCCGCTACCACGCCGCCTTCCCGACGCTCCCCGTGCCCGGGCGCGTCATCGCCGTGATGCGCGGGCGGCTGCCGGGCACCGACCTCGTCGGCCGCCTCGCCTGGCACGGTGAGCGCGACGAAGCCGCGCACAACGTCGGCCGAAACGCGGTCCTGTTGCCGGCCGCGCAGCGTGCCGAGGAGACGCCCCCGGGCGGCGTCAAGGCAGCAGGCGGCGACCTGCGCCTCGCGGTCCGCGACGGCGTGTTCGCGGCTTGGACGCGGCGCGATGCCCCGGGCGCCGGGTCGCAGCGCGGGGAGCTCGGGCCCATGGTCGAGCTGGTCGCTGACGGCCTACCCGCGGGACGCGAGCGCAAGATGGTCTAGCTCGCTTCGCGCGCGTAAAGCGGCAGGGGGGTCAACCTTTCGACCCGTCTTGACACGACGGGTTGGCCGGAGGACACTCGCCGCGAGTAGCCGGCCGGAAAGGGGAATCGGATGACCGTCGCTGAGCAGATGCTTGACACATATCCGCGTGACCTCAACGTCGACAAGACGCTCCTGGCGCGCTGTATCGAATCGTGCTTCCGGTGCGCCGAGGCCTGTACCGCCTGCGCCGACGACTGCCTGAGCGAGCGGGGCCAGGTCGAGTCGCTCGTCAAGTGCATTCGCCTCAACCTCGACTGCGCCGATATCTGCGACGCCACGGGTCGCGTGGTGAGCCGCCAGACCGAGTACGACGCCAACGTCACGCGGGCACAGCTCGAGTCGTGCGTCGCGGTGTGCAAGAGCTGCGGTGACGAGTGTGAGCAGCACGCACAGCACGGCATGGAGCATTGCCGCGTGTGCGCCGAGGAGTGCCGGAGCTGCGAGCAGGCCTGCAACGAGCTACTCCAAGCCATCTCGTAGGCTCGCGAATCATCGGCGGAAGTTGGGTCGGCGTCGTGATCGCACGGTTGCCCACCGGGCGCTCCAGCGGGAACAATTCCCGATGCCCCATGGGTCTACCAGTGCGTCAGCCTCTGGCCGCCCCTCCCCAGTCTGGATCACGGGAACCTCGAGTGGACGAGGGGCTTCTGCGAAACGATGGAGCCATTCGCCCTCCCAGGTACTTACCCGAGCCTGATCGAGGCCGATCGAGGGCGTGATCCCCTGATCGCCTCCTACGGCCCTGAGGGATACGCGAGGCTCGAGCGGGTCAAGGCTCGCTACGACCCCGACAACGTCTTCCGCCCGTACTACGCGCCGCGCAGGGCCAGCAGCGCGCGCGAGGCGGTCGCGTAGGCGGGCAACTCCTTGGCGGCAACCGACTGGAGCCTCACCTCAAGCGGCGAACCGGGGTTCGTGACCAGCTTTACACCGCCTCCACCGCGTGCCCTCAGCGTCGATGAGGCTGCCACCAGCGCGGAAAGACAGATCGGATCGACAGCGCCACAGCCGCGAAGGTCGACGGCGATTCCCGTTACCGCTCCCTTGATTGCGTCCGTGAGCACTCGGCTCCACCGCGTGACAGCGTGATCTTTCAAATCCCCCTCGACGTCTAGGAGGCGGAGGCCCCGCCCGAGGTTTGCCAGGTGGAATACGAAGGGGCGGTGTGGGGGTGCCGACGCGATCTGGATCCCTTCCCCGATGCTTCGTCGTTCGGCACCCACGCGGCGGGAAGCATCTGAAGTCGTCAGATGGGCGGCCCTAGGAGTGTACGCCCCTTGCCGTGACCCCTGCGACTGACTTCGAGGCACTTGACCACAACAAGCTAGTCAGCGCGATTATCAGTACGAAGACGGGTTTCGTTCTACACGACAATCGGGCTGCGCCCAGCAGGCAAGGAGCGGCGCTGCGCGTACGACCCCCGCGCCTCTGCGGGCATCGAGAGCAACGGCGCGAGTCTCGCGCTTCCGCTTATCGCGCAAAGCAGAAGCGGCGTCAGAGCTGAAACTTATTTTCAAAGGATGCGTTCGAGGACGAGCATCCTCCGGCTGGACACCAGATGCTCCAAGTCATCCGCCAAGCCCTGGACCCGTCGCTCCGCTTGTTGCTGCCAGTGCTCGATGTTGACGATCTCCGCGATCAGCACGTAATCGGCTGATTCGATCGCCTGTCCGGGTACATCCATCGGCCGCGTCAATCGCCAATCCGCCATCGTGTCCAGCGAGCCATGGACGATGTCCCGATCGCTGGCCATCAGACGCTCAAAGTCCTCGGCTAGCTCCGGCGAACGGAGCTGAAACCACATGACTAGTGTCGCCGCGGCCGCGATCAGCAGAGCGTAACTCTGTAGAGCAAAGTTTGCGAGCCTCGAAATGGCCGCTAAGACGGAGAGAGGGGCTGGAGCCTCGCTTCTGCTTTCGCGTGAAAGCAGAAGCAGGCGCCCCTCAGGTCGGGACGGGCACCTCCAGCGGCGGCAGCCGCTGCGATGGACGGGCCGTTCCCATTACCAAAGGTGAACAGATGCATGGCCGAGGGGCGCAAGGCGTTCCTGGAGCGGTTCGCGGATGCGTACGGGGAGCCGAACCGCGGTCCCTAGCCGCCCGGGAACGTGACCACGTCGAGATTGGTCAGCCCCCGGTGTCGGAAGCTCGCCGGCGACGGAGCTGTCGATAGGCACCGGGGTTCCCGCCAGGTCGGAGTCCACCAGGGCCTCGAGCGAGGGCACGCGCCCGTCGAGCTTGAACCTGTCGAGCGCGAACGGCAGGCCGTCGGCGTCGCGGATCGAGGGCCGGTTCATGAGCTCGAAGTGCAGATGCGGCCCCGTCGTGTTCCCCGAGTTGCCGAGCTTGCCCAGGACCCGACCCGCTCGCACCCGCTCGCCGCGGTGCACGCGCACGCTGCCGGGCTTCAGATGCGCGTATCCCGCGAACACCCGCTTGCCGAGCTTGAGGATCACGTGGTTCCCGTCCGCCTCCTCGAGGGGGACGGGAACCTTGTCGTTCGGGATCTGATCGGGATAGCGGTCCACCGCCTCGACGACCTTGCCGGCGCCGACGGCGATCACCGGCTGCCCGTAGTTGAAGTAGCTGGAGTTCTCAGACGCGGATCCGACGTGCGTGCGGTCCTCGCGCATCGAGCTTCGCGGAGAAGTCGATCGCGAACCGCTGGGCGTTGCGCAGGTGTCCGCTGACCGCCTGGAGCGCGCGTCGGTGGGGGCCCACGACGGTCGCCCATCGCCCACCGCGCAGGGGCGGCGTAATCGCCACCGGACCCCGGCGCGCGACATCCGCGCGCCCGCCTGTGTCCGTGATGATCGGCCCCGCCGGGGGGCCGGGGCCGATGTCGATCGTCAACCGATGCTTGATCCGCTTCGGAATCCCGCGCCTGGTCGCGAAGCTCAGGTCCACCCACACGATGCCGCTCGTCGAAGCGGGGAGCTCCGCGGTCGGCGCCCCGCTCCCCAGCAGGGTCATCGCCGCCTCGAGTTGCGCTCCCGACAAGCTCTCGATGTCCCGTCCGCCGGCGCCGCGGATCTGAAGGGCGGTGACATCGACGGGCAGCGCGAACCGTGTTGGTCAGCATCAGCTCGTACTCCATGTGGAAGCTTCCGTCGTCGCCCTTGAACCAACGCGGCGCTGAGAGCACCGACTGGACCACGGGGGTGAGCCGGCCTTCTTCAGCTCGCGGTGCGGCCGCGCTGCCCGCGACCCCCATCGTCGCGAAGATCCCCGCGGCGAGCAACAGCGTGAGCACGGTGCAGCGGACAGCGTTCCGATGGGGTCCCGCCACCGTGGAGGTAGTGAGCATTCACCGACAATATCCGCGATCGCGTGCCGCTATCGCGGCGAAGAGGCGGAAGGCGTTCCGGGATCTGCGGATAGAACCAGCGTCGGGAGCCGCGGATAGGCCCCCAGGATCTGGACAGTCGCGTTCCGATGAAACCGTTGGTTGACCAAGATCAAGCCACCACCTCCAGCGGCGGCAGCCGCAGCGATGGACGGGCCGTTCCCTTTACCAAGACGAACAGATGCATAGCCGAGTGCCGGCGGGCGTTCCTCGAGCGCTTCGCGGAGATCTACGGGGGATCGGCCTAGGGCTTCAAATCCGGTCCGGGCTCAGGGTGGCAAGGGCACCGAGCCCGTGCCGACGAGCCGGCGGAAGCGGCGCGCCGCCCGGGGGGCCAGCTCCGTGGCCGACGTCCAGTGAGGCTGCTGGGCGCGTAAATCCGCGACCGCGCAGTATCGAGGCTTACCCGAGCAGATGACATAGGGCTTGTGGTCAACGCCCTTCGGTATTTGGTCCGAGGCGCTGGTGCCACCGCACCCGGCCAGAACGGCCACGACAGCTGAGGCTGTCAGCAGCGCTCTTCGCGTCACTCCCCAAGCGTAGAGACCGAGAGTCCCCGGCCGGCCGAAGAGGTCGCCCGGACCGCGGCAGCGTGCCTCTAGGCAAGCACGAGGGCCAGGACGACGCCGATGACGACGACGCTCTGAGTCGAGTGCACGATGATCCCCATCCACGCGCTCTGGAACCGCCGCGAGGGGTACGCGAGAGCGAAGACGTCCACCAGGGAGGTGGGAATGTCCCACGGCTGATGCAGATGGTAGACCGCGAAAAGCGCCCGTTGGCGACCCAGTCCTATCTTCCAAAGTCGCTCCTCATTCGCGGCAGCAGAAGCCCCCGGAAGAGCAGCTCCTCGCCGAGCACGGTGTTGAAGACGGCGAGCACGACGATCCCCGCGAACCAGCCCGACGCTCCGCGGAAGAAATCCTCGCCACGGTCGGAGTCAAGGAAATCGGCGAAATCCCTCACCGAGGGACCGGGGATTGCAGGCAGAACCTGCTCGATGCCAAAGATGAAGACAAAGAGGAGCACCCACCACCAGACCCTTCCACCCACGCGGCCGGTCTTCGGATCGCGGGGCGGCCGTAGCCACAGGCCTCGCGCACGCGCGACCATTCGAGTCCTCCCAGCGCTCGTCTGATGAGGATCAGGACCAGTACGAACTGCCAGATGAGGCCCGCGGTGAGGCAGATCAGCAGCGCCTGCGCGAGTGGTTCATCGCCCCCGAGCTGGTCTCTGAGCAAGGGAGCGACGATCCAAGCGAGCACCCCCATCGGAAGGGCGGCCGGCACGCCGGAGCACTGAAGCGGAGGCGATGGGCGCGGAGGCAGTCCGTTGCCTCCGCACCCATCACCCCACCCGAGGGCGGACGGCCCTCAGCTGGTTAGGCCGGTGAGACGGTGGTGCGCCTGCGGGCGGTGAGGAATGCCGCTCCGCCGAGCGCGAGCAGAGCGATCGCCGCTCCCGCGCCGACCACTGCGCTCGACCAATCGAACCCGTCGTCCGTCGATGGGGAGCCCGAGATGACGGCAGGCTCGTCGGGCGATGTCGCCGGCGTGTGAGCGGGCTGCCCCGGGTCGACGCGGTGCGCGCTCACGAGGCCGCTCGGTTCGCTCGATCCGGTAGACCCCTGGGTGATCGCGTCCAATGACGATTGACCCGATCCCTCCGCGGGCTGGCTCGACTGCTCCGACCCTCCCGTCATCGAGCTCGGGTACGTGTACGCGGCTGCGCTCGCCGGGATCGCCAGCGAGCAGACGGCGAGGACGAGAGCGGCGGCGCGCCGCATACTCCGCCGTCGCCGGAACATGATGGTGATGGTGTGAGCCGTCATTCTGGCCTCCTGGTGGCTGTGGCCCCGCTCCCCACCCCACGGTTGAGATGGGGTCCAGATGCCATTTCGCTCCCCAAGACTCTCGCTCTTGGGGGGCCGCTTCCACGTCCTTCGACGCGCTCGGAGCGTGTACTTGTACGCACGATCGCGGTAGCGTCGCGCCATCGTGGAAGCGCACCAGCCGGGTGGAGCGTCCGATTTCCTGGAGATCCTGAAGCCCGAGGACGCGGCGGCGCTGCGCGCCCGGGCCGGCACGAGGCGGTTTCGAGCAGGCCAGGCGCTGATGCACGAAGGCCAGGTCGGGGACGAGCTAATGGTTCTCGTCGCGGGAAGGGTGAAGGTGACCTGCACGACCGTGGAGGGCAAGGAGATCGTGCTTGCGTTTCTGCAACCCGGCGACCTGCTGGGCGAGCTGTCGGTACTCGACGATCGCCCTCGATCGAGCTCCGTGGTCGCGCTCGAGCCAGTCGAGGCGCTGGTGCTGGCGGCGAATGAGTTCCGGGCTGTCGTCGGATCGCGGCCGCGGATCGCGCTCGAGCTGCTGCGAATCATCAGCCGCCGGTTTCGGGACGCCGAACGCAAGCGGATCGAGTTCGCCGCCTCGCAGACCCTCGGCCGGGTGGCGGCACGCCTGGTGGAGTTGGCCCAGCGGTACGGCGAACAGACCGACCGTGGGGTCATCATCGATCTTCCGATCTCCCAGGAGGAGCTGGCGGGCTG
Source organism: uncultured Thermoleophilia bacterium (assembly GCA_963754225.1). Classification (GTDB taxonomy): domain Bacteria; phylum Actinomycetota; class Thermoleophilia; order Solirubrobacterales; family 70-9; genus DASPWW01. The sequence goes on from CAVWEV010000004.1 coordinate 299,037, forward strand.
GACAGGTTCGTCCCGCGAGGCGGTCGCCAAGGCCCTCCACAACCTGCGCGAACTGGGGCTGATCGTCACCGAGCGTCGGCAGATCACCGTGTCCGACCTCGATGGACTGCGACGTCAGGCAGCGTAGCCGGCTCGTGCTCGGGCTCGAGCGAGACGCCTCGTAGCGAGGGACTCACGGGTCCGCTACGGGCGCGTCGGGCAGCGTCGGCCGCACTCTTCCCTTCGCGGCGACCACCTCCAGCGGCGGTAGCCGGAGTCCCCCGGGATCGACGGCCCACCGGCGATCGCCAGCAATCAGGGTTGCGGCAGCGAGAGCCCGCCTGTTTGCAATGACCCCTCCCTAGAGCGTAGGCTCGTGGCGAGAACAAACACAAGGAGGTCAGCAAATGGCTCAGGGGAACATCGATGCGTCACGGCGCTTCGTGGAGGAGGGGTTCAATGAAGGAAGGCTCGAGGTCATCGATGAGGTCTGCGCCGAAGGCTTCGTGAGCCACGACCCGATCGTCGGGGACCAGGACGTCGAAGGCGTGAAGGGATCGATCGCCGGCTACCGCGATGCGTTCCCCGACCTCACGTTCACGATCGACGACATCTTCGCCGCCGATGACAAGGTAGTGCTCCGCTGGACCGCACTGGGCACGTTCCAGAACGAGTTCATGGGACTGCAGCCCACTGGCGAGACGGGCGACCCGGTGCGCGGCATCGGCATCGATCGCTTCGACGACGACGGCAGGATCGCCGAAACGTGGGTCCAGTGGGACACGTTGACGTTCATGAGGGACGTCGGCGCGATCCCCGCCGAGGCGGTGCCCTCCGGAAGCTAGAGAGCCGCGGCGGGCGCGGGTCGAACTTAACCTAGGCGCCGACCGGCACCTCCAGCGGCGGCAGCAGCGACCGCCCGGCCAACTCATCCGAGCCGGTCTCGCCCGGCCACAGTCGGGACGAGCAGCGGGCGTGCCCGGTCGACTCGCCGACGGCGACGCCGAGTTCCTCGATGCGGCGGTGACGGTGACGCCAGAGCCGACGCCTACGCGGCTGCTTGCGGTGAACGTCTAGGCGAGTACGGTTCATAGACGGGTCATGAGCGCGAAGCTCGGCATTCCTTTCCTCGCGGTGCTTAGCATCGGGCTCGCCGCGATTGGCGGGGTTGCCATAGCGAGGTTCGCGGACAATGGTGATGCCGCTCGCGCGAGCGTGGTCGACACCACCACCGACGCCCCTATCGTCGACTGCGACTCGCGGATTCAGGTCATCCCGAGCCGCCGTCACCCTGGTCGGATACCCCGCAGGCTACGCAAGTCAAGCGTATTCGCGGGACCGGTGGTCTTCGTCAGTGCCAAGCAGTTTGAAGGTGAAGCGATCGAGCCCGGATCGAAGCTACTTCGACCGGTGAAGGTCCCGATGCTGGTTGCAGCGGGTCACGCGGTAACCGTGGCGGTCTCGCCGCCGACCGGTAGGCACGCCGTGCTCGAGGTCGGACTCGACAGCCGTCGGCAAAGCGTGCGTGGGCCGAGCGTCGAGTTGCGGCCGTGCTCGCGACGCACGAAAGTCGCCGGCCAACGTGTGGGCCGGCGCACGCCCTTCCTGGGCGGATTCCGGCTCGACGGACCGATGTGCCTGGTCCTGACGGTCGCGGTCGAAGGTGGCTCCGAGCCGATCACGCGGACGGTCGCGTTCGGGAAGGGTGCGTGCGACACGACGTAAGTAGACGCTCGACCCGAGAGCGCGTTCTGCTTGCCGCTGGGCAACACAAGACCCGGAGACAGCCGCAAGTCCCGCTGTCGCTGAAACGGCAGAAACCCTCGATTAGCGGGGGAAACACCGAACAGCCGTAGCTGCCCGCAACCCCCGGGGCGAACAGGGAGTCGACACGCGCTTGCGAGTCCACTGAGCGGCCGCCCCGTCGAAGCTCCGCTTTCCTGCAAAGCGACACTTCCGCATCTCGCGCAAAGCAGAAGTGCCGCTTAGCATGGAAAGCCGTAACGGGCGCTCAGACGACCCCACAGAGCTGTAGGGCTGCCCCGATCAGTCCGCATCCCAGGACGACGTAGACCACTGTCAGCTTGCCGTGCCAGCGGTTGAGAGCCAGGAACGCGCCGATGGCAAGCAGCGCGGTCGGGAAGTCGACGACGCTGGTGTCGACGATGTGGACGGTCACCGCGGCGATCAGGCCGATGACCCCGGCTGCGACTCCGAGCAGGAACGGATGCAGGCGCACGTTCTGAGCCACCGCCACCAGCTGGCGGTGAAAGAAGATCGGAAAGACGAAGGCCGGGAGGAAGATCCCGAGCGTCATCACAAGCGCGCCGGTCAGCCCGCCCGCCACGTAGCCGACGAAGGTCGAGAAGATGATCAGCGGCGCCGGTAGCACTCCGCCCATCGCCAGGCCGTCGACGAACTGGCTGTCAGTCAGCCAGTGGTGAACGTCGACCGAGCTCTGCTGGAGGAACGGGATCACCGTGAAGGCCCCGCCGAAGGTCAGCAACCCGGCCTTCAGCCCCTCCCAGAAGATCGTCGCGGTCAGTGAGACCGTCACCGTCCCCGCGAGGACGACGAGGACGGCCGGGCCGAGCGAGAGCGAGTGCGCGCGCCGGGTCCAGCGCCCGGCGTTCGTCCAGAGCTCGTAGGCGAGCCCAGCACCGAGCAAGACCAAGACGAAGTTCGCCTCAGCAAACAGCGTCAGAGCGAAGCCCACGACGGCGATCAGCGCCAGTGGGACGTCCGTGACGAAGGTGCGGCTGAGGCGGACGACCGCCCGCGCGACGATCGCGCCTACCGCTGCGGTCAGGCCGTAGAAGAGCTCGTCGAGATCCCCCGCCAGGTTCGCCTCCACGTAGAGAATCGATAGGGCCAGCATCAGGACGAAGCCGGGCAGCATGAAGCCGAGGCCGGCGAGAAACCCACCCGGCTTGCCGCCGCGGACGCGTCCGAAGTAGACGCAGAGCTCGTGCGCCTCGGGACCGGGAAGGATCTGAAAGACGGCGAGGGTCTTCTTGAAGCTCTCGTCGGAGACCCATCTCTCCTCATCGACACACTCGTGCTTGATCATCGCGATCTGCGCCGCCGGGCCGCCCCACGCCAATGCCCCGAACTTCAGGAAGCGAAGGAAGATCGAAAGCGGCGAGTCGTGCGACTCCGAGGACGTCACAGGAATGGGGCGAGCAGGGGCGGCCAGGGGCGGATTGTGCCGCAGTGGTCCGAGGCCGCGGAAGTCAGCTAGTGAACGTGGTCTCGGCTCCGCACGGCCCACCAGGAATCCCACGTGATCTTGACAATGACGAGGGTGATCCCGAGGCCGATCAGGGGATCAGCCACCGACGCACTCCAGGAGGTCGCCCCGACGTGGGGGAGAGATTGCGCCGCCCGTCGCTTAGAACGGCATGCTGCCGGACGTCGACCAGCTCGGGACCGTGGTGGTCTGCGAGGACGACGAGCCCACGCTCGAGCTGCTGTGTGAGCACCTGACGGCGGATCGGTACCGGGCGCTGCCGGCGCCCACCGCCTCCGACGCGCTGCGCCTCTGTCACTTCAAGCAGCCGGACCTGCTGCTTCTCGATCTGGTGCTGCCGGACGCGTCGGGGCTCGACGTTCTGCGCGAGATCCGGGCGACCGACGGCTCGAACGGGCGCTTCGACCCTGGCCTCCCGGTCGTCGTGCTCAGCGGCCGAGGCTCGCCCGCCGATCGGGTGCGCGGGCTCGGCGAGGGCGCCGACGACTACCTGGCCAAGCCTTTCGCGATAGAGGAGCTGATCGCGCGGCTTCGCGCCGTTTTGCGGCGACGCTCTCAGCGCCGTCAGGGACCGCGGCGGATCGGCGAGCTGTTCGTCGATCCTTCGACCCGCGAGGTCAGGGTCGGCGGGCGGCGCGTCGAGTTGGCGAACAAGGAGTTCGCTCTGCTGCGCGCGCTCGCGGCGGAGCCAACGCGGGTGTTCTCGAAGGAGGAACTGCTGCGGGACGTGTGGGGCTTTCGCTCCATGGGAAGGACCAGGACGCTCGACTCGCACGCCAGCCGGCTGCGGCGAAAGCTCGACCCCGAGGCGGCGCGGTTCGTCGTCAACTGCTGGGGCGTCGGGTACCGCCTGATCGAGCCATGATCGCGGTCGAACACGCCGCCCTCGCCGGATGGTCGCTCGCCGTTGCGGCGGCGACGATCCTCGTCCGCGAACGGATGCGTGCAGGACGACGCCGCGGTGCGCTCAACCGCGCCCTGCACGAGCTGCGCCGCCCGCTCCAGGCGCTGGCGCTCCTTCCCGCCGATGGGGCTCGGAACGGTGCCGCCCGCAATGGAAGCGGAGCGTCCGGGCGGCTCGAGCTGGCGCTCGCCGCGCTCGACGACCTCGACCGGGAGATCAACGGAGGCGAGCCCCCTCTGCGGCTTCGCCCCGTTGCGTGCCGGCACTGGGTCGAGGGCTCGCTGGGCAGGTGGAGGGTCGCGGCCGGCCGCGCCGGCTCGCCGGTCGAGCTGCGCTGGCGGGCGGGCTCGGCGACGGTGCTCGCCGATCCGCGCCGGCTCGCCCAGGCACTGGACAACCTGATCGTCAACGCTATCGAGCATGGCGGCCCGCCGATCCGGGTGGACGCGACCCTGTCGGACGTCGGCGTCAGGATCGCTGTCGTCGACGGCGGAGGCACTGAGCCCGACCCGCGAGGTCGGCCCCGGGGCCGGCGCGGACATGGGCTCGAGGTCGTTGGCCGGGTCGCCGCTCAGCACGGGGGGCGGTTCATGGTTCGGCACGGGGAGCGGGGTACCGTGGCCGCTCTGGAGCTTCCGCTGGCCGGAGTCGCTGCGCCCGCCGTCGCGCGGGCCACTGCATGAGCCGCCGCGCGCGGGCCGTCGCCTTCGCCGTCGTGGCCGCCGCGTGCGCGGCGATCGCGGCCTCGATCGCGGACGGCTACGGGACCAGCGTCGCCGGACAGTTCGGCGAGCTGCGGCCGGTCCTCGTCACGGGCGGCGAGCTGCCGCCCGGGGAGCCGATCGGGCCCGCCGACCTCCGCCGCCTCGAGGTGCGGCGGGTCCCGGCGGACTTCGTCCCCCCGGACGCTGTCGGCTCGCCGGACGAGGCGGTCGGCCGCGCGCCCGCTGCGCCGATTCCGGCCGGCTCGTACCTGGTCGCCTCGCAGCTCCGCGTCCCGCGATCGAGGCAGGAACGGTCGCGGCCGCACCTGGAGAGCGGTCGGCGTCCGGTGCAGATCGCGGTCACCGGCGCCGAGGCGCTCGCGGCGAGCGGGGATTCGCCGGAAGGGAGCCCGGTCGACGTGGTCGTCACGACCGAGCCGGGCCCCGGCGCCAAGGGGCGCACCTACGTCGCCGCGGCGGGCGTCGAGCTGCTGGCGCTGCGCGAGGGCGGGGGCGGTCTCGGTGGTAACGAGTCGGGGCTCGGAGCCGGCGGGGACTGGTCCGCCACCCTGGCGCTCACACGGGCCGAGGCGCTGCGGCTGATTCACGCCGAGAACTTCGCTCGCCAGGTTCGCGTGATGCCCCACCTCTAGTCCTGGGCGGGTGGCTTTGCCCAGGAGCTGATATACAGAAACGTATAACACGTCGGCGTATAACGCAGACTGGCGCAGCACGAGCGAGCTCCGGAATGTCCGTGATGTACGCGCCTTGCTATACGGCGCCGTAATATACGAATGCGTATGCAGAAACGGCGCAACCCGTTCAGCTTTGGTGGCCTGGCCAGGGACGACGACTTTGCCGACCGCGAGAAGGAGGTCGAGGAGCTCACCGCCGATGGGATCAACGGCCAGGACGTCGTTGTCTTTGCTCCTCGTCGAATTGGGAAGTCATCCCTGGTGGGGGCGGCCATGACCGAGCTGGTCGCCGCTGACGTCCTCGTGGCCGACGTCGACCTGTGGAAGATCCCGAACAAGGAGAAGTTGGCCGAAGCGTTGGCCGCGGCGATCTATGGGGACATCGCCACGACGCTGGATCGGGCCATCGAACGCGCCCTGGCGCCATTTCGGGGCCTACGGATCACTCCGACGATCTCGATCGATCCCGAGACCGGAGCGGTCAACTTCAGGTTCAGCGCCGAATCGAGCCAAGCGGATATCGATGCCACCCTGGAGCGCCTCCTCGAGCTGCCGGCCGAACTGGCAGCCGAGCGAGGCCGCTCGGCGGTCCTGGTGATCGACGAGTTCCAGGACATCGCGCGGATCGACAAGAGCTTGACCAGGGTCATGCGCTCCGTCTTCCAGCAGCAGCCCGAGGTCGGCCATATCTACCTGGGGAGCAAGCGGCACCTCATGGAGCAGATCTTCAACGATCCGAACGAACCCTTCTGGCGCAGCGCCAAGCAGATGGAGCTTGGGCCGATTCCGAGCGATCCCTTCGCTGAGTTCATCGCCAAGCGCTTCGGCGATACCGGAAAGAAAATCGACGCCCAGATCGTTCGCGGCGTTCTGGAGACGACCGGTGGCCATCCGTACGCGACCCAGCGGTTCTGCTACGAGATCTGGCAACGGACCGATCCGGGCGAAACCGCGACGGACGTCGAGCTAGGACTCGCCTTCGAGGCGGTCTTGATCGGGGAGGACGGCTATCTCACCCTCACCTGGGAGGACTCATCGAAGGCCCAGCAGCTTCTCCTGGCGGCGCTGGCCAGGGAGCCCGGTCGCCCACTGCGCAAGGACTATCGATCCCGGCATCAACTGCCGGCGGCTACCAACATGCAGAGGGCCATACAAGGCCTGACCCACCGTGAGTTGATTGCGAAGGACGAGGACGGCTTGATACGTATCGCGGAGCCCTTCTTCGCTGAATGGATCAACGAGCACATCGGCGGCTAGGCACCGGACTCGAGAGCTTCCTCGAACGCCTCGCGCGCCTCGTCGCCGAAGACCGCGAACACGACATGGTCGATCCCGCTCCCGGCGTCGAGGTGGCGGCGGACCTCCTCGATCTCGATCCGGGCCGCCTCCTCGATCGGGAAGCCCCCGACGCCGGTCCCGAAGGCCACCAGGCCGAGCGACGTTGCGCCGAGCTCGTCGGCCCTGGCGAGCGTGCTGGCGGTGGCGCGGCGGATGACCTCGGCCGAGGTCGGGCCGCCCAGCTCCATCGTCGCGGCGTGGATCACCCACCTCGCTGGCATCTCGCCCGCCGACGTCTCCACCGCGTCGCCGAGCCCGATCGGTGCCGCTTCGTCGCTCTCGTCCTGAACTACGCGGCCGCCGGCACGCGCGATTGCCGCGGCGACCCCGCCGCCGTGCCGCAGGTCCGTGTTGGCGGCGTTGGCGATCGCGTCGACCTCGAGCTTGGTGATGTCGGCCTGCCGGACCTCGATCTCGGCCATCGCGATGAGACTATCCGGCGGCGGCGCCATCGGAGAGCGGCACGAGCGCCAGCACCCGCGGCAGCGAATCGCCCTCCACCACGAGTGGCCGCCAGCTGTCGCCGCGGTCGTCGCTGCGGAAGATCTTCCCGTCCCTGAACCCCGCGAACAGCGTGCCGTCCACGGTCGTGAACGCGTAGGGCATCGCCTCGAGCGGGTCGGGGAGCCCCGCGGTCAGCCGCTCCCAGGGCCCCCCACCCTGCCAGCGGTAGATGTGGGCCTCGGCGCTGCGCGATCCGTGGGCCTGCATCGGGCCCGGGCTCGCGGACACGTACCAGCGCTCTGGATCGTCGGGGTCGACCGCGAGCGCCCAGGTGTAGTCGCGATCGCGGCCCTCGTCGGCGCCGCGCCACGTCTCGCCGCCGTCGCTGCTCCACGCAGCGCCCCCGCCCGCCGCCTCGTACGCGCGACCCTCGGCCTCGGGATGCCAGGCGAGCGCGTGACAGTCGGGCTGCGCGCCCGGGCGATGGTCCTTCCACCTCGCGCCGCCGTCCTCGCTCAGCATCACACCGCCGAGCTCGATCCCGACCAGGAGGCGATCGGCGTCGTGGGGGCTGGGAGCGATCCAGCGCACGTGCGAGGTCCAGGGGCGCGGAGGGAAGCTCCACGTCGGCGCCGAGGGGATCTCGCGCAGCGAGGAGAGCTCCTCCCAGCTCGCGCCGCCGTCGCGGCTCCGATACAGCATGCTCGGCTCGCAGCCTGCGTACACGGCGCCGTCCACCGGGCTGACCGCGATCGAGAACACGTCGTCGGCGGGCAGGCCCGCGTCCTCGAAGCTCGCGCCGCCGTCCGGGCTGCGCCACACCCCGCGGCCGTGGGAGCCGACGAAGACCCGCTCGCGGTCGCGCGGGTCGACGGCGATGCACTGGCCGCGGCCGCCGTCGAGGACCGCCTCGACCGACCACGCGTCGCCGGACTCGGCGATCCGGGCCACGCCGTCGCTCGTGGCCGCAAGCAGGACGGTCATATCTAGAGATTACGAAGCGGACGAGGAAACGTGGCCGCGAAGGCCGATCCACAGCAGCTCGGTCGCCGCGTCGACCAGCACGTCGCGGGGAACCCGCGGGTGGTCGCTCCACCAGATCGCGAGCCCGTGCGCGCCCCCCTTCAGGAACTCGCCGAACAGCTCGAGCCGCCGCTTGCGGTCACGAGCGCCCGCGAGCAGCTCGCGCTCGGCGCCGAGCATCGCCGCGATGCTCGCCGTAGCCTCGGCCTGCACCCGTTGCGCGGCCGCGAGCAGGTCCGGCTCGCCGGTCGGTGGGGTGAACAGGACGCGCGCGGTCGCCGGATTCTCCTCGACGTAGGCGAAGAAGGCGGTTATCGCGGCTCGCAGGCGGACCTCGAGCGGAGCGTCGCCGCTCATCGCCTCGACGCCGCGGGAGGTGAGCTGCTCGCGCGCAGTCTCCATCAGCTCCACGAACAGCTCGCGCTTGGAGGCGAAGTGGTCGTAGACGACCGGCTTTGTGATCCCCGCCGCCTCCGCCACGTCTCCCACCGAGGCGGCGTGATAGCCGCGCGCCGCGAACGCCTCGGCCGCCGCGGCGAGAATTCGCTCGCGCCGCTGCGGCCCGCTCAGCCGGGTGGTCGTGCGGGTAGCGGCCATAGCGAAGATGTTAACCTACCTACCAGTCGGTAGGTTCAACGTCGCATAGAAGGAGGAAGCGATGAGGGTCTTCGTTGCCGGGGCGAGCGGGGCGATCGGCGGGCGACTGGTGCCGATGCTCATGGGGGCGGGGCACGCCGTGGTCGCGATGACGCGCACCGCGGACAAGGCCGATGCGATCCGCGCATCCGGCGCGGAGCCGGTCCTCGCGGACGCGCTGGACGCGGACTCGGTGGGAGCCGCGGTGAGGGCGGCCGAGCCAGAGGCCGTCGTCCATCAGCTCACGGCCCTGTCGTCGATGACCGGTAACCCACGCAAGTTTGCGGAGGATTTCGCGCTCACCAATCGCCTGCGGACCGAGGGTACCGATCACCTGCTCGCCGCGGCCCGGGCGGCCGGCGCGCGCCGGTTCGTCGCCCAGAGCTATGCCGGCTGGCCCTACGCGCGCGAGGGCGGGCCCGTGAAGAGCGAGGACGATCCGCTCGACCCCGATCCGCCGGCGGCCGCGCGCGACGCGCTGGATGCAATGCGCTACCTCGACAGGGTCGTCCTCGGGGCGGAGGGCATCGAGGGGGTGGTGCTGCGCTACGGAGGCTTCTATGGGCCCGGCACCGGGATCGCTCGGGGTGAGGAGAGCGCCCTAATCGAGCCGATCCGCAAGCGGCGCTTCCCAGTAGTCGGCGGCGGCACCGGAGTGTGGTCGTTCGTCCACATCGACGATGCCGCCAGGGCGACGCTGGCCGCGCTCGACCGAGGCGCGCCGGGGATCTACAACGTCGTCGACGACGATCCGGCGCCGGTCTCGGAGTGGCTGCCCGCGCTCGCCGACGCGATCGGGGCGAAGCCGCCGCGGCGAGTGCCCACATGGATCGGGCGGCTGGCCGGAGGTGAGATGGCGGTCACGCTAATGACGCAGGTCCGCGGAGCATCGAACGCAAAAGCGAAGCGCGAGCTGGGGTGGCAGCCGGAGCACCCGAGCTGGCGCGAGGGCTTTCCAGCCGCGTTGAGATAGGGCGCCCGGGGGAGAGAGTGTCGGGGTGGGTGCTCATCTCCCTGTGCGATCCCGCGATCGGCACACCAAGGCGCTCGCGGCGGAGCTTCGCCGCCGCCTGATCGAGCGCCGCCGCGCCGACGCAGCGGCGGGGCGCACGCATACCGAGGATCTGCCGGCCGCGATCGCGAGCCTCGTGGAGCGCGAGGCCGCCGTCCTGTCGCCGCCCGCCCGCGCCTGCATCGCCGACCTGATCCTGCGCGACACCGTCGGGCTGGGCCCGCTGGAGGAGCTGATGGCCGATCCGCGGGTCGAGGAGGTGATGGTCAACGGCCCCGACGAGGTGTACCTGGAGCGGGGCGGACGGATCGAGCGGACGAGCGTCCGCTTCGCGTCCGAGCGAGCGCTGCGCGACGTGATCGAGCGCATCATGACCCCGCTCGGCCGGCGCGTCGACGAGCTGAGCCCGATGGTCGACGCCCGGCTCGACGACGGCTCACGGGTCAACGTCGTGATCCCGCCGCTCGCCGTCGGCGGCGCGTCGCTCTCGATCCGCCGTTTCGCGGCGGCCCGGCCCGGCCCGGAGCAGCTGGTCGCCTCGGGGAGCCTCACCCCCGAGGCGCGCGACCTGCTCGAGGCCGCGGTCCGGGCGCGGCGCAGCATCCTGATCACCGGCGGGACAGGATCCGGCAAAACCACGCTGCTGAACGCGCTTTCCACCTACATCGGGCGCGAGGAGCGGGTTATCACGATCGAGGACGCGGCCGAGCTCGCGCTGCGCCAGCCGCACGTGGTCCGGCTCGAGACCCGCCCCGCGAGCGTCGAGGGTCGCGGCGAGGTGACGATCCGCGACCTGCTCCGCAACGCGCTGCGCATGCGTCCCGACCGGATCGTGATCGGGGAGGTGCGTGGTGCGGAGGCGCTCGATCTGCTGACGGCGCTCAACACCGGGCACGACGGAGCGCTGTCGACGCTGCACGCGAACTCGCCCGAGGACTCGCTGCGGCGGCTCGAGACGCTGTCGCTGATGGCCGGGGTCGGTCTCCCGCACGACGCGATCCGAGAGCAGGTGGCGCGCGGGATCGAGATCGTCGTCCACCTGGCGCGCGGGGGCGACGGCTCCCGTCGGGTGGTCGAGATCGCCGAGGTCGTGCGGACGGCGGCCGGGATCGGGGTGCGCGAGGTGTGGCGGCGGGGCCCCGGCGCCATTGAAGCCGCTCCCCTGCCGAGGGTCGGCGAGGACTGACCGTGGACGCGGGCCCGGGGGTCGCGCCGATCGTGCTCGCCGCGGTGGCCGGAGGGATGTTGGCGGTCGCGGCGCGCGAGGCATTGCTCGCGACGCCCGCCGCGGCGCGCTGGTTCGCCGAGGCGGTCGATCCGCTGCGGCGGGCGGGCAGGGAGGGGTACCTCCCGACGGAGGCCGAGCGGCGCCGCCTCGGTGCGGTCGGTACGGCGGCTCTGCTCGCCCTCGCGCTGCTCGTCGCCGGGCCCGGGCCGGCGCCGGTGCTCGCGCTCGCCGGCCCGGCGGCCGCGGCATGGGCGCTGACCGCCCGGCGCACGCGATATCGGCGCGGCGTCGAGCGCGGGGTGTCGGAGGTCGCCACCGCGGTGGCCGACGCGCTTGCCGGCGGGCGCTCCGTTCGGGGCGCGCTCGCCGCCGCCGCGGCGTCGCTGGAGGGCCCGCCCGGGGTCGAGATGGCGCGCTTGCGCGCCGACCTTGATCTCGGCAGCTCCACCTCGGGGGCGCTCGCGGCGCTGCAGCGGCGGCTGCGATCGCCGCGAGTCGACTCGTTCGTCGCCGCGCTGCTCTCGCAGCAGCTGGGCGGCGGGGATCTCGCCGGCCTGCTGCGTCGCTACGCCGCCGCCGCGGCGGAGCGCGACAGGGTGGCCGCCGACGCTCGGGCGGCGACCTCGCAGGCGCGCTTCACTGGGTTGCTGGTGGTGGCGATGCCGACGGGCGCGGCGCTGTTCGCCGAGCTGATCGAGCCCGGGTTCGTCGGCAACCTGCTCGCCGACCCGGTCGCAACCGTTCTGCTCGCGCTCGCGGCCGGGCTGCAGGTGGTCGGCTTCGCCGCGATCCGAAGGCTCAGCCGGATCGGCCCGGAGAGCTGATGGTGGCGCGGAGCATCGGGCGCGAAGCGCCCGACTGCGAGGCGACAGGCAGGTGGGTGTTCTGATGTCCCCGGTTGCCGGGCTCGCCGGGGTGGCGGTGCTATTTGCCTTCGCCGGCGCGTGGGAGCTGGTCGGGAGCAGGGGGGAGGAGCTGGGGGCGGTGGCCCGCCGCGCCCTCGCCGGGCTGAGCGGTGGACGCGCTCGCTCGCTCGCGGAGGCCGCGCTGCGGCTCGGGATCCCGCTTCGCCTATCCAGGGCCGGTCTCTCGGAACGCATCCCCGTGGCCGTGGTGCTCGCGGCCAAGTTGGCGAGCGCGGCAGCGGGAGCGGTCCTGGCGGCGCTTGCCGCGCCGGCGGCGCCGGGTCGGTTCTCGCTCCTGGTCGCCATCGGGCTTCCCGTCGCGGGCTTCCTCGTCCCCGACGCGCTGCTGGAGCGCGAGGCGCGGCGGCGACGCGAGCGGCTCGCGCTCGCGCTACCCGACGCGCTCGATCTGCTCGCGGTGGGGGCGGAGGCCGGTCGCGGCCCGGGCTCGGTGCTGGGCGAGATCGCGGAGGGGACCACGGGACCGCTCGCTCGCGAGCTCGCGGTGGCGGCCGCCGAGATCGAGTGCGGCGCCTCGCAGCGCGCCGCGCTCCAGGGCCTGCGCGAGCGCATCCCCGGCGGGGAGGTGGCGTCGCTCGCCGCGGCGATGGATCGCTCCAGCCGCTACGGATCGCCGCTGGCCGACCAGCTCCGCGACCAGGCGACGGCGCTGCGGCGCGAGCATCGGAGGCGAATCGAGGAGCTTGCCGCGCGCGCCGCCCCGAAGATCCAGCTCGTCGTCGCGCTGATCCTCGTGCCCTCGGTCCTGCTGATGATCGCCGCGGCGCTGATCGCCAACGCGGACGTGTTGCTCGGCGGGTTCTGAGGGCTTCGCTGCAACCCGCCTTGCAGTCAGACTCCCCGTACCCGGCCGATCTCCGATCCTTCGACGGACGCTGATCCGGCTCCACAGAGCCGGATTCGGCGTCTAAGGCGGGTCACTACCAAGTCCGTCCGACGGATCCGCTGGAATCGCATGGCCCTGATTGTGTTGCAAAGTGGGGCGTTGTGGGTTAGCGTGGCCCACGGTTTCCATCACCAAGGGCCGGGGTGGTGAGGCTCCTCCCACCTCATCACCCCGGCCCACTCTCTTTTCACGGCCAGATATCGCGTCACGCACAAGGACCCCAGGTTGGCATTTCACGGTCAGCATGAGCACAGTCTCGACTCCAAGGACCGGCTGACGATCCCGGCGCGCTTCCGCGCAGCGCTTGCAGATGGGGTGATTCTCGTCAAGGGCCTCGACCCCTGCGTCGAGGTCTATCCCGTGCAGGAGTTCGCACGGTTCGAGCAGCGCGAGGTGGCCGACTTCAGCAGCTTCAGCCGTGACCAGCGCCGCATGCGGCGCCGCATCTACGCCCACTCCGTGGATGAGAAGCTCGACTCCGCCGGTCGCATCAGGCTTCCGGGGAATTTGATCCAGCACGCCGACCTCGAGGGGGCTTGCATGATCGTGGGCGCCGGCAACACGCTGGAGATCTGGAACCCGCATTCCTGGGGCACCGAGGACGCCGAGGTCGACGCGCACGCGAACGAGATAGCCGAGGGTCTGGGGGAGGGCGGCCGCCAGGCGTCGCCGGAGGGCTGACATGGCGACACTCACTTATATGCCCACCGAGCACGTACCCGTCCTCGCACATGAGCTGATCGCCCTCCTCGGTCCGGGGAACCGCGAGCTCGCGGTCGATTGCACGTTTGGCGGCGGCGGCCACGCGGAGCTGGTCGCCGAGCGGCTCGGCCCCGAGGGGACGCTGGTCTGCATCGATCGCGACCCGGGGGCGCAGGAGCGCTTCCGCGCGTTCGCCGACGAGGCACCCTGCGAGACCCGCTTCATTCGCGCCGACTACGCGGACGCGCTCGACGCGCTGCTCGCCGAGGGCCGGCTGGTCGACCTCCTCTACATGGACCTCGGGATCTCCTCGCTCCAGCTCGACGCCTGGGAGCGGGGATTCTCGTACGCGTACGACGCCCCGCTCGACATGCGGATGGATCCCGACCAGGAGCTGTCGGCTCTGGATGTCGTCAACGAGTGGAGCGAGCGGCGCCTCGCGGACGTCCTCCGGCGCTACGGCGAGGAGCGGCACGCGGGACGGATCGCGCGCGAGATCGTGCGGCAGCGCCCGCTCTCCACGACCTCCGAGCTCGCCGAAACGATCAGGGCGGCTCTCCCGCCCGCGGCTCGGTTCGGACGCGGCCACCCCGCGAAGCGGAGCTTCCAGGCGATTCGGATCGCGGTCAACTCGGAGCTCGACTCGCTCGACCGCGCGCTTCCGGCGGCGTGGCGGTTGTTGCGCGACGGAGGCCGATTCGGGGCGATCTCCTTCCACTCGCTCGAGGACCGGCGCGTGAAGCGGTTTCTCGCCGATCGGGCGCGGGGTTGCGTGTGCCCGCCGGAACTGCCTGTGTGCCGATGCGGTCGCACGCCCGAGGCGGAGCTGCTGACCCGTCGCGCCGTGCCCCCGAGCCCCGAGGAGATGGAGCGGAACCCGCGCTCCGCCTCCGCTCACCTGCGGGCCGCGCTGAAGCTGCGCACCGAGGGCGGTGACACATGACCCCCGCCGCCGCAGCGGCCCGCCGGGCGTCGGCAGAGGCGGCACCCGCCCGTCCCGCGAGGCGCCGCCCCGCACGCCGTGAACCTGGGCGGCCCCGCGCCCCGCGCCGTCGCGCCCCGCGTCGTGCTCCGGCGGCGCACATGATCCCCAATGCCGCCGCCAGGACCGCGGGGGCCGTGGGCGACATCGCCGACTCGGGCGTGATGGTGAGGATGACTCGTGGGCAGATGTGGATCGGCGTGCTCGCGACCCTGCTCGCCGGGATCGTCGCGCTCAACGTCCTCAGCCTCAGCTTCAGCAGCTCGGCCGGGCGGGTGGCGGAGCGCAGCGCGACGCTGGAGCGCGAGAACTCCGTGCTTCGCGCCCAGCTCGCGAAGCAACTGTCGAGCAAGCGGGTCGAGGCGATCGCCGCCAGCCTCGGGCTCGAGGTCCCGGAGCCGCGCGACATCGTCTACCTCCGCCCGGACCAGCGCGACGCCGACGTCGCGGCTCGCCGGCTGCAGTCGGGCGAGATCGGGCCCTCGCCGGACCTGGCGGCCTCCCCGACCACAACGACCGACACGCCGGTCGCGCCGTAGCGGCGCCACCGGGAGCGGCTGAGCCGTGAGACTGATCGAGAGGCGGGTGGGGCTCCTGTTCGCCGCCTTCCTGGTGCTCTTCGCGCTGATCCTCGTGCGCGCCGTGTGGCTGCAGGGGGTGCGGGGTGGCGAGCTGCGCGCCGACGCCGCGAGCCAGCAGACCGAGACAGTCACGGTGCCCGGCTTCCGGGGCCGGATCCTGGACCGCGACGGCGAGCCGCTCGCCCTGTCCGAGGACGCCGCGACGGTGTTCGCGACGCCCTACCAGGTGCGCGACCCCGCCGACGCCGCGAGTCGCCTCGCCCCGCTGCTCGACGTCCCCGAGGATTCTCTGCTCGACAGCCTGTCGGACCCCGAGTCGGGGTTCGCCTACCTGCGCAGGGAGGTCGATCTCGTGACCGCCGAGCGCGTCCGCAAGCTCCACATCGAGGGGATCGGGATCCTGCCCGACAGCCGTCGCGTCTACCCGCAGGGCGAGCTCGCGACCCAGGTGATCGGGACCGTGGGGACCGAGAACCAGGGCCTGACCGGCCTCGAGAGCGGTTACGAGGACGTGCTCGGCGGCACCGACGGCGAGGCGAAGATCACCCGGGACGCCCTGGGGGACACGATCGAGCGCGAGACCGTTGAGGGCCAGACGAGCGGCGAGGACCTGAAGCTCACCCTCGACCCCGCCCTGCAGGAACGGACCGAGGACGTGCTCGCGGGGCTCGGACAGACCTTCCATCCGGCCGGCGCCACGGCGATCGTGATGAACCCTCGCTCCGCCGAGGTGCTGGCGCTGGCCAACTACCCGCCCGCTGACCCCACGGACCTCGACGACGCCTCCGAGGAGGCGCTCGCCAACCACGCGACCGGGTTCACTTACGAGCCGGGCTCCACGTTCAAGGCGTTCACGGTCGGCGCCGCGCTGGAGGAGGACGCGGTCGACCCGGACACCTCCTTCTACCTGCCGCCCACGATCCACGTCGCCGATCGGGTGATCGAGGAGTCGCACCCCCGCGGCCCGATAACCCTGAGCGTCGCCGACATCCTCGCCCAGTCGTCGAACGTCGGCGCCGTAAAGATCGGGCAGGAGACCGGCGCGGAGAAGTTCGACGAGTGGGTGAGGCGATTCGGGTTCGGCGAGCCGACCGGAATCGAGTTCCCCGCCGAGGAGCAGGGGATCGTGCCGGCGCTCGACGACTACTCGGGCTCGACGCTCGGCAACATGGCGATCGGCCAAGGCCTCGCGGTGACGCCGATCCAGATGGCCGCCGCGTACTCGGCGATCGCCAACGGCGGCACGCTGCGCGAGCCCCGGCTCGTCCTCAAGGCCGGCGGCGAGCAGGTCGACGCTCCGGCCGCAGAGCGGGTGCTCGACGAGCGAACCGCCGGGCGGCTGCGCGAGATGCTCGAAGGCGTTCTGGCGCCGGGCGGGACCGCCGCCGAGGTCGAGGTCCCGGGCTACACGCTCGCCGGGAAGACGGGGACCGCCGAGAAGGCGGACGACGGCGGCTACTCGGAGTCGAAGTTCGTGGCCTCTTTCGTCGGCTTCGCGCCCGCGCAGGACCCCCAGCTGCTGGTCGCGATCGTCGTCGACGAGCCCAAGGGGAGCTACTACGGCAGCGACGTCGCGGCGCCCGCCTTCGGCGAGATCGCCGAGTTCGCGCTGCCGCATCTGGGGATTCCGCCGCAGTAGCGACGCCTGGGGAGCCGGGGCGCAACCTAAAATCGCGCCATCAGGCTGTCCGAGCTCATCGAGGGCGTCGAGGTAGAGGCCGTGGCCGGCGACGCCGATGTCGAGATCGCCGATCTCGCTTACGCGAGCGGTCGCGCGGGTCCCGGGACGCTGTTCTTCTCCGTGCGGGGAATGACCTCCGACGGGCACGCGTTCGCTCCCGACGCGGTCGAGCGGGGCGCGGCGGCGCTCGTCGTCGATCACGAGCTTGACCTGCCCGTGCCCCAGGTCGTGGTCGCAGACGTTCGCGCGGCGATGGCGCCGCTCGCGGTTCGCTTCTTCGGCGACCCGACGGCCAAGCTGACGGTCGCCGGGATCACGGGGACGAACGGGAAGACGACGACGGCGTTCCTGCTGCACGGGATCCTCGAGGCGGAAGGGCGGCAGACCGGGCTGCTCGGCACGGTGAAGCGAATCGTCGGAGGGCGCGAGGAGGAGGTCGTGCGCACCACGCCGGAGGCGATCGACCTCCAGGCGACCTTCCGGCGCATGCTCGACGGCGGTGACGCGGCCTGCGTGATGGAGGTCTCCTCGCACGCGCTGGCGCTGGGCAGAAGCGACGGGATCGCGTTCGACGTCCGGGTGTTCACGAACCTGACCCAGGACCACCTCGACTTCCACTCCGGCATGGAGGACTACTTCGCCGCCAAGCGCACGCTGTTTTTGTCCGGCGAGGAACTAGACGCTTCCTCGCCGGGGACGTCCCCCGCGCCCGGAACCGCGGTGGTAAACGTCGACGACGAGTACGGTCGGCGCTTGGCCGTGGAGCTGCGCCAGTCAGGCCAGGAGCAGCTGACACTCTCCGCGGGTGGTGGGGAGGCTGACTTCCGTGCCGAGGACGTGAGATTCGACGCCGGCGGCGCCCGCTTCCGGTGCGTCGGACCGGACGCTGCCGCCGACGTCGAGATGCCACTTCCGGGCCACTTCAACGTCGAGAACGCGCTCGCCGCACTGGCCGCGGCAAGCGTGCTCGGGATCCCGCTGGAGCGCTCCGCGGCAGCGCTGTCGGCGGCGGAGCGCGTTCCGGGGCGCTTCGAGCCCGTGGACGAGGGCCAGCCGTTCACCGTGCTGGTCGACTACGCGCACACACCGGACTCGCTCGACAACGTCCTGCGCGCCGCGCGCCTGCTGACCGGCGGCCGGTTGATCTGCGTGTTCGGTTGCGGCGGCGATCGCGACCGCGAGAAGCGCCCTCGGATGGGACGCATCGGGGCCGAGCTGTCCGACGTCTGCGTCGTCACCTCGGACAACCCCCGCTCGGAGGACCCGGAGGCAGATCATCGCCGAGATCCTGGAGGGGATTCCCGAGCGCGGCCGGGTCGAGGTGGAGCCGGATCGCCGCGCGGCGATCGCGCTCGCGCTCGACGCGGCCCGACCGGAGGACACCGTGGTCATCGCCGGCAAGGGGCACGAGCAGGGACAGGAGTTCGACCAGGGGCGAAAGATCCCGTTCGACGATCGCGAGGTCGCCCGCGAGGAGCTGCGGCGGCTGAGGACCGCGACCAGCGTGATCCGGCTCGATACCGAGAGGCTCGTGGCCGCGGCGGGCGCCGAGGTCGTACGCGAGGGCGGGCCCGGTCACCCCGAGCGCGGAATCACGGACTCACGCGAGGTCGCTCCGGGCGATCTGTTCTTCGGGCTCCGGGGCGAGCACGCCGATGGCGGCGAGTTCGCCGGCCGCGCGCTCGAGGCGGGGGCCTGGGGGGCGGTCCTCACGCCCGAGCGCGCCGGCTCCCTGGGTCGAGGCGACACGCCGCGGGTGGGTGCTCTCGACACCGGATCCGCTGCGCTCGCTGCAGGACGTCGCGACGGTGTGGCGGCGCGAGCTCGGCTGTCCGGTGGTCGGGATCACGGGGTCGACCGGCAAGACCTCGGTCAAGGACATCTGCAGCGCGATCCTGCCCTTCCGGGTCCACGCCAGCCCCGAGAACTACAACACGGAGATCGGGCTTGCCGCTCACCCTGCTCTCCGCTCCGGAGCACAGCGAGGTGATCGTGCTCGAGATGGCGATGCGCGGGATGGGGCAGATCGCCGAGCTGTGCCGGATCGCCGAGCCGGACGTCGGGGCGATCACCAACATCGGCCCGGTCCACCTCGAGCTGCTGGGCACCCTGGAGGCGATCGTCGAGGCGAAGGCGGAGATCCTCGCGCGGCCTGCGCGAGCGGGGGCGCGCGGTCGTCCCGGCGGACGCGGAGGCGCTCGAGCCCCACCTGCACGATCGGCTGGTCACGATCACGTTCGGCGCGGGGGGCGACGTGTTCGCGCTGCGCTCCCGGGTGCATGACGGACTCGACGGTGGCATCGGTCGGCACATCAGACGGTGAGCAGCGAGTTCCGCTTCCCGTTCACCGAGGCTCACAACCTGACCAACGCGCTGGCCGCGATCGCGATCGGGATGGCTCTCGACGCCCCGCTCGCCGAGATGTCCCGGAGGGCGCCGGAGATAGTCTTCTCGCGCCTGCGCGGAGAGCTGCTCGAGCTGCGCGACGGCGTGGTGATCGTGAACGACTGCTACAACGCCAACCCGATCTCGATGCGAGCCGCTCTCGACCACCTCGCGTCGCTCGACGCGCGCGGGCGGCGGATGGCCGTGCTCGGCGAGATGGCCGAGCTGGGTCCCGAGGCGCCCGTCTACCACCGCGAGGTCGGGGCCCACGCCCGCGACCTGGGGATCGGTCCGATCGTCGGTGTCGGCGAGCTGGCACGCGACTACGCGCCGGACGAGTGGGTCCCGGACGCCCGGGCGGCGGTCTCCGTCGCCCACGCCCTGATCGGGGCGGGCGACACCGTGCTGGTCAAGGGCTCGCGGGCCGTCGGGCTCGAGCTCCTCAGCGACGAGCTCGCAGCGATGAGGCAGGCGCGGCCCGCGAGCGAGCCGGGCTGATGGCGCTTCCAGTCGCCCAGCTGGCTCAGTCGATCGACCGGGGCGAGGTACTGATCGCCGGCATGGCGGCGATGCTGATCTGCATCTTCCTCGGCCCCAAGTTCATCGAGTGGATCCGCGTGCGGGAGTTCGGCCAGCAGATCCGCGAGGAGGGGCCGCAGGAGCACCACGCGAAGGCGGGCACGCCGACGATGGGCGGGCTGATCGTGTTCGTCGCGATCGCCGTTCCCTACCTGGTGCTGTCCGACCGCGACACTCAGAGCCTTGCCGTGTTCGGCGTCGCGCTGGCCAGCGCCGCAGTTGGCTTCGCCGACGACTGGATCAAGATCTCGATGCGCCGCTCGCTCGGCCTGCCCGCGCGGTGGAAGCTGCTGATCCAGATCGCGCTGGCGGTCGCGCTGTGGTGGGTCGCGACCCAGGAGGTGGGCCTCGACCCCAGGATCGAGGTCAGGGTCTTCGACGCGGAGCTCCACATCGGCCCGGTGCTGTACGTGCTGCTGATCTTCCTCGTGATCGCGGGAGCCAGCAACGGCGTCAATCTCTCCGACGGGCTCGACGGGCTCGCGGCGGGCTGCTGCGCGATCGTCCTGCTCGCCTACACCGCGATCACGATCACCAACGGGCAGGAGGGGCTCGCGGTGCTCTCCGCGACGCCTCGTCGGTGCCACGGTTGGCTTTCTGTGGTTCAACGCCTTTCCCGGCCTCGGTGTTCATGGGCGACACCGGGTCGCTCGGCCTCGGCGGCGGCGATCGGCGCGCTCGCCGTGATGACCCAGACCGAGGTGCTGCTGATCATCCTCGGGGGGATCTTCGTGATCGAGGCGCTTTCGGTAGCGCTTCAGGTCCTGTTCTTCAAGCTGTTCCGCCGCCGCGTGCTGCTGATGGCGCCGATCCACCACCACTTCGAGCTGCTGGCGTGGTCGGAGACGAAGATCATGCTGCGCTTCTGGATCGTCGCCGCCGTGTGTTCGGGGATCGGCTACACGCTGTACCAGAACTCGCTGGGGAACTAGGCCCCCGGGCGCGAAACTAGGCTGTGTGAGCACGCCTGGACAGCCGCGTCCACCGCTGCCCGAGGGTCCGTTCCTGGTCGTCGGGCTCGCCCGCTCGGGGAGCGCCGTCGCGCGCGCGCTGGCCGAGCGGGGGGAGGAGGTCGTGGGCATGGACTCGGGACGCCCAGAGCAGGCGGCAGGGCTGGCGCGCACCGGCGTCGAAGTGAGTGTGGATGTCGACGGAGTCGATCTGCTCGAGCGTGCGCGCTGCGTCGTCAAGAGCCCCGGGGTGCCGGACGAGGCCCCGGTGGTCGAGGCCGCGCGGGCGCGTGGGACCGCCCGTGATCGGCGAGCTGGAGGCCGCCTGGCGGCATGCTCCCCAACCGCTTCATCGCCGTCACGGGCACGAACGGCAAGACGACGGTGACCGAGCTGATCGGCCACATCCATCGCCGGGCCGCGCTGCCGGCCGCGGTGGCCGGGAACGTCGGCACTCCGCTCGCCTCGCTCGTCGGCGCCGTCGAGCCCGACGCCACGGTCGTCTGCGAGTGCTCGAGCTTCCAGCTCGAGGACGCCGAGGCGTTCGCTCCTGAGTGCGCGCGTCTTCCTCAACTTCGCCCCTGACCACCTCGACCGCCACCCGACGCTCGACGAGTACCTGGCCGCCAAGCTTCGGATCTTCGCCAACCAGGGCAACGACGATGTCGCCGTCTACAACGGCGACGAGCCGGCGCTGCGCGGACGCGATCTCGGCGGATGCGCGCGGCGGGTGGCGTTCTGCCGCCGATCGCGGCGGCGACCCCGACTGCGCGCCTCTCCCTGGAGCGAGGGCGTGATCTTCTGGGGCGACGAGCCGCTGCTCGAGGCGTCGAAGCTTCGCTTGCTCGGCGACCCACAACGCCGACAACGCGATGGCGGCCGCCGCCGCCGCGCTCGCGATGGGCGTCCCGCCCGATGCCGTGCGCGAGGGGCTGCGCGAGCTTCGGCGGCGTCCCGCACCGCCTCGAGCGGGTCGCGGAGATCGACGGCGTCGTGCTTCGTCAACGACTCCAAGGCCACCAACGTCGCCGCGGCGGCGGCGGCGCTGCGCTCCTTCGACGGCGGGGTCCGCGCGATCCTCGGCGGCTCGCTGAAGGGGGAGTCGTTCGTGGGCCTCGTCGAGCCCGTGTCGGAGCGCTGCGCCGCCTGCTACCTGATCGGCGAGGCGGCCGAGCAGCTCGAGCGCGACCTCGCGCCCGGCGCGCGACGCCGGGGTCGAGCTGCGCCGCTGCGGGCGGGCTCGAGGACGCCGTCCGCGCCGCCGCCGACGGCGCGGGGCCGGGCGAGGTCGTGCTGCTTGCGCCGGCCTGCGCGAGCTTCGACGCCTACCGCGACTTCGAGGCAGCGCGGCGAGCACTTCCGCGCCGATCGTGGAGTCGCTGCGGTGAGCCGCGCTGTCGGCGCGCGCAGCGGGCGCGAGGTGCCTCGCGGGAAGGGCGCGCGCGACCAAGGCGCGCGCCCGCGCCGCCGGCGCCCGCCGATCGAGTACTCGCTGCTGCTCACCGCGACGCTGTGCCTGCTCGCCTTCGGGGCGGTGATGGTGTTCAGCGCCAGCTCGACGACCTCGCTGCTGGGGGCGAGCGGCGACGGCGCCTACTACCTGAAGCGCACCTGCTGTTCGGTGGCGTCGGGCCTGCTCGCGATGCGGATGCCTCTCGCTGCGCGGGCTGCGCCGCTGCCGCGGCCGCTGACGCCCGCTGCTGCTCGCGATCTCGTTCTGCTGCTCGTCGCGGTGCTGGTCCCGGGCGTCGGACTCGAGGCCAACGGCGCGCAGCGCTGGATCGGCGCCGGGCCTGTTCCAGGTCCAGCCCTCGGAGCTCGCCAAGCTCGCGCTGATCCTCTACGGCGCCCATCTGATCGCCTCGCGACCGACGACCGTGCGCGACGTCCGCTCGATGCTCCCCTACCTGCTCGTCGTCGGCGCTCGCCTGCGGGCTGATCGTGATCGAGCCCGACCTCGGCACGCGCGCTGGTCGCCGGCTTCGCGGTCGCGGCGCTGCTGGTCGCCGGCGGCGTCACGGCTCCGCCACCTGGCCCTGGTCGCCGCCGCGCTCGGCGTTCGTCGTCGCTGCTCGCGATCGCGATCGAGCCCTACCGGCAGGAGCGGCTCACCGGCTTCCTCAACCCGACGGCGGACGCCGCGCGGAGCGGGTTTCCAGGGGATCCAGGCGTCGATCGCGCTCGGCTCGGGCGGGATGTTCGGCGTCGGGCTCGGGGAGAGCGTCCAGAAGGCCTTCTACCTGCCCGAGGCCCACACCGACATGATCGCGGCGGTGATCGGCGAGGAGCTCGGGCTGGTCGGGATCACGGTGCTCGTGGGGCTGTTCGGCCTGTTCGGCTACGCCGGCTTCCGCACCGCACAGCGCGCCGCGCGACCGCTACGGCAAGCTGCTCGCGACGGGGCTCACCGCGCTGGTCCTGGCCCAGGCGGTCGTCAACCTGTTCGCGGTCATGGGCCTGGCCCCGCTGACCGGAGTCCCGCTC
This sequence comes from uncultured Thermoleophilia bacterium, assembly GCA_963754225.1. Classification (GTDB taxonomy): domain Bacteria; phylum Actinomycetota; class Thermoleophilia; order Solirubrobacterales; family 70-9; genus DASPWW01. The sequence continues at coordinate 322,406 of CAVWEV010000004.1, forward strand.
CCGTTCGTCTCGTACGGGAACAGCAGCCTGCTGGTGATGCTCGGCGCGGTGGGGCTGATGCTGAACATCGCTCGCGGTGGCCGAGCGCCGGCGCGCGCCCGGACACCTCGGGCGCGCCCGGCTCGCAAGCGACCCAGCAGGCCGGCCTCCGGGAGGCGGCCCGCTCGGGGTGCGAAACTCCGGGTGCTCGACGGCGGTCGGATCCCAGCGACGGCGAGACGGAGGAATGAGCAACCCGGTGGCAACGGTCGTGATAGCCGCGGGAGGAACCGCCGGGCACGTGGTGCCGGCGCTCGCCGTCGCGGACGCGCTGCGCGCTAGAGGGGCCGCTGTCTCCTTTCTCGGGACGCGCGACCGCGTCGAGGCCGAGCCTGGTCCGAGAGGCGGGGTACGAGATCGACTTCCTCTCGGTCCGTGGACTGGACCGCCGCAACCCGATCAAGGCGATCGGCGCCGCGGTGCGCGCCGCCGCCGCCGTGCCAGCGGCGCGCCGCGTGCTGCGCAGCCGGGGCGCCGATGCGGTGCTGGGCGGGGGCGGCTACGTCGCCGGCCCCGTGGGCCTCGCCGCGCTCGCCGCCCGGATTCCGCTCGTTCTGAGCGAGGCGGACAGCAGGCTCGGCCTCGCCAACCGGTTGCTTGCGCGGGGCGCTCGTCGCGTCTGCCTCGCGTTCCCGATTCCCGGGCGCGACGGGGAGCGCTACGTGGTCACCGGCCGCCCCGTCCCCGAGGCGGTGCTGCACGCCGACCGCGACGAGGCCCGGCGTCGCTTCGGGATCGCCGCGGGCGACCGCTGCCTGCTCGTCTTCGGGGGGAGCCTCGGGGCGCGCTCGATCAACGAGGCGGCGCTCGACGCGTTCGTGGCGTCCGATGGCGGGCGCGGCCGGGGTTTCCACGTCCTTCACGTGACCGGGAGTCGCGACTACGCCACGGCGCGGGAGCGCCTCGACGCGACCCCCGACCCCGATCGCTACACGCTGCTCGAGTACGAGCCGACGCTGGGCGATGCGCTCGCCGCGTGCGACCTCGTCGTAGCGCGGGCCGGCGGCTCCGTGTTCGAGCTCGCGGCGGCCGGCCGGCCCGCGATCCTGGTGCCGTATCCGCACGCCGCCGCGGGTCACCAGAGCGCGAACGCCGCCTGGATGGCCGATGCGGGCGCGGCGGTCGTCCTCGCCGACTCCGAGCTCACGCCCGGGGCGCTGGCGAGCGCGGCGGAGCAGCTGCTCGGCGATCCGCAGCGCCTCGAGCGCATGGGCGCGGCGGCGCGCGCCCTGGCCCGCCCCGACGCCGCCGAGCGAATCGCGGCGGAGGTGCTGAGCGCCACGAAGCGGAGGAGGCGGCGGGAATGACCGATTGGACTCGCCGCCGGCTGCACTTCATCGCCATCGGCGGCGCCGGGATGAGCGGGCTCGCGCTCGTCTGCGGTCGCCTCGGCGCCGCGGTGACGGGCAGCGACAGGGCGGAGTCCTCGTACATGCGCCGGCTCCGAGCCGCCGGGCTCGAGCCGCGACTGGGCCACGACGCGGATGCCGTTCCCGAGGGCGCGGAGGTCGTCGTCTCGACCGCCGTCGGCGAGGACAACCCCGAGCTGGCGCGCGCCCGCGAGCGCGGCCAGCCGGTCATGCATCGCGGCGAGCTGCTCGCCGAGGTGTGCGCGGAGCGCCGCCTGCTCGCCGTGGCGGGGACGCACGGCAAGACGACGACCGCCGGGATGCTGGCGCATGCCCTCCGCGCGACCGGCGAGGACCCCTCGTTCCTGCTCGGCGGGGAGCTGCCTGGCGCCGGGCCCGACGGCGAGCCGGGAAACGCTGCCTGGGGGTCCGGCGAGTGGATTGTCGCGGAGGCGGACGAGAGCGACGCGAGCTTCCTGCGCCTGCGACCCGAGGTCGCCGTGATCACCAACGTCGAGCTCGACCATCATTCGCACTGGTCGTCGCGGTCCGATCTGCTCGACGCCTTCCGCCGCTTCTGCGAGCCGGCCAGCGGCGCCGCCGTGCTCGCGGATCCGGATCTCGACGTCCTGTGCGGCCGTCTCGATCGCATCGCGCGCTTCGACACGGATCGCCCCGGTCCCGAGCTGCGGCTGCGGGTCCCCGGTCGCCACAACCTGCTCAACGCGCGGGCCGCCCTCGCCGGGATCGAGCTGATGGGAGCGCCACCGTCGCTGGCCGACGCCGCGGCGGTGCTCGCGGACTTTCCCGGCATGCGCCGTCGCCTCGAGCCGGTGGGCAGGCGCGACGGCGCGCTGATCTACGACGATTACGCGCATCATCCGACGGAGGTCGCCGCGGCCCTGGCCGCCCTGCGCGAGCTTCGACCGCGACGCCTGATCGCCGTCTTCCAGCCGCACCTGTACTCGCGCACGAAGGCGCTCGCCGAGCGATTCGGGGCCGCCCTCGCGGCCGCCGACGAGATCGCGGTGCTCGAGGTCTATCCGGCGCGCGAGCAGCCGGTCGGCGAGCTCGCGGGGGTCAGCGGGCTGAGCGTCGCGGAGGCGGCGGCGGATCGCGGAGGGGGCAGGCCCGTGTGGTGGCTTCACGACGTGGAGCGCGCGGAGCGCGCGCTGGCCCCTCGCCTCGCCGAGGGCGACCTGCTCGTCACCCTGGGCGCCGGGGACGTGTTCCGCCTCGCCGAGGCGCTCGTCGAGGACCAGGAGGCGGGGCGGTGAAGCGGCCCCCCGGGGTGCAGGTGCAGGCTTCGCTGGCCCGCCTGACCACGGTGCGGGCCGGCGGAGCGGCCGATTTCTTCGCCCCCGCGGACGGCGAGGAGCGCCTCCTGGATTTGCTTCGCTGGGCGGCGGAGGAGGGGCTCGGTGTAGGAGTGGTCGGCTCCGGATCGAACCTCCTTGTGGCGGACGATGGATTTCGAGGTCTGGCATTGAAGCTCCAGGGCGAGCTGGCGACGATCGAGCGTGAGGGCGACCGGGTCCTGTGCGGCGGTGGCGCGCGGCTGCCCTCGGCGGCGGCGAAGGCGGCGGCGTGGGGCCTGTCCGGGCTCGAGTTCGGCGTCAACATCCCCGGCACGGTCGGCGGCGCGGTGAAGATGAACGCCAACGCGTACGGCGGCGAGCTGGCTCGCAGCCTCGAGTGGGTGGACGTCTGCACGGCTCCCGGCCGCGAGCGGCGCACGCCGGACGACCTCGGCTTCCGGTACCGACGCTCCGACCTGCGGCCAGGCGAGGTCGTCTCGGGGGCCTCGTTCCGGCTCGCGGAGGGCGACTCGGCCGAGATCAAGGCGACGCTCGCAGAGATGCGGGAGATGCGGCGTGAGGCGCAGCCGTCCGGGATCAAGACCTTCGGCTCCACGTTCACCAACCCCGAGGACCCGCGAGCGGAGGGGCGCACCGCGGGCCAGCTGCTCGAGGCGGCCGGGTGTCGCGGCCTCGCTCACGGCGGCGCCCGCTTCTCCGACGTGCACGCGAACTTCGTCGAGAACACGGGTGAGGCGACGACGGCCGACATCCTCGCGCTGATGGCCGAGGGGCGTCGTCGCGTCCACGAGCGCTTCGGCGTCACGCTCGAGCCCGAGGTGCAGGTCCTCGGCGAGGTCGAGTGGCCCGAGGCCTGGGACCTGGGTGACGGCTGATGGGCCGATCCGCAGCTCACGCCGAGCGGCTTCCCCGCACCCGGCGCAGGCGCCGCCGGGCGGCGCCGAGCGGCAAGGCCCGCGGCGAGCGCCGCGGCCGCGCGCGATCGGGCCGCTCGTGGCTGCGGGTGTGGATCCGCCGCGCGGTCGCGTTCGGGGCCCTGGCCGGCGTGCTAGCCGCCGGGTACATGCTGTGGCTGCGCGACACCTCGCTGGTCGCAGTCCGCGACGTCAGCGTCGTCGGGATCAGCTCCTCGGAGCGCGACGAGGTGCGCGACGCACTCGCGCAGGCGGCACGGGGGATGACCACGCTGCACGTTCGCGAGGATGAGCTTCGCGCGGTGGCGCGGCCGTATCCCACGGTGAGGTCGGTGAGCGCTGACGCCAGCTTCCCGAACGGCCTCACGATCGAGGTGACGGAGCGAAAGCCGGTCGGCGTGGTCGACCTCGAGGGGCGTGACCTTCCGGTCGCCGGGGACGGCACCCTGCTTCCCGGCATCTCGACGTCCGGCCTCGAGCTTCCCACGCTGGAGGCCGACGCCGATCCATCCGCGACGCGGCTCACGGAGGGCGCGCTCCAGCAGGCGCTCGTGCTGGGTGCGGCGCCGGCGCCGATGCGCGAGCTGATCGAGAGCAGCTCGGAGGACGAGGCGGGCGTGCGGGTGGAGCTCGCCGACGGGATCGCGCTGATCTTCGGAGACGGGAGCCAGGCCAACGCGAAGTGGGTCGCGGCGGCCCGGATCCTGGCCGACAGCAAGCTCGCGAGCCTCTCCTACATCGACCTCAGCGCACCCGAGCGCCCCGCCGTCGGCGGCGCGACGACCGCGCCGGGAGCGGCCTAGAGCGGCCTCCGGGGCCCCGTCGGGGCGAAAAACTGCACGGCTCCTTGCGATCCGATCGCCACCCGGAAGCTCCGATCGCGCAGTTTGCGGCCGCCCGCGCCGCGCTCCTGGCAGGTGAGGAGCTCGACAAATCCGCAGGAAATCCAGCTCAGGCGGGCAGAATTCAAACCCTCAGGTACAGCCTGAGGTCGCGTCAACTCTCAAGTCTTGGTGGAGAATAGGCCGTTGCAGGATGCAGTGTCAGGCGTTGACAGGGGAGGCGTTTTGCCCTAGTTTCGTCGCACTTGCAGGTGAATCGCCGATCGGAACCCTGGACTGTGGGTTCAGGCTCCACGAAGCGGTCCACAGGCGGTGAGAGACGGTGGAAACCTCATATCTCGCAGTCATCAAGGTCGTGGGTGTCGGCGGTGGCGGCAACAACGCCATCAGCCGGATGGTCGACGCTGGCCTCAAAGGGGTCGAGTTCGTCGCCGTCAACACCGACGCGCAGGCGCTGCTCGCAGCCGACGCCGACATCAAGCTCGGGGTCGGCCACGAGCTGACCAAGGGCCTGGGCGCCGGCGGCAACCCCGAGATCGGCGCTGGCGCCGCGGCGGAGTCACGCGATGACATCAAGGAGGCGCTGAAGGGCGCCGACATGGTCTTCGTCACCGCCGGCGAGGGCGGCGGGACCGGCACCGGGGCGGCCCCGATCATCGCCGAGATCGCGAAGGAGGAGGTCGGCGCGCTGACCGTCGGCGTGGTGACCAAGCCGTTCGAGTTCGAGGGCCGCCGCCGAATGCAGCAGGCCGAGGACGGGATCGAGAAGCTGCGCGCGGAGGTCGACACGCTGCTGGTCGTTCCCAACGAGAAGCTGCTGCAGGTGGTCGAGCGGCGCGAGAGCGTGCTGGACGCGTTCCGCAAGGCCGACGACATCCTGCGCCAGGGCGTGCAGGGGATCACCGACCTGATCACCGTCCCCGGGCTGATCAACCTCGACTTCGCCGACGTCGAGATGGTGATGCGCGAGGCCGGCTCCGCGCTGATGGGGATCGGCGAGGCGACGGGCGAGAACCGCGCCGCCGACGCCGCACGGCAGGCGATCACCTCGCCGCTGCTCGAGTCGCAGATCGACGGCGCGACCGGAATGCTGATCAACGTCACCGGCGGGGAGGACCTGGGGCTGTTCGAGGTCCACGAGGCAGCCGACCTCGTCGTCGCGCAGGCCGACTCCGGGGCGAACATCATCTTCGGCGCCGTGATCGACCCGGCGATCCACGAGGAGGTCAGGGTCTCGGTGATCGCGACCGGGTTCGAGGGCTTCGAGCTGCTGGCGCGGCGCCCCGCCGAGGTGCGGCGGCGCAGCCGCCGTCGCGAGCTCTCGATCGGCGACCGCGAGCGCCGCGAGCTCGAGGTCGCCGAGGACGAGATCGACGTTCCCTCGTTCCTGCGCCGCGGCTAGCCACAGTTTCCACTCGCTAGCCTGCGGCGGGTGAGCACCGCCGCCGCACTCAGGCGCACGCCGCTGTACGACGCCCACGTGGCGGCCGGCGCCCGGATCGTCCCGTTCGCCGGTTTCGAGATGCCCGTCCAGTACGAGGGCGTCCGCCGGGAGCACCTCGCCGTGCGCGACAGCTGCGGCGTGTTCGACGTCTCCCACATGGGCGAGATCGAGACCACGGGACCCGAGGCCGAAGCGCTGCTGCAGCGGCTGCTCAGCAACGACGTGTCGAAGCTCGAGGTCGGGCGGCGCCCAGTACTCGTGCCTGTGCCGCGAGGACGGCGGCGTGCTCGACGACCTGTTCACCTACCGGCTCGGCGAGCGAGCGCTACCTGACGGTGACCAACGCCGCCAACCGCGACACGTGACTTCGAGTGGTTCGCAGAGCACGCCGGGGACTTCGACGCCGAGGTCCGCGACGCCGGGGACGAGTACGCGATGCTCGCCGTGCAGGGCCCGCGCGCCCGCGAGCTGGCCGGCGGGCTCGCCGACGGCGAGCTGCCGGCGCGGATGCGCACGGCGACCCTGCGGATCGCCGGCGCCGAGGCGCTCGTGTGCGGGACCGGGTACACGGGCGAGGACGGGGTCGAGCTGCTGCTCGCCCCCGAAGCCGCGCGCGGCGTGTGGGACGCCCTGCTCGCGGCGGGTGCCGTGCCCGCCGGCCTCGGCGCCCGCGACACGCTGCGGCTCGAGGTGTGCTTCCACCTGTACGGCAACGACCTCGGCGTCGAGCGGACCCCGATCGAGGGCGGGCCTCGGCTGGTGCTGCAAGGAGGACACGGGGTTCATCGGCTCGGAGGCGGTCGCGACAGTCCGCGAGCGGGGGCCCGGCAGAGAGGCTGGTCGCCGTTCGTGCTCACCGGGCGCGGCATCCCGCGCCCGGGCAACCCGCATGCTGCACGGCGCCGAGCCGGTCGGCGAGGTGACGAGCGGCACGCACTCGCCGTCGCTCGAGGTCGGGATCGGGATGGGCTACGTGCGCGCCGAGCTGGCCGAGCCCGGCACCGAGCTGGAGATCGACGTTCGCGGCAAGCGACGCCCGGCGCGCGTCGAGCGCAAGCCGCTGTACAAGAAGGAGGGACTAGTGCCCCGTCCCGGAAAGGAGACTAGGTTGGCCGACGAGAGCTATCCCGACGAGCTTCGGTACCACCCCGAGCACGACTGGGCGCGGGTCGAGGGCGACGCGGCGACCTTCGGGATCACCTGGTACGCGCAGGACGCGCTCGGCGAGGTGGTGTTCTTCGACCCGCCCGAGGTCGGGACCGAGGTGACCAAGGACACGCCGTACGCCGAGGTCGAGTCCGTGAAGGCCGTCTCCGACGTCTACGCCCCGCTCTCCGGCGAGATCACCGAGGTCAACGAGGCGGTCGCCGAGAGCCCGGAGAAGATCAACGAGGACCCCTACGGCGAGGGGTGGCTCGTCAAGGTGAAGCTCTCGGACCCCTCGGAGGCCGACGAGCTGATGGACGCCGCCGCCTACCGCAAGCTGCTCGAGGAGAACGAGTAGGCCGTGACGCCGCTACACGTCAGCCACCGACGCCGACCGCCGCGAGATGCTGGCGGCGATCGGCGCGGCCTCGATCGAGGAGCTGTTCGAGGAGCTGCCCGGCCGAGGTGCGGCTCGACCGTGAGCTCGAGCTGCCGGCCGGGGATGGCCGAGAGCGACGTCTACGAACTCCTGGCCGGCGCTCGCGCAGCGCAACGCCCACGCCGAGGACGAGCTGTGCTTCATCGGCGCCGGGATGTACGACCACTACGTGCCGGCGATCGTCGACGCGATCACGCAGCGCTCCGAGTTCCTCACCCCGTACACGCCCTACCAGCCGGAGATCTCGCAGGGCCACCTGCAGGCGATGTTCGAGTTCCAGACCGCGATGTCGGAGCTCACCGGCCTGCCGGTCTCCAACGCCTCGCTGTACGAGGGGCCGTCGTCGGTCGCCTCGGCCGGGTATCTGGCGATCGGCGCCACCGGTCGGCGCCGGTTCGTCGTCTCCCGCGGGCTCCATCCGCACAGCCGCGAGGCGCTCGCCACCTACTCGCGCGGGTTACGGCGCCGAGGTCGTCGAGGTCGGGCTCGAGCGGCGGCCTCACCGACGCCGCCGCGCTCGCGCGCGCCGTCGACGAGACACCGCCGCGGTCTTCCTCCAGAGCCCGAACTTCCTCGGCGCGGTCGAGGACGTCGCGGCGCTCGCCGAGCGCGGCCAAGGAGGCGCGGGGCGCTCGTCGTCGTCTCCGTCGACCCGATGACGCTCGGCGTGCTGCGCCCGCCGGGCGAGTGCGGCGCCGACATCGCCCTCGGCGAAGGCCAGCCGCTCGGCGGGCGGCTCGACTTCGGCGGCCCGTCGTTCGGGTTCTTCTGCGCGACCGAGGAGCACCTGCGTCGGATGCCGGGCCGGATCGCCGGCGAGACGGTGGACGTCGACGGGCGCCGCGGCTTCGTGCTCGCGCTGCAGACTCGCGAGCAGCACATCCGCCGCGAGAAGGCGACCCACAACATCTGCACCTCGCAGGCGCTCAACGCGCTCGGCGGCATCGTGTACCTGAGCTGGCTCGGCAAGCGGGGACTCGTCGAGCTCGGCGAGCTGCTGGCGCGGCGGACCGCCTACGCGCGCGAGCGGCTCGCTGCGGTCGACGGCGTCGAGCTCCTGCACGAGGCGCCGGTCGTGCGCGAGTTCGCGGTCCGCCTCGACGCGCCGGTCGCCGAGGTGCTCGACCGCTGCGCCGCGCGAGGGGATCGCCGCCGGCTATCCGCTCGGCCGCGAGTACCCGGAGTACGAGAACGGGCTGCTGGTCGCGATCACCGAGCGGCGCAGCAAGGAGGACATCGACCGACTCGCCGACGCGCTCGAGCAGCGCGGTCGCCGAGCACCGAGCAACGAGCGACCAGCAACGACGCAGACGGTGCCGCTCGTGAGCGATGTCCTCCGGCTCCGAACGAGACCCCGATGCAGCGCGACCGCGCGGTGACGATCTTCGAGCGCTCGCGGCCGGGGCGCCGCGCCGCGACCTTGCCGCCGCTCGACGTCCCCGAGCGCCCGCTCGACGAGCTGATCCCGGCGCATCTGCGGCGCGAGCGGCCGCCGGAGCTTCCCGAGGTCTCCGAGCCGGAGATCGTCCGCCACTACAACCGCATCTCGCGGCGCAACTTCGACCTCGACACGGGCCTCTACCCGCTCGGCTCGTGCACGATGAAGCACAACCCGCGCCTCAACGAGCGCGTCGCGGCGCTGCCCGGCCACGCCCGGCTTCACCCGGCGCAGGACCCGAAGCGCGCCCAGGGCGCGCTCGAGCTGATGTGGCGCCTCCAGGGAGCCCTGGCCGAGATCTGCGGGCTGCCGCACGTCTCGCTCCAGCCCTCGGCGGGCTCGCACGGCGAGCTCGCCGGGCTGCTGCTCACGCGCGCCTACCACGCCGACCGCGGCGAGCGCGCGGACCAAGGTGCTGACGCCCGACACCGCGCACGGGACGAATCCCGCCTCGGTGACGATGGCCGGCTACGAGGTCGTCAAGGTGGCGACCAACGAGCGCGGCGGGGTCGACGTCGACGACCTGCGCGCCAAGGTCGACCGACGAGATCGCCTGCCTGATGCTCACCAACCCGAACACGCTCGGCCTGTTCGACGAGAACATCCGCGAGATCGCGCGCGATCGTCCACGAGGCGGGCGGGACGCTGTATTACGACGGCGCCAACCTGAACGCGATCATGGGGCACTCGAGGCCCGGCGACATGGGCTTCGACATCGTCCACGTCAACCTCCACAAGTCGTTCTCCCAGCCGCACGGCGGCGGCGGCCCCGGCTCGGGGCCGATCGCGGTCTCGGACCGGATCGAGCCCTACCTGCCCGTCCCGCGCGTCGTCGCGGCGCGAGCGGCGGCGACGGCGCCGCGCCGACCTTCGACCTCGACTACGAGCGGCCGAAGTCGATCGGGCGCCTGCGCGGCTTCCAGGGCAACTTCGGCGTCTTCGTGCGCTCGTACGCGTACATCCTCAGCCTCGGCGGCGACGGCCTCGCCGAGGCCTCCGAGACCGCGGTCCTGAACGCCAACTACCTGCTCGCCCGGCTGCGCGAGGGCCGCGCCGGCAAGTACCTGCCGGTCGCCTTCGACCGCCGCTGCATGCACGAGTTCGTGCTCAGCGGGCGACCGGCGAAGCGCGAGCTGAAGGTCGACGACGCTCGACGTCGCCAAGCGGCTGCTCGACTTCGGGTTCCATCCCCCGACGATCTACTTCCCGCTGCTCGTCGAGGAGGCGCTGATGGTCGAGCCGACCGAGACCGAGACGCAAGGAATCGCTCGACGCGTTCGCCGACGCGATCGAGGAGATCCTCGCCGAGGCCGAGCGCGATCCCGAGACGCTGCGCGAGGCGCCCTACACGACGCCGGTCCGCCGCCTCGACGAGGCCGCGGCGGCGCGGCGACCCGGTCGTCCGCCAGCCGCTCGACTAGAGCCGCTCGGCGGCGCGGGCCGTGCCGCGCGGCGCCAGCGCGAGCCCCAGGCCCGGGGCTGCGGGGCGGCTGAGGCGCGCTGTGTGCGCCTCGTGCGGCCGCCGTTGAGCTTGCTTGGCCCGCAGCTCGAGCAGGTCGACGAGCTCCGCGGTGCGGCGGAACGGGTTCGCGATCGCGCGGCTCTCGGCTGACGCGAGTACGCGGCCCGCAGCTCGCCATGGACCTCGGCGATAAGGATCACTCCGGATTTCGCGAGCAATCGGGGCCGCCGGGAGGACGCGTCGAGTCGAGCTGGGCGAGGCGCGCGAGCTCGCTCACGGTCGTCGCCGGTCCGCGTCCCGGATCGTCACGCCTGCTGCGTTGGGTGCTAGTACAAACGCCTCGTAGTCGCTGCCGGTGTTTGACATTCGTGCGCCTCCTCGTGTAAGACTGTGTATGACTTGATCACCTGGTTGCTGTACTGCAATCGCCACGATAGACGCGTCTCAAGAGGATTGTCAATGTCATACAAAGAGCGATTGTCGGACATCGACCGCGGCTCGCAGCGATCGGTCACGAGCCAGATCGTCGACGCGTTCGCGGATGCGATCGAGTCGGGCGAGCTCGGCCCGGGCGAGAAGCTGCCCCCGACCCGCGAGCTCGCCGAGGCTGGCCGGCGTCAACCACCTGACCGCCGCGCGCGCCTACCGGCGGCTCGCCGACATGGGCCTCGTCGCCGGCCGGGTCGGGAGCGGGACGTTCGTGCGAACGAGCGCTGCCGCCGCGCCGCAGTCCACCGCGCGGCCGCGAGCGACGACGCGCGTGGCAGCATGTACGCGCTGCCCGGACGAGATCGAGACCTACGGCGACCGCATCCTCGGCCGAGATGTTCCGCGCGCGCCGGCTCGCGACGAGTTGATCCCGCTGATGGTGGGGCATCCCTCGTCGCGACCTGTTTCCGGTCGAGCGCATCGCCGAGCTGGCCACGGACGCGTTGCGGGAGGACGGTGCGCGCGCGCTCCAATACGCCGACATCGAGGGCGATGCCGGAGCTGCGCGAGGAGCTGGCGCGCCTCGGGACGGCGGCGCGGCACCGACGATCGGCGCCGAGGAGATCGTCGTCACCACCGGCGCCCATCAGGCGCTGACGCTCACGACGCGCGCGGTACTGCGACCGGGTGACGTCGTGGCGTGCGAGTCGCCCGTCGTTCATAGGCGGGATCGAGGCGGTCCGCGCAACGCGGGCGCGAGGCTGCTCGTCGGTGCCGACCGACGAGGACGGGCTCGACATCGACGCGCTCGAGCAGCTTCTGCGCCGCCACGAGATCCGGCTGCTCGTCCTCCAGCCCCGGCTGCAGAACCCGACCGGGCGCGACCTCGTCGCCCGAGCGGCGCGAGCGCCTGCTGCGAGCTGGCCCGCCGCCACGGGTTCTTCGTCCTCGAGGACGCGTCTACGGCGATCTCCGGCTCGAGGGCGACGAGCGTGCCGCCGCTGCGCGCGATGGCGCCGGAGCACGTGATCTACGTCGACTCGTTCTCGAAGAACGTCAGCCCCGGGCTGCGGCTCGGTTGGGTCGCCGCGACCGGCCCGGTGCTGGATCGGATCGTGCGCGAGAAGAGCAACGACGACATGGCAAGCGGCACCCTCACGCAGCTGATCGGCGCCCGCTTCCTCGCCGAGGGCTGCGTACGAGGAGCACCTCGAGCGCGCGATCGAGTTCCATCGCGAGCGCCGCGAGGCGCTGCTGGAGCGCGCTCGGCGAGCACCTCGAGGGGCTTGCGACCTGGTGAACGACCGCTCGGCGGCGCGCACGTGTGGCTGGCGCTCCGGGACCCGCTCGACGAGCGCGACCTGTACGAGGAGGCGCGTGCGCCAGGGCACGGCATTTCTGCCCGGCGGCGCGGCGATGCCCGAGCGCCCGCGCGGGACCTTCATGCGCGTCTCGTTCGCCTACCTGGCGCCGGACGAGCTGCGCGAGGGCATGCGGCGCCTGGCGGTCGCGATCCGGGCGGTCCGCGGCTCCGCGCGGCCGCGCGAGGCGATCCCGATCACCTGAGCGGCGCGGCTCAGCTCTTCTGCGAGCTGCTCGAGGCCGGGCAGCTTCTGCTTGAGCTCGAGCACCGGGGCGAACAGGTCGCCGCGCTCCTCGACCCGCGTCGAGCACATCTGAGGCCTCGAAGCGGATCGGCTCAGGGTCGCCGGACTCCGCGGCGGTCGTCACCTCGTCCCATTCGAGCGGCGTCGACACGGTCGGCTCGCTCGCGCGCGCGCAGCGAGTAGACGGCGACGGTCGTCTTGCTCTCGGTGTTCTGGCTCCAGTCGACGAACACCTTGCCCTTGCGCAGGCGCTTGGTCATCCGCGACACGATCTCGTCGGGGTACATGCGCTCCAGCAGCTGGGCGACGGCCTGCGCGTACGGCTTCGTCGTCTCGTAGGTCAGCTTGCGGTTCAGCGGCACGTAGACCTGCAGCCCCTTGCCGCCCGAGGTCTTGGGGAAGCACTCGACGCCCAGCTCGCCGAACATGCTCGCGCACCCGCAGCGCGACCCGCGCGCAGTCGATCACGTTCGCCGGCTCGCCGGGATCGAGGTCGAAGGCGAGCACGGTCGGTCGCTCCATGTGCTTGGCGAGCGACAGCGACGGGTGCAGCTCGAGCGCCGCGAGCTGCGCCATCCACACCAGGGTCGGCTTGTCGTCGCAGACGCAGAACTCGATCTCGCCGTCCTCGCGCTCGCTCCAGATCGACGCCGTGTCGACCCACTCGGGCCGATGCTTGGGGCAGCGCTTCTCGAAGAAGTGACCTGCCTCGACGCCTTCCGGATAGCGCTTCAGCGTCAGCGGGCGGCCGCGCAGGTGGGGCAGGATCGTCGGGCGCGATGCGCGCGTAGTAGTCGATCACCTCGCCCTTGGTGAACCCCGTCGCCGGGTACATCACCTTGTCGAGGTTGGTTAGCGAGAGCTCCCGCCCGTCGACCTCGACCTGCTGTGCCTCAGCCATCGCGCCACATTGTGGCCGAGACCGCGCCGCGGGTCGGCTAACAGGCCTTCTTGGCCTTCCTCTTCGCCCGCTTCGCTTTCTTCTTGGCCGTCTTGGTGCCGGACCTCTTGAACTTCTTCTTCGCCTTCTTGGCCTTCTTCTTGTCCTTCGCGCACGTTCCGATGATGTTGCGGCCCGAGGCGGACTGTGCCGCTTGGGCCAGCCCGTGCAGCATCGGATCCGCGGCGACGCGTCCGTAGACGCCGGGCTTGTTCGGCTGCCCGCACCCGATTCCGAAGCTGGTGTCGCCGACGAGGCGGAACTTGCTGCCCTTCGGCACGACGAGTGGGCCGCCGCTGTCGCCCTGACAGGTGTCCTTGCCGCCCGCGAGCTCACCCGCGCACACCATGAGCTGCGGAATGAACAGGCCGTCGTTGACGGTCGGCGAGCCGCACGTGCTGTCGGCCAGGATCGCGACCTGAACCTGACGCAGGTCGTCGGGGAAGATCTGGGAAGCAGGAGGCACGTCGTTGAGCGCGCCCCAGCCCGTTGCGAACGCCGCCTTGCCCGGGGCCCAGGCCGCCTCCTCGTTGGGCCCGGCGAGATTGATCGTCGGCGAAGTCGAGCCCGACGCCAACTGGATCAGGATGGCGTCCCATCCATGTGAGGGGTCGCCGTCGAAGAGGGGGGCGCCGGCCGCGTCAGTGAACACGAAGTAATTGGCCACCGGGAGCTCCTGGCCTTCCGTCGACGACAGCACGGTGCGGCCGGTGACCACGTCGAAGAAGACCGGGTCGAACCCACCATCGGGCGGGTCGATTACGTCGAAGGCGCAGTGCGCCGCGCTGATCACGGCGTTCGGGGCGACCAGGGTGCCGCCGCAGAATTGACGGTCGAAGCCGTTGGCGCCGGGAGGCGAGTGGGCGGCGTCGAACAAGAGCGCCGCCTGCCACGGCCATTCCGCGATCGTGGTCGGCGCGCCGCCGATGATCCTCGACGACGGGCCCTCGTCGCGCTTCGCCTCCAGCACGCTCCCGGGCTCGGAGCCGGGTCGGATCTCGTCCGCACGCGTCGCCTGGGCCGAGATCCTGCTCATGTACACGCCGGGGGCCACCTTGGCGACGGGTTGTGGTTTCTGGGCGCTCGCGCTGCCCGAGAGCAGCGAGAGCGTCAACGCGACCAGCACGACCAAGCCCGCCATCAATGCCCATCCGAATCGCCTGGTCCGACCCGCAACGCTCGCCAAGATTCCTCCCCTACGTCTCGGTCCTGATTCGATTCGCCGGGGTTATATACCAGCGGGACTTACGAGCGCGACTTGGCCGGGCTCTTGCGCCTCCCGCCGGAGGCGGACTTCGAGCGCGACTTCGAGGAGGACTTCGGCTTCGCCTTGGCCTTCGAGCCCGAGCTCTTGGCCTTCGATCTCGTGGGCTTGGCCGGCTTCTTGGCCTCGGCGCCGTCTCCGGCCTCGGCGCCGGCGAGCTCCTCGCCGCGCACCGACGCGAGGCTCTCCTCCAGCGCCGCCATCAGGTCCGGCGCCTTGGTCGGCGTCGGCTCCTCGCTCGGCTGCACCGCGATCTTCTTGCCCTGCGCCTTGCGCTCGATCAGGGCCAGCAGCTCCTCGCGGTACTCGTCGCGGTACTGCTCGGCGTCGAAGTCGCTGCTCAGCGAGGCGATCAGCTCCTTGGCCATGTCCAGCTCGCGCTTCTCGAGCTTCTTGCCGTCCGCGGGCTCGACGCCGTCGAGCTGGTCCGGGGGCACGACCTCGTCGGCGAACCGCATCGTGGTCAGGGTGAGGACGTCGTCGAGCGGCCGGATCGCGGCCAGGTGCTCCTTGTTGCGGAGCACGAAGCGCGCGATCGCGACCTTGCGCTCGTCGCGCATCGCCTTGGCGAGCAGCGCGTAGGCCTTCTCGGCGCCCTTGTCCGGGCCGAGGTAGTAGGGGTGCTCGAAGTAGATCGGGTCGATGTCGTCGAGATCGACGAAGTCCTTGATCTCGATCGCGCGCGTCTTCTTCGGGTCGATCTCCTCGAGCTCGTCCTTGGACATGACGACGTACTGGTCGGGAGTGACCTCGTACCCCTTGACGATCTTCTCGTACGGGACCTCCTCGCCGTCCTCCTCGGCGACGCGCTTGTGCTTGATCCGGGAGCCGTCGCCCTCGCGCAGCTCGCGGAAGCGAATCGTCTGCTTGGAGACGGCGCTGTACAGCTTCACGGGCACATTCAGGAGCCCGAAACTGATCGATCCACTCCAGATCGCTCTAGCCATGGTCCTTCAATACCCCAGGTTACCGTCGTATCCCTGCCACCCGGCCCCCCGGCGAACGTGATCTTGCGCGATCCCGGCGACGACAGTGTTCATGACCGCTCCTTCTGAGTTCTCGACGTGGCTCGAATCAATCTCGCGTCATCCATAAGACCGCGCGTCGAGGCGAAACTCATCGGCCCGATGACGAACGGCGCGGGACACTCATCCAGCGGAGATCAGGGCCACGCCGGCCAGCGCCACGGTGACCCCGGCGCCCTGGACCGCGACCAGCCGCTCTCCCAGCAGCGCCCGGGCAAGCAGCACCGTGGCCACCGGGTAGAGGGACGCGAGCACCGATACCACGCTCAGCAGCCCGGTGTCGGTGCCGAGCGTGAAGCAGGCGTTGGCGGCGACGTCGAGTAGGCCGATCAGGGCGAGCGACGGCAGGTCCGTGGGACCGGCTCCGAGCCGCGGTCGCACCGAGAGCAGCACGATCACGAGCAGTGCGCCCGCGCTCGTGCGCGCGGCGAGCAGCGCCCAGAAGGGATTCGCGTCATCCACGGCGGCATTCATGCCGACGTAGAACCCGCCGAACCCGAGAGCCGCGATCGTCGCCAGACCGAGTACCCGCCCCGACGTCGCGCCCTGCCCTCGGTCGGGCGACCGAGTCGCCAGCATGACCCCCGCGAACGCCGCCGCCATTCCGACGATCTGGAGGGACTGTGGGCGCTCGCCGGTGGCGACCCCGACGATCACCGTGAGAATCGCCGCCCCGCTCGCCGAGATCGGTGAGATCACGCTCATGGTGCCGATCGCGAGCGCGCGGTAGAGCGCCGCGATCCCCGCCAGCTGGCAGACACCGGCGCCCAGCGCGGGGGCGATCTCGCCCAGCGCCGGGGTCTCCGGCTGCGCGGTCGCCACCACCAGCGCGATCGCGGTCAGGCCGGCGAGCTGGCTGACGAGCAGGACGGTGGGGAGCGCCAGCCGACGGGTGCGAATGCCGCCCAGGAAATCCGCAAGGCCCCAGCAGAGGGCGGTGCCGAAGCCGAGCGCTACGGCGACCACGGATCAGGGGAGCAAGACCGGCATTTCGCCGAATGTACCTTTTTGTTCAATCGGTGGTTATAGTAGGCGCCGACCCGCGTCAGCGGGGGCAGGAGGAGAGCAAGAACCCCACGGGAGGCTAGAAGCATGGCGACGATCCTCTGCGTGCTCTACGACGACCCGGTCGACGGCTATCCGCCGCCCTATCCGCGCGAGGAGATCCCGCGGATCGAGCGCTATCCGGACGGCCAGACGACCCCGACCCCGGAGGCGATCGACTTCACCCCCGGCGAGCTGCTCGGCTGCGTGTCGGGCGAGCTCGGGCTGCGCAAGTTCCTCGAGAGCGCGGGCCACGAGCTGATCGTGACCTCCGACAAGGACGGCCCCGACTCGGAGTTCGAGCGCCGGCTGCCCGACGCCGACGTGGTGATCTCACAGCCCTTCTGGCCCGCCTACCTGACCGCCGAGCGGATCGCCAAGGCGCCGAACCTGAAGCTCGCGATCACCGCCGGGATCGGCTCGGACCACGTCGACCTGCAGGCGGCGATGGACGCCGGGATGACGGTCGCCGAGGTCACCTACTGCAACTCGATCAGCGTCTCCGAGCACGTGGTGATGATGATCCTGTCGCTGGTCCGCAACTACATCCCCTCCTACCAGATCGTCATCGACGGCGGCTGGAACATCGCCGACTGCGCCGCGCGCTCCTACGACGTCGAGGGGATGCAGGTCGGCACCGTCGGCCGCCGGGCGGATCGGCTCCGCGGTCCTGCGGCGCCTGAAGCCGTTCGACGTCGGCCTGCACTACACCGACCGCCACCGCCTGCCCGCCGAGGTGGAGGCCGAGCTCGGGGTGACGCTTCCACGAGACGCCCGAGGACATGGTTCCCGTCTGCGACGTGGTGACGATCAACGCGCCGCTTCACCCCGAGACCGAGCACCTGTTCGACGACGAGATGATCGGGCGGATGAAGCGCGGCGCCTACATCGTCAACACCGCGCGCGGCAAGATCTGCGACCGCGACGCGATCGTCCGCGCGCCTGGAGTCGGGCAAGCTCGCCGGGTACGCCGGCGACGTGTGGTTCCCCCAGCCGGCGCCGCGCGACCACCCGTGGCGCACGATGCCCCACCACGGCATGACCCCGCACATCTCGGGCTCGAGCCTCTCGGCGCAGGCCCGCTACGCGGCGGGCACCCGCGAGATCCTCGAGTCCTACTTCGCCGAGCGCCCGCTGCGCGAGGAGTACCTGATCGTCGACGGCGGCAAGCTCGCCGGCGCCGGCGCCCACTCCTACAGCGAGGGCGACGCCACCGGCGGCTCGGAGGAGGCGGCGCGGTTCGGCGAGGAGAAGGCAAGGTCGGGGTCTTGAGCGAGGTCCCGTGGGTTTCAACGACTAATCCCGAAAGGATCGCTATGAACCTGTTCGATGAGCTCGATGCTGTCCGCAAGAGATGGGACGTGCTCCGTCATCCCTTCTACGTCCGCTGGTCGGACGGCGATCTGTCGCCCCGGCGAGCTCGCGCTCTACGCCGGGCAGTACCGCCATGCCGTAGTCGCCCTAGCAGATGCTTCGCGAGCTGCCGCTCGCAGCGCGGATGTCGGTGACGCACGCCCGACCCTGGAGGCGCACGCCGCCGAGGAGGCCGAGCACGTCGAGGTGTGGGACCAGTTTGCATCCGCCGTCGGCGCGAGCGGCGCCCCGGCCCCTACCCCGGAGACCAAGCGCTGCGTTGGGGCATGGTCCGGTGGACGACAACCGCGAGCTGCTGGCTTCGCTCGCGGTCCTGTACGCGATCGAGGCCAGCCAGCCGCGGATATCTGAAGTCAAGCGCGCCGGCTTGATCGATCACTATGGCTTTGAGCCATCGAGCGAGGCGACGGCGTACTTCGACCTCCACGCCGCCCGCGACCACGATCACGCAGCCCAGCATCGAGCGATGATCTCCACTCGAATCGCCGGCGATGACGACGGCCGACTTGTCGAGCCGGCCGAGCAGGCGCTGGCGGCCAACTGGCTGCTGCTCGACGGGGTGGAGCGCCTGTTCGCCGACGTGGCGACCACGGACTAGACCAGTGGCCTAGCCGACCGGCAGCAGCTCCCCGTTGACCGGGGTCAGGGGCGGCTCGTCGCTGCAAGCCGCATTCCCGACTCATCCGGCAAGCGCGACGCGCTGGCTCTCGACCGCCGCGGCGATCGCCTCGAGGACACGGTCGGCGGTCTCCGTGTCGGCGTTCGGGCCCATCAGCCCGACCCGCCAGATCGCGGGCGCCTGTGGGCCGAGCCCGCCCCCGACCTCGATGCCCGTCCTCGGCGAGCAGCTGTTGCTGCACCGCCTTGCCGTCGATCCCCTCGGGGACACGGATCGCGGTCAGCGGCGCGAGCTGGTGGTCGGGCTCGGCCAGAAGCTCGAAGCCGGCATCGAGCGCGCGCTGCTGCAGGTGGCGGCCGGCGTTCGTGTGCCTGGCCCAGCGCTGCTCGAGCCCCTCGAGCAGGGTCTGGCGGAGCACCTCGTGGAGGGCATAGATGTGGAGGATCGGCGCGGTGTGGTGGTAGGTCGCGGGGCGGTCGACCCAGTAGCCCTTGAGCAGCTCGAAGTCGATCGAGAACGGGACCGGCGTGCGCCGACGCCGCCTCCGCTCGAGCGCGCGATCGGAGACGGCGATCGGGGACATGCCCGGTGGTGCGGCCAGGCACTTCTGGGTGCACGAGTACGCGTAGTCGATCCCCCAGCCGTCGAAGTCGAGCTCCACCCCGCCCAGGGTCGTGACGCAGTCGGCCATCAGCAGCGTCTTGCTGTCCCGCATCTCGGCGCCCAGCTCCGCGAGCGGATGCTCGATGCCGGTCGACGTCTCGCCGTGGACGACCGCGAGCAGACGCGCGTGCGGGTGCTCGTCGAGCGCGGCGAGCAGGCGCGCGTTGGGCACGTGCCGGCCCCAATCCGCGGTGACCTGGACCACGTCCGCGCCGCAGCGCCGCGCGACCTCGACGATCCGCGTCCCGAAGTACCCGCTGGCGCCCACGATGACCGTGTCGCCCCGCTCGACGAGGTTCGCGATCCCGGCCTCCATGCCGGAGGTCCCGGTCGATTGCAGCGGCAGGACGATTCCCGACTCCGCCCGGTAGACCCGGCGAAGGAGCGCGACCAGGTCGAGGAGGATGTCGTGCAGCTCGGGGTCGAGGTGCCCGAGCATCGGCTTCTTCATCGCCTCGAGCGCGGCCGGGTCGACGTTGGTCGGGCCCGGGCCGCAGAGCAGCCTGTCGGGCGGCGAGATGGGGGCGGAGCAGTTCGGTCATGCGCGAGACATTCGCACACGAGCTCATGCCTTCAAACTAAGAAAAGGCTTGAATCAATAGGTCAGGCCCTATATATTCGCTGCTTCCTTGGCGGTCACCGTCACGCAGCTATCGGCGTTCCTTTCCGTGGTTCGCCTCGGCTCGATCACGGCCGCGGCCGAGGAGCTCGTGGTCACGCAGCCGTCGGTCTCGGCCGCGGTTGCCGCTCTCGAGCGCGAGCTCGGGGTCGAGCTGACCGAGCGCGCGGGCCGCGGGATCAGGCCGACCCCGGCCGGCGAGGCGTACGCCCGCTACGCAACCGACGTCCTCGCCCTTCTCAAGGAGGGCTCCGAGGTCGCCGGCGCAGGTCGCTCGGGGCGCCGCAAGCCACCTGCGGATCACCGCGGTCACCACCGCCGGGCGAGTACCTGTTGCCGCCGCTGGTCAGCGCCTTCCGGGAGCAGCACCCCGAGCTGGAGGTGAGCGTCCACGTGGGCAACCGGCAGGAGGTCTTCCGGCGGCTCGAGGCCCACGAGGCCGACGTGGCGATCTCCGGGCGCGCCCCCGAGGGCCGCGGCTTCGAGGGAACGCCGTTCCTCGACAACGAGTTCGTCCTCATCACCGCGCCCGGCGATCCCCTCGCGAAGCGCCCCTGGGTCGCGGTCGACGAGCTCGCCGGCAAGCCGTGGCTGATGCGCGAGCAGGGATCGGGAACGCGCCGCCTCTGCGAGCTGTACCTCGACTCCCACCAGCTTCAACCCCCGCTGCTCACGCTCGGGTCCAACGGCGCGATCAAGAACGCCGCCCGGATGGGGCTGGGAATCGCGCTTCAGTCTCGTGAGGCGGTCGAGCTCGAGCTCGGCTCTGGCCGCCTGGCGACCATCAGACCCCGCGGGGGGCTGCCGAAACGCTCCTGGCACGTGGTCAAGTCGACCGTCGGTCCGAGCTCGGAAGCAGTCGAGGCGTTCATCGAGTACGTGCGATCCCCGGCGGCGCGTCACGCGCTTGCCCGCGTCCACGGCGAGGAGAACAGCACCCAGTCGCGGTGGCCGGCGAGCGGGCCCGGTTCAGGCGTGAAGCGCTGAGTCGGCGCCGACGACGCCCGGGACGTCGCGGTCGTGCGGATCGATCCCGGCGCTGATCTCGGCACGCGTCGAGACGAGGTGATACAGGAGCAGGGTCTGGGCGAGGGCGAGCGACTCCGAGCGGTGCAGGTCGGTCCCGATCGTGAACTCGCCAAGGCGCTGAACACGGAGGTGACTCGCGTACTGCATCCGCTGCCACACCGCCTCCTCGAGCTCCGCGGCGAGTACGGAGTCGGTGTCGCCGGGAATTTGGAGCAACGACTCCTGCTCGCGGCGAACGAGCGTCGGACCGTCCCCGTCGCGGCCGCAGAAACGGCGAGAGGTCCGGATGCCTGAGGGTGTCGCGCAGGATCAGGTATGCGTCGAGGCGCTCGGGGTCGTCGCCCGTGGTCGGCCTGAACGACACCACGATGTCCGCGTGCTTGCGCTGCGGCTTGATGTAGGACTCGACGTCGAGCTCGCGCCGATCGAGCTCGCTCAACACTTCATGCGTCGTGTAGCCGCGGCGGGTGCAGTCGCGGGTCAGCTTCCACATCCGTCTCAGCTCCTCGGGCGGCGCCAGGAACACGCGGATGTCATGCGCCGCGCGAAGCTCCTCGGAGTGGTAGCTGAGCAGCCCCTCCACCACCACGTATGGATGCGGGCGCACGACGACCGGCGGCTCCAGGGTCCCGCTGCGGTGGTCGTAGACCGGCTTGAGGATCGGCTCCCCGGCTCGGAGGTGCCCGAGGTGCTGACCGAGAATGTCGAGATGGTTCGCCGACGGATCCAGCGGCGTTATGCCGCGCTCGGCGCGCTGTTGCCGTTCCGTATCGGTGATAGTCGTCGCCGCTGAGGTAGGAGACGTGGTCGGGCCCTCCGAGGATGCGTATCACGCCACGGGTCAGCGTGGTCTTTCCAGCGGCGGAGTCTCCGACGACTCCGAGAACGACCGGCCGCGTCATCGGCGAAGAATGGCATTATGGAACCGAGCGCGCCGCTCGGGGTCGCGGAGAGCCCGGGAGCGAGCGTCAGTGCGTCAGCCGCTTGTCGTCACCTCTTCGCTGCCGACGGGTGAGGAGCCGGTCTGACGCTCCTCGATCAGCTGGATCTTGGTCAGCAGGTGCTCGGCCATTCTCAGCGAGGCGGCGTCGATCAGGCGCCCGTCGAGCGAGACCGCGCCGTTGCCGGCCTGGGCGGCGTCCTGCATCGCGGCGATGATTCGGCGGGTGCGCGAGACCAGGCGGTCGTCAGGGGAGAAGACGTCGTTGGCGAGCTCGATCTGGCTCGGATGGATGCACCATTTGCCCTCGAAGCCGAGGATGGAGGCTCGCCGAGCGGCGACGAGGTATCCCTCGGAGTCGCTGAAGTCGCCGAACGGACCATCGATCGGTCTCAGTCCATTCGCCCTGCATGTGACGGCGATTCGCGACAGCGCGTAGTGCCACTGGTCGCCCCAATGCAGCTCCCGGGCTGCCCCGGTGCCGCCATCGTCATCGGTGATTACCGCGTAGTTGGCGTCTGAGCCGCCGATCGACGCGGTCTGGCTCTGGATCGATGCGGCGTAGTCGGCGACGCCGAAGATCAGCGCCTCCATTCGCTCAGGGCAGCTTGCGGCGATCTCGTCGAGGTTGACCATCCCGGGCGCCGTCTCGATAAGCGCGGAGATCCCGATCCGGTTCGGGATTCCGACCGCATCCTCGACCTGCCTCAGCAGTGTCGCGACGTGATGGACGTCGCCCGCGGAGGCTCGCCTTCGGGATCAGCAGGGTGTCGAGCCACTTGCCGCTCTGCTCGACGACGTCCACGATGTCGCGATAGCAGTAGTGGGTGTCGAGGCCGTTGATCCTCACGGTTACCGCGGAGCCGCTCCAGTCGAGCTCGCGGAGCGCCGCGATCACGTTCTCCCGCGCCTGCGGCTTGTCGTCCGGAGCGACGGCGTCCTCCAGATCGAGCATCACGACGTCGGCTCCCAGGCCCGGCGCCTTCTCGAGCATGCGCTCGCTGGTGCCGGGAACGCATAGCTCGCTGCGGTGCAACCGCACGGGGATAGGCATGCTTCCTCCTCACTCGACCGCTGACCCTGTGGGAACAGTGAACCGGCCAGATCCCATTCGATCAAGCGAACTGCCCAGTCAATACATAGACACAAGGCTGTGAATAGGTCCGAGCGTTTAGGTAAGTACCTTTGTGTAGCCGACCCGATCCCTACAGGAACCGCGGCCTCAGGTCTCCTCGGTGGAGGCTCCCTCGAACTTGAGCCCTCGGATCACGTGGAGGTCGATCGAGCCCGGCGCGAACACATCGATCGAGTACTGAACGGCCTGGCCCCCGGCCGCGCGTATCAGCTCGACCAGCTCGATCGCGGCGGTGACGCGCGTCGCGTCCATCGCTTCCCCGAGCCTGCTGCCGGGTTCCACGAGCCGAGGTCGGACCCGCGTCTTGGCGTGCACGATCGGGATGCCGCACTCGATCAGGACGTCGAGCACCATCCTTCCCGAGGAGATCGCCGACCGAAGTTCCTCCGGCGGGGGTAGCTCGACGTCCGGGTGCACGATGTCGCGCATGTGGGCGGCGACCGCTCCATCGGCGAGCACCGTGCGCTGGATCAGCGTCGCCCTCGTCCCCCTGGCGACGCCCAAAGCCTCCGCGACGTATCCGGGCGTCCGCGCCTGCTCGATCTGGACGTTGCGGACCGTCAGCCGCTTGCCCTGCCGGCGCGCGAGCAGCGCGTATGACTCGAGCACCTCCAAGCCCTCGCTGAACGCCGGCGCCAAGCGCGACGCGCCCGACGAACGTGCCGCTGCCCTGTCTGCGGACGATCTCGCCGTTGCTCTCCAGGCGCTCCAGCGCCAGTCGGAGCGTTCCCCTCGACACGCCCACCGCCTCGGCCAGCTCCGTTTCGGGCGGCAGGCGGTCGCCCGGGCGAGCGCGGTTCGGTCGCGAGTCGCTCGCGAAGCGCCGTCTCGGTTTCGTCGACCAGCGAGCGTCGAGGCACGTCGCGAGCGTAACGGGGGCCGCAGGCATCCAGGTCGACGTCTCCGAGAATGTACCTTTTCGTTCAATGCGCGGTTATAGTGGTTCGCCGACCACGAAGCCAGGTGTCGCCACAGAGAAGGAGGGGAGCAGTGGCCAGCGAAGCAGACCGGCGCTTCTAGCGAGGTCCAGAGGGTGCTCGACTCGCCACCGATCGAGCCACCGCCGAAGACGCTCGAGGAGGCTCGATCGGCGCCTGGCCGCGCCGATCGGATCGCGGAGATCGCCGATCAGATCGAGCGCGACGGGATCGAGTACGTGTTCTTCCAGCAGGTCTCGATCAGCGGTCACATCAACGGCAAGGGTGTGGTTGCGAGCTGGTTCCCGAGGGTCGCCGAGCGCGGGTATCAGCTCGTGTACGGCGCCACCGCCGATCTGTTCACCGACCGCCAGGACAACTACATCGGGTTCGGGCCCGAGGAGTCCGAGCTGGCGGCGATGGCGGACCTGGACACCTTCGAGCGCTTGCCCTGGGACCCGCGGGTGGCGCGCGTGTACTGCGACTGCTACGACACCGAGACCGGTGAGCTGCTCGACGCGGACCCGCGCCAGAACCTGAAGCGGATCGCGCACGACGCCGAGCAGGAGCTGGGCTACACGTTCATGTG
The DNA here is from genome assembly GCA_963754225.1 of uncultured Thermoleophilia bacterium. Classification (GTDB taxonomy): domain Bacteria; phylum Actinomycetota; class Thermoleophilia; order Solirubrobacterales; family 70-9; genus DASPWW01. The sequence goes on from CAVWEV010000004.1 coordinate 346,992, forward strand.
CGGCATCGAGCCGGAGATGATGTGGCTGAAGCTGCCGGAGGACGGCGGCGGGGAGCCCGAGGGGGTGACCAAGCCGTGGTGCTACCACATCAACCAGTTCGAGCAGCTGCGCCCGGTGATCCTCGACGTGATCTCGTACGGCAACGCGATGGGGCTCGACATGAGCTACGGCGACCACGAGGACGCCCCCGGTCAGCTGGAGCTCAACTCGCGCTTCGACCGCGCCCCGCGCACGGCGGACAACATCACCACCTATCGCCAGATCTGCACGGCCGTCGGCCGCGAGCACGGCCTCCACGCGTCGTTCATGCCGAAGCCATTCACCGGCGTATCCGCCAACGGGCACCACCACCACTTCACGCTGGTCGACGAGAACGGCACCAACGTCTTTCACGATCCGGACGGCCCGGCGCAGCTCTCGGAGCTCGGGAAGCAGTTCATGGGCGGGATCCTCGACCACTTCAAGGCGCTCGTCTGCGTCGGCTCGCCGACGGTGAACTCGTACAAGCGGATGTGGGACTTCGGGTTCTGGGCGCCGGTTTACAAGAACTACGGGTGGCAGAACCGCACCTGCACCGTCCGCGTGGCAAGCGGCGGCCGGTTCGAGTTCCGCGGGGTGGACTCCTCGTGCAACCCGTACCTGACCCAGGCGGCGCTGCTGACGGCGGGCCTCGACGGCGTCAAGCGCGAGCTCGACCCGGGACCGCCCCAGCAGCGCAACACCTACGACCTGCTGGCCGAGGGCGCCGAGCTCGAGCGCGTCCCGGATCACCTCGGCGCCGCGCTGGAGGCGCTCGAGGCCGACGAGGTGGTGCGCGAGCGCGATGCCGGGGCGGCTCTACGACGTGTTCATGCACTACAAGCGCGACGAGTGGGAGCGCTATCTGGCTGCCGTCACCGACTGGGAGCGCGAGCAGTACCTGGAGGTGCTTCCCTGATGTGCGGAATCGCGGGGATCATCTACCGCAACGGCGACGGCGAGCGCGAGGTCGGTCGCGACATGACCCGGATGCTGCAGGCGATGAAGCACCGCGGTCCCGACTCGACCGGCTACGCGCTGTACCGCGGCGGCGGCGACACCTTCGTCATGCACGTCAAGCTGAGCGAGGCGGTCGACGAGAACGCCGAGCTCGCCCAGCGCGTCCAGCGCCAGCGCGACCAGGTCGAGGCGCGCATGCGCGACGGGGGCGCCGAGATCGTCGAGGTGAAGGGCACACACCGCACGATGACCGTCATCTTCGGCTTCGACGGCGACCTCAAGCTGCTCGCCGACGCGGTCGAGCGGGTGCGCCACACGGAGGTGCTGTCGCTGGGGCGCTCGCTGGAGATCGTCAAGGACCTCGGCGACGCCGAGACGGTCTCGAAGGAGTATGGCCTCGACGAGTTCGTGGGCACCCACGCGATCGGCCACGCGCGGATGGCGACCGAGTCCGACGTCGACATCGCCAACGCGCACCCCTACTGGGCCTACCCGTTCCCCGACGTCGCGGTCGTCCACAACGGCCAGCTGACGAACTTCCACGACTGGCGCCGGCGGCTGCAGCGCTCAGGCCACCGCTTCCAGTCCGAGTGCGACTCGGAGATCATCGCCGTGTACCTCGCCGAGCAGATGAGCGACGGGCTCTCGCTCGAGCAGGCGATGCGGCGCAGCCTCGAGGACCTCGACGGGGTCTTCACCTACATCTGCGTGACCGAGGACTCCCTCGGGGTCGCGAAGGACGAGCTTGGAGCCAAGCCCCTGGTGCTGTACGAGGACGACGATCTGGTGGCGCTAGCATCGGAGGAGATCGCGATCCGCCAGGTGCTGGACCGCGAGATCGAGACCCACGACCCCTACGAGGGCGAGGTGCGGGTTTGGAGCAGGTGAGCGAAGGGACCACCGTTCGGATGGACGAGCGGGGGCTCGTCGAGCTCGACGACGCAATCCCCAAGAGCTCGAAGATCGACGGCAACAGCGCCGTGCTCGACGCCGCCGAGCTGACGACCCGAAAGATCAACGCCGAGCTGCGCTGGCTGATCTACGAGCAGGGTGTCACCGATGTGACGGTCCTCAACCCGAGCGCGCGCCACTCGCTCGGCGTGGCGATCCTCGCCCGCTGCCGGATCCGCTTCGAGGGCAGCCTGGGGTACTTCGGCTGCGGCCTGATCGACGGCCCCGAGGTCGAGATCACCGGACGGGTCGGGTGGTCGGTCGCCGAGAACATGATGTCGGGGGTCGTCGTGGTCGAGCACAACGCCGGCTCGCTCGCCGGCGCCGCGCTGCGCGGCGGCGACCTCGTCGTCAAGGGAGACGTCGGCGCGCGCACCGGAATCGACCAGAAGGGGGGCACGATCGTCGTCCTCGGCAACGCCGCCTCGATGACCGGCTTCATGATGCAGCGCGGCCGCCAGATCATCTGCGGCGACGTCGGGCCCGGGTCTCGGCGACTCGATGTACGACGGCACGATCTACGTCGGCGGCAAGATCGCGGCGCTCGGGATCGATTGCGTCGAGGCGGAGTGGACCGACTCCGACACCGAGCTGGTCGAGCGCAAGTTCGCCAACTACGAGCTCGGCGAGCCGCCCGAGCTGCGCAAGTTCGTCTGCGGGAAGAAGCTCTACAACTACGACATCCTCGAGCCCAGCGAGCGCAAGCTGGTGCTCTAGGGAGGTTCGGGATGGCCACCGAGAAAGCGACCGACCAGGCACCCGACACGCGGGAGGTGCTCGGCCGCAGCCCGATCTTCACCCCGGAGGTCATCAACGACATCCACATGAAGGCCGAGCTCGGCCGCTACCGGATGCGCGGCTTCTCGATGTTCAAGAAGATCCCGCAGCTGGGACGAGCTGATCTTCCTGCCGGGCACGCTGACGCGGTTCGTGATCGAGGGCTACCGCGAGAAGTGCGACACCAAGACCGTGCTCGGCAGCCGCTTCGCCAAGAAGCCGCTCGAGCTCGACATCCCCGTCTACATCACCGGGATGAGCTTCGGCGCGCTCTCGCTCGAGGCGAAGATGGCGCTCGCCAAGGGCGCCTCGATGGCCGGCACGGCGACCTGCTCCGGGCGAGGGCGGGATGATCCCGCCCGAGCGCGACCTCTCGACCAAGTGGTACTACCAGGTGATCCAGAGCCGCTACGGCTTCAACCCCCATCACCTGATGCTGGCCGACGGGGTCGAGTTCTTCATCGGGCAGGGCTGCAAGGTCGGGCTCGGCGGCCACCTGATGGGCCAGAAGGTGACCGAGCAGGTCGCCGAGATGCGCTCGCTGCCGGCCGGCATCGACCAGCGCTCGCCCGGCGCGCCATCCCGACTGGCTCGGCCCCGACGACCTCTCGCTGAAGGTGCAGGAGACCCGCGAGGCGACCAACTACGAGGTCCCGATCCAGCTCAAGCTCGGCGCCGCGCGCGTCTACGACGACGTCCGCATGGCGGCCAAGTGCGGCCCGGACATCATCTACCTCGACGGCGCCGAGGGCGGCACCGGGGCCGGCCCGCACATCGCCGCCGAGGAGACCGGCATCCCGCTGATCGCGGCGATCCCCGAGGCGCGCCGCGCGCTCGAGGACGTCGGCCTCGCCGACGAGGTCGACCTGGTCGTCGCCGGCGGGATCCGCAACGGCGGCGACATCGCCAAGTGCCTGGCGCTCGGCGCCGACGCGATCGCGATCGGCCACTCCGCGCTGATGGCGCTCAACTGCAACAAGGAGATCCCGGGCGTCACCGACTACGAGGGCACGGTCGGCGTGCCCGCGGGCCAGTGCTACCACTGCCACACGGGCCGCTGCCCGGTCGGGATCACGACCCAGGACCCCGAGCTGCGCAAGCGGCTCGACGTCGACGAGGCCGCCCAGCGCGTCTTCAACTTCCTCCACACGCTGACCCTCGAGGTGCAGATGCTCGCCCGCGCCTGCGGCAAGACCAGCGTCCACAGCCTCGAGCCCGAGGACCTGGCGGCGCTCACGGTCGAGGCGTCGGCGATGGCGCGGGTGCCGCTGGCGGGCACCGAGTACATCCCCGGGCGTCAGCGAGGAGCGCGCGCTCGGCGAGATCCGCACCCTGCTCGACCAGTACCTCGAGAACCCGGTCGACTTCCTGCCCGGAGCCGCGCCGGCGGTCGGGGCGGAGGAGCCCGAAGTGAGCCGGGCCGGACGAGGTGCGCGAGCCCGAGAAGGTCATCTCGATCGACGCCGAGTACCTCTCCGGGAAGCGCTTCCCCTACCAGGAGGACATCTCGGTCGTCGAGGACATCGACCTCGACGCGGCGACTCCGGGCAAGGACCTGAACTGGCTCGAGGACGTCGAGCTGCTCGAGGAGGAGGGCACGCCCGCCGTCTTCGACCGCTACTCGAACTCGTTCCTCCGCATCTACTTCCCGATCCCCGAGGGCCGCGAGGACGAGATCGCCCGCAAGGTCCTGATCGCCCACCTGACGGCGGGCAACTCCTACGGGATCCGGCTCAAGCAGGCCCACGCCAAGTTCCCCCAGCCCGAGCTCGGCCCCTGGGTCGAGGACTCGCCGACGGTCGGCGAGGACTGGAAGCCGCCGGTGCTCGAGGGCTGGGAGCCGCCGGAGCACTGACGCCGATGCCGGCGCGTGCCGGACTCCGCCCGCCACCTCGTGGTCGGCGCGGGCGTCCACGGGCTGTCGACCGCGTGGCACCTGGCCGCAGGCGGGCGAGGAGGTGCTGGTGCGTCGACAAGAGCCGGGTCGGCGGCGGGGGCCTCGGGGATCGCCTGCGGCGTGATCCGCAACAACTACTTCCAGCCCGCGATGTCGGAGCTGATGGCGGCCTGCGTGGAGATCTGGGAGTCCGATCCCGAGGCGCTCCACTACCACGGGTCGGGCTACGTCGCGCTCGGCCCCGCGGCGCAGGAGCCGGAGCTGACGCGAGGTGTTCGAGCGCCAGCAGCGGATCGGCTACCCCTCCGAGCTGTACATCGGGGAGGACGCGGTGCGCGACCACATGCGGGGCCTGTTCGGTGACTGGCGCGCCGAGGGCCTGAGCGTCTGCCTGCACGAGCGCGCCGGCGGCTTCGCCTTCAACCTGGAGTCGATGCACGGGCTGGCCGACAAGGCGCGGGCCGCCGGGGCGCGGATCGTCGAGGGCGTCGAGGTGACCGGGCTTCGAGCTCGACGGCTCCGGGCGCCGTCACGCGGGTCGAGACCAGCGCCGGGCCGATCGAGGTCGAGCAGGTGGTGGTCGCGGTCGGGCCGTGGATCCCGCGCCTGTGGGAGATGCTCGGCCTCCCCGACCGGATCGACGTGCACCGCCCCGACGGCAGCGTCGACCGCGACGTCGCCGATGTGGACCTACTGGTACCTGCAGGAGGGCGAGGTGGCGCTGCCGCCGTCGACGCTCGACACCGCCGGCGGGCGCGAGGCGCCCGGTGCTCCACGTCGACTCCGACCGGCCGCTCCGCGACGACGACGGGGCGGCTCGTCAGCGAGGGCCCGTGGGGGATCTACGTGAAGCCCGACCGCGACTCGGTCCAGGGCGGCGCCCAGCCGCTCCCGGTGGGGCGAGACGGTCGAGGTCGACCCGTATCCGACCGGGACCGTCGAGCCGGGGTTTCCCGACCTGTGGTGCGCGGCGCTGTCCCACTGCATGGAGCGCTTCGAGGGCTGCCGCGGACGTGTATCGCCAGGTGCGCTCCGGCGGCGCCGGCGCGTTCACGGCCGACAACTTCCCGGTCTTCGACCACATGCGGCCGAACGTCTACGTGGCCGCGGACTCCAACCACGGCTACAAGATGATCGCCGTCGGCCGCGAGATCGCCCGCGTGCTGCAAGGCGAGCACTCCTCGCTGCTGCACCCGTTCCGCTTCGAGCGCTTCGCGACCGGGGACCTGCACCCCGTCTCGCACAGCCCGTATCCGTGGAGCTGAGCGGCCGGGCGCCGACCGGGCCACGTCGTGATCGGCGGCGGGGTGCTCGGGCTGTCGGCCGCGTGGCGGCTCGCGGAGCGCGGCGCGGACGTCGTCGTGCTGGAGAAGGATCGAATCGGGTCCGGCGCGTCGGGCATCGCCGGCGGGATCGTTCGCAACTACTACCGCTCGGCCGCGATCTCGGAGGTGATTCGGCGCTCGGTCGAGCTGTTCGAGGCCGAGCCGGAGGCCTACGGCTTCCGCCAGGTCGGCTACGTGGCCGCCGTGCCCGAGGCGCAGGTCGACGACCTGGTGGCGATCCGCGAGCACCACGAGCGGGTCGGATACGAGTCCGAGCTGGTCGTCGGCGCCGAGCGCTGCCGCGAGTACCTCGCCTGGACCTGGCCCGACTGGGAGGCGGAGGTCGAGGCCGTGCTGCACGAGCGGCGCGGAGGCTGGGCGGACGCGATGCAGACGGTCCGCCACCTGGCGGCCCGCGCTCGCGATGCCGGCGCGCGGATTGCCGAGGGCGTCGAGGTGACGGGGTTCGAGCTCGGCGGCGACGGGGTCGAGCAGGTGCTGACCTCGGATGGGCCCGTCGCGTGCCAGGCGGTGATCGCCGCGCCGGGGCCGTGGGCGGCCCGCCTGTGGGCCGAGCTCGGCCAGAGCGGCGAGGTCGAGGTGCCGCTTAACGGAGCCCGCGAGCGACGCCCGCTGTTCTCCTACCTGAAGGCGCAGGAGGGCGAGTTCGCACTGCCGGGCGCCGGCCTCAGCGGCTCGGCAGGCCACGACGCCCCGGTCGTCCACCTCGACCAGGCGGGGCCGCTCGTCTCGGACCGCGACGGCCACACCCTGGTCGACGGGCCGTGGGGGATCTACTTCCGCATGGGTCGCACCGGCACCGGGATCACCGGCGGGGGCCTGCCCGTGGCGCTGGACGACCCCGCGCTCGACCCCTACGGGCCCGACAACCCGGCTCACGCGAGCCGAGCCGTCGTTCGGCGAGTTCTTCACGTCGGGACTGGCCGCCGCAATGCGCCGCTTCCGCGGCCGCTCGGGCGACTGGCAGCAGACGTCGGCCGGCGGAGTCGTCATGCACACGCCCGACAACTATCCGGTCTGCGACCGGGTGCTGCCGAACGCCTACGCGATCGTCGACTCCGGCCACGGGTTCAAGATGCTGGCCCTGGGACGGCTGGCCGCCGACGACCTCCTCGACGGGGGTGAGCCACGGCTCGAGCCCTTCCGCCTCGCTCGGTTCGAGCGCGGCGACATCCACACCGCCTCCAAGGGCCCGTACCCGTGGACCTAGCGGCCGCCACCGCCGATGAGTCCCGCCGCCGACCGCGGTCTCTAGACGCAGTTCCATCACCGCCAGCTACCAAGGAGTGTTCTCATGGCCCGATACGTCGATGGATTCGTTCAACCGGTTCCGAAGCGCAATCTCAATGCCTACCGCCGCATCGCGCGCAAGGCGGGCAAGATCTGGCGCGAGCACGGCGCCCTCGAATACCGGGAATGCGTCGCCGACGACGTGAAGACGGGAAAGGTCACGTCGTTCCCACAAAGCGTCAAGCGCAAGCGCAACGAGACCGTCGTGTTCTCGTGGGTCGTCTTCAAGTCGCGTGCGCATCGCGACCGCGTCAACGCCAAGGTGATGAAGGACCCGCGCCTTGCGGACATGATGGACCCGAAGGCGATGCCCTTCGACACCTCGCGCATGATCTACGGCGGCTTCGAGGTCATCGTCGACGTCTGAGCCCCGCCGGAGGGGGTGCTCAGCCGGCGCCGAGGTCGAGCCAGTTCCCGAACAGACGGCGGGCGGGAGGGTGGAGCTCGCCGGCGCGGCGCTCCACGTCGGCGATGAACGCGGCGCCCCCCGCCTCGCCGAGGGTGTCGGCGAGCGAGCGGCTGTAGGCGGGCACCTGTCTCCACTCGCGGGCCATCTCGCCCGTGACCTCGAGATGGAACTGGACGCCGTAAGCGCGCTCGCCGGCCCGGAACGCCTGGTTGGCCGCCAGCGGTGAGCGTGCCAGGCGCGTCGCTCCCGGGGGCAGGTCGAAGGTGTCGCCGTGCCATTGCAGCGACACGAGCGGGTCGTCGATTCCGTCGAACAGCGGGTCGTCGCGGCCCTCGGCTGTCAGCTCCACGGGCAGCAGGCCGACCTCCGGGCGCTCGGCGGGATAGACGGGTGCGCCGAGCGCGGCTGCCAGGAGCTGCACGCCGAGGCACACTCCGAGGAACGGCCGGTCGGCGTCGACCGCCTCGCGCACCAGTTGCTTCTCCGGGGCGAGCCACGGATGCTCGGCGTCGTCGCCGGCGCCCATCGGGCCGCCCATCGCCAGCACGGCGTCGAACTCGCGCCAGTCGGGCAGCGGCGCGCCCTCGTCGAGCTCCACCGCGACCTCCTCCACCTCGCGCTCGCGCATCACCTCGGAGAACACGCCGGGGTGCTCGCAGGAGATGTGCTGGAGGACGAGGACGCGCATCGCTACAGGTTCAGCGGCCTGTCCATCCCCGCGAACGGGATCCCGGTGACCAGACGAGCTCTCGAGCGTCAGCGCGCGCATGTCCTCGGGCTCGAGGTCGTGGACGTCCGACTTGCCGCACGCGCGCGCCATCATCTGCATCTCCATCGTCATCGAGTTGAGGAAGTGCTCGACGCGCTCGGACGCCTCGTCGCGGCGGGAGGCGCTTGACCAGCTCGGGGTCCTGGGTCGTGATGCCGACCGGGCAGCGGCCGGTGTGGCAGTGGTGGCAGGCGCCGGCCCGTGTCCCGAGCCGCTCGTAGTCCTCGTGGTGGACCGGCTTGTTGCAGTTCAGCGCGATCAGCGCGGCGGTCCCGATCGACACGGCGTCGGCGCCGAGCGCGAGCGCCTTGGCGGCGTCGACGCCGTTGCGGATCCCGCCCGACACGATCAGGTTGACCTCGCCCTCGAGGCCCTCCTCGCGCAGCGCCCTCACGGCGAGCACGGTCGCCGGCATCGTCGGGATCCCGGTGTGGTCGAGCAGCGCCTCCGGCGAGGCGCCGGTGGCGCCCTCGATGCCGTCCAGCACGATGACGTCGGCGCCCGCCTTCGCCGCCAGCTTCACGTCCTCGAGCACGCGGCAGGCGCCGATCTTGACGTAGATCGGGATCCGCCCGTCGGTCGCCTCGCGCAGCTCCTCGATCTTGATCTGGAGGTCGTCGGGCCCGAAGAAGTCGGGGTGGCGCACGGGCGAGCGCTGGTCGACGCCCTCGGGCAGGGTGCGCGCCTCGGCGATCGTCGCCGACATCTTCGACTCGAGCAGCAGCCCGCCGGTGCCCGGCTTCGCGCCCTGCCCGATCACGACCTCGGCCGCGTCCGCCATCTGGAGGTGGTGGGGGTCGAAGCCGTAGCGGCTGGGCAGCACCTGGTAGACGAGCTGTCTCCGAGTCCTCGCGCTCGCCTGGGCGCATGCCGCCGTCGCCGGTGGTCGTCGAGATGCCGACCCGGCTGGCGGCCCACCCGAGCGCCTGCTTGGCGTTCGCCGACAGCGCGCCGTAGCTCATCCCCGCGATCGTGATCGGGGTCTCGAGCGTGATCGGCTCGGCGCCGTGGCGGCCGCCGATCACGGTTCGGGTCTCGCACCGCTCGCGGTAGCCCTCGAGCGGGATCCGCGTCAGCGTGCAAGGGATGAAGGTCAGGTCCTCGAAGTGGACCGTGCGGCGAAGCGTCGAGAAGGCGCGGATCCGGTAGCGGCCGATCTCCGCCTTCTCCTGGATGTCCTCGATCACGTCCGGACTCCAGATCCGGCTCGGCCGGACCACGCGCCCGCCGGCCACCGCGTCGTCCGCGAACCCCCGCGCTACATCGCCGTTTTCCATACCTCGAACTCCTTCTTGGAGAAGTTCCACAGCTTGCGGCCCGAGACGATCTTCCGGAAGGACGACGGGTCGCGATCGACCGCGTGGCGCTCCAGCTCCGAGCGCAGGAACTCCTGGTCGCCGGATTCCAGCTCGGCGTCGACGGCATCCGCGCCCAGCGACGCGACCTCGCCGGCGACGTAGATCGTTCCCTCGTACATCGAGTCGCCGAGGGCCTCGCCGGCGTCCCCGCAGACCACGAGCGAGCCGCGCTGCATCATGAAGCCGCTCATGTAGCCGACGCTCCCGCCGACCACCACCGCGCCGCCCTTGAGCGAGATCGCCGCGCGCGATCCGGCGTCCCCGGCCACGAACAGCTCCCCGCCGTGCATCGTCGCGCCGGCGCCGGTGCCGGCGTTGCCGTGGACCTCGACGCGGCCCGACATCGCGTTCTCGGCGACCCCCCAGCCGCAGTTCCCCTCGATCACCACGGTGCCGCCGTCGAGCATCCCGCCGCAGTACCAGCCCGCCGTCCCCGCGCAGTCGCACGGTGACCGGGTCGAACAGCGCCACGGCGAGGTTGTGGCGCCCCGCGGGGTGCAGCAGCACGATCTCCGCCGCGCCCTCGGACGCGGCCCGCCTGATCGCCTGGTTGATCTCCCGCGTGGCGCGACCGGCGCAGTCGATCTCGACCTGGCGTGCCGCTACCGCCGCCACGATCGGGTTTCTCCGGCGCCGAGCTCCCGTGGATGGATGTCGTCGTCCGGGAAGGCGGCGCGGATCGCGATGTCCTCGGACGCCAGCACCACGTACTCGTCGGTCTCGGCCAGCAGCAGCGGCTTGAGGCCGAACTGGTCGCGCGCGAAGCCGATCCCGTCCGCGGTCGAGACCAGGTAGGCGAAGCTGCCGTCGAGCTCGCGCACCGAGCGCTCGAGGACCTCGCTCGAGGTCCTCGCCGCGCTCGAGCTGGTCGGCGAGGTAGGCGGCGAGCACCTCGGAGTCGTTGTCGGTCAGGAAGCTGGTGGCCGCGCTGCTCGAGCCGACGCCGCAGCTTGTGCTCGTTCGTGACGTGGCCGTTGTGGACGAGGGCGATGTCCGCGAACGGGCGCGCCCAGAAGGGGTGCGAGTGCAGGGTGTCGACGCGGCTCTCGGTGGCCATCCGGGTGTGTCCGATCGCGTGGCCGCCCTCGAACGACGAGATCCCGTACGCCCGGTCCAGCTCTTCCGCCGAGCCGACCTCCTTGACGATCTGCATCGCGTGGCCCAGGCTCAGCACGTCGAGGGTCTCGTCCGCGGACTCCACACCGTCTGCGAGCGCCGCGAGCGCGCCCTCGTAGGTGACGTTTGCGCTGACCCCGCCGGGGGTGGGCGTGAGCTCCCGCACGGTGGCGAGTGCCTCGATCGCTGCCCGCGCCCGTTCCACCCGTCCCTCGCCGTTCGGCTGCAGGCGGGCGCGCATCAGGTAGCCCGGCTCGGCGGGCCCGTACAGCGCCACGCCGGTCGAGTCCGGCCCGCGCCGGTGCAGCGCCTGCAGCATCTCGACCTGGATTCGGCCGATCGGACCCGCGCGCTCAGCGTCCTTGTAGAGGATCCCGGTTATTCCGCACATTCACGCCACCTGAGCCAAGTCTAGTGTGGGCTTCCTCCATCTCCAATGGGACGCCGAGCCATAGATCCGATCCCGACTATGTAGGCTCAGAACAGGTTCAGGTAGTGGTCGCGCTCCCACTCCGTGATCTGCTCGTGCGCCTGCTGCCAGTCGCGACGCTTGCAGCCCACGTAGTAGTCGAGGTAGTCCTCGTCGCGGACCGGCCCGAACGCGTCTCGCAGGACCTTGCAGTTCTCGGCGTTGGCCGCCGCCGCGAGCAGGTTCTCGGGCAGCGTCTCGATTCCGAGCTCGGAGCGCTGCTCGGGCGATGTCTCGTACATGTTCAGCGAGTTGGGATCGCCGGGGTCGAGCCCCTGCTCGATCCCGTCCAGGCCGGCGGCCAGCACCGCGGTCGGCGGCGAGGTAGGGGTTGCACGAGCCGTCGACCGTGCGGTCCTCCACCCGCCCGGCCTCCGGCACGCGCAGCATCTGGGTGCGGTTGTTGTACCCGTAGCTGACGTACACCGGCGCCCACGTCGCCCCGCTGGTCGGGGCGCCGACCACGAGCCGCTTGTACGAGTTCACGGTCGGCGCGGTGAACGCGATGTAGGCCTTCGCATGCGCCATCAGCCCGGCGATGAACTGGTAGGCGAGCTCCGACAGGCCGAGCCCGCGCGGGTCGTCGTCGGGGTCGGCGTCGAACAGGTTCTTATCGCCGTCCCACAGGCTCATGTGGAAGTGGGCGCCGCTGCCGGTGAGGTGGGAGAACGGCTTCGGCATGAACGTCGCCATAAGCCCGCGCTCCTGGGCGAGCGACTCGACCATGTAGCGGAAGAAGATCGCGCGGTCGCAGGTGACCAGGGCGTCATCGAACTCGAAGTTCTGCTCGAACTGGCCGTTCGCGTCCTCGTGGTCGGTGGCGTAGTTGTCCCACCCGAGCTCGGTGACGTTGCGCGACACGTCGGTGACGAAGTCGAGGCTCCGGGTGAGGCCGCGCATGTCGTAGCAGGGCTGGTCGAGCGTGTCGAGCGGGTCGGCGACCTCGAGCCGGCCGTCCTCGCCGTACTTGACGAGGAAGTACTCGAGCTCGCAGCCGAGCTTGAACTCGTAGCCCTTCGACTTCGCGCGCTCGAGCTCGCGCTGCAGGATCGTGCGCGGGCAGTAGGGCCAGTCCTCGCCCTCGACCTTGATGTCGCACGCGAACCGGGCGACCTCCGGCTTCCAGGGCAGGACGGTCAGGCTCGACAGATCGGGCATCGCGATCATGTCGGGATCGTGCGGCCCCTGGCCGATGTCGCCGGCGGCGAAGCCCGCGAATCCGGCGCCGTCGGACACCAGGTCGTCGAGGTGGTGCGCCGGGACGAGCTTGGCGTTCGGCTTGGCGTTCAACTCCACGAACTGCGCGAAGAAGAACTCCACCCCGCGGTCCTTCACCACCTTCCTCACGTCGTCGACGCTCTGCGGCGCCTCCGTATCCGTCATCTGCCCTCCATTCGGATCAGCGCTGTTTCTCCCTCTGCTTGCCTGACCGCCCCTGCTTCCGCGGCTGCCTCGCGTTCGAGTCCACCGGCACGACGTCGCCCGTGTTCGCGTCGACGCGGAACTGGGCCAGCTTCGCGAAGTCGCTCTCGTTCTTCGGCGTCGGGACCGAGAGCGACGACGAACCAGAACGGCCTGCTGCTCAGTCCCTGGCGAAGCAGCCGGATCTGGACGTGCTCCGGCTCGAAATCGACCTGGTCCTCGGCGATCGCGACCGCCTGCTCCTCGCTGATCCGGACCTGGTCCTGCTGACAGCTCCGGGCGACGAAGAACGCGAACACGAACACCGCGGCGACGACCGCGATCCGCGGCCACGTCGGCTTGCGATCGCCGCGCTCGCCGCTGCCGCGACGCGTCCTGGTTTCCGCCTCCGCCAGGGACGTCACGTGGCGGTGCGTCCCGGCCGCTCAGACGGTCGGCCGGAACCCGTCCCCGATGTCGGTGCCGAGCACGATGATCAGCACCACGATCGCGCAGATGATCGAGATCGCGATCATCGCGTACTCGAACGACTTGACGTGGGTCTGCTCCTTGGGGAACTCGATCTGGCGCCCTTCGGGGATCATGCTTGCCCTCCTCCTGATGCCCCACGTCGAACGCGGGTCGCCGCGTACGCGACCAGGTGCCGGTTCTCGTACAGGATCCATGCGATCAGCGCCGCCACCATGACGGCGATCCCGAGCCAGGTGAGGACCATGTAGGCCGTGTTCGCCGCCTCCCCCTCGGGGCCGTACGTCGAGCCGGGGCCGAATGTCATGAAGCCGGCGCAGTCCTCCGGCCCGACGCCTGCGGTCTTCGCTTGGAACGGCGCCTGGATGATGAAGTCGGCGGAGTCGTCCGCGGGCTTCGCTCCCAACCCGTGCGTGATGCAGTCCGGAGCGCTGTCGATTATTGCCGGCATACGGTCGCCTTCCGTCGCGTCGTCGCTCTACTCGTCATCTTCTCACCAGCTCCCTGTACTCGGCGTCGAGCACGGGTTGGGCTTCGGTGTGCGTCTCGCCGTCGGGCTCGATGAACAGCTCGGGAGCCCGCGCGAACTCGGGCACGTGGATGTCCGGCACGTACTCCGCCGCGTCCAGGCCGTCGATCTCGACCTCGGGAGGTACCCGCAGGATGTTGAGCTTCTTCATCACGAACGACATGATGTAGCCGGTCAGGAAGCCGAGCGGGAGGAACGTGGCCATGCCCATCAGCTGCCCGCCGATCGAGGTGTCGACGTTGTTGATCCCGGTCGGGTATCCGGCGGCGAACACCCCGACCCACAGCGGTCCCAGGAAGCCCGCGAAGCCGTGCACGGCGACCGCCCCGACGCAGTCGTCGACCCGCATCTTCTCCTCGAGCCAGCCGCCCACCCAGACGGTCAACGCCGCGCTGCCCATCGCGATCAGGTAGCCGAGCGTCGGCGCGTACACGTCCGCGCCGGCCGACACGCTGATCACGCCCGCGAGCCCGCCCGACACCGTCCAGAACGGGTCGCCGCGGCTGGCGAAGTAGCCGCCGGTGAAGCCGCCCGCGAACCCGAACGTGATGATCATCGCGATCGAGCCGAGCGTGGTCGGGTTGAGGTAGATGTTGGCCCAGCCGGGGAACGCGGTGGATGCGATCACCAGGCAGGCGGCGTAGAAGCCGTAGAACCCCGTGAAGATCAGCATCAGCCCCATCAACGTCATGTGGATGTTGTGGGGTCTGATGACCCGTGCCAGCCCCTCCTTCGTGTACTTGCCTATTCGTGGTCCGAGGTTGAACAACACCCCGAGCGTGAACGCGCCGCAGATGCCGTGCACGACGAGCGACGCGATCGAGTCGTGGAAGCCGAACCGCATCGTCAGCCAGCCGCCGGCGCTCCAGCCCCATGCGGCGTCGAGGATCCAGACGACCGAGCCGAGCATGACGGCGAGGATCAGATACGCCGACAGCCGCGCGCGCTCGATGATCGCGCCGGACATGATCGAAGCGGTCGTCCACGAGAACAGCAGGAAGGCGAGGAAGAAGACGAGGTTGATGTTGTTGGTCAGGTTCGGCCCGAAGACGTCGGACCACGGGATCCCGCCCTGACACGCGACGCTCGTGAAGTCGCTCGAGTTCGGGCCGATCGGGAGGCCGGGCTGGTTGCAGTTGTAGATCCACCAGCCGAAGTAGTAGAAGCTCGGGGTGACGACGGCGATCGTGAGGATGTTCTTCATCGCCGTGGCGAGCGCGTTCTTGCGGCGCGCGACGCCGGTCTCGTAGGTCATGAAGCCCACGTGGATGAGCCACATGATCACGACGGTGAAGAAGTAGAACTGCTCGCCGAGGATCGCGCTGTCCAGCGTCTGGCTCTCGGCGCTGGCGGCGTCCTTGATGTCCGTGATCTGCGCGATCACCAACGACGCAGTGTTCATACTCGCTCCCTCCGAACTCGCCCGGTGTGGGGGATGCCATCCCTCAAGCCATGCCGAACGTATCCGCACGGACGCCGCCCACGCAATAGGCGCTGCCCACATACTTCGAGCCGAATGAATGTAGGATCCGCACGTAGGGCATTCGGGCGTCCGCGGCTAGCGATCGGCGCCCTAGGTCCCGGGACGGAGAGGAACGGAGGGCTCGCTTGACTGTGCAGGTCGCCGAAGCAACGGATGCCCTGCGGCGCGCCCGGCGCGAGAACGAGACGCTGTACGCGGTCATCAAGACCGTCTCCTCCTCGCTCGACCTCGACCGCGTGCTGAACGGGATCGTCGAGATCGCGACCGACGCCACCGGGTGCCACGCCTGCTTCATCTACTTCCTCGAGGGGGACCGGCTCGTCCTGCGCGCGGCGTCGCCACGCTACTCGCGGTTCGTCGGCAAGGTCGGGCTCGGCGTCGACGAGGGCCTCGCAGGGGCCGTCGCGCGCACCAAGACGCCCGAGTTCATCCGCGAGAACGCGCTGGCGGACCCGCGGATGAAGTACGTGCCGGAGCTCGAGGAGGAGCGCTTCCAGTCGATGGTCGCGGTGCCGATCCTCGCCAAGGGCGACGACGTGATCGGGGTCGTCGTGCTGCACACCGAGGCGCCGCACGAGTTCGACAGCGACGTGCTCAACTTCCTCGTTCACACGGCGTCGCTGGTCGCCGGGGCGATCGAGAACGCCCAGCTGTACGAGGAGACCAGGACGCGGGTGCAGGCGCTGACCACGCTCACGCAGCTCAGCCAGGCGCTCGCCGCCGTCAGCCTGCAGGAGGACCTGTACGACGCCGTCACACGGGGGGCACGCGAGCTGCTGGGCGCCGACGCGTGCCAGATCTATCGGCTCGACGCCGAGACGGACGAGCTGGCGCTCGCCGGCTCGGATCCCGAGGACGCGCCGGCGGCGAGCCCGCGGCCCGGCGGCGCGGCGCTCGTGCTCGACATCCTGCGTCGCTCGGGGGGACGCGGCCGCAGCGTGCGGCGAGGTCGCGCGCGCGCGCTGTGGCCCGACATGGACGACGACGCGCTGCTCGTCGCGCCGCTGGTCGGCGGGCGACGAGCAGCTCGGAATGCTGTGCTGTCTCGCCGAGGGCCGCCAGTTCACCGACGAGGACGCCGAGCTGTTGGGAGCGGTCGCGAACCAGACGGCCGTCGGACTGAAGAAGGCGGAGCTGATCGAGCGGCTGACGGCGGAGAACATCGTCAGGGACATGTTCGACGCGCTGGCCGCGGGCTCGGTCGACGCCGCGGAGGCGAAGGCGAGCGATGCGCGCTGCGACCTCGGTCGGCCGCACCTCTTCCTCCATGTGGAGCGCGCTCCGCGGGCGTCCAACGGAGGTGCGGACTGGCCGCAGCGGGCGGACCGGCTCGAGGCCCGCCTGCGGCGCCTGTCACCGCGAGCATTCTTCGACTCCCGCCACGACCGAGTGCGCGTGCTCGCGCCGTTGTCGACCTCGCGGCCGGGCGCCGCCGAGCGGCTGCGATCGGAGTGCGAGCCGCTCGGCCGCGAGGAGGGCTTGGTCATTGGCCTGAGCGATCTGGACCGTGGCGCCGCGAGCGCGCGACGCCGGATGCGGGAAGCGGCCGATGCTGCCCGCATCGGGCACTCGCTCGTCGCGGAGGGCGGCGCCGTCTCCTACGAGGAGCTAGGCGCATACCGCTACCTCGTGCATGTCGAGCACGACGCCGCGCCACACGACCGCTACCGGAAGTCGGTCGAGGAGCTGATCGAGTACGACCGCCGGCGAGGCTCCCGATTGGTCGAGACGCTCGAGCAGTACCTCGCCGACCGGGGCGGCGTGACCGCGAGCGCGCGCGCCCTGTACGTGCATCCGAACACCGTGCGGCAGCGTCTTGGCCGCATCGAGCGCCTCGCGGACCTCGACCTGCAAAGCGAGGACCTGCTCTCGCTGGAGCTCGCGCTGAAGCTCGCGCGGCTGCACGAAGTGCGGGCCGAGGACGAGTAGGCGCGGGATGGCGCTACGCGTGGCGGTGACGGTGGCGCCGCGTCGCCAGCCAGATCCAGAAGATCGCGAACCCCAGCACGTTGAGGATGAACACGAGCAACACCCACCACACCTTCCACAGCAGCGGCAGCTCGGACTCCTTGTACAGCTCCCACCCGGTCAGGTAGCACATCACGATCAGCGTCAGCAGCAGGATCGGGGGAATCTGGCCCGTCAGCACGAAGAGGATCATCGCGGCGGCCATCCTATCGGCGGTCCGGTGCGGTGACGATCAGGGCGAAGCTCTACGCGGCGATCGTGCTCACGGTGCTGGGGCCGATCGCGACGACCGCGGTCGCGCTGCACGGGATGTCCGAGCTCGGCGATCGCTTCGACGAGGTCCAGGAGCAGGCCGAGCACGAGTCGATCGCCCGCGAGCTGAAGTTCGCGGTCACCGACGTGAACGGATGGCAGACCGCGTACGGCTACGACAACGGGCGCTCGCGGCCGCGTTTCGTGCGCGAGGCGAACGGTCTCCGCGACGACCTGCGGGCCGCGGCCGGCACGCTCACCGAGCAGCAGGAGCGGACGCTGCTGGATCGCCTGGAGGGGCAGTTCGATGGGTTCATGAGGCTCGACGCGGTGGCGTGGGACGCGCTCCAGGAGGGCGACCGGGATCGTGTCCGGCAGATCTTCCTCGGCCCCGAGATCAAGCGCTTCGAGTCGATGGCAGCGACGGCGAATCGCCTCGCCGAGTACGAGGCGCGACGCGTTGCGGAGACCGACGAGGCTTTCAACGACGCGCGCGACGACGCCCGGCGCCGGCTGATCGCGGTGGCGCTCGGCGCGGGGATCGTGATCATCCTGCTGCTGTTCGCGGCGAACGACATCGCGCGGATGGCGCTCGAGGGGGAACGGGCGAGCGGACGGCGGCGGCGCGAGCCGCCAGGTGACGAGCCTTCGTGACCCAAGACGTCATCCTGACGCTGAGCCTGCTGCTCAGCGCGGCGTTGGTCGCCCGCCTCGTGGCCAGCCTGATCCGGGTGCCCGAGATCCTCGTCCTCGTACTGCTCGGTGCCCTGCTGGGGCCCTCGGTGCTCGACGTGATCGACGTGCCGCTGGACTCGATCGGGGCGCAGCTGATGTTCACGCTCGGCGTGTCGCTGATCCTGTTCTACGGCGGGCTCAACCTGTCGGTCGGCGTGCTGCGCCGGGTCTGGGTGGGACTCGGGATGCTCGTCGTGCCGGGGGTGTTCCTGACCGCCGCGGTCACCGGCGTGGTCGCGCACGTCGCCTTCGACCTCCCCTGGTACGCGGCGCTGCTGATGGGCGCGGTGCTCGCGCCCACCGATCCGGCGATCCTGATCCCGCTCTTCGTGCGCTCGCGGCTGCGACCCAAGGTGGCACAGACGGTGGTCGCGGAGTCCGCGTTCAACGACCCCACGGGCGCGGTGCTCGCGCTCGCGCTCGCCGGGCTGCTTTTGAGCGGCGGCGGCTCGCTCGCGGAGCCGGTGGAGGAATTCGTAGTCGACCTCGGGATCAGCACCGTGCTCGGCGTCGTCGCCGGCGTGCTCCTGGCCGCGACGATCTCGAGCCACCGCGCCGGTATCTGGCGCGAGTCGTCCGCGGCAGCGGTCCTCGCAGTGGTCACGATCGGCTACTTCTCACTCGACTCCGCCGGGGGCAGCGGCTATCTCGGTGCCTTCCTGGCCGGGCTGATCGTGGGAAACATGGAGCGCCTCGGGCTCGCCATGCACTCCGTGCACGAGCGAGAGATGCGCCAGTTTGCCTTCAACCTCGCGGACCTGGTCACGTTCTTCGTCTTCCTCGTGCTGGGGGCGAACATCCCCTTTGACCAATTGGGGGAGAACCTGCTGCCGGCGCTCGCGGTGCTCGCGGCCCTGCTGCTCCTCGCCCGTCCGCTGACCGTGATCCTGTGCACCCTGCCGGACCGGCGGGGGAAGTGGACTCGGCACGAGCTCGCATTCCTGTGCTGGACGCGGGAGACGGGCGTCGTGCCGGCGGCGCTCGTCGGGGTCCTCGCCGGCCTCGGGGTGCCGAACAACGACGCGTACGCGAGCGTCGTCGCTCTGGCCGTCATCATGACGCTGATCCTGCAGGCGCTCCCCGCCGCATGGCTCGCGCGTCGTCTCGGGCTGCTGGACGGCGAGGCGCCGCCCACGCCCTCGCCCACACCCGGCACGGTCGGGTGATGGACTCCTTGTACCAATTTGTCTAGGATGTGCCGCGACCGGTGTCCTTTGTACTGACCTGTCCGAACTGCGGCGCACGCGAGGTGACCGACTTCGAGTTCGGAGGTGAGGTGGTGCCTCGGCCCCGAGAGCGGCCGCCGGGCCGCGATCTCGCCGTCTACAACTACTTTCGCCGCAACGTCGCGGGAGTGCAGCGGGAGTGGTGGTACCACCGCGCCGGGTGTCGCACGTGGTTCCAGGCCGACCGCGACACCCGGACCAACGCGGTGCATGGAACATGGCTGCCGCGGGACAACGCGTGACGCGCCTGGAGCGCCAGCCGGGCGAGCGAATCGATCGCGAGCGGGAGCTCACGTTCGAGTTCGACGGCAAGCCGGTGCGGGCGCTGGAGGGGGACACGATCGCCTCCGCCCTGTACGCGGGCGGCCGCCGCATCTTCTCCCGCAGCTTCAAGTACCACCGCCCGCGCGGGCTGCTGTGCTGCGCCGGGCAGTGCCCCAACTGCCTCGTCAGCGTGGATGGGGATCCCGGGGTCAGGGCCTGCACCGAGCCGGCCCGCGAGGGGATGCGGGTCCGGCACCTGAACGCGATGCCCTCACTCGACCGCGACGCCATGCGCGCCGTCGAAACGCTCGGTGGGCCGTTCACCCCGCCGGGCTTCTACTACAAGACCTTCAAGCGGCCGCGGCGCCTGTGGCCACTGTACGAGCGTGTGCTGAGGCGCGCCGCGGGACTGGGGCGAGCGCCGGAGCCGCGCACCGAGCGCGAGTGGCGAACCGACTACCGCCGCCGGCATGCGGACGTGCTGGTGGTTGGCGGCGGCCGGGCGGGAATGGCCGCCGCGACACGGGCGGCGCAGCTGGGCGCGGACGTCGTGCTTGTGGACGAGGGCCCCGAGCCGGGCGGACGCCTGCTGGAGCGGGGCTCGGCGGAGCGCGCGCGGGAGCTCGCCGCCGGGGCACGGGAGGCCGGGGTCGAGCTGATCTCGCCCGGGACGGCGATCGGGCTGTTCGACGGGCTCGCGGCGATCTGGGAGCGCGACACCCTGCATCAGGTCCGCGCCGCAGCGGCACGTGATCGCCACCGGCACGATCGAGCAGCCGCTGGTCTTCCCGGGCAACGACCTTCCCGGCGTGATGCTGTCGCGCGGGGCGCGCCGCCTGCTTGCGATGTACGCGCTCGCGCCGGGCCGGCAGGCGGTCGTGGCGACGACCTCGGATGAGGGGCTGGAGGCGGCGCACGCCCTGAGCGAGGCCGGCGTGGAGATCGCGGCGATCGCCGACCTGCGCCAGGGGACGACGGTCGTCAAGGCGGGTGGACGCCGACACGTGCAGGCCGCAGTGCTGGCGAGTGTCGACGACGACGGCAATCCCGTCGACGGCACCGAGCAGACCGTCGGGTGCGACCTCCTTGTGATCTCGGGCGGCGCCGCGCCGGCCGGGTCCCTGCTGCTCCAGGCCGGTGGCCGCACCGCGTACGACCCGGCCTCGGCGGCGTTCGCCGTCGTCGACGTGCCGGACGGGCTGCACGCCGCCGGCGAGGTCGCCGGTCTGCGCGCCGACGACGCGATCGAGCTGTCGGGCGCGCTCGCGGGCGCCGACGCCGCGCACGCCGCCGGCTTCGGCGACGCCCGCTCGCGCGAGCGCGCCGAGGAGCAACGCCGCGAGCTCGATCAGCTTGCCGCGGCGCCGGTGCCCACCGCCGAGCCGCCGCCGCGTCGCCGGCACGGGGCGCGGCAAATGCTTCGCCTGCCTGTGCGAGGACGTGACCGCGAAGGACGTGCACACGAGCATCGAGGAGGGATACGACTCGATCGAGCTCTCGAAGCGCTACCTGACGGTGACCATGGGCCCGTGCCAGGGGCGCATGTGCCAGCTCCCGGCGGCGCGGCTGATCGCCCGCGAGACCGGGCAGGATCTGGAGTCCGTCGGCACGACGACCGCGCGTCCGCCGTGGTCCTCGGTGCCGCTCGGTGCCCTCGCGGGGAGGCCGATCGAGCCCGCCAAGCGCTCGGTCCTGCACGCCCACCACCGCGAGCTGGGCGGGAACGTGATGTGGGCGGGGGACTGGCGCCGCGCCTACGACTACGGCGACCCGGACGCCGAGGTCCGCGCGGTCCAGGAGGCGGCGGGGCTGATCGACGTCTCGACGCTCGGGAAGCTGATCGTCAGCGGCCCCGACGCCGGCGAGTTCCTCGACCGGCTGTACCCGAACCGCCACGGCAACCTCAAGCCGGGCCGGATCCGCTACGGGGTGCTGGTCTCCGATGCGGGCCGGATCATCGACGACGGCACGATCTGCCGGCTGGACGAGGACTCCTTCTACGTCACCACGACGTCGACCGGCGCCGAGGCGATCGAGGCGTGGTTCGCGTGGTGGCTCGCCGACTGGTCGGACCTGCGGGTCACGCTCACGGACGTCACCCAGGCCCTGTGCGCGGTCAACCTCGCCGGGCCGCGGGCGCGGGAGATCATGGGGCGCCTCACCACGCTCGACTGCTCGAACGAGGCCTTCACCTATCTGGACGGGAAGCGGGCGCGCGTCGGCGGCGTGCCCTGTCTGTTGCTGCGGATCGGCTTCGTCGGCGAGCTCGGGCTACGAGATCCACTACCCGGTCGCCCACGGCCAGCACGTCTGGGACACGATCATGGAGGCCGGTCGCGAGCACGGCATCAGCGGCGTTCGGGCTCGAGCCACAGCGCGTGTTGCGGCTGCACAAGATGCACATCCTCGTCGGCCAGGACACGGACTCCGAGTCGGACCCGGTGGCGAGCGCGATGCCGTGGATCGTCAAGCTCGACAAGGAGCAGGACTTCATCGGCCGTTGGGCGCTCGAGGAGTTCTCCGAGCACGACCCCACGCTGCGCCTGGTCGGGATTCGAGCTCAGCAACGGCGCCGTGCCACACGAGGGCGCCGCGGTGCTGGCGGGCGGCGACGGCGCGCTGGGGCGCGTGACCAGCTCGCGCTTCAGCCGCGTGGCCGGGCACGCGATCGGGCTCGCGTGGGTGCCGCGCGACCAGGCCGAGGACGGCGCCGCGATCGAGATCTCGGACCGCGGCAAGCGAATGGCGGCGACCGTCACCACGAAGCCGTTCTACGACCCCGACGGCGAGAGGTTGCGGTCGTGAGCTTCGAGTTCCTCGAACCCGATCGCGCGGCGCCCGAGATGGGGTTCGAGCCGGTGCCCGCGAGCGTTCTGCTCCCGCAGGCGCGCCAGGCGGGCGGGCAGATCGACGTTCGCGATGGCTGGCGGGTGGCGGTCGAGTACGGGTCGGCCGAGCGCGAGCGGGAGGCTTGTCGCGCGACCGTCGGGATCGGCGACGTCTCCTCGCTCGGCAAGCTCGAGCTGCAGGGGGAGGCAGCGGACGTCGCCGCGGTCGCGGCCGCGGGCGGCGCGGATGCGATCGAGCTCGGCAGGGCGCGGGCGCGGCGCAGGGGCCTGGTGGTGCCCGTTCTCCGCGCGGCGGGTGCTCGCGGTCTGTGAGCCGTCGCGGACGCCCGAGTTGCGGGACGAGCTCCTCGGCGCGGCGCGACCGGCGATGAGCGTCACGGACATGACCTGCGCGCTGGCCGCGCTGGCGCTGGTCGGCCCGCTGGCCCGCGACGTGCTCGCGCGACTGACGGCGATCGACCTGCGCCCCGACTGCGCGCCCGAGGCGTCTTTCCGGCCGGGCTCCGTCGCTCGGATCCCCGGCATGGTGCTGCGCGAGCGCGGCGAGCGCTACGTGCTGATGTTCGGCTCCGCCTACGCCCAGTACATGTGGATGCAGGTCACGGACGCCGCCGAGCCGCTCGACGGCGTGATCGTCGGCGCCGACGCCCTGGCGGCCGTGCGGCGACGAGGTGCCGGCCGGTGCTTGACCTGTTCCGCACCCGCCGGATGTGGCGACCGCGCGCCGAGCTGCGCGACTCCTACGACGTGGTGATCGTCGGAGGCGGCTCGCACGGGCTCGCCACCGCGTACTACCTGACGCAGCGTGGCGTGAGCAATGTCGCGGTGCTCGAAAAGGGCTACATCGGCTCCGGCGCCGCGGGTCGCAACACGGCCATCCTGCGCTCCAACTACCGCACGCCGGAGGGCGCCCGCTTCTACGAGCAGAGCCTGCGCCTGTACGAGCGGCTCTCGACCGAGCTCGACTTCAACCTGCTGTTCGCCAGGCAGGGCCATCTGACCCTGGCGCATTCCGACCGCGCGGAGTTCGTGATGGAGGAACGCGCCGAGGTCAACCGACTGCTGGGGATCGACAGCCGGGTGATCGGGCGGGACGAGATCGAGCGGCTGGTGCCCGCGATGAACGTCACCGAGGAGGCCGCGTACCCGATCCAGGCGGCGCTCTACCACCCGCCCGGCGGAACGATCCGCCACGACGCGGTCGTATGGGGCTTCGCCAGCGGTGCCGACCGCGGTGGCGCCGAGATCCACCCGTACACCGAGGTGACCGGGATCGAGCGCTCGAACGGCCGCGTGACCGGCGTCCGCACCACCCGGGGCGACGTGAGGGCCGGGACCGTCATCAGCTGCGGCGCCGGATGGAGCACGCAGATCTGCGACCTCGCCGAGGTGCCGCTGCCGGTGACCACGCACATCCTGCAGGCATTCGTCACCGAGCCGCTGAAGCCGTTCCTCGATGTCGTCGTGGTTTCCTCCCAGATGCACCTGTACGTGAGCCAGACGGATCGCGGCGAGATGCTGATCGGGGCGGAGATCGAGCCGTGGACCACGTATCGCCAGCAGGGCACGCTGAACTTCCTCCAGGAGGGCTCGCGGCACGCGCTCGAGCTGTTCCCTCAGCTGGAGCGTGTGCGCATGCTGCGTAGCTGGGCCGGCCTGTGCGACCTCAGCCCCGACTACAGCCCGATCCTCGGCGAGACCGAGGTCGATGGCTTCCTGATCTCGACGGGATGGGGCACCTACGGCTTCAAGGCGGCACCGATCGTGGGCTCAACGCTCGCGGAGCTGGTGGACAGCGGGCGCACGCCCGAGTTGATCGAGCCGTTCAGGCTCGAGCGGTTCTACGAGGACCGACTCGTTTCCGAGCTGGCGGCGGCGGCGGTCAGCCATTGACCGGAAGGAGATAACCGTGAAGAGCAGCTTGGAGATTGCGCAGGAAGCCACATTGCTTCCGATCGAGGATGTGGCGGAGGGCGTCGGGCTGGAGCCCGAGGAGGTCGACCCGTACGGGCGCCACATGGGCAAGGTGCGGCTGTCCGCGCTCGACGCACGGCGCGACGAGCCCGACGGCAAGCTGGTGTGCGTCACGGGCATCACCCCGACCCGCGCCGGCGAGGGCAAGACCACGACGGCGGTCTCGCTCACCCAGGGCCTCGGGGTGATCGGCAAGTCTCCGGTGCTCGCCTTGCGCGAGCCCTCCGTCGGTCCCGTGTTCGGGATCAAGGGGGGTGCTGCCGGGGGAGGCCTGGCGCAGGTCGTCCCCATGGAGGAGCTGAACCTGCACTTCACCGGCGACATGCACGCGGTCGGCGCCGCCAACAACCTGCTCGCCGCGCTGCTCGACTCCTCGATCCTCCAGGGCAACCCGCTCAAGATCGATGCGCTGCGGGTCTCGTGGCGGCGCGCCCTGGACATGAACGATCGCGCCCTGCGCCAGATCGTCCTCGGGCTCGGCGGACGCCCCAACGGATACCCGCGCGAGACCGGATTCGACATCACTGCGGCCTCCGAGGTGATGGCGATCCTGGCGGTCGCGCGCGACCTGCACGACCTCCGCCGCCGGCTTGGAGCGATCACGGTCGGGCACTCCTACGACGGCGCCAAGCCGGTGACCGCGGAGGTGCTTCGCGCGGCAGGAGCGATGGCGGTGCTCCTCAAGGAGGCGCTGAAGCCGAACCTCATCCAGACGCTCGAGGGCCAGGCCTGCCTCATGCACGCGGGCCCGTTCGCGAACATCGCCCACGGCAACAACTCGCTGATGGCCGACCTCATCGGCCTCAAGCTCGGCGACTACCTGGTCACCGAGTCCGGCTTCGGCTCCGACATGGGGATGGAGAAGTTCATGGACATCGTGTGCCGGGTTGGCGAGGTGCGGCCGAGCGCGGTGGTGCTGGTCGCCACGGTGCGCGCGCTGAAGCATCACGGCGGGGTGGAGGACGACCCGCGGGTGGACCGGGCCCGCGCGCTCGCCGCGGTGTCGATCGGCGCCGAGAACCTGCGCCGCCACCTCGGCATCGTGCGCGAGTTCGGCCTCCCGTGCGTGGTCGCCGTCAACCGCCGCCCGGGCGACACCGACGAGGAGGTGGAGCTCGTCCGCACGCTGGCGCTCGAGCACGGTGCGTTCGCGGCCGAGGCCAACGAGGGCTTCGAGAAGGGCGGCGAGGGCGCCGCGGCGCTGGCGCGGGCGGTCGCCGACGCCTGCGAGCAGCCGTCCGAGTTCCAGTTCATGTACGAGGAGGACGAGCCGATCGTCGGACAAGATCCGCGCGATCGCGACGCGGGTGTACGGAGCGCGCGACGTGTTCTTCTATCCCGCCGCCGAGAGCAAGATCGAGCAATACACCGCCGAGGGCCTCGACCACCTGCCGATCTGCATGGCGAAGACCCATCTCTCGCTGTCCGCCGACCCGACGCTGCTCAACGCCCCGGAGGACTTCACCCTCCAGGTGCGCGACATCCGCGCCTACACCGGGGCGGGCTGGCTGGTGCCCCTGTGCGGCGACATCCAGCAGATGCCGGGCCTCGGCAAGAGCGCGGCGGCGTTCGACGTGGACATCGACGAGCAGGGCCGGACGGTCGGCCTTTTCTGAGCGCGCCTGTCACGCTCCGCGGGGATGACCCTGGAGGAGACTCTCGACGGGCTGGCCTCGGAGAGCCCGGCGCCGGGCGCGGGCGCGGCGTCGGCCTGGTGCTGTGCGCTGTCGGCCGCGCTCGTGGAGATGGTGGCGCGCGTGCTGCGCGCGCGCGGCGAGGGGACCTCGGAGCTGGAGCGCCGCCGCAGCCGCGCCGGCGAGCTACGCGCTGCGGCGCTGCGACTCGCCGACGAGGACGCGGCGGCGTACCGGGCGGTGATCGACGCCCCGCCCGAGCGCAGGCGCCAGGCGCTCAGCGCCGCCGCCGATCCGCCGCTCGCGATCGCGGAGGCGGCCGCCGAGACCGGTGCGCTCGCGGTTGCCTCGGCGGCGGACGCAGGGGGCCGGTTCGAGGCGAGGCGGACACGGCAGCGCTCCTGGCGGCCGCAGCGGTCCGTGCCGCGGCCCGGCTCATCGAGCTCAACCTCGGCGGGGCTCCGGACGACCCGAGACTGATCCGCGCGCGCGAGCTCGCGGAGCGGGCCGGGACGAGCTTCGAGACGTAGCGGCCCCGGCTCGGCTCACCGGCCGCGCGCGCGTTCCGCGCGGAAGGCATCGAGGCGGCCGCGCGTGCGGCGCCTGACGAGGATCGGAAGCAGGGGCGTCCAGCCGAGCGCGAGGCCCAGCGGGCCCAGCGCCTGGCGCGACCAGGCGAAGAAGCTGAACTCGTCCACGTGCTCGACGATCAGCCCGGCGGCGAAGCGGAAGCGCGCGCGCACGTCGTTGACGACCGGGCGCCCGGTGTCGGTGAACGTGTAGTGGGCGATCCAGTGAGCTGTGCCGGTCTCGTCGTCCGCGTCGTGGTCGGCAAGCTCGACCGAGAGGTCCTCGGCGCGCTCGGTCAGCATCCGCCACATGTCGCCTGCCTCGGCGCCGCTCAACTCACCGAAGGCGGGATCTCGAAACTGCGCCGTCGGGGCGTAGCACGCCGCCATCCCCTCGCCGTCGTGCCGATCGAGTGAGTCGTAGAGCGTCCGGATCAGGGCGCGGTTCTGCTCCTCCACGGGGCGACCTTACTGCTCCCTGATCACTTCCCGCGGGTCCTTGTCGTCTCGGAGTCCCTTGTAGGACGGCTGGCGCAGGGTGCCCTCGTGGGTCCACTCGCTGAACTGGACCTCGCACACGAGCTCGGGCTCGCAGAACCGGGCGCCGGGCCGCTTCGGGGCGCCGATGTCGAACGGCGTCGCCTCGCGGCTGCGCGCGGTGAGCATCCGGGTCAGGCGCTCGATCTCGTCGTTCGTGAACCCGCTTCCGACGCCGCCCGAGTAGATCAGCAGAGGCGGGCGCTCGAGGCTCTGCGCCTCGCCTGGCGTCGAGTCGTAGTAGCCGACCAGCAGCGAGCCGACGCGCCCGCTGCGCCCGCCCTCGCCGGGCATGCAGCCGCCGATCACGAACTCCTGCCGGCGCCAGTTGCGCACCTTGATCCACTCTCCCGAACGCTTCCCCGGGCGGTAGGGGCTGTCGAGCCGCTTGGCGACCACGCCCTCGAGGTCGCGGGCCCGCGCCGCCTCGAGCAGCGCCTCGCCCTCGCCGACGTGGTGCGCAGGCGTCTGCCAGCTGCGGGCCGTCGAGCGCGAGCTGCTCGAGCAAGCGCGCGGCGCTCCAGGTAGGGAAGCTCGACGGTCGGACCGACCGTCGAGGTACAGGAGGTCGAAGGCCACGTAGGTGACCGGGCGTCTGCCGGACGCGGCGCTGGATCGTGAGCTCGGAGGTCAGGCCCATGCGGAGCTGCAGGCGCTGGAAGCTCGGGCGGTCCGTCCTCGTCGAAGGCGACGATCTCGCCGTCGAGGACCGCCTGGTGCCCGTCGAGCGCGTCGCCGAGCGCCGGCCAGCTCCGGGTAGCGGGCGGTGATGTCCTCGCCGCGGCGGCTCTCGATCCGCAGCCCGCCGTCGCCGTCGGAGTGGGCGAGCGCCCGCACGCCGTCCCACTTGATCTCGAACCCCCAGCCCTCGTCGCCGGGCGGGCGCGTGCGCTCGATGGCGAGCATCGGGCGAAGGTCGGTCGGCATGGGCGCGGACGCCATGCCTCGATTATCGGGGTCGCTCGAACTCCGGCGGGCGGCACCGCCCCTGATCGACGCGACTGCTCGTTTTGGTAGCCCATGGGCTACCAAAGTCGTCACTCGTCGCCGCAACGGGCCGATAATGGACCCGTGCTGTTCGAGCTCGACCACGTGACGATCTCGCGGGACCGCCGCGAGGTGCTGCGCGACCTGAGCGCCTCGGCTGCCGGAGGGGGCGTCGTGCGTCGCGGGGCCGTCGGGGTGCGGGAAGTCGAGCCTGCTGCGGCTGCTCAACCGGCTCGCGGACCCGGATCAGCGGCACGGTGACCTACCGCGGCGCGCGACGTGCGCGAGCCGCGACCTGCTCGAGCTGCGCCGCGAGGTGTGCCTGGTGCCCGCAGCTCCCGGCGCTGCTCGACGGGCACGGTCGCCGACAACATCCGCTTCGCGGCCGGCCTCGCGGGACCGCGAGCCCGACGTCGGGCGGCTGCTCGACCTCGCCGGCCTCGACGCCTCCTACGCCGGACCGCGACGCGTCGAAGCTGTCGGTCGGCGAGCAGCAGCGCGCGATGCTCGCCCGGGCGCTCGCGCTCGAGCCGCGACGTCCTGCTGCTCGACGAGCCGACCTCGGCGCTCGACGAGGCGGCCCGCGGCGCGGTCGAGGCGACGCTGCGTCGACCTTCGCGAGCGGGTCGGACATCTCGGTCGTACTCGTCACCCACGACCTCGACGCAGGCGCGGCGGATGTCGGACTGGGTGCGTGCGGCTCGATCGCGGGCGCGCGGTCGCAGCAGGGGCCGGCGCGCGAGCTGCTTCCGGCGTGACCGTCGGCATCGACGTCAGCCTCGGGCAGGTCGCCGCGGCGCTGGCGCTGGTCGCGATCGCGATCGCCGTCTCGTTCTGGCGGCGCGCCGAGCTCGAGCAGGACATCGGGATCGCGGTCGTGCGCTCGTTCATCCAGCTGACCGCGATCGGCTTCGTGATCCAGATCATCTTCGACGAGGACAGGATCGTGCTTCGTGGTCGCGCTGATCGCCGTCATGGTCGTCTTCGGCGCGCTGACCGCGCGCGCACCGCGCGCGCCAGGTGCCGGACGCGTTCTGGCCGCTGCTGGTCGCGCTCGGCGTGGCCGCGGCCGGCGACGCTCGGCCTGGTCGTCGCGCTCGGCGTCTTCGAGCCCGAGCCGCGCTTCCTCGTCCCGGTCGGCGGGATGGTGGTCGGCAACTCGATGACCGCCGTCGGCGGTGGCGCTCAACCGGCTCGGCGACGAGGTGCACGACTCGCGCGCGCGCGAGATCGAGGCGACGCTGGCGCTCGGCGCGACCTCGACCGAGGCGGCGCGCGCCGATCGTCCGCCGCAGCCTGCGCTCGGGGATGATCACGCTGATCGACTCGACCAAGACGACGGGCCTGATCTTCTTCCCCGGGACGATGGTCGGGATGCTGCTCGCCGGCGCCGACCCCGACGACGCCGTGCGCCTGCAGCTGATCCTGCTCTACACGCTGCTCGGCAGCGTCGCGCTCGCCGGCCTGATCGCGATCACGCTCGCGTACCGCAACTTCTTCACCCCCGCCCACCAGCTCCGCGAGCCGCCGGAGCCGTAGGGCGGCCGTTCGCCATACTCGCGACGCGTGACCGACTCTCGCCGCGGCAGTGCTGACCCTGGTCGCGACGATCCTCGGCTCGACGATCGTCTTCCTCGACGCGACGGTCGTCAACGTCGCGCTGCCGGCGATCAGCGACGACCTCGACACCGGGCTCGCCGACCAGCAGTGGGTGGTCGAGGCCTACCTGCTGGCGCTGGTCTCGCTGCTGCTCGTCGGCGGCTCGCTCGGCGACCAGTTCGGCCGCCGGCGGATCTTCGTGATCGGGCTGGTCGGCTTCGGCGATCACCTCGGTGCTGTGCGCGATCGCGCCGACCCGAGGTGCTGATCGCCGCGCGCGCCGCTGCAGGGCCTCGCCGGCGCGCTGCTGGTCCCGGCTCGCTGGCGATCCTCGCCGCGACCTTCGAGGGCGCGGCGCGCGGCAAGGCGGTCGGCACATGGACCGCCTGGACCGGGATCGCGACCGTGCTCGGCCCGGCCGGCGGCGGGGCGCTGGTCGAGGCGCTGTCGTGGCGGGCGATCTTCTGGGTCAACATGCCGCTGATCGTCGTCACGGTCG
The DNA here is from genome assembly GCA_963754225.1 of uncultured Thermoleophilia bacterium. Lineage (GTDB taxonomy): Bacteria > Actinomycetota > Thermoleophilia > Solirubrobacterales > 70-9 > DASPWW01. Next base: position 377,348 of record CAVWEV010000004.1, read on the forward strand.
TCGCTCACGCTGCGCATGCGGTCGAGGAGAGCCGGACCCGGAGGCGGACCGCGCGATCGACTGGGTCGGGCATCGTGCTGTCGGCGCCGGCCTCGGCGGGCCCGGTCTTCGCGCTGATCCAGCAGCCGACGCACGGCTGGGGCGACCCGATGGTCTTCGTGCCGCTGATCGCCGGCATCGCTGCTGTTCGCGCCTTCCTCGTCTGGGAGTCGCGCGCCGCGCACCCGATGCTCGACCTCGGCCTGTTCCGGATCCGCAACTTCTCGGTCACCAACCTCGAGACGCTGATCGTCTACGCGGGGCTGATCGGGGCGTTCTTCTTCGTCACCCTGTTCCTCCAGCAGACGTCGGCTACTCGCCGCTCGAGGCCGGCCTCGCGACGACCCCGATCTCGCTGCTGCTGTTCGTCCTCTCGCCGCGCTTCGGGAGGATCGCGACCGGCACCGGGCCGCGGGTGCCGATGTGCGTCGGCCCGATCGTCGGCGGCCTCGGGCTGCTGCTGCTGATGCGGGTCGACGCGGACGCCGAGCTACGTGACCGACGTGCTGCCCGGGGTGCTCGTCTTCGGTCTCGGGCTCTCGGCGACGGTGGCGCCGCTGACGGCGACCGCGCTCAACTCGGTCGAGGAGCGGCACGTCGGGATCGCCTCGGGGATCAACAACGGCGTCTCGCGGGTCGCCGGGCTGCTCGCGATCGCGGTGCTCGGCGCCGTGATCGCGGGCAGCTTCGCCACGAGCGTCGACGACCAGCGTCGCGGGCGCGCAGCTGAGCGCCGGCAGGCGAGAAGGCGGTGGAGCGAGGCGAAGCAGAAGCCGTTCGGGCGCGCGCCGACACCGGCCAGCTGCCCACGGCGAGGCCGCGCACGATCGAGGCGGCGGTCACGGACAGCGTCCGAGGCGGGCTTCCACCTCGGCATGGCGCTCGCCGGCGCGCCTGATGATCATCGGCGGCGTGATCGCCGGGGATCGGGCTCCGCAACCCGCGAGCGGCGCGAGGCGCGCGAGGCGCCCGCGCGCCGCGACGGCGGGCGAGTGCGGCCACTGCGCGCCAGCGGGACGAGCCGGTGACGGCGTCACGCGACGGCGAGCCGGTCGCGCGGCGCCTGCCGGCGAGACTGCCTGACATGCGGATCTTCAGCGGCATCCAGCCGACCGGGCGCAAGCACCTCGGCAACTACATCGGGGCGATCCGCCAGTACGTCGAGGGGCAGGATCGCGGCGAGGCGATCTACTGCATCGTCGACCTGCACGCGATCACGGTCGACTACGAACCCGGCCGAGCTGCGCGAGCGCGTCTACGACACGACCGCGATCCTGCTCGCCGCCGGGCTCGACCCCGAGCGCTGCATCCTGTTTCGCCAGGCCGACGTCCACGAGCACACCGAGCTCACCTGGCTGCTCGCGCGCCGTCACGGCGTGGGGCGACCTCAACCGCATGCACCAGTGGAAGGAGAAGCGCAAGCTGCTCGAGGAGCGCTCCGGCGCGTTCGTCTCCGCGGGGCTGTTCTTCTACCCCGTGCTGCAGGCGGCCGACGTGCTCGCCTACCGCGCGCACGAGGTCCCGGTCGGCGACGACCAGCGCCAGCACATCGAGCTGATGCGCGAGATCGCGCGGCGCTTCAACGAGCGCTTCGGCGAGATCCTCGTCGAGCCCGAGCACCGCATCCCCGAGGTCGGCGCGCGGATCATGGACCTGCAGCGCCCCGACTCGAAGATGGCGACCACCGGCGGCACCGAGCAGGGAACGGTGCTCGTGCTCGACGAGCCCGACGCCGTGCGCAAGAAGATCCGCAGCGCGGTCACCGACTCCGGGACCGAGGTCCGGCGCGGTCCCGACAAGGAGGGGATCGCGAACCTGATCGAGATCCTGTCCGTCGTCCGCGCCGTGTCGCCGGAGGACGTCGAGCGCGAGTTCGACGGCTCCGGCTACGGCGACTTCAAGTCGGCGGTCGCCGAGGAGGTCGTCGAGTACCTGGCGCCGGTTCGCGAGCGCTACGGGCGAGCTGCGCCCCGACGAGGACGGCGCTCGAGCGCGCGCTGGCGGCCGGCGCCGAGAAGGCCCGCGCGATCGCCTCCGACACGCTCGCCGACGTGCGCGAGGCGATGGGCGTCGGACCGCCCGCGTCGTGAGCGCCGACCGCGCCCCCGCATACCCTTACGCGAGATGCGCACCGCCGAGCTCCAGCTCGACCTCGATACCTTCTCGGGCCCCTTCGACCTCCTGCTGGCGCTCGTCCTGCGCGAGGAGATCAGCCTCATGGAGGTCGACCTCGGCGAGATCGTGATCGCCTACGTCGAGCACCTCGAGCGAGACCGGCGAGCTCGACCTCGAGGCGACGACCGAGTTCCTCGTCCTGATCGCGGCGCTGCTGGAGCTCAAGTCGCGGCTGCTGTTGCCGCGTCGAGGACGAGCAGATCGAGCTCGGCCCCGAGGAGGCGGCGGAGGAGCTGCTGGCGCGGATGCTCGAGTACCGGCGCTACCGCGACGCCGCGGAGCACCTCACGGCGCTGTTCGCCGCCGAGCGCCCGCACCTGTACCGCTCGGCGCCGCTCCCGGCGGCGCTGCGGCGGGTGTCGCTGGACGCGGCGAAGGCCACCTACGACCCCGACCTGCTCGGCGAGGCGATCGGCGGGATGCTGCGGATCCCGCCGGTCCCGGACACCAGCCACATCCGCCCGACCGTGTCGCTCGAGCGGCGGCTGCGCGTCCTGCGTGAGCTGCTCGGCAAGCGCCGCAGCTTCTCGTTCGACGAGGTGTTCGCCAGGGAGGACCGCCTCACCCAGGCGGTGACCCTGTTCGCGCTGCTGGAGCTGCACCGACGCGGCGAAGCCACCTGGGAGCAGTCGGAGGCGCTGGGACCGATCGAGATCGTGAGGTCGAGGTGACCACCGCCGTCGAGCTGTCGAGGATCGTCGAGGCGCTTCTCTTCCTCTCGCCGGCGCCCGTCCCGGTGCATGAGCTCGCGGAGGCGTGCGAGTCGAGCGAGGCGCAGATCCAGTCCGCGATCGACGTGCTCTCCGAGGAGCTCGCCGACGGGAAGCGGGGTCTGGCGCTGAAGGAGGTGGGAGGAGGGTTCACGCTCGCGACCGACCCGACCGCCGAGACCGCCGCACGACGGCTGCTCGCCAAGCCGCGCACACCGCCGCTCACCCAGGCGCAGGCCGAGACGCTCGCGATCGTCGCCTACCTGCAGCCCGTCTCGCGACCCGAGATCGCCCGCATCCGCGGCGTCTCGTCGGAGTCGGCCGTCGCGACGCTGACGGAGCGGGGGCTGATCGAGGAGGCGGGGCGGTCGCGCTTCGGCGCCGTGATCTACCGGACCACGCCGCTGTTCGAGAAGCTGTTCGGGTTGCGCTCCCTCGATGAGCTGCCCGAGCCCTCGCGCTTCGATCCCACCCCGGAGGTCGAGGCCGAGCTGCGCGAGCGGCTGCTGCGGGCGGGCGAGCAGCGCGCCGAGGGCTAGCCCCAGTCGTCCGATCACGATGCGGCTCGCGAAGTACCTCGCCCACTGCGGAGTCGCCTCCCGTCGCGCGTCGGAGCGGCTGATCGCGGATGGGCGCGTAAGCGTGGGCGGCGAGCGGGTGACCGACCCGGCCCGCGACGTCGACGAGGCGAGCGAGGTCGCCGTGGAGGGTCGGCCGGTGATGCCGGAGCCGCGCGAGGTGTGGGCCGTCAACAAGCCGGTCGGAGTGACCTCGACGGCGCGGGAGCCCGGCCGCAGGAAGGCCGTCGTCGAGCTGGTCGACTCCGGCGCGCGGCTGTATCCGGTCGGCCGGCTCGACGCCGGCACCTCGGGGTTGATCCTGCTGACCAACGACGGCGAGCTCGCCAACCGGCTCACCCATCCGCGCTACGGCGTGCCCCGGACGTACCGCGCGCGGCTGGGGAGGCCGGCGAGCGAGGCCGATCTGCGCCGCCTGCGCGAGGGCGTCGAGCTGGACGACGGCCGGACGGCGCCGGCCCGCGTGCGCCGGCTGGGGCCGCGCGAGATCGAGGTGACGATTCGCGAGGGGCGAAACCGCCAGGTGCGCCGGATGGCGGAGGCCCTCGGTAACAACGTGGTCGAGCTCGTCCGCGTGGGGTTCGGTCCGTTGCGCCTCGGCAGGCTCCACGAGGGCGGGTCGCGGAAGCTCGACCGGGCCGAGGTCGAGCGGCTCTGGAAGGATTCTGCGTCGTGAGCCCTCCGCCGGGAGACCGTGCGCGCCTGTGGGCCGTCCGCGGCGCTGTTCAGGTAGAGCGAAACGCGCGCGACGCGATCCTCGCCTCAACGACCGAGCTGATGCAGGAGCTGATGGCGCGCAACCAGCTCGACCCCGAGCGGATGGTGAGCTGCATCTTCACGTGCACCGACGACCTGGACGCCGAGTTCCCGGCCGTCGCCGCGCGCGAGCTGGGCCTCGGCGAGGTGCCCCTGCTCTGCAATCGCGAGCTGGACGTCCCCGGGGCGATGGCGAGGGTCATCCGGGTCCTGGTCCACTACTACGCGGACGACGGCCACACGCCGGATCACATCTATCTCGGCGCAGCGCAGGCGCTGCGCGCGGACCTGCACTCCGCGCAGTAGCCGCCCGGCACAATGGAACGACGATGGCCGTGACGTTTGCCGACAAGCTGGCGCGGATGCCCCACTACGAGGCTGGGCTGCACCTCTCCGAGGCGCGCGAGGCCTACGAGACCGACGACGTCGTCAAGCTGGCGTCGAACGAGTGCCCCTGGCCACCGCACCCGGCGGTGCTCGACGTCGTGGCGAAGGAGGCGGGGGGCGCCCACCGCTACCCGGACCAGCACGCGCGCGTGCTGCGCCGGCGGATAGCCGAACGCTTCGACTTCGATCCCGCCGGGATCTCGGTCGGCAACGGATCGTGCGAGATCCTGCTCGCCGCTGCGGTGGCGCTGTGCGAGCCGGGGCGGAGATCGTGTACGCGTGGCCCGCGTTCTCGATCTACCCGCATCTGGCCGCGCTTTCCGGTGCGCGCGAGATCCGGGTTCCGCTGGCCGACGGGTACGTCCACGACCTCGACGCGATGCTCGCCGAGGTCACTGCCGCGACGCAGCTGCTGCTGATCTGCAACCCCAACAACCCCACCGGCACCCACATCCCGGCGGCGGGGATCGGCGCCTTCGTCGAGCGGGTTCCCGACCACGTCACCGTGGTGCTGGACGAGGCCTACGTCGAGTTCCAGGTCCACGACGACCCCGACGTGACGATCGACCTGGTGCGCCGCTTCCCCAACGTCGTCGTCCTGCGCACGTTCAGCAAGGTCTACGGGCTCGCCGGGCTGCGCGTCGGCTACGCGCTGGGCTCCGCCAAGTTCCGCAGCGCTGTGCACGCGGTCCGCCAGCCGTTCCCGCGTCAACGCCGTCGCCCAGGCCGCCGCGGCCGAGGCGATCCTGCACCAGGACGAGGTCGCGAGCCGGGTCGAGCGGACCGTAGTCGAGCGGCTTTGGATGGAGGAAGAGCTGCGCGGGCTCGGCCTCACGCACCGCCGGACACGCAGGCCAACTTCTCCTGGATCGCCCTCGACGACCGCGACGAGGCCGAGGTCGTCGAGGCGCTCGGCCGCGCCGGCGTGGTCGTGCGCCCGGGCGCGGGCGTCGGCGGCCCCGGCCACATCCGCGTCACCTACGGCACGAGGGCAGAGAACGAGCGGTTCATTGCGGCGCTTCGGGCCATCCTGTAGAGCTCGCCGAACGGCGGCTGGGTAGGGGGAGGGGGGGAACGCCGCAAACGCGGATCTCGATGTCCTGCGGAACGCGAGTGTCGAGTTAACGGTCATATGGACCGTCAACGCGTCATTCGATCTCGATGGACCGAATGACGCGTTTGCGGCGTTCCCCCGCCTCCCTACCCAGCCCACGCGACACCGCCCGCCGCCGAATCCGACGGGCCTCGGATCTGCCCCTCACGACCGGCACCATCCGCGTACCGCAGGTCGATCACGCAACTTGCGACGTTTGCTTAGCGCCACGATCCGTGCTACAAAGCCTCGCCAATGGAGCGCACCGGCACGTCGACTGCCTCAACTCAGGCCGCAAGCGGCCTCGCTCGGCGTGCGCGCTACTACTGGTACTGGCGATTTACATAGGCGTCCGGCCCGCGGCTGCCTGAGCCGTCCACCGAGCTAGGAGACCCGCCGGACGCCGAAACCCGACTGGCCTACGTGAAGGCCGAGAGCCGTACCGGTGATCCAGAGACAGGACTTCGACGAACGAATCTGAAAGAAGGCAGATCCCAATGATGATCGTGATGAAAGAAGGGGCGACGCGCGGAGCAGGTGGACGCGGTCGTCGAGCGAGTGGAGTCGGTCGGGTGCTCCGCGCACGTCTCGCGTGGCGAGCTGCTGACCGTGATCGGGGCGATCGGCGACCGCGACCGCGTCCAGAGCCTGGGGCTCGAGGGGGCGCCGGGAGTGGACCATCTCGTCCCGATCCTGAAGCCGTACAAGCTCGCCTCGGCGCAGTTCCGCAAGGGCGAGCGCACGCGTGATCGATGTCGACGGGCGCCGCGTCGGCGGCGACAGCTTCGCGCTGATCGCCGGGCCGTGCACGGTCGAGAGCCGCGGGCAGACGCTCGAGGTGGCGCGCTGCGTGGCCGAGAACGGCGCCGCGATGCTGCGCGGGGGCGCGTACAAGCCGCGCACCTCGCCGTACAGCTTCCAGGGCCTCGGCTCCGAGGGTCTGGCGCTGCTCCAGGAGGCGAAGGAGGAGACCGGCCTGCCGATCGTCACCGAGCTGATGGACGTGCGCGACCTCGACGACGTGCTCGAGGTCGCCGACGTGATCCAGATCGGCGCCCGCAACATGCAGAACTACCCCCTGCTCGCTGAGGCCGGGCGCTCGGGTCGTCCCGTGCTGCTGAAGCGCGGGCTCGCCGCGACGCTCGACGAGCTGCTGATGGCGGCCGAGTACGTGCTCAAGGAGGGCAACCCGAACGTGATGCTGTGCGAGCGCGGGATCCGGACGCTTCGAGACCGCGTACCGGTTCACGCTCGACCTGCTGGCGATCCCGGTGCTGCGAGAGCTGACGCCACCTGCCGGTGATCGTCGACCCGAGCCACGCCGCAGGGCGGCGCGACTGGGTGCAGCCGATGTCGCTGGCCGCCGCCGCCGCGGGCGCCGACGGGATCATCGTCGAGGTCCACAACGAGCCCGACGAGGCGATCTGCGACGGTCCCCAGGCGATCGCCACCGAGCGCTTCGCCGAGTACGCGGATCGGGTTCGCGGCGTCGCCGAGCTCGCGGGGAAAGACGTCGCTCGCGTCTAGACAATCGAGCCCGAGCGGACCCCGCCGCCCCGGACGCGAAGCGGAGGACGCGGCGGGCAATGATCAGGGTCGCCGTCCTCGGCGTCGGGCTGATCGGCGGCTCGATCGGGCTCGCCGCGAGGCGGCGGCTCGGCGCCGAGGTCGCGGGCTTCGACCCCGACCCCGCGGCGCTCGACCGCGCGCGTGGAGCGCGAGGCGCTCGACGTCGCGAGCGGATCGGTCGGCGAGGCGGTGGCGGGCGCCGAGGTCGTCTTCTGCGCCGCCCCGGTCGGCGCCCTGCCGGCGCTCGTCTCCGAGGCGCTCGAGGCGAGCGGCGCGGACGCGGTGGTCACCGACGTCGGCTCGACCAAGCGCGGCTTGATCGCCGAGCTGCCGGAGTCGGCGGAGCGAGAGCGCTTCATCGGCGGCCATCCGCTGGCGGGCGCAGAGACGTCCGGGATCGAGCACGCGCGCGCCGACCTGTTCGAGGGCGCGCGCTGGTACCTGGTCCCGACGCAGCGCTCGAGCGGACTGCTGTACGACCGCCTGCACCGCGCGATCGCCGAGCTGGGCGCGCGGCCGCTGGCGATCGACGCCGACTCCCACGACCGGGTGATGGCGACCGTCAGCCACCTCCCGCACGTGATCGCCAACGTGCTCGCGGCCGAGGCGGCGGACGCGCTCGGCGAGGACTCCGAGCGACTGCCCGAGGTCGGGCCGAGCTTTCGCGACACGACGCGGGTCGCCGGGGCCAACCCGGCGATCTGGGACGGACATCTTCGCCAGCAACCGCGAGGCGCTGGCGGGCGAGATCGACGCGGTCGTCGAGCGGCTGCGCGGCGCCGCCGAGCTGCTGCGATCGGGCGACGCCGAAGGGCTCGCCGAGTGGCACGCGCGGTGCGCTGGCGGACCGCCGCCGCCTGCTCGAAGGCGGAGCTGGTCGGCGGTGAGCTGGTACGAGCTGCGCGTCTCGGTCGAGAACCGGCCGGGGACCGTCGCCGAGATCGCGCTTGCGCTGGGGCGCGCCGGCGTCAACATCGAGGACATGGCGCTGTACCCGGCCGCCGACATGCGCACCGGCGCCGTCTCGCTGTGGGTCGCCGGCAGCCGGGGAGGCCGAGCGCGCCGCGGAGACCGTTCGCGGGCTCGGCTACACGGTGTCCACCGTCTCGAGCGACGAGTGAGCACCGCGCGACGCTTCGAGCCGTCGGGCCCCCTTCGCGGCGAGCTGAGCCCCCGCCCGACAAGTCGATCTCCCACCGCGCGGCGCTGATCGGCGCGATGGGGGAGGGGACGACCCGGGTCGAGGGCTACCTCGACGCGGCCGACACGCGCGCGACGCTGGCCGCCATCCGCGCGCTCGGCGCGGAGGTGGCGGAGGTCGAGGCCGCGGCGGCGGAGCCTCGACGCTGGACGTCCGCGGAGTCGGGCTGGCCGGCCCCGGGAGCGCTCGCCGGATCGGACGAGGTCGCGATCGACGTCGGGAACGCCGGCACCCTGCTTCGCCTGCTGCCCGGGTGGCTCGCCGGCCAGGGCGGCGGCGCATGGACGCTCGACGGCGACGAGTCGATCCGCCGGCGCCCGGTCGACCGGGTCGCCGAGCCGCTGTCGGATGATGGGGGCGAGCGTGAGCTGCCGCGACGGCCGGCTGCCGCCGCTACGCGTCGCGGGCGCGGACGCTGCGCGGGATCGAGTACCGGCTGCCGGTCGCCAGCGCCCAGGTCAAGTCGTGCGTGCTGCTCGCGGGGCTGCTCGCCGAGGGCGAGACCTCGGTCGTCGAGCCGGCGCCGACCCGCGACCACACCGAGCGCATGCTGCACGCCGCGGGCGCCGACGTCGGCACCGAGGAGATCGACCGTCGCTGTTCGCGTCGCCGGCGGGGCGGCGGATCGACGGTGCGGCCGGCGCCGATCGCCTCGAGCCGGGGCCGATCGAGGTCCCCGGCGACTTCTCGTCGGCCGCCTTCCCGATCGTCGCCGCGCTGCTGGTGCGCGGGTAGCCACATGCGGGTCGAGGCGGTCGGACTGAACCCGACCCGGATCGGCCTGCTCGGCGTCCTGCGCCGCATGGGCGCCGCGATCGAGGTAACGAGGAGGACCGCGCTAGCGGAGGCGAGCCCCGCGGCGCGGTCCTCGCCCGCCACGGCCCGCTCCAGGGGACGCGGGTCGGCGCGGCGGAGGTGCCGCTGGCGATCGACGAGCTCCCGCTCGTCGCCCTCCTGGGCTGCTTTGCGGACGGCGAGACCGTGGTCGAGGGCGCCGAGGAGCTGCGCCACAAGGAGTCGGACCGGATCGCCGCCGTGGTCGAGGGGCTGCGCGGGTCGGGTGCCGAGATCGAGGAGCGCGACGACGGCTTCGCGGTGCACGGTACCGGACGGGCTGCGCGGCGGCGCCCTCGACGCCCGCGGCGATCACCGCCTGGCGATGCTCGGGCGCGATCGCCGGGCTCGCCTCGCGCGACGGCGTCGAGGTGGTCGGCATGGAGGCGGCCGCCGTCAGCTACCCCGGGTTCGAGTCGGACCTCGCGTCACTGATCCGGCGGTAGGATCTTCGGCGCAAGCTGGGAATGGAGGTAGCCGTGGCGTTTCAGCTCGACGGTCAGTACTTCGAGAATTGCTCGTGTGAGGTGGTGTGTCCGTGCACGGCGTCGCTTGCGTTGGGCGCGGACTACGATCGCTGTCAGGTGATCCTCGTCTTCCACGTTGACTCCGGAGACGTCGACGGGACCGACGTCAGCGGGTTGACGGTCGCCGCAGTCGCCGACACGCCGAAGGTGATGTCGGATGGCGGCTGGCGCCTCGGAGTCGTGATCGACGACGCCGCGAGCGAGGAGCAGGCCGATGCTCTCGGCGCGGTGTTCAGCGGCGCCGCCGGCGGGCCGATGGCCGCACTGGCCGGACTGGTCGGGGAGCAGCTCGGGGTCGAGCGCCTTCCGATCGAGTTCTCGAGCGACAACGGCAGCCATCACGTGAAGATCGGGGACTCCGCGAACGTGACCGTCGAGGACGTGGTCCCGTTCGGTGTCGAGGGCAACGAGCCCGCGAAGGTGACCGACATCTTCCATCCGGCCAACTCGACGCTCAACATCGCCAAGGCCGGCGCATCGACGATCGACCTGTTCGGGCTTCAGATCTCGAACGAGGGCAAGGCGGCCTTCTCGGGAACCTTCTCGTGGGCGGCCTGACGCCCGGTCCGCGGAGGGGCTCTCTCAGCGCTGGCTCGGGTGGCCCTCGCCGGGCCATGGGCTGAGGATCAGCAGCAGGCGGGCGTCCTCTGTGGCGCGGACCTCGCGGCGCTCGTTGGGGTCGTACTCGGCGAACAGGCCGCGGCCGCCGCTCACCGTTTCGCCGTCGGGATCGGCGAGCTCGACGCGGCCGTCTACGACGACCAGCCAGGCTCGCTCGTGTACCTGGTGCTCGTCGAGCTGCTCGCCGGCGGGGAGCTGGATCGCGATCGCGCGTCCCTCCTCGGCCGAGATCAGGACCTCCGGCTGGCGGGGCTCCACGGGGAGCTCGCTGAGGTCCCAACTCTGCATGCGCGGACTGTAATCGCTCGCCGCCGCCGTGGGAAGCGACGCGGCGCGGGCTACGCTGAGCGCGATGGTGATTGCGATCGACGGTCCCGCCGGGGCCGGCAAGTCAACCGTGGCCAGGGGCGTCGCAGACGCCCTCGGGTTCACCTATCTCGACTCGGGGGCGATGTACCGCTGCGTGGCGCTCGCGGCGCTTCGCCGCGGCGCCGACCTCGACGACGAGCGGGCACTCGGCGTACTCGGCCGCGAGGCGGACATCGTGCTGCGAGCCGGCCGGGTAGAGCTCGATGGCGAGGACGTCACGAACGCGATCCGGACACCGGAGGTGGGCGAGGCCGCCTCCCGGGTATCCGTCCATCCCGCGGTGCGGGAGGCGATGGTGGAGCGCCAACGCGGGCTGATCGCCACGGGCGGCTACGTCGCCGAGGGGCGGGACATCGGCACCGTGGTCAGCCCGGACGCACCCCTGAAGGTGTTTCTGACCGCCAGCGACGACGAGCGGGCGCGCCGGCGCGCCGCCGAGACCGGCGCGCCGATCGCCGAAGTGGTCGAGGCCCAGCGTGAGCGCGACGTTCGCGACCGGGGGCGGGAGCACAGCCCGCTGCACCGCGCTCCCGACGCGGTCGAGCTCGACACCACCGGGCAGTCGGTCGACGAGGTCGTGAAGCGCGTCGTGGCGCTGGCACACGACCGAGGGTTAGCGTGAGCGCGAGGCTCTGCAAGGGCGTGGGCGGGCGGGGAATTTGATCTTGGGCCGAGCGCGAACACATGATTCCGGGCCCCAGATCGCGGTCGTCGGGTTCCCGAACGTGGGCAAGAGCACCCTGGTCAACCGGCTGGCCGGGGGTCGCGAGGCGGTCGTCCATCCGGAGCCGGGAGTGACCCGCGATCGCAAGGGGATCGAGTGCGAGTGGAACGGCGTGCGCTTCGAGCTCGTCGACACCGGCGGCGTGGACATGGCCGCGGGGGACTCGCTGTCGGTGGCGGTGCAGCGCCAGGCGCGCGAGGCGATGGCCGATGCCGATGCGGTGGTCCTGGTCGTGGACGCCCGCGCCGGGTTGCGCGCCGGCGACGCCGAGCTGGCGGCCCCGTTGCGGGCCGCCGACGTGCCCGTGCTTACGGTCGCGAACAAGATCGATCGCCCGGCCGACGAGCACCTCGCGGCCGAGTTCAACCGGCTGGGGCTCGGGGAGCCCCACCCGGTGTCCGCGGCGCACGGCCACGGCACGGGCGATCTGCTCGACGCGATCGCGGAGGTGGCGGCGAGGAGCGAGGCCGCGCCCGAGGCGGCCGAGTCGATCCGGCTCGCGATCATCGGGCGCCCCAACGTCGGCAAGTCCTCGCTGCTCAACGCGTTCCTCGGCACCGAGCGCGTGATCGTCTCCGAGCAGGCCGGTACCACCCGGGACTCGATCGACACCGCGGCCGAGATCGACGGTCGCCCCCTCGTCCTGATCGACACCGCCGGCCTCCGACGGCGCTCGAAGGTCGCCGGGACCGTCGACTACTACGCGCAGCTTCGCTCCGAGCGCGCGGCCGAGCGCGCGGACGTCGCGATCGTCGTCTGCGACGCCACCGAGGGGTTGACCTCGGAGGACCTCCGGGTCGCAGAGCTGGCGATGCGGTCCGGGTGCGCGACGGTGGTCGCGCTCAACAAGTGGGACCTGGGAGGCGCCGATCTCGAGGACGCCCGGGCGCGGCTGGAGCGCCGCACGCGGCTTCACCCGCCGGTCGTCGCCTGCTCGGCGCTCAGCGGCCGGGGCGTGCAGGATCTGCTGCGCTCCGCGGTGGCGCTCGCCGACCGGCGCACCGAGCGGATCGCGACGCCGGAGTTGAACCGCTTCATGGGCGACGTGGTCGCGGCCAACCCGCCGCCGGCGAAGCGGGGTGGGCGGCGACTGCGCCTCTACTACATCGCCCAGATCGAGACCGCTCCGCCGCGGTTCGCTGTCCAGGTCAACGACCGGCGGCTGATCGCGCGCGACTGGGCCTACCACCTCGAGAACCGCCTGCGCTCGGCGTACGGCTTCGATGGCGTCCCGTTGATCATCGACTACGTCCCACGCAAGCGCCGAGGGCCGCGCGCCGGCCGTCGCCGCACCCGGACCCGCAGCTAGTACACCCGGCCGTGTGCACCAGGCATTCCGGCTATAACCCGCCGCCGTGCCCTCGTTCGAAGATCTGCGCTACGCGATCCGCCGCCGCGTGCGGCGCGGGCGGTACGTGCTCGAGGACGCCTCCTACGCGGCGCGCCGATCGGTTCGGCGTGCCACCTCCGGAGCGCGCGGGTCGTGGTCCGGCTTCACGCTGCGGACGCGTTACCGGATCGCCGGGGGGCTCGTCGTGCTGGCCCTCGTCGCCGCGATCGCGCTGATCGCCGTCCCGGACCTGCCCTGCGGGTGGCCCGGCGGCGGCGAGTGTGCTCCCGACGACGAGGCGATCACGCTGGTCCCCGGTGACTCGACCGCCTACGTGCACGTGGTCACGGCGCGCAGCGCCGAGCAGTACGAGCAGGCGGAAGCGCTGGCCGAGGGATTCCCCACCGTGATCCAGCAGGTGGTCGACCGTCTTCCCACGCCGCGCGGTGCGTCGTTCGACTATCAGCGCGACGTGGCGCCGTGGCTGGGCGGCGAGGCGGCGCTGGCCCTGGTGCCGGCCGGCGGTGGGAAACCGAGGACCACGGTGCTGCTCGAGGTGGCTGACGAACGCGGCGCGAGCCGCTTCGTCGAGCGGATCGCGGGGCGCGATCCGGAGACCGAGAGCCACGACGGCGTGGAGGTAAGGCTGGCCCGCGGTGGCGTAGCGGTGGCCGTCGTCGGCGGGTTCGTGGTCGCCGGCCCGGCGGCGCAGGTCAGACGGGTGATCGATACCGAGGCGGGCGGGCATCCGCTCGGGGACTCCGAGTCGGCGAACGAGGTGCTCGACGCGCTGCCCGAGCTGCGACTCGCCGAGCTGTACGTGTCCGAGGACGGCGCCGACGAGCTGCTCGCGCCCGGGAGCCCGCTCGGCTCGCTGGAGGCGTTCGTGAACGCCGAGGCCACCGTGGGCGCCGGGGCCGCGGTGGTCGCCAAGGACGACGCGCTCGAGCTCGAGATCCACAGCGCGCTCGACCCCGAGCGGGCGGAGAACGCGCCAGGGTTCTTCGCGGCGTTCCCCTCCTTCGAGCCCGCGCTGGCCGGGGAGCTGAGCGAGGGAGCGCTCGCCTACCTGGCGCTGGGCGATCCCGAGCGGAGCATCGCCGACCTGCTCGGGCAGGCGACGGCGGAGGCGCCCGCGATCGCGGCCGGCTTCGAGGACGTGGTCGAGCGGGTTCGCAAGGCGGGGGGCGTGAATCTCGAGCGGCAGGTGCTTCCGCTGCTCACCTCGCAGGCCGCCGTCGCTGTGGAGCCGACCCGCGCGGGAGGCGCGGCGATCGCCGGCGTCCCGTTCGTCAGCCTGATCGTCGACGACGTGGATGAGGAGCGCGCGCGGCGGGCGCTCGCGGAGCTGCAGGTGCCGATCGCAAAGGCCCTCGACCCGAGCACCAGCCTCCAGGCGCCCGTCTTCAAGCAGGAGGAGATCGACGGGGTAGAGGCGCGAAGCCTGAGGATCTCGCCGGCGGTCGAGCTGACCTACGCGATCGTCGACGGCAGGCTCGTGATCAGCACCGATCCGGAGGGCGTGCGGCGGGTGGCGGGCGGGGACGGAAGCCTCGACGACTCGGACCGCTTCGAGGACGCGACCGAGGGCCTCCCCGACGACGTCTCCGCGCTGCTGTACCTGAACCTCGGCGGTCTGCTGGGGCTCGCGGAGCAGGCGGGGCTGGGAGAGGATCCGGCGTACGCGCTGTTCGCCGAGGAGTTCCGCAAGCTCGAGGGTCTGGGGCTTGCTGTCCGCAGCGGCGAGGACGAGATCGATACCACGATCCGGGTGAGTGTTGGCGGGTGAGTGGGCCGGGGGCAGGTACCATCCCGCACCACTGAGCGCCGAGACCGAGAGAGTCGAGTCGAGCTAGGCATGGCCGAAATCACGGAACTGGGATCCAACGAGCACCTGTTCACGTCGGAGTCGGTCACCGAGGGCCACCCGGACAAGATCTGCGACCAGGTCTCCGACGGGGTGCTGGACGCCGTGCTGCAGGACGACCCCACCGGCCGGGTCGCCTGCGAGGCGCTGGTCAACACCGGCCTCGTGATCGTCGCCGGCGAGATCACGACCGAGACCTACGTCGACATCCCGAAGCTCGTGCGGCGAGACCCTGCACGGCATCGGCTACGACCGCGCCAAGTACGGCTTCGACGCCGACACCTGCGCGGTGATCACGGCGATCGACGAGCAGTCGCCCGACATCGCCCAGGGCGTCGACGTCGCGTACGAGGCGCGGACCGACCCCAACGACGAGGACGAGCTCGACCGGATCGGGCGCCGGCGACCAGGGAATGATGTTCGGCTACGCGACGCGGGAGACCAAGGCGCTGATGCCGATGCCGATCCAGATCGCGCACACGCTCGCCCGGCGGCTGGCCGAGGTGCGCAAGGCCGACGTGGTCCCCTACCTGCGCCCCGACGGCAAGACCCAGGTCACCGTCCGCTACGAGAACGACCGCCCGGTCGAGATCGCGAAGCTTCTGATCTCGACCCAGCACAAGCCGGACATCGACGGCGAGACGCTGATCAAGCCGGACCTGTGGGAGCACGTCGTCGAGCCGGTGCTGCACGAGGAGTACAAGGAGCTGTTCACCGACAAGGAGCTGTTCGAGAGCTTCCTCGTCAACCCGACCGGCAAGTTCGAGATCGGCGGGCCCGCAGGGCGACGCCGGCCTCACCGGGCGCAAGATCATCGTCGACACCTACGGCGGCGCGGCCCGCCACGGCGGCGGCGCCTTCTCCGGCAAGGATCCCTCAAAGGTCGACCGCTCGGGCGCCTACGCGGCGCGCTACGTGGCCAAGAACGTGGTCGCCGCCGGGCTCGCCGATCGCTGCGAGGTCCAGGTCGCGTACGCGATCGGTGTCGCCCACCCGGTGTCGCTGATGGTCGAGACCTTCGGCACCGGAAAGCTCACCGACTCGGAGCTGACACGGCTGGTCTCCGAGGAGTTCGACCTGCGCCCGGGCGCGATCCGGCCGCGACCTCGACCTGCGCCGGCCGATCTTCCAGAAGACCGCCGCCTACGGCCACTTCGGCCGCGACGGACCACGACTTCACCTGGGAGCGCACCGACCGGGTCGACTCGCTCCGCGAGGCGGCGGGCCTGGGCCCTCGGCGAAAAGGCCGAGGTCTCCTACGTCTCGGCTACGCCGACGGCTCGCGGGTCGGTTCGTCGTCCCCGAGCCCCGCGTGCTGCGCGCCGATCCGGGTCGCCTCGTCGACCTCGCTCGACGACCTCCTCGGGCTCGGCGACGCCGGCGAAGATGAAGTTGTAGTCGTCGCCGGCGGCGGTGTCGAAGTCGACGTCGCCGATCTGCATCACGCGCTGGTAGACGGACTGCGTCGTAGTTGACGTTCTGGACCCGCTCCAGCCGCGTCTCCTGGATCTCGCGCGAGATGATCCCCCGCTTGATGTTGAGGCGACGGTCGGTGATCGTGTAGGTGGTCGTGATCCGCTTGATGAAGCCGACCACGACGATCGCCAGCGCGATCCCGATCACCAGGATGACGCCGACCGCGACCCCGTTGACCTCGTCGTCGACGATCCTCGTCGACCACCGCGGCGAGGAGCGGCGATCAGCGCCACGCCCACGATCCCCTTGAGGTAGAAGCCGAGGATCGAGCGCCACGACGGGTGGCCCTGGAAGATCACCTGCTCGCCGGGGCTCAGCTTCAGCGCCACGGCCGGAAGCATATGCGTTGCCGGCGTGCGATTCCGCCGAGAGGCTCGACGAATGTACGCGCCACCCCCCGTCCGCGGTCATGCCTACCGTGAGCCAGATGGCGATCGCCAAGGTCGAGCCGCTGACGACGGCGCGCGCGCTGCGCGGCCCGTTCGACTACCGCCTTCCCGAGCGAGATGGGCGGGGTGGGCGTCGGCAGCGTGCTGCTGGTCCCGTTCGGTCGCCGGCGCGTGCTCGGGGTCGTGGTCGACGTCGCCGAGCTCGAGCGAGCTGCCGCCGGAGCGGCTCGCCGAGCCGATCGAGGCGCTGGAGGCCGGGGTCGCCGCCGGAGCTCGTCCGGCTCGGGCTCTGGGTGGCGCGCGAGTACTGCTCGACTCCCGCGCGCGGGCTGGAGCTGGTGCTGCCGCCCGGGACCGGGGTCGGGGGACAGCGGGTGCGCGGCCGCAAGCAGACGCGGGCCGAGGCCGACCGCCGAGGGCCGCGCGGCGCTCGGCGACGGCGCGCGGCTCGGGCCGCCGCCAGCGGGCGGTGCTGGAGGTGCTGCGGGCCAGCGGAGGCTCCGGGGCCAGCGCGGCCGAGCTGGCCGCGGGCTGCGGGCGCGGATCGCTCGACCCTGCGACGCCTCGAGGCGCGCGGGCTCGTGCGCCTGCACGAGGTGCGAGGTCGGCGCCGGCCGCCGTCGGGCAGCGTCGGCGAGCCGCGCGCCGCCGGGTCGCGGCTGACCGCCGAGCAGAGAGCGCGCGGTCGGCCGAGATCGTCGCCGCGATGGACGATCGCGCCGACGGCGCGCGAGCTCCTGCTCCACGGCGTCACCGGGCTCGGGCAAGACCGAGGTCTACCTGGCGGCCGCGGCGGCGGCGCTGGAGCGGGGACGCGGCGCGATCGTGCTCGTCCCCGAGATCGGGCTCACGCCCGCAGGCGGTGGCGCGCTTTCGCGACCGCTTCGGCGACGCGGTCGCGCTGCTGCACTCGCGGCTGCTCGGCGGGCGAGCGCTACGACGAGTGGCGGCGGCTGCGCTCGGGCGAGGCGCGGGTCTGCGTCGGGCCGCGCTCGGCGGTCTTCGCGCCGGTCGCGCGACCTCGGCCTGATCGTGATCGACGAGGAGCACGACGCCTCCTACAAGCAGGAGGGCGATCCGCGCTACGACGCCCGCGACGTCGCCCGCCATCGCGCGGCCGAGGCGGGCGCGGTGCTGGTCGCCGGCAGCGCCACGCCGCGGCCGGAGAGCTGGCTCGCGCTTCCGCGCCTCGAGCTGCCCGCGGCGGGTCGACGGCCTGCGAGCTGCCGCCGGTCGAGGTCGCTGGACATGCGCGGGCGACGGCCGGCGCGCCGGGCCGCTGCATCCCGCGCACCCGGGAGGCGCTCGGCGAGCTGCGACGCGACGGCGGCAAGGCGATCGTGCTGCTCAACCGGCGCGGCTGGGCGCCGTTCCTGTGCTGCCGCTCGTGCGGCCACGCCTGGAGCTGCCCCGCGTGCGACGTCTCGCTCGTCGTCCACCGCGATGCCGGGCGGCTCGCGTGCCACCACTGCGGCCACGTCGAGCCGATCCCCGACGTCGTGTCCGGAGTGCGGCTCGGTGACGCTGGCGCGTCACGGCGCCGGGCACCGAGCGGCTGGAGCAGCTGCTGCTCGCGAGCTGCTCGCGCCCGCTGCCCGTCTTCCGGCTCGACTCCGACAGCGCCGCGGGCGGCGGCGGCCACCTCGAGATCCTGCGCCGGTTCCAGCGACGCCGGCGCCGGCGTCCTGGTCGGCACCCAGATGGTCGCCAAGGGCCACGACTTCGCCGACGTCACGCTGAGCGTCGTGCTCGACGCCGACGCGACGCTGCGCTTCCCCGACTTCCGCGCCGAGGAGCGCACCTTCGCGCTCGTCGCCCAGCTCGCCGGGCGCAGCGGCCGCGGCGAGGCGGGCGGCCGGGTGCTGGTCCAGACGCTGGCGCCCGACGCGCGCCGCGATCGAGGCGGCGGCGCGCCACGACGCCGACCGGGTTCCTGGCCGGCGAGCTGGAGCGGCGGCGGGCGCTGCGCTATCCGCCGTTCTCGCACCTGGTGCGGGTCGAGCTGACGGCCGGCGGACGCCGGCGACGCCGAGCGGGCGCGCGGGGGCGATCGCACGCGCTGCTGGCGCGATGCGCTTCCGGCGGGCACCGAGCTGCTCGGGCCGGCGCCGCGCTTCCGGCTGCGCGGCCGCCACCGCCGCCAGCTGCTGCTCAAGGCGGAGCGACCGCGGCGGCGACGGTGGCCGCGGTCGGCGACGCGGTCGAGGCGCTGGCCGCGGGCCGCGGCGCTGCGCGGGCGTCGCGCTCAGCGTCGACGTCGATCCCGCAGTAGACCATCGCGCGACGGCTCAGCCGTAGCGCGGCAGCCGATGATCTGATGCCTAGACTTGGACCTGACGAGCGACGAGGTGCGCGAAGAGGAGCTCCCGAGACGCGGAGCTCGTCAACCCCCAGGGGCCCGGCGACGAGCGCCGAGCCTCGAGCTCGATGCCACGAGGCGCGCGAGCGCCGGCGCGCGGCGCTGGCGCAGGTGCGCGAGTTCGGCGACCCGGTGCTGAAGTAGCCCGGCGAGCCCGGTGACGGAGTTCGACGATCGGCTCGCGCGGCGAGGTCGAGCGGATGGTCGCGATCATGCGCGACGCGATCGGCGTCGGGCTCGCGGCGACCCAGCTCGGGATCATGCGCCGGCTGCTGGTCTTCCAGGCCGGGCCCGACGCCCCGGCGACCGCGCTCGTCAACCCGGAGATCGAGTGGATCTCCGAGGAGATGCGCGACCGCCGAGGAGGGCTGCCTCAGCCTGCCCGGGGTCGTCGTCGACGTCGAGCGCCCGCTGCACGTGCGGGTGTCGCGGACGGGACGTCGAGGGTGAGGCTGCTGCTGATCGAGGCGTCGGGGCTCGAGGCGCGCGTGATCCAGCACGAGATCGACCACCTCGACGGCGTGCTGATGCTCGACCGCACCGAGCGCGAGCAGCGCAAGGGCGCGCTGCGCGCGCTGCGCGAGGGAACGAGCGTTCAGCCCCGAGCACGAGCAGGAGGACGAGCAGGAGGCGGAGACAGCACCGGCCGAGGCGTGACCCGGACGGTCTTCCTCGGGACCTCGGAGTTCGCCGCCGCCGGTGCTGCGCCGGCTGGCGGACTCGCCGCATCGCCCGGCGCTCGTCGTCACGCCGCCCGACGGCCGCGCGGGCGGGGCCGCAGGCTCGGCTCGCCGCCGGCTGCCGACGCCGCCCGCGAGCTCGGGATCGAGCTGCACCAGGCCGCGGACGTCAACGAGCCGGACGATCCGCTGCGAGCGGATCCGCGGCGGCGAGTCCCGAGGTCGTCGTGGTGTGCGCCTTCGGCCAGCTGATCAAGGAGCCGCTGCTCTCCGAGCTCCTGATGCTCAACGTCCACCCGTCGCTGCTGCCGCGCTGGCGGGGCGCGGCGCCGATCGAGCGCGCGATCATGGCCGGCGATCGCGAGACCGGCGTCAGCATCATGCGGGTCACCGCCGGGCTCGACTCGGGGCCGGTCGCGCTCCAGGAGCGGACGCCGATCGGCGCGCAGCGAGGACTGGGGCTCGCTCTCGGCGCGGCTGGCCGAGCTCGGCGGCGAGCTGATCGTTCGGGCGCTCGACCTGCGCGCGGCGGGCGAGCTCGAGTTCCGCGAGCAGGACGACTCGCTGGCGACCTACGCCGAGAAGATCGCGCCCGACGAGCGCCGCCTCGACCCCGCGCGACCCGCCGTGGAGCTGGCTGCGACCGTGCGCGCGCTGCACCCCCAGGCTCGGCGCCTACCTGGAGCTGGAGCGGGGAGGCCGACTCGGCGTCTGCGCGGTCGGTGTCGAGGAGGGCGAGCTCGCGGTGGGGGAGCTGCGCGCCGCCGACGGCGGCGCTGCGGCTCGGCTGCGCGGAGGGGGTGCTGCGGCTCGCGGGTGGTGCAGCCGCCTGGGGGTCGAGCGATGCCGGCCGAGGACTACCTGCGCGGCCACGAGCTCGCCGGGCGCAGCGCCGGTGAGCACCGCCGACCGGGTCGCCCCTGCCCGCCGCGCGGCGTACGAGGTTCTGCGCCGCACCTTCGAGGACGGCGCGTGGGCCGACCGCGCGCTGCCGGCGGCGGTGCGAGCGCCATCGGCTCGACGCCCGCGACAGGGCGCTCGCGCAGCGGCTGGCGTACGGGGCGGTCCAGCGCCGCGGGACGCTCGATCACCTGATCGCGCGTGCTCGCCGATCGCTCCGCCGAGGAGCTCGACCCGCCGCTGCTCGCGGCGCTGCGGCTCGGTCTCTACGAGCTGCTGTTCGCGGCCGGGACGCCCGACCACGCGGCAGTCGACCAGGCGGTCGAGCTCGCGAAGCGTGCAGACCGTGGGGGGCGTGGAGCGCGAGGGAGGGGCACGGGCCTCGTCAACGCCGTGCTGCGCCGAGCGGTCCGCGAGCGCGACGCCCTTCTGGTCGGGCTCGACCACGGAGACACCCGCCGCCGCGGCGGTCGCACACTCGCATCCGCGGTGGCTGGCCGAGATGTGGTGGGCGGAGCTGGGAGCGGACGACGCCCGCGCGCTGATGGCGGCCGACAACGAGCCCGCCGAGACGGCGCTGCGGGTGAACACGCTGCGTGCCGAGCCGGACCGGGCTGGTGAGCGAGCTGGCCGGCGCGGGGATGGCGATCGAGCGCCCGGTCGCGCCGCCGGCGCCACCGGAGTCCGTGGTCGCTGAGCGGGCCGATCGGCGAGCCGGGGCCCGCCGCGATCGACGCGGGGGAGCTCGTGCCCCAGTCGCGCGCCTCCGCCGCCGTGGTCGCGACGCTCGACCCGCAGCCGGGGGAGCGGGTGCTCGACCTCTGCGCGGGCCCGGGGATCAAGACGACGCAGATCGCGGCGCGGATGCGCGACGAGGGCGAGATCGTCGCGGTCGAGCTGGACCCGGCGGCGGGCGCGGAGCTGCGCGAGCTATGCGGGCGGCTCGGCGCGAGCTGCGTCCGGGTGGTCGAGGCAGATGCTGCACGCGACGACCTCGGCGGGGGCTACGATCGGGTCCTGGTGGACCCGCCCTGCTCGGACCTCGGCACGCTCGCCTCGCGGCCCGACGCCCGGTGGCGCAAGTCGCCCCGGCGGATCGCGCGGCTCGCCGGGCTGCAGGCCGAGATCCTCGAGCGAGCCGGGGCGGCCCTGCGCCCCGGCGGGACGCTCGTCTACTCGACCTGCACGATCTCCCGACGCGAGAACGAGGACCAGGTGTCGGCCGCGCTCGAGGGGTCCGACACCGGGCTCGGCGCCGAGGACCTCGGTCGCCTTCAGCCCGAGCTCGCATCCGGCCACGATCCCCGATTCCTGCAGACCCGCCCCGACCGCGATCGCACCGACGGGTTCTTCATCGCGCGCCTGCGGCGGGAGAGCGCGTGAGCCAGGACCCCGCCGCTGCGGAGCTGCGGCGCCCGGCGTGCCCGGGTGCGGCGAGCCGTGGCTGCGCCCGACGCAGCTCCCGGGCCGCTTCCGCTGCGTCTACTGCCTGCGCCGCTACGAGCTGGTCTCGCAGTGCCCCAACTGCGGCGAGCACCAGACGATCGGCCGCATGAGCACGACGGAGGACATGCTGTGCCAGCAATGCCAGCACTCGATGCTGCGGCCGATATGAATGCGCGCCGAAGAGCAAGCTCTTCGTGCGGTCCGGCAGGACGCGCGAGCTGTTCGCCGCGCGGCGCGTGGAGCCGTCGATCCTGTCGGCCGACTTCTCGCGGCTCGGCGCGCAGGTCGACGAGGTGATGGCGGCGGGCGCGCGGATCATCCACGTCGACGTGATGGACGGTCACTTCGTCCCGCCGATCACGATCGGGCCCGCTGGTCGCGGCGGCGATCGCCGACCAGGTCCACGCGGCGGGCGGGGCGATCGACGTCCACCTGATGATCGAGCGTCCCGAGGCGCCAGATCGAGGAGTTCGCCCGGGCCGGCGCCGACTGCATCACCTTCCACGACGAGGCGACGCCGCACGCCAACCGCACCCTGTCCGCGATCCGCGAGCTCGGCTGCCTCGCCGGTATCGCGCTCAACCCCGGCACGCCCGCCGAGGCCGCATCCGAGCTCGGCGAGGTCGCCGACCTCGTCCTCTGCATGACCGTCAATCCCGGGTGGGGCGGGCAGCCGTTCATCGCCTCCTCGCCGGACAAGGTCGCGCGGCTGCGCGCGCTGGTCGCCGCAGCCCGTGATCGAGGTCGACGGCGGCATCGACGCGGACACGGTCGGCCCGGTCGCCGAGGCCGGCGCGACGCTGTTCGTCGCCGGGTCGGCGGTGTTCGGCGACGCCGATCCCGCCGCCGCCTACCGCCGCATCGTCGAGGCCGCAGGCGCGGAGTAGCTACCGCGCCGCCGGGCCGCTCAGGACCCCGATCACCTCCTGCCACCAGGCGCGCTCCTCGGGTTCCACCTCGCGCCGATCGGCTCGACCGCACGCACCACCGGGCGACCTGGTGCGGCCGCCGATCGCGACCACCCCGTCGCCGGTGACCGCGTAGCGGCCGTCGGCGAGCGTCAGCAGCGCCCCGGGCCGGTCGCGCCGCGTGCGCACCTGTCCCGACGACGGGCACCCCGTCGACCGCGTCGGGGCGCCGGGATCGCCGTCGGCGTCGCCCCACGGGCGGGCCGTGAAGACCTGGGGGACGCCGCGCAACGGCGGCAGCGGCGGGGGCGGCTCGCCGATCGGGCCCTCGCGCCAGCGCTCGCTCAGCCCCTCGACCTCCTCGTGCGCCTCGCGGCGGACGAGGACGTGCAGCTCGTCCCCGGCCTGGATCTCGGTCGAGCCGCGCGGCGGGATCGCGCTCCGCTCGCCGCGACGATCACGTTGACGAGCGCCTCGCGCGGCAGGCCGAGCTCCCTGACCATGTGGCCGACGACGGCGTCGCCCGTCGCGGACGCGGTACGCGATCACCTCGCCGCCCAGCTCCCGGATCCTCCCCGACTCGACCAGCGGCGCGCGGCAGCGCCGGCTCGGTCGGTGGTCACCCCGAGGCCGCTTGGCCAGCGGCTCGAAGCTCGCCCCCTGGACCAGGGTCGAGGTGACGACGACGAAGAAGACGATGTTGAAGAGCTCGATCCGCGCCCTCGACGCCGGCGATCACCGGGAACGTCGCGAGCCAGATCGGAATCGCCCCGCGCAGCCCGGCCCAGCCCAGCATCACCCGCTCGCGCAGCGAGAACCGCGCGGGCAGGCTGGCGAGCGAGCGCCGCGACCGGCCGCGCGACGAGGATCAGCGCTGCCGCGAGCAGGATGCCCTCGCCGGCGACGTCGCCGAGCTGGCTCGGGAAGACGAGCAGGCCGAGGAGGAAGAAGAGCGCGATCTGGGCGACCCAGCTCAGTCCCTGGTGGAAGGCGAGCACCGTCCGCCTCGCCGGCGATCGAGCCCGTCCCGAGGATCAGGCGCGGTGAGGTAGACGGCGAGAAACCCCGAGCCGTGCGCCGACCTCGGCGAGCCCGTAGGACGAGCCCGGCGGTCGCCATCGAGGCCACCGGGTAGAGCCCCGGCGTCGGGAGGTCGACGTTGCGGATTGCCCACCGCGCCCCGAAGCCGACCGCCACGCCGAGCGCGGCGCCGAGGCCGAGCTTGACGACGAGGTTGACCGCCATGTCGGCGACGCCGTAGCCGGGGTCCTGAATCCAGTCGATGAACCCGATCACGAGCAGCAGCGGCGACCGGGTCGTTCATGCCCGACTCGCCCTCGAGCGAGCGCGCCAGCCGGCGCCGCAGCGTGCGACCCGCGCAGGACCGCGAAGATCGCGGCGCTGTCGGTGGCGGCGACCGCGGAGCCGACGATCAGCGACCTCGAGCGTGCCGAGGTCGAACAGCCACGACGCGGCCAAGCCGGCGATCAGCGGCCGTGAGGGCCGTCCCGACCACGGCGAGCGAGACCGCGGTGCCGAGCACCGGCCGGATCTCCCGCCACCCCGCGGCCAGCCCGCCCTCGAACAGGATCAGCACGAGGCCGATCGTTCCCAGCGTCCGGGTCAGCTCGGCGTCGTCGAACTCGACCCCGCCGAGGCCTTCGGACCCGACCAGCATTCCGAGCCCGAGGAAGAGCAGCAGGCCGGGGACCCGGACTCGGTCGGCGACCTTGGCGGCCGCGATTCCGGCCGCCAGCAGGGCGCCGGCGACGAGGATCAGCTCGGCGTCGGACATTCAGCTCAGCTCAGCTCTGCTCTGCCTATCCGGCCTCGTCGGCGGCCGCGAGCCGCGCCTCGAGCTCCTGCGAGGAATCGGGGCGCATGGCGTCCTCGGGCCGCGGGTGGGGGCGACGGTACAGCGCGTAGAGCAGGCCGCACAGGATCGCTGCGGCGAGCGCGAAGCCGACCTCGACACGGCGGAACTCGTCGAGCACCGGGAGCAGGTTCCAGCCCACGAAGCCCACTCGCGCAGGCGATCCAGCACACGGCCGCGCGCCGCACCTGTCCCTGCGCGAGCGCCGCCTGGTTGAGCGTTGCTGCCGTCAGGTAGAGGCCCATCCCGGCGGTGACGATCACAAGCCCCGCCCGGTCGTAGGAGAACTTGTCGCTGAAGGCGATCTGCATCAGCTCCGGTCCGGCGACGAGCACGACCGCCCCGACGAATGCGGCGAAGCCGACGACCGCCGTGACGGTGACCCGGACCGAGAGGCGGAAGGCCTCCTCGCCCCCGACGTCGGGCCTGAAGCGCAGCCGGGTGAGGTGGGGGAGGAGGCTGGTCGCCACCGCCTGGAAAAGGTAGATCGGCGCCCGCGCGAGCATCAGCACGTTGAAGATGAAGCCGTCGCGACCTCGCCCTCGGTGACGCGGAGGACGAGCGGCCCCGAGTTGAGGAAGAGCTGCTCGCTGAACATGATCAGCAGCACCGCCGCGGCGAACCCACCGCCGTGGGCGAGCGTGAACTCCGGGCCCGTCGGTGCCCGCCGTGCGCGGCCGGGTAGGCTCGGGCTCAGGCTCGGGATCGGGCTCGATCCCCCGCCGCCCGCGCCACGCGATCGCGACCACGGCCGGCACGAGGGTGAGGCTGACCAGCGGCCCCGCGGCGATCCCGAGCGCGATCGCTGTCGTGCCGCTCGCGATCCCGACGGCCACCGCTGCAGGAAACAGGATCCGCGTGCACGCGTCCGACAGCAGCACCGCCGAGTAGAGGCCGAAGCGGCGGTGCCCGGCGAAGAACCCGCGGGCGAAGAACGTGCCCGAGTAGGCGGCGATCGAAACGACGAGGATCCAGTAGAGCGTCGAGTTGCCCGACAGCAGCTCGTCCTCGATCGGGCCGCGGAGGGCGAGGCAGATCGCGGTCACCGTTACCGCGACGATCGCCTGGATCGTCGCCGCGACCCTCAACGGCCGGCCGCGGAATTCCGCGCGTGCGTGACGCTCGGCGATCGTGCGCGACAGGAGCTGCTCGACCGGCCGGTAGAGCGTCGAGACCGTGACGAAGACGACCAGCCACAGTGCGCGATGTTCCCGTAGTCGGCCTTGTCGAGGTCGTGGGCGGCGAGCGCGAAGTACAGGTAGATGATGAACCCCGTCGCGCCGACCGCTACCGAGAGCAAGCTGGCCGTGCGCCCGTAGCGCCTCGCGGCATCGCCCGCTGCGTCCGCACGGCCGCTCCGGCGGGCGGGTGCCTCGGCGTCCACGCGCCGCGCGGCTACTCCGACCGGCCGGCCGGAGTTGCGACATCAGGGCCGGCCGCGTCCCCGGCACCTCCGCCGGCCGAATCCTCCGCTGTCGCGTCCGGTTCGGCCGAGTTGGAGACGGGTCCACGTTGCGGCTGGGGCGTCCCAGGCTCGTAGTGCGAGGGCTCGACCCCGAGGCGAGCTCGACGCGTCTGACCCGCTCGAACACCCGCTGCGTCATCACCCGCTGTCCGGCGAGGGGGTCGCCGATCACGCCGAGGGCGAACAGCTGCACCGCGGCGATGAAGAGCACGGCGCCGAGGATCAGCGACTGGATGTGGCCGCTGCGAGTCGCCGTTGAGGATCCAGTCGGCGAGGAACGGCGTCCAGGCGGCAAGCGCCGCGATCGCGAGCACGACGGCCGCGACCGTGAACACGCGCAGCGGCTCGTACAGGGCGTAGACGCGGAAGATCGCCAGCGCGTTGCGGCGCACGTAGTGCCAGGTCGACGGAAACAGCCGCGACTCGCGGTCCGTCGGGTTGGTCTCGATCGGGACCTGGTCGACCGCGACGAGCATCTTCCCCGCCTGGATCAGGCTCTCGAGCGTGTAGGTGAAGTTCGACGACGACCTGGAGCTGCAGCGCGGCCTCGCGGTTGTAGGCGCGAAAGCCGGAGGTCGTGTCGGGGACGTTCGTGCCCGAGGCCCGCCGCACGACCCAGCTGCCGAGCCGCTGAAGCGCGCTTCTTCGAGCGCGAGAAGTGCTCGATGCGCGGCACGCCGCGGTCGCCGACGACCATGTCGGCCTCGCCGGCGAGGATCGGCGCGACGAGCCTGCGCGATGTCGGCCGCCCGGTACTGGTTGTCGGCGTCGGTGTTGACGATCACGTCGGCGCCGAGCTTCAGGCAGGCGTCGAGCCCGGCCTGGAACGCCGCCGCGAGGCCCTTGTTGTTGGTCAGCCGCACGACGTGGTCGACGCCGTGGTCGCGCGCCACCTCGACCGTGCGGTCGGTGGAGCCGTCGTCGATCACCAGCCACTCGACCTCGTCGAAGCCCTCCACGCGCGCGGCAGGTCGGCGAGCGTGCCCGGGAGCGTCTCCTCCTCGTTGAGGCAGGGGATCTGGATGATGAGCTTCATCGGTCGACGCGCCCCGCTGTTCTATTGATTTAGGACAGTGGAACGGGGGGCCATGGTACCCGCGCGCATCGGAGCCCTTGGGCGCAGGCTGCCGTAGCCCAAGCCGGATTGACGACATCGAAGCGGGGCGTACAATCCTGGTTGACTGACCAGTCAATCGTGAGGACGGCCGGCCTGGCCGCTATCGCTACAGAGCAGGATCGAGCGCATCTTCGCCGTGCGCTGGAGCTCGCCGAGTGCGGGCCGAGGCAAGGTCAGCCCGAATCCCCTCGTCGGCGCGGTCGTGGCCGGGGACGGCGAGACGATCGGCGAGGGCTTCCACGCGGAGCTCGGGGGCGTGCACGCCGAGGTCGCCGCGCTCGAGGACTGCCGTCGCCGCGGCGGCGATCCCGCCGGCGCGACGATGTACGTGACGCTCGAGCCCTGCGCGCATCAGGGCCGCCAGCCGCCCTGCACCGACGCGATCGTCGCCGCGGGCATCGCCCGGGTCGTGATCGGCTCCGACGATCCGTCCGAGAAGGCGAGCGGTCGCGGCCCCGGGATCCTGCGCGACGAGGGGATCGAGGTGGCCTTCGCCGAGGGCGCCGAGGCGGCCGCGGCTCGGCTCCTCAACCAGGCGTTTCGCAAGCACGCGCGCACCGGGCGCCCGCTCGTGACCTTCAAGTTGGCGCTCACCCTCGACGGCCGGGTGGCGACGGCGAGCGGCGAGTCGCGATGGATCTCTGGCGAGTCGAGCCGGGACCTCGTCCACCGCTGGCGGGCGGAGGCCGACGCGATCGCGGTCGGCATCGGCACCGCGCTCGCCGACGACCCGCTGCTGACGGCCCGCACACCGGACGCGGCGACGTCAGCCGAGGCGGGTGATCTTCGATTCCACCGCCCGCCTGCCGCTGGACTCGGCGCTGGTCGAGTCGATTGCCGATGCCCCGCTGCTCGTCGTCGCCGCGGCCGGCGCGCCCGACGACCGGGTCGGCGCGCTCCAGGAAGCGGGGGTCCGAGGTGATCGTCCTCAGCGGCTCGCGGGCGGACCGCGTCGGCGCAGCGCTCGCGGAGCTCGGCCGGCGCGACGTCACGAGCGTGCTCCTCGAGGGCGGCCCGGCGCTCGCCGGCGCCTTCCTGGAGGCGGGCGAGGTGGACGAGCTACGCCTGTTCTTCGCCCCGCGCATCCTCGGCGGGGGTCGGCCTCTGATCGAGGGCGCGGGACGCCGAGCGAATGGCCGATGCCCGATCCGCCCTGTCCGCAGATCGGGAGCGCGTCGGGGAGGATCTGCTGGTTCGTGCTCGGATGAAGGAGTGGTGAGGTGTTCACGGGGCTGATCGCCGACATCGGCGTCGTCGAGGGGGTCGAGGCCGGAGCCGGCGGGGCGAGGCTGCGGATCCGCTCCGCGCTCGCGGTCGAGCTCTCGGCCGGAGACTCGGTCGCGGTCAACGGCGCCTGCCTCACGGCGGTCGCCGTGAACGGAGAGGTCTTCGAGGCCGACGTGATGAACCAGACGCTTGAGCACACCTCGCTGGGCCCGTTCGGGCCGGGCGACCGGGTAAATCTGGAGCTCCCGCTGCGCGCGGCGGATCGGCTCGGCGGGCACATCGTCCAGGGCCACGTCGACGGCACGGGCGAGGTGGCGGCGGTGAGCGAGGACGGGTTCGCGCGGCGGCTCGTGATCGAGGTTCCCGAGGAGCTCCGCCGCTACGTGGTCGAGCGCGGCTCGGTCACGGTCGACGGAGTCAGCCTCACCGTCTCGGCGCTGACCGATGCGGGCTTCGAGGTCTCGCTGATCCCCGAGACGCTCGAGCGCACGACGCTCGGCGCCGCGACCGAGGGGACGCCGGTGAACCTCGAGTTGGACGTCATCGCGCGCTACGTCGAGCGGCTCGTAGGCTTTAGGGAGAAGGAGGCGACGTGAGCGAGAAGACCCAGACCCCGTTCGCGACGATCGAGGAGGCGCTCGAGGAGATGCGCCGCGGGCGGATGGTCGTCGTGTGCGACGGCGAGGACCGCGAGAACGAGGGCGACCTCGTGCTCGCCGGCCCAGTTCGCGACGCCCGAGGCGATCAACTTCATGGCCAAGGAGGCGCGGGGCCTGATCTGCCTGGCGCTGACCCCTGAGCGCTGCGACGAGCTCGGCCTCGACCTGATGGCGGCCAAGAACGAGGCGCCGCTCGAGACCGCGTTCACGGTCTCGATCGAGGCCGCCCGAGGGCGTTACGACCGGGATCTCCGCCCACGACCGCGCGCGCACGATCCAGGTCGCGATCGATCCCCACTCGAGGCCCGCCGACCTGCGCCAGCCGGGCCACATCTTCCCGCTGAAGGCGAAGCAGGGCGGGGTCCTGGAGCGCACCGGCCACACCGAGGCGAGCGTCGATCTGGCGCGGCTCGCCGGCCTGATCCCGGCCGGGGTGATCTGCGAGATCATGAACGAGGACGGGACGATGGCCCGCGTTCCCGACCTGGTCCCGTACTGCGAGCGCCACGGGCTGAAGATGATCACGGTCGCCGACCTGATCGCCTACCGGCGCCGGACCGAGAAGCTGGTCGAGCGCGTCGTCGCGACCCGACTGCCGACCGCGTTCGGCGAGTTCAGCGCGCGTCGGCTACCGCTCGCTGGTCGACGACAAGCACCACTCGCGATGGTCAAGGGCGACGTCGCCGGCAAGGAGGACGTGCTCGTGCGCGTCCACAGCGAGTGCCTCACCGGCGACGTCTTCCACAGCCTGCGCTGCGACTGCGGCGAGCAGCTCGCGGCCGCGCTGGCGATGATCGAGCGCGAGGGGCTCGGCGTGCTCCTCTACCTCTCCCAGGAGGGGCGCGGGATCGGCCTGCTCAACAAGCTTCGCGCCTACAAGCTCCAGGAGAGACGGCCTCGACACGGTCGAGGCGAACCTCAAGCTCGGGCTGCCGGCCGACCTGCGCGACTACGGGATCGGCGCCCAGATCCTCGGCGACCTCGGCCTGACGAGCATCCGCATCCTGACCAACAACCCGAAGAAGATCATCGGGATGGAGGGCTACGGCCTGTCGGTCACCGAGCAGGTGCCGATCGAGTCGATTCCCAACCCGCACAACGAGGCGTACCTGCGCCAGAAGCGCGAGCTGCTCGGCCACACGCTCCATCACCAGGGGCTGGCGCTCGACGAGGAGCTGATCCACGACGAGCACCAGAAGGACATCGAGCGCGAGGCGCTGGGCGCGAGCGAGACGGTGCCGCCCGCCGAGGAGGGCGAGGACGCTCGGTCCCGTGAGTGAGTCCGGGCCGGAGGCGTTCTCGCCGCAGGAGCGCGACAAGCTCAGCCGGCTGGAGTTCGCGCTCTGCGTCGCGACCTTCTACGGCGAGCTCGCCGAGCGGCTGATCAACGGCGCCGTGGAGGCGTTCGACGACGCCGGGGTCAGCGCGGCGTCCGTCGATACCTACGAGGTTCCCGGCGCGTTCGAGCTCCCGCTGGCCGCGAAGTGGTGCGCCGAGTCCGGCCGCTTCGCCGGGGTCGCCTGCCTCGGCGCGGTGATCCGCGGCGAGACGAGCCACTACGACTACGTCTGCGCCGAGGCCGCGCGCGGGGTCCAGGACGTCGCGCTCGCGACTGGCGTCCCGTGCGCCTTCGGCGTCATCACCTGCGAGAACATGGACCAGGCGCTGGCCCGCGCCGGCGGCGAGCAAGCGCGACCAGGGCCGGGACGCGGCCACCGCCGTGATGCGGATGGCGTTGGTCCGCGACTCACTCGCGTAGCTGCGAATAGACGCCCGCTACCATCCCCCGGTCCATGGCCAAGGTATGCTTCAGCTGCGGCAAGGGGCCGGCGTTCGGGAACTCGCGCAGCCACTCGATGGTCGCGACCCGGCGGCGCTTCGACCCGAACCTCCAGAAGGTCCGGATCGACGACGCCGGCCGCGTGCGCCGCGTGTACGTGTGCACGCGCTGCCTGAAGGCGAACAAGGTCACCAAGGCCGCGTAGCGGGCAGGTTGGCGGAATAATCCGCCTTCCGCCTATGGCCGCCGACACCTCCATCGAGCGCTTTCGCAGGGTGGTCGCCACCGCCTACCGGCACCTCGAGGCCCGCCGACAGGAGGTCAACGACCTGAACGTGTTCCCGGTCGCCGACGGCGACACCGGGGACAACATGGCGCTGACCATGCGCGCCGTGATGAACGAGCTCGACCGCCTCGACGGCCCGAGGTCGACGAGATCGGCCGCGACGAGATCGTCCAGGCCGTCGCGCGGGCCGCGCTGATGGGCGCGCGCGGCAACTCCGGCGTGATCCTGAGCCAGATCGTCCGCGGCGCCGCCGAGGAGCTGGTCAGCCGCCCCGGCGAGCTGGTCGACCCGGTGCTCGTCGCGGCGGCGTTCGCGAGCGCCGCCGACGCCGCGTACGACTCGGTGCGCGACCCGGCCGAGGGCACGATGCTGACCGTGATCCGCGAGATGGCGCACGCCGTCGCCCAGGAGCTCGCCCACATGGAGCGCCCGCGCCTGGATTACAAGGCGACCGACGCAGAGCAGGACGAGCTGCTCGCCGCGGTGCTCGAGAAGGCGACCCGGGCCGGCGAGGAGGCGGTCGAGCGCACGCACCGAGCAGCTCGACGTGCTCAGCAAGGCCGGGGTCGTCGACGCCGGCGCGTACGGGATCGTCCTGATCCTGGGCGGGGTCGTCGCCGGGCTGCGCGGCGAGGGAGACACGCTGCCGGAGCTCGCCCATCACGAGCCGGCACGGACCACGCGCCCCCACCACGCCGACAGCCGCTTCCGCTACTGCACGAACTTCATCGTCACCGGCAGCGGGCTCGAGCCGCGCACCTGCGTGCCGAAGCTCGAGGAGATCGGCGACTCGGTGCTGGTGGTCGGCGACCAGGCGACGCTGAAGGTCCACGTCCACACCGACGAGCCCGAGGTGGCCGTGGCGCTGTTCGAGGACGCCGGGACCGTGCAGCGGCTCGACGTCGCCGACATGCGCGAGCAGATCGCCGCCCGCGAGGAGCGCCTCACTCGGCGGCTGGGCCGCACCGGCGTCGTCGCGGTCGCCGCCGGCGACGGGATCAAGGCGCTGTTCGAGGAGCTCGGGCGCGCACGTCGTCGACGGCGGGCCGACCCTGAACCCGTCCACCTACGAGCTGCTCGCGGGGATCCACGAGGTGCCCGCCGAGGAGGTGCTGGTGCTGCCGAACTCGCCGCAACGTCGTGCTGGCCGCCGAGCGGGCGGCCGAGCTGTCCGAGAAGCCGGTCCGGGTCGTGCAGCTGCACCTCGCAGCAGGCGGGCGCTGGTGGCGCTGGTCGAGCTCGACGGCGAGCGCGGCGCCGCCGAGAACGCCGAGCGGCTCGACGCGGCGCTGCGGGAGATCGCACCGGTGGCGATCGCCCCGGCCGCTCGCGACGACGGCGAGGGTCGCTTCGTGCGCGGCGACGCGGTCGGGTTCGTCGGCGAGGAGATCGTGGCCTGGGGTGGCGCCGGCTCGACCCTGGCGGCGACGATCGAGGCGCTGGGCGCCGACGCGCGAGATCGTCACCGTGATCGCAGGGCGAGGGCGCACCGATCTCGCTCGCGGACATCCCGGCCCAGGTGCCGGAGGGGGTCGAGCTGGAGCTTCACCAGGGCGGCCAGCCGCACTGGTGGTGGCTGCTCGCGGCCCAGTAGTGGACATTCCGTGACGCTGCTGGACGAGGTGCTCACGGCGCACGGCGGCGTCGACCGATGGAGCGCCGCGCGGCGGATTCACGCCCGCCTGCGCTCCGGTGGCCTGCTTCTCCGCACGCGTGTCCCGGGCAACCACTTCGTCGACTATGAGCTCACGGTCGATGTCGATGAGCGACGCTCCGCGGCCGAGCCGTTTCCCCGCGACGGGCGCCGCGCCGTCTTCGACGCCGGCGTGGTGCGGATCGAGACCGCTGAGGGGGAAGTGGTCGAGTCACGCGCCGATCCGCGCGCGGCGTTCTCGGGCCTCTCGGGCCTGCGCCGAAACCTGCGCTGGGACGCGCTCGACTCGACCTACTTCGCCGGCTACGCGATGTGGAACTACATGGCCACGCCGTACCTGCTGACGCGCGAAGGGGTCGAGGTCGCCGAGGGGGAGCCGTGGCGCGAGGACGGCGACACGTGGCGCCGCCTCGAGGTCACGTTTCCGGCCGGCCTCGACACCCACTCGCCCCGCCAGACGTTCTACTTCGACTCCCGCGGCCTGCTGCGCCGCCACGACTACGTCGCGCAGGTGGTCGGCGGGTGGGCGCGCGCGGCCCACCACTGCGCCGACCATGTCGAGTCGGGCGGGCTGAAGTTCCCGACGCGGCGCTGGGTGCGCCCGATCGGCCCGGGCAACCGTTCGCTGCCGTTCCCGACCATGGTGTGGCTCGAGCTGCGCGAGATCATGGTGGAGACATGAGCAACGCCCCGGTCCTTTGGCACATCAAGATCTCGCACTTCAGCGAGAAGGTGCGCTGGGCGCTCGACTACAAGCGCGTGGCGCACCGGCGGCGCACGCCGCTCCCGGGCGCCCACCCGCTGTTCGCGCTGTGGTTGACCCGAGGTGCCCGTGCGACGCTGCCGATCCTCGAGCTCGACGGCGAGCCGATCGGCGACTCGAGCCGGATCATCGAGGCGCTGGAGCGGCGGCACCCCGAGCCGGCGCTGTATCCCGATGACGCTGGCCGGCTGGCCCGTGCGCTCGAGCTGGAGGAGTTCTTCGACGAGCATGTGGGGCCGCAGCTGCGACGGTTCGTGTGGCACGAGGCGATCAAGGACCGGGAGGCGTTCGCCGAGTTCGCGGTCCGGCAGGTCCCTGGATCGCTGCCCACGACCCCGCGCCTCGCCGGGGGCTTCGCCTCGACCTTCGTCCGGCTCCGCTACGGGGCGGCCAACGAGAGCGGCGCCGAGACCGCGCGTCGCCAGGTCCTCGAGGGGCTCGATCGGCTGGAAGCCGAGTTGGGGTCTGGTGAGTACCTGGTCGGGGATCGGTTCACCGTCGCCGACCTGACAGGCGCGGCGCTGCTCTACCCGCTCGTGCTTCCACCCGAGGCGCCGACGCCGCAGCTGGAGCCCGAGCCGTTCCGTCGCTTCCAGGACTCGGTGCGCGAGCGTCGCGGCTTCCAGTGGGTGGCGGAGATGTTCCGCCGCCACCGCGGTTCCGCTGATCCGTCCTAGTCTTCGCCCAGCGCGACGACCGCTTCGACCTCGACCGGCCAGTCGAAGGGAAGCTCCGCGGCGCCGATCGCCGAGCGCGCGTGGCGCCCGGTGTCTCCCCACACCTCGAGCACCAGCTCGGTGAACCCATTGACCACGGCGGGGGGCTTGTTGAAGCCCGGCGCGCAGTTGACCAGCCCCAGCGCCTTCACCCATCCCGTGACCCGGTCCAGCTCCCCGAGCTCCTGCTTGAGCGACCGGAAGACCGACAGTCCGGTGAGTCGCGCCGCCTCGTAGCCCTGCTCGACGCTGAGCTCGTTCCCGACCTTGCCGCTCATCAGCACGTCCGCGCCGTCCTGCGGCCCGTGACCGGAGACGTAGGCGACGTCGCCGCTCACCCGCACGAGGTCGAACTTGAACTCGACCCCGGGAGGCGCCGCGAACGTGCGCGGGAGCTCGAGGTCGAGCTCGGCGAGTCGGTCCTCGATACGACCCATCGCCTGCGTAGCCTAGACGGACGATGACCCAGGTTGCCGCCGCGCGGCCCCCGAGCGTCGACGTCCCCGAGCCCCCGCGCGCTTTCGCGACCGGGGAGGGGCAGGACCGCGACCAGCTTGCGGCGTGCCGCTGCGCGGCCGTCCGCGCCCAAGCCGGCTCGCCGCCGGGATCGCGACGCTGCGCGGCGCCGGGCCGCGGCTCGCCGAGGCGGCGTCGGAGATCGGCGTCGAGTCGCTCGGCGACCTGCTGTGGCACGTCCCGCACGGCTACCGCGACCGCTCCCAGCTGAGCGAGATCGCGGAGCTGCGGCTGGGACAGGAGGCGACGCTGCTGGTCGAGGTGCGGTCGGTCCGAGTGCGGCCGACGCGCCGGCGGCGGCTGACGATCCTCGAGGCGACGGTCGCCGACGGGTCGGGCCCGACTAAGGCGGTGTGGTTCAACCAGCCGTGGCTCGCCGAGCAGCTCGACGAGGGGACGCGGGTCCTGGTGCACGGCAAGCTCGACAAGGCCGGGTTCAAGGTGGACGCGCACGAGGTCGTCCGCGGGGAGGGCGACGGCGATTCTCCGACGGGGCTGCACACGACGGGCATCGTCCCGGTCCACCCGGCGTCCGGCCGGCTGCGTCCACAGAAGATTCGCGACTGGGAGTGGCAGGCGCGTGGCCTGGCGCGGGATGCGATCGAGGCGCTTCCGGCCCCCCTCCGGGTGCGGCGCGGGCTCGCGAGCGCCGCGGACGCGCTCGCTGCGGTTCACTTCCCCGCTGATGCCGAGGAGGTGTCGACCGCGCGGGAGCGGCTCGCGTTCGAGGAGCTGTTCCTGCACCAGGCCGCGCTCGCCTCGCGCCGCGGACAGCACGACGCCGCACGGCGCGCGCCGGTGCTCGATCCGCCCGGCGAGCTGACCCGCGGGTGGCTCGCCTCGCTTCCGTTCGAGCTCACGGGCGATCAGCGCCGCGCGGTCGAAGAGGTCGACGCCGACCTGGGATCGGAGCGCCCGATGCAGCGGCTGCTGATGGGGGAGGTTGGGTCGGGCAAGACGGCGTGCGCGCTGTACGCGATGCTGCGCGCGGTCGAGAGCGGCCACCAGGCGGCGTTGATGGCGCCGACGGAGACGCTCGCGGAGCAGCACTTCCAGACGCTGGAGCGGCTGCTCGCCGGGGCTGGGCTGCCGTCGGCGGCTCTGCTGACCGGATCGACGCCGGCAGCGCGGCGGCGCGAGCACGCTCGGCCACCTCGCCACCGGCCAGCTCCAGCTGGTCGTCGGCACCCACGCGCTGATCGAGGCCGAGGTCGAGTTCGCGCGGCTGGCGCTAGCCGTCGTCGACGAGCAGCACCGCTTCGGGGTCCGCCAGCGCGCCGCGCTCGACGCCAAGGGGCCGGGCGACGCCGCGCCGCACACCCTGCACATGACCGCGACGCCGATTCCGCGGACGCTGTCGCTGACCGCGTACGGCGATCTCGACGTGACGGCGCTCCACGAGCTGCCCGCCGGCCGGCGAGCCGGTGAGGACATGGGTGGTGGGGGAGGAGAAGCGCGCCGGCGCCTACGAGTTCATCCGCGAGCGGCTGCGCGAGGGTCGCCAGGCGTTCGTCGTCTGCCCGCTTGTGGCGGAGTCGGACAAGCTTCAGGCCCGCGCCGCGACCAAGGAGGGCGAGCGACTCGCGAAGGGGGAGTTCCGCGACTTCGAGGTCGACGTCCTGCATGGCCAGATGAAGGCGTCGCGACAAGCAGCGCGCGATGGCGGGGTTCGCATCAGGCGAGACGCAGGTGCTGGTTGCGACGAGCGTGATCGAGGTCGGGATCGACGTCGCCAACGCCTCGGTGATGGTGATCGAGGAGGCCGACCGCTACGGGCTCTCGCAGCTGCACCAGCTCCGGGGCAGGGTGGGACGAGGGGAGCACGAGTCGCACTGCATCCTGTTCGCCGACACGGAGGCCGAGGCGGCGACGATCCGCCTCGAGGCGATCTCGTCCGAGCGCGACGGCTTCAAGCTCGCCGAGGTCGACCTTTCGCTGCGCGGCGAGGGCGAGATCCTCGGCACCCGCCAGCACGGCCTGCCGCGCTTCCGCGTCGCCATGCTCCCGGAGGACGCCGGCATGCTGATGAGCGCCCGCGAGGAGGTCCGCGCGCTGCTGCGCCGCCACGGCTCGCTCGACGCGCCCGAGCTCGGCCCGCTGATGGACGCGGCTCGGTTGCGCTTCGGCGACGAGCGCGCCGAGCCGATCGCAGCTTAGAACCTTGACATCACGCTGCCTACGGCACCCTGAATGTGAGCCTAGTGCTGAACCCGCCTCCGTTGTTGCTCCATCCGGGCTGGAACTGAGGCTGACCCGGCGTATCGACTTTTACCCGCTCCCCGTCTCGTTTCCGAACCGGGCCAGTCTACGCTGACCTCGATGCGAGTGGTAGCGGGTGAGCTGGGCGGTCGCCGTCGGACGTGCCGAAGGGTGCGACCGTCCGGCCGACCGCCGACCGGGTTCGCGAGGCGCTGTTCTCGATCCTGGGCGACGTCGGCGGGGCGCGCGTGCTCGACCTCTACTGCGGCACCGGCGCGCTGGCGATCGAGGCACGTCTCGCGGGGCGCGGCGAGCGCCGTGCTCGTCGACACGAAGCCCGCCACGGCGCGCCGCAACGTCGAGCGCCCTCGCGCTGTCCGGTCGCTGCGAGGTCGTTCGCGCCGACGCGCTTCGCTACCTGGGCAGCGAGGGGAGCCGGTTCGATCTCGTCTTCTGCGATCCGCCGTATAGACTCGCCGACCGGCTCGGGCCCGAGCTCGACACGTCTCATCCCCGATCGACTTGCTGAGGGAGGCCGCGTGATCGTCGAGAGCGACGTCCGCGCAACCGCTCGCGCTAGACCTGCCGTGCTCGAGGTCGAGCGCCGCTACGGCGACACGCTGATCCGTGTCCACGGGGGGGCCGGCTGATGGCCGCGGAGCGTCTCCGCGTAGCCGTCTGCCCGGGCAGCTACGACCCGGTCACCAACGGCCACCTCGACATCATCACCCGCGCCGCGAACGTCTTCGACCGGGTGGTCGTCGGGGTCGTCAACCAGCCGGTGCGCAAGGAGAAGACGCTGTTCACCGGCGAGGAGCGGCAGTGAGTTCATCAAGGAGGCGACCGCCGGCCTCGAAAACGTGGAGGTCGAGGTCTTCTCGAACCTGCTGGTCGAGTTCGCCCGCGAGCAGGGCGCGACGCGCGATCGTCAAGGGCCTGCGCGCGATCTCGGACTTCGAGTACGAGTTCGAGATGAACCAGCTCAACCGCAAGCTCGCCCCGGAGCTCGAGAGCGTCTACATCATCGCCTCGCCCAACTACAGCTTCCTCTCCTCGACGGGGGTCAAGGAGATGGCGACCTTCGGGGGCGACGTCTCCGACCTCGTTCCGGGCCCCGTCTCCGAGGCGCTCGCGGGGCGCCTCAAGCGCTGAGTACGACCTGACGGCCAGCGCCGCCGCGATGCGGCCCGGCCCTTCGACGCGGATCGGGCCTGACCCAATCACCCCCAAATCGAGCCACCCGCGGAACCTGAACACGTCGGGACACTTGGGCAGGAGCTTGCAGCGCGGCGGCGAACGAACCGACTGCGGCTGTCCGTTTCGCCGCAGTCCGTAAGCTTTAGCGACTGCTAATGGACGTCCTTGTCCTAATCGACAAGCTCGATGACCTCATCCACAACGCGCGGCCCGTACCGCTGACCGATCAGGTTCGCGTCGATCGCGAGGAGATCTACGACCTGCTCGATCAGATGCGGGCCACGATCCCCGAGGAGATCAAGCAGGCGCGCTGGATCGTCAAGGAGCGCCAGGAGATGCTCGCGGAGGCGAAGCGCGAGGCCGAGCGGATCATCAAGGAGGCGCGCGAGCAGCAGGCGCGCCTGATCTCCGACGAGGAGGTCTACAAGCAGGCCGAGCGCGGGGCCGAGGAGATCATCGAGGACGCTCGCGAGACCGAGCGCCAGATCCGCCTCGGCGCCGAGGACTACGCCGACGAGATCCTCTCCACGCTCGAGGTCAACCTGGAGAAGTTCCTCTCCGCCGTCCGCCGCGGCCGCTCACGGCTCGCCGGCTCAGAGGCGGAGGAAGAGGAACCGCTCGAGGTCGGCTAGTAGCCGAGCCTCACAGCGACGTCTCGTGGGTGCCGGCGCGACCGGCGTCCGTCTTCTCGTAGAAGCGCTCCAGCAGCGCCTGCGTCTCCTCCGGGTCGGCGCAGGTGTACGCGTTCCAGGCCTCGGTGCGGAGCTGGAAGTCGAGCGGCTGGCCGATCACGTCGAGGATCGTCTGCTTCGCGGAGCGCACGGCGCGCTGCGAGTTGCGGAGGATCTGGCGGGCGACGGTCTCGGCCTCGTCCATCAGGCGGTCGTGCGGCACGACCTCGGTTGACCATGTTGCACTGCAACGCCCGCTGGGCGTCGATCGGCTCCGCCGTCAGCAGCATCTGCATCGCCACGCCGACGCCGCACGTGTTGACCAGTCGCACCAGGCCGCCGTCGCCGTGGTGAAAGCCGCGCCGGGCCTCGAATGAGCCGAACATCGCGCGGTCCGAGGCGATCCGGATGTCGCACGCCAGCGCCGTCTCGAGGCCGCCCGCCAGCGCCCAGCCATTGACCGCGCCGATGATCGGCTTGTGGATCCGGTGCATGCCGCGGGTGAACCCGTTGAGGCCCAGCTCGGCGATCTCGCGTAGGTCCGCGGGGGTCGCGTTGACGAATGATCGGCGGGATGTAGGTCTTCAGGTCGGCGCCGGCGCAGAACGCGTCGCCCGGCGCCGGTGAGGATCGCCACGTCGACGTCGTCGTCGTCGCGGAAGTCCGCCCATGCCTCGATCATCAGCCGGTGGACGTCGGGGTCGATCGCGTTCCTGGCCTCGGGCCGGTTGATGGTCAGGTAGGCGATCCGGTCGCGCTTCTCGTACAGCAGCTTGTCCATCTCGGCTCCTCCTCGGTTGTAGGCTCCTCTCAACAGGCGAGTGCCGCTCGATGAGCGGCCGCCGTGAGCCCGCCCGCCGACGGCGGGCTCACTCGTATGTGGCCCGGATCACCGCCAGGTCGTCGGCCTCCCACACGATCTCGCCGCCGCACCACTTCGCGACCTTCTCCGGCGCGTCAGGGAAGTCGACGCCCGGCTCGAGCGGCGTCACCTGCGGCTCGACCTCACGACGTCGCCGAGGACCAGGGCGCGGGACTGCTCGCGCACGCGGCGGAACAGGTCCCGCTTGCCGTCCGTCGTCCAGGTGGTGCACGGAGAGCACCGAGAGACCAGGTCCCACGGGCCGTCGGGGAGCGGGTCCTCCATCCGCGCCAGGCGGACCTCGATCCCCAGCTCGCGCGCCTTGAAGACCATCTCGGGCTGGGAGTCGAGCCCCGTCAGCTCGGCGTCCGGATAGCTGCTCCAGCAGCCGGCGCGTCGTCTCGCCGGTCCCGACTCCGAGCTCCAGCACGCGATGGGGGGCGAACGGGATCGCCTCGATCGCCTGCTCCTGAAGCTCGTCGTAGCGCGGGACGTCCGCCCGGATCTCGTCCAGGTAGGTCTCGGGATTCATGTGGAATTGCGCGCTCACGCTAACCTCGGTGTGGGTGATGGCCGCCCATCGTAAGACCCTCGATTCTCCGGCCAGTCCTCAGATGGCGCAGCGGGCCACATCCTCGATCTGGCGCGTTTCGTCCGCTCGCCCGGCGATGGGCGCCGGCTCGACGTGGCCGTGCGCCCCGACGCGCTCAGCTACGGCGACCAGGAGTACTCGATCGCGGGCGACGCCGTCGACGCCCGCGTCGACATCTCGCGCACGGCGAGCGGCTACGCGCTGCGGATGCGCTTCGCGCGCCGACGCTCGACGGGCCCTGCATGCGCTGCCTCGACGACGCGGAGGTGCTGGTCGAGGTCGATGCCCGCGAGGTCGACCAGCCGGGGGCTCGAGGACGAGGGGCTGCGCAGCCCGTACATCGAGGGCGACGAGCTCGACCTCGGCGCGTGGGCGCACGACGCGCTGGCGCTGGCGATGCCGGGGCAGTTCCTGTGCCGGCCCGAGTGCCGTGGGCTGTGCCCGGTGTGCGGCGCGTCGCTCAACGACGCCGACCCGGCCGAGCACGAGCATGCCGACGAGGCGCCCCCCGGCCCGATGGCCAAGCTGCGCGAGCTCAAGTTCAAGTAGCCCGCGAAATGCTCCGCTTCGCGTCCGCTTTCGCGGGGTAGGCGCAGGGCTACGCCGCGACCGGCTCGGCGCTCAGCGGCACGCCGATCGCCTTCAGGCGCCGGGTCAGCGCGTTGAACGCGAACTCGTTGATCTCGGCCGAGGTGTAGCCGAGCAGCTCCCATCCTCGTTCGGGTCCTGGCCCGGCGGCACCAGCACGCCGCTTGCGATCGGCAGCAGCTCCGCGAGCTTGGCGCGCATCGCGATCGGCGAGCGCGCTCGTCGTCCCCGCAGGCCTGCTTCAGGTACCAGGTGCCGTAGGCGACGTGGCGGTGCTCGTCGCGCGCCACGTTCTTGAAGCCCTCGACGAAGCCCGGCATCTTGCCGTCTTCTCCCAGTAGTCGGTGATGAAGTCCACTGGCCGGTGAGGGCGAGCGTTCCCTCGATCACCATGTGGTAGGTGGTGATGAAGTCGACCTTCGCCTCGAGGTCGCTCGGATCGGCGATCAGCCGCTGGCCCGGCCTCGACGAGCGCCTCGTCGAACAGCTCGACGAAGGCGTCGTTGAGGTCCTCGCGCACCCGCGCCAGCCGATCCTCGATGTCCGGCGTCGCTCGAGGCCGATCACCTCGCGGTAGAAGCGGTCGAAGAACTGCATGTGGCGCGCCTCGTCGACCTGCTGGGTGGTCAGGAACGCCTCCTCCTGCTCGTCCTCGTAGGCCATCACGAGGCCCGAGAACTGGGTCGTCACCCGCTCCTCGCCGACGAAGAACGCGGACATCCCCCACACGGCCCACTCGCGCTCCTCGTCGGTGAGGTTGCGCCCAGTCCTCCTGGTCCTGGCGAGAAGTCGATCTCCTGCGAGAGCCAGTGCTGGCGCTCCCACAGCTCGTAGAGCTGCTGCGGGGTCGAGCAGCTTGATCTTGTCGAGCCTGCTCTTCGGTGCCGAGCGTGCCGCGGGTCGCCCTGCTGGGTGAGGTCGAGGAGGGTGGCGGCCATCGATGGTCTCCTTCGTGGTCGTCGGTGGGTCCGCTGAGCGGACCGCGTACCACCCTGCCGACACTCTGTCTAGACACCATGTCTGACAGCTACGATGCATGGGCGCGTGGCTGTTCTCTCCAAGCGAAGCCGGGACAAGCGAGCGGCGGCGCGAGGCCGAGCAGGCGTTCGCTCGCGGCGACCGAGGCGCTGCTCGCCGGCGGCGGCTCGTACGCCGAGCTCAGCGTCGAGCGGATCGCCGCCGCGGGCGGGCCGTCCGCGCACCGCCTTCTACCTCTACTTCCGCGACAAGCGCGAGCTGCTCGATGCGCCTCACCGAGACGGTCGCCGAGCGTCCTGTACGAGGAGGCCGACCGCTGGTGGAGCGGGCGCGGACGGCCGGCGCGACTGCGCGCGGCGCTCGCCGACATCCTGCGGACCTACGCGCGAGCACGCCGACCTGCTGCGCGCGGTGGTCGAGGCGTCGACCTACGACGAGCAGGTCGGCGAGTTCTGGCGTGGCCTGGTGGGGCGCTTCGTCGACGGCCACCGAGCGGCGGCTCGTCGCGGACGGCGAGGAGCCGGGTCCGCCGCGGCGGCGAAGGCGTTCGTGCTCGTGCTGGATGACCGAGCGCGCCTGCTACCAGCAGGTCGCGCGGCGGCGGAGTCCTCGACGACCCGGCGTTGCTCGACGCGCTGACCGAGGTCTCGGGCGCAGCGTCTACGGCGACTAGCATCTACCATGCCGCCTCATGGCCGTCCCGAAGAGAAGGACCTCGCGCACGCGGCGCGATAAGCGCCGCGCCACCGCACAGGGCCGCGCGCGCCGCGGCTCGAACGAGTGCCCGCAATGCCACAGCCCGCGCCTGCCGCATCGCGTCTGCCCGGTGTGCGGGACGTACGCCGGCCGCGAGGTCATCGAGCACGAGATCGCCGAGGCGCCCGAGCGCGCCGAGCCGCAGGAGTCGTCGGAGGACCGGTGAGCGCGGCACCGATCGCCCGATGCCCGCTGCGGGCGCCGAGTGGTCGTCGCGCTCGACGCGCTGCGGCGCCGACGGCGGCCCGAGGTGATCGTCGCCGGCGCGCCGAGCCGGCCGCGGCCGACGGGATCCGGGTGCGCGTGTTCGGCGCTCCGGCCGAGCTCGGGCGAGCTCGACGGGATCGAGCGGGTCGAGCTCGTGCCGCGCCGAGGAGGCGATCTCGAACGAGGAGGAGCCGGTCCGCGGCCGTGCGCTCAGAAGCCGCGGCGCCTCGGTCGTGCTCGCCGCCCAGGACGTCGCCGAGGGGCACTCGCACGCCCTGGTCAGCGCCGGCTCGACCGGCGCGGCGATGGCGGCCGCGCTGTTCGCGATGCGGCGCCTGCAGCGGCGTGCACCGACCCGCGATCGCCGTGCAGCTGCCGCTGCCCGAGCCGCCCGACCGCCAGGTCCTGCTGCTCGACGCGGGGGCGAACGCCGAGGCGCGGGCCCAGCACCTCGTCCAGTTCGCCTACCTCGGGCTCGGCGTTCAGCGAGGCCGTGCTCGGGGTCGAGCGCCCTCGCGTCGGCGCTGCTGTCGGTCGGCGAGGAGCGCGGGCAAGGGCACGGCGGAGGTGGTCGCGGCGCACGAGGCGCTCGCCGAAGCGGACGGGATCGAGTTCGCGGGCAACGTCGAGGGCCGCGACGTGGTCGACGGCGGCGGCCGACGTGGTCGTCACCGACGGGTTCACCGGCAACGTCGCG
Organism: uncultured Thermoleophilia bacterium; assembly: GCA_963754225.1. Lineage (GTDB taxonomy): Bacteria > Actinomycetota > Thermoleophilia > Solirubrobacterales > 70-9 > DASPWW01. The sequence goes on from CAVWEV010000004.1 coordinate 421,089, forward strand.
CTGAAGACGATGGAGGGCACCGCGAGGGCGGTCGGCGGCGCGGTCCGCGGCGCCGCCCGGTCGGGGTTCTTCGCCGCGGTCGGCGGGTTGCTGCTGCGCCGCTCGCTCGAAGGCCTGCGCCGCGAGCTCGACCCCGACACGACGGGCGGCGCGATCCTGCTCGGTCTGCGGGGCGTGGCCGTCGTCGCCCACGGGAGCTCGGGCCCGAGGGGATCGCGAACGCGATCCGGCTCGCCGAGCGCAGCGGCGCGAGAGCGCGCGGTCGACCGCGCACCGCCGAGCTGCTCGAGCGCTCCGGGCGCCAGCCGCGCGGCGGTGCGGGCGGCCGTCGAGCGTGATAGGAAGATGCTGTCCGATGAGCCGCGACGAGGTGATGCAGAAGGTGCGCGAGCACATCTGGCGACCGAGCTCGAGGTGCGACCCGGAGCGGATCAAGGACGAGACGCGGTTCCGCGAGGACCTCGACGCCGACTCGCTCGACCTCTACGAGCTGGTGATGGAGCTCGAGGACACCTACGGGGTCAGGGTCAGCGAGGAGGAGGCGGCCCGGATCGAGACCGTCGGCCAGGCGGTGGACTTCGTCGCTCGAGCGCGTTCCGAGCGCCTGAGGGACGGCCAGTTTGGGCCGGGGAGTCGAAGCCGGGGAGCCCCGGACGACCCGACCGGTCGACGTAGCGGAGCTGGCGGAGCTGGTCGACGAGCTGCCGGAGGAGCTGCGGCGCCAGGCGCTGACCCATTCCTCGTGGGTCGAGCACCGCGCCGAGTCCTACGGGCGGCTTGCGTTCCTCGGCGACAGCGTGCTCGGCCTGGCGGTCGCCGAGGAGCTCTACCGGCGCTTTCCGCGCAGCGACATCGGGCGGCTGACCAAGGTCCACGGACAGCTCGGTCAGCGGACGGGCGTGCGTCGAGGTGGCCGCTCGCGCTCGGCCTCCCCGAGCCGCTGCGCGAGGCGCGCGCGCGAGGCCGAGGACGGGATCTCCCCGGAGGAGCTGATCTGCAGCGAGCGGGCGCTGGCGTCGGTCGTCGAGGCGGTGATCGGCGCCTGCTATCTGGAGCACGGATTCGAGCGCACCTCGGCGGCGACCGTGCGCGCGTTCGAGGCCCAGATCGAGCTCGCGCAGCGAGACCCTGCTGGACTTCAAGTCCGCGCTGCAGGAGGAGCTGGCGCGCCGAGGCGCGACCGTAAGCTACGAGGTCGTTCGCGAGACGGGCCCGCCCCACGATCGCCGCTTCGAGGTCGCGGCGGCGGTCGCGCGACGAGGTCCTCGGGCAGGGCAGCGGGCGCAGCAAGAAGGCCGCCGAGCAGGCGGCCGCCGCCGAGGCGCTCGAGCGACTCCGGGGCTAGACCCCCGGGCACACGCGGCCGTCAAATCAATCATCCCGCTAACGCGTCCGTCCGACCGTACGGCGAGCCTATCCTTCCGCGATGCATCTGAAGTCGATCACGATGAAGGGCTTTAAGTCCTTCCCCGAGCGCACCCATCTCGTGTTCTCGCCGGGCGTCAGCGTGATCGTGGGGCCGAACGGCTGCGGGAAGTCCAACATCACCGACGCCGTGCTGTGGGCGCTCGGCGAGCAGAGCCCGCTCGCCGTTCGCGGTCAGACGATGCAGGACATGATCTTCGCCGGCGGCGAGGGCCAGAGCCGGCGCCGCTTTGCCGAGGTCGAGGTCGTGATCGACAACGGGGACGGTGGGGCGTCGTTCTCGGAGCTGTCGATCAAGCGGCGCCTCGATCGCGCCGGGGATGGCGAGTACCGGCTCAACGGCGCGCGCTGCCGGCTGGCCGACGTTCTCGAGATCCTCTCGGATGCCAACCTCGGCGGCGAGATGCACTCGGTGATCAGCCAGGGCAAGGTCGAGGAGGTCGTCCACTCCAAGCCCCGCGAGCGCCGCCTGCTGGTCGAGGAGGCCGCGGGGCTCGGCAAGCACCGCAAGCGCCGCCGCCGCGCGCATCTCAAGCTGGAGCGCACGAGGGACAACCTCGATAGGGCTCTCGACGTCGAGCGCGAGGCGCGCAGCCACCTGCGGCCGCTGAAGCGCCAGGCGCAGGCCGCCGAGACCCATGCCCGCCTGGAGCGTGAGGGCCTCGAGCTGCACGGGAGCCTGGCGGCCGACGAGCTGCGCGCGCACGAGGCCGAGCTGGTCGGCACCACGCGGGAGGCCGAGGTGGCGCGAGAGGCAAGGGATGGGGTGGAGGCCCGCCTCGCCGAGGTGAGCAAGCGTCGCACACAGATCGAGGAGCGGTTCGCGGAGCGCGACCGGGAGCGAACGGCGCTGTGGGGCCGTCTCACCTCGCTGCGCGGGACGCACGAGAGGCTAAGCGTGCGCGCCGAGGCGCTGGCCGGCCGGGCGAGCGAGCTCGAGGACGGGCTGGAGCGACGCCGCCGCGCGCTCGGAGACCTGGCGCCGGAGACCGCGCCCGGCGAGGAGCCTTCGGAGGCCGACCCGATGGAGGCCGAGCTGGACCGGATCGAGGACGCGCTCGGCGGCGCCACCGCCGCCCTGCTGCGCGCCCGGGCAGGCGAGGGCGAGATGAGCGATGAGCTGGCCAGAGTGCGCGAGGGGGCGGAGCGGGCGGCACGCGCCTCGTCGCGCGCCGAGAGCCTGCTCGGCAAGAGCCGCCAGGACTCGCTGGAGCGGCGAGTCGCACTGGAGGAGGAGTTGCTGCCGAGGCTGCGGGCCGCGGTCGAAGCCGTCGGCGCGACGCGGGACGCCGTCGGCGAGCGCATCTCCGAGCTGGAGCGGCGGATGATGGAGGACGAGGGCGCCGGCGATGTGACCGAGGAGTTGCGCGCGTGCTCGCGCGACGAGTACGCGATCCAGGCCGAGCTTCGTTCGGCCGCCGAGGCGGTGACGGAGGCGCAGGTGAAGGTGGCCCACCTCGAGGACCGGCGCGACGAGGCCCTCGCCGAGGTGCGGCGGATCGGCGACCGGCTCGGCACGCGACATCGGGCCGGCGGCGGAGGCGCTGAGCGAAGGCGCGCGGGCGGACATCGAGCGCAAGCTGGAGCGATTGGCGCGGCGCCGCGAGCAGCTGGGCCCGGTCAACCCGCTCGCGCAGCACGAGTACGAGGAGGCCCGCACGCGCGTCGGCGACCTCGAGCACCAGCGGGAGGACCTGGAGACCGCGCTGGCCGAGCTCGAGAAGGTGATCCGCGAGACGGACCGCAAGATCCAGGCCGACTTCGAGCAGACCTTCGAGGCCACGGCCCGCAACTTCGAGGAGCTGACCGAGCACATGTTCCCCGGCGGCCGGGGCCGGCTACGGCTCGTCGAGCTCCCCGGTCCGAAGCCGGTCCTGGGAGGCGCCGAGGTCGAGAAGCCATCAGAGGAAGAGGAGCAGCCCCCGGACGAGCCAGAGGATCAGCAGGGCGTGGAAATTGAGGTCACGCCGTCGGGAAAGGCCACGCGGCGGCTGTCGCTGCTCTCGGGCGGCGAGAAGTCGCTCGTCGCGCTCGCGTTCCTGTTCGCGGTCTTCCTAGCCCGCCCGTCGCCCTTCTACATCCTCGACGAGGTCGAGGCGGCGCTCGACGACGCCAACATCGACCGCTTCCTGCAACTGGTGCGCCGCTTCGCGGATCGGGCGCAGTTCGTCATCGTCACCCACCAGAAGCGCACGATGGACGCCGCCGACGTCCTGTATGGCGTCAGCATGGGCGAGGGCGGGATCACCAAGGTGATCTCCCGCCGCCTGCCGCGCGACGGCGATGAGGCGGCAGCCGAGCCGGCCGAGGCCGCCGAGGCAGCCTGAGCGACTATCCGCGTACCCTCCCGGCCCCGCATGGCAACCACGTGGCAGGAGCTGTTCGCGCTCCCGGAGGGCGCCCAGGCCCCGGTGGACACGCCGGAGGGGCCGCCCGAGGAGGAGCGCCGGGGTGTCTTCCGCCGCCTGCGCGAGAACCTCTCGAAGAGCCGAAGGGCGCTCACCGACGAGCTGTCGGCGAGCCTCGGTGACACCCTCGACGAGGAGACGTGGGAGCGGCTCGAGGAGACGCTGATCCTCGCCGATGTCGGCGCCCGGACCACAGCCGACGTAGTCGGCCGGCTCGAGGCCCAGGTCGAGTCGGGTGCCGTCGCGGATCCGGAGGCCGCACGCGAGCGGCTGATCGAGCTGCTGGCTGAGATCGCGGATCCCGGGGACGGGCGGATCGACCTTACCCGGAGGCCCGCGGTGGTCATGGTCGTCGGCGTCAACGGCAGCGGCAAGACGACAACGATCGGCAAGGTCGCCTGGCACCTGCAGCGCGAGCTCGGGCTCTCGGTCGTGCTCGCGGCGGCCGACACGTTTCGCGCCGCGGCGATCGACCAGCTGGAGGTGTGGGCCCAGCGGGCGGGTTGCGAGGTCGTCAAGGGAGCGCCGGGCGGGGACGCCGGCGCCGTGGCCTTCGACGCGATCGGTGCGGCGGAGGCGCGGGAGGCCGACGTCGTGATCGTCGACACCGCCGGCCGCTTGCACACGCACGGGAACTTGATGGAGGAGCTGGCGAAGGTGCGTCGCGTGATCGCGAAGCGGCTCGACGGGGCGCCCGGGGAGACACTGATCACGATCGACTCCACCACGGGCCAGAATGGCCTCCGCCAGGCGCAGGCGTTCTCCGACGCCGTGGGAGTCACCGGCGTCGTGCTGACGAAGCTCGACGGCACCGCGAAGGGGGGAATTGCGCTCGCGATCGCCGGCGAGCTGGAGATCCCCGTGAAGCTGATCGGCGTGGGGGAGGCGCTCGAGGACCTGCGACCGTTCGACGCGCGGGAGTTCGCGTCCGCCCTGCTGGGCGAGTAGAACCCCCTAAGCTGGATCGACCGTGTTCGATCAGCTTTCAGACCGCCTCCAATCGACGCTCTCCGACGTCCGCTCGCGCGGCAAGCTCAGCGAGGCCGATGTGGATCGAGCCATGCGCGAGATCCGCCTCGCGCTGCTCGAGGCCGACGTCAACTTCAAGGTCGTGAAGTCGTTCACCGCGGAGGTCAAGGAGCGCTGCCTCGGGGCCGGCGTGCTCGACAGCCTCGATCCGGGGCAGCAGGTCGTGAAGATCGTCAACGAGGAGCTGGCGGCGCTGATGGGCGGCGCCGGCCGCGACCTCGCGTTCGCCTCGAACGGGACCACGACGATCCTGATGGCGGGCCTGCAGGGCTCGGGGAAGACGACGGCCTGCGCGAAGCTCGCCAAGCACCTGGCGAAGGACGGGCGGGCACCGGCACTCGCCGCCTGCGACACACAGCGCCCCGCCGCGGTCGAGCAGCTCGTCACGGTCGGGAAGCGCGCCGGCGTCCCCGTCTACCAGCGGGGCACGGACTCGGACCCAGTCGAGATCGCCGAGTGGGCGCTCAACCGGGCCCGGGCCGAGGATCGCGACGTGCTGATCGTCGACACGGCGGGGCGGCTCCACGTCGACGAGGAGCTGATGGACGAGCTGGCGCGGATCAAGAAGCGGATCAAGCCGCACGACGTCCTGCTGGTCCTCGACTCGATGACCGGCCAGGACGCCGTCAACGTCGCCGACGAGTTCGCCGAGCGCACCGACTTCGACGGCGTCGTGCTGACGAAGCTCGACGGGGACGCCCGCGGCGGCGCCGCGCTGTCCGTCAGGGCGGTGACCGGCAAGCCGGTGATGTACGCCTCGACGGGGGAGAAGATCGAGGAGCTGGAGCGCTTCCAGCCCGAGCGGATGGCGAGTCGGATCCTCGGAATGGGCGACGTGCTGTCGCTGATCGAGAAGGCCGAGGAAGTGTCGGACCGCGACGAGGCGGCCGACCTGGAGCGCAAGATCCGCAAGCAGCAGTTCACGCTCGAGGACTTCCTGCAGCAGATGCGTCAGGTGCGCCGCATGGGGCCGCTGAGCAACGTGCTCGGCATGATCCCGGGGATGGGAGGCGCGATGAAGCAGCTCAAGGGCGCGAACATGGACGAGCGCGAGCTGGACCGGCTCGAGGCGATCATCCTCTCGATGACTCCCCAGGAGCGCACCCGGCCCGAGCTCATCAAGGGGTCGCGCCGCAAGCGGATCGCGCGCGGCTCCGGGACCACGGTGCAAGCCGTCAACCAGCTGACCAAGCAGTTCGGCCAGATGCAGAAGCTGATGAAGCAGCTCGCGGAGGGTCGCATGCCAAATCCCGAGCAGCTGATGCGCGGTCGCTAGTCACCTGTAACCTCACGGGCCGCGCATGGCTGTACGAATCAGACTCAGGAGAATGGGCTCGAGCAAGGACCCGCAGTGGCGGGTCGTCGTCGCCGATCGGCGCTCTCCGCGCGATGGGCGCACGATCGAGACGATCGGTCACTACAACCCGCAGACCGATCCGTCGACGATCGTGATCGACGAGGAGCGGGCGCGCCACTGGCTGCAGCACGGCGCGCGGCCGTCGAAGACCGCCGCGCAGCTGCTTCGCACGAAGGGCATCGAAGCCACCGGTACGAAGTGAGGGAGCTGGTCGAGTTCCTCGTCCGCGCGCTGGTCGAGGACCCGGGCGCGGTCCAGGTCGAGGAGCTCGAGGAGGACGGTGACGTCGTGCTCGAGGTGACGGTCGCGCCCGACGACCTCGGCCGCGTGATCGGCCGCGGCGGTCGGATCGCGAATGCGCTCCGCTCGGTCGCCCGGGCGGCGGCGACCAAGGAAGAGCGCCGCGTGCTGGTGGAAATCCTCGAGTGAAACAGCTCGACATCTTCACGCTGTTCCCGGAGGCATTCGAGTGGTACCGGATCCAGCGTCATGTGCAGAATGCCGAGCGCGAGGGGCTCGAGCTGCGAACGCTCAACTACCGCGACACGACGCCGCTTGGCGCGGGACAGGTCGACGACGCTCCATACGGTGGCGGCGCGGGAATGGTCCTGCGCGTCGACGTGGTCGACGCCGCGCTCGAACAGGTGTATGGCGACTTTCGGGGCGGGCGCCGGATCGTGCTGCTGACGCCGTCGGGACGGACCTTCGACGAGGAGCTCGCGCGCGAGCTCGCCGCCGAGCGCGAGCTGACCCTCCTGTGCGGTCGCTACGAGGGCGTCGACGACCGGGTGCGGGAGCATCTCGCGACCGACGCGGTGTCGATCGGGCGCTACGTGATATCCGGGGGGGAGCTGGCCGCGATGGTCGTCGCCGACGCGGTGGTACGCAAGCTGCCGGGCTCGTTGGGCGACGCCGAGAGCGCCGTCGAGGAATCGTTCAGCGAGGCCCTCGACGGAGCGCCCGAGTACCCGCACTACACCCGCCCGCCGACGTACCGGGGGTGGGAGGTGCCCGAGGTGCTGCTGTCCGGCGATCACGACCGGGTCCGCGAGTGGCGGCTCGAGAGAAGCCGCGAGCGAGCGCGGGGATGACGGCGCCGCGAGAGGCGACCCCGCAGGCGCCGAGGATGCCGCAAGCCGTCCGCTAGTATCCCTTCGGCGCGGGCCGGCGAAGTGCCCGCGTTTGTGCTGTGTTGCCCTCCCCCGCAACCGGCAGGCCACCATGAGCGGCATCATCGAAAGCATCGAGCGGCGCCAGCTCGCCAGGGTTCCGGGCTTCCGGCCCGGCGATCGCGTCAAGGTGCATTTCCAGGTGGTCGAGGGAACTAGACGCCGCACCCAGGTCTTCGAGGGGGTCGTGATCAAGCGCCAGGGCAACAGCGCCCGGGAGACGTTCACGGTCCGCAAGCAGTCGTTCGGCGTCGGCGTCGAGCGGACGTTCCCGGTGCACTCGCCGAAGATCGAGAAGCTCGAGGTCGTGGCCCGCGGCGACGTCCGCCGAGCGAAGCTCTACTACCTCCGCGGACGGGTCGGAAAGCGGGCCAGGGTCGCGGAGCGACGCTGGGGGATCGAGGACGAGCTGCTGGTCGCAGAGGAGGAGCCCGAGGCGGTCGACTCGGAGGGCGTGCCGATCGACGAGGCGGAGACGGTCGAGCCCGAGGAAGGGGAGGGCGAGGAGGCCGAGGGAGAGGCTGAAGAGGCGGAGGCTGAAGACGCGGAGGCGGAGGGAACGGTGGCTGAGGAGGCGGAGGCCGAGGAACGCGAACCGCAGCCCGCCGACCGACCCGGCTGAACCGGACGCGTCAGCGGAGGATTCAGCCGGTGGTGATTTGGGGGCTTCCGGCAGGGGAGCGGGCTGATTCCGAAGCCGAAAAGCGGAGCGGGCGCACTCGTCGAGCTTGTCGTGATCGTCGCCCTGGCGGTCGGCCTGGCGCTGCTGATTCAGGCCTTCATCATCAAGCCGTACCAGATCCCGTCGGAGTCGATGGAGCCGACCCTCGACGTCAACGAGCGGGTGCTCGTCAACCGCTTCCTCTACCACTTCACCGACCCTGAGATCGGGGACGTCGTCGTCTTCCATCCACCCAAGGGGGCGGACACCGACCGCTGCGGTGCAGCTCGTGAGCCCGGTGAGGCGTGCCCGGAGCCGACCCCGGAGAAGTCGGACACCAACTTCATCAAGCGGATCGTCGCCGGGCCGGGGGACACCCTGAGCGTCAACAACGGTCATCCCGTCGTCAACGGGGAGGAGCCCGAGGAGGACTTCATCATGCCCTGCGGCGGCGGGGGTGCATGCGATCTCCCGAAGGAGATCACCATTCCGCCGGACGAGTACTTCATGATGGGGGACAACCGTGGCGCGAGCCAAGACAGCAGATTCTGGGGGCCGGTCCCGCGCGATTGGATCATCGGACAGGCCTTCGGGACCTACTGGCCGCCGCAGAAGATCGGCCCGCTCTAGGACGGCGCGCCTGATCCGCTTCGATCGCGCGCTCGGCTGCCGGTGGGTGGCCGGTGCGGACGAGGCGGGGCGCGGGTCGCTCGCGGGACCGCTCGTCGCGGCGGCGGTGCTGCTCGACTACGATGCCATCGGCAGGCGGGAGCGTCGCGAGCTGGCCGGCCTCGACGACTCGAAGATGAAGACCCCCGACGAGCGCGAGGAGCTGTACCCGCGGGTCATGCACACGGCAAGCAGGGTCGCCGTAACGGCGCGTTGCGCGCGCGGGATCGACGCCCGCGGACTCCACGTCACCAATCTCGCCGCACTCGCGGATTGCCTGACGCGCGTCTCGGTGGATGGGGCGGTCTGCCTCGTCGACGGCTTTCCGCTACCGACCTGCGAGGTCGAGCACCGACCCGTGGTCGACGGAGACGCGCAGAGCGCAGCGATCGCCGCCGCCTCGGTGGTCGCCAAGGTGACCCGGGATCGCTATATGCGCCGCGCCGACGCCGCGTATCCGGGCTGGGAGTTCGCCGAGAACGTCGGCTACTCGACTCCCGAGCACCGGGCGAGGATCGCGGAGCGGGGGATCTCGGAGCTCCACCGCCGGTCCTTCCAGTCGATCGCCTACACCGAGCTGGAGCTGGAGCTGAACGGCTCAGAAGGCGCCGCGGATGTGTTCCATCTCGACGGGCCTGCCGGATCGGTCCAGCCGGACGCCGACGACGTCGAAGCGCAGCGCGCCGAAGCTCGGGAGTGATTCTCGCTCGGCCAGCCACGCCCTGGCCAGCCTCCTCAGCCTGAGCTGCTTTCGCCGGTCCACCGCGAGCGCCGGTCGCTCGGGACCGCGGCCCGCGCCGCAGCGCCCAGCCTTCACCTCGATGAAGACGAGCGTGGCCCCGTCGAGCGCGATCAGGTCGATCTCGCCGACCACCTCGGCGTTGTGCACGCGGGCGTTGCGCGCAACGATCGAGAAGGCTCGCGCCGCCAGGCGTGTGGCGACGAGCCGCTCGGCGGAGCGACCGAGACCCTGGCGCGCAAGTGTCACTGTCCGAACGTAGGCGCCACGGGCGCACGTGTGGCGCGCGGCTCAAAACGAAGCCGCAACACTTCATTACTCCCCGATCCGGATCGGCAGGCGGCTAGAGACGGGCGGTTCGCTGACGAACAGCTGCGCGTCGTCGCACGCCGCGAGGAGCTGGATCGCCCTAGCCACGACAGCCTCTTAGCGCAATACTGCGCGAGCGATGCTGGAGAACGCCGAGCTGGCCTACCAGGCGGCCGACGCTTTCAACCTGGGGGTCCTGTCTGCCTTCCTTGCGCTCTGCGACCGCAACGTGGAGTTCATCTCGCGGCTCGTGCCGCTGGAGGGCGGCAAGCCCCGCCGCGGCCACGGCGGCGTCCAGAGCTGGTGGGAGGCCCTCCATCGCGCCTACCGGGATCTCAGCGTGGAGATCGACGGGATGCGAGAGCTCGGGGAGGTGACGGTCGCGCGGGTGCGCCTTCGCGGCCGAAGGGACAGAGGCGCGCCCCTGCAGCAGACGCAATGGCACGTCGTGCGGTGGCGCCACAAGAAGGCAATCCGGTGGCGCGTCTTCCTGAGCGAGGCCGAAGCCCTTGCGTCCGTCGGGCTGACGGAATAGGGCCTCACTCCTCGCCCCCGTAGTTCTTCGCGAGGTAACCGGCGAGGGGCGGAGGGATCGACGCCGTGCTCGCTTCGATCGGCGCGCTTTGCAGGCCAAACGCCGCACAAGGAGGCGAGAAGAGAAGCGCGCCCGACAGGATTCGAACCTGTGACCTCTGGTTTCGTAGGCTCGCAGTCCCTCTTGCGCCCGTAGCTCGCCACGCAATTCCCTCTGGCGGCAGGCGTAATGTCGGCGCACTCGTCACGTGACGCCGCCACGCGAGATCCCGATACTCCCCAAGTTCGACCCGGATGCGATCGGGCAACGGCTGAAGCGGCATGAATTCTTCTGGGCAGACCTCACGCTCGACGTGGAAGCAAGCCTCGACGAGATCCAGAGTGCGTTCGGGCTCGGCCCCGGCGCCGTCGCCGCCCTCGAGCTCTTCGGAAGAGATGGGGGTGATGGGGGCGCGCCGCGGCGTCGGGTCTACGTCGACGCCGAGCGCGTCGTGTTCCCGTTCTGGTACGTGCGAAGGCCCCAGGCTGATGTCCGCGAGCGGCCCGAAGGGCTCGAAGTGCAAGAGGTCAAGGTGGTCCTTCACGGCGACTACCTCCTCACGGTGCACGAGAAGGCAGACGACCTCACGGACCTCGTCGGAGACGGGCTCCCGAGCGGCCGCAGCGAGCGCTACCTCGTGTACGTCGTCCTCGAGGCGATGACGAGTACCTTCTTCCGTTCCCTCCTTGTCCTGCAGGACGCGGTGGGCGAGCTCGGGGCCGACGTCCTCGCGTCCGGGGGGCGTGCTCACAGGGGCGACGCGGAACTGATCCGCGGGGTGAGGCTCCGCCTGACAGAGCTGCGCCGTTTCACTGGCCCCGAGCGGGTTCTGTTCGCGCGGGCGAGCGGGGAGATGGAGCACGTACCCGGGCTCGAGGCGGATCACGGACGCTACTTCGATCGCATCAGCCAGGAGCTCGACCGAATCATCGACGGGATCGACGCCGCAAGTGGCGGGCTCTCGAGCGCCCTCGAGGTCCAGCTGAACGAGACGACATATCGACTGACGATCGTCGCGACCATCTTCCTGCCACTCACCTTCCTGACCGGGTTCTTCGGAATGAACTTCGGGTGGATGGTCGACCAGGTCGACTCGGGTACCGCGTTCTGGCTGCTCGGCGTCGGCGGCTGCGTCGCAGCCGTGTTGCTCATCGTCGGCTTCCTGGTTCGCCAGGGTGCGGTGAGCGGACCACGAGCCGGCGCCGGACGCTAGGCACTAAGCGTCCACGGCGCGGTCGACTGGCGCACGCGGCCGGCGAACCGCTCTAGCAAGCGAGATAGCTCACTCTTGTGTCGAAGCCGCAACGTTCGCGCACCATCCGCTCGCCGGCCGCTCCTAGCCTCGCTGCGTGCTCGCCGTCGCTCGCACCTTTACCGTCGTCGGGGTCGCCGCGCGCGAGGTCCACGTGGAGGTCGACGTGCACCGCGGGCTTCCCGCCTTCTCCCTCGTCGGGCTGCCGGACGCCGCGGTGCGGGAGTCGCGCGAACGCGTTCGAGCCGCGGTCTCCAACTCCGGCTTCGAGTTCCCGCTGCACCGGATAACCGCCAGCCTCGCGCCCGCCGACCTGCGCAAGGTCGGCCCGGGCTTCGACCTCGCGATCGCCGCGGCGCTGCTCGCCGCGTCGGGCCAGCTCGCCGCCGACGCTCTCGGCCGCTTCTGGCTGGCCGGCGAGCTGGCGCTCGACGGCTCGATTCGCCCCGTCGCCGGCGTTCTCGCGATGGCCGAGGAGGCCCGACACCACGGGGCGGAGGGAATCGCCGTCGCGGCCGCGAACGCCGCCGAGGCGGCGCTGATCGACGGGTTGAGCGTCGTCGCGCTGCGTTGCCTGCGGCAGCTCGCCGACCTCGGACGCGAGCTGGCGCCCTTCGATCGCGCGGAGCTGCCGGCGCCGAGCCCCAACGGCGCCGGCCCCGGGCATCCCGACCTCGCCGAGCTGCGGGGACAGCCCTACCTGCGCCACGCGCTGGAGGTCGCCGCCGCGGGCGGGCACAGCACGCTGATCGTCGGACCGCCGGGCGCAGGCAAGTCGCTCGCCGCGCGGCGTCTGCCCACCCTGCTGCCGCCGCTGGGCCGCGACGAGGCGATCGAGGTGACGCGGATCGCAAGCGTGTGCGGCCGGCCGCCGGCGCCGGGAACGCTCGCCGAGCGGCCATTCCGGGCGCCGCACCACACGGTCTCGGCGGCGGGCCTGGTCGGAGGCGGGAACCCGCCGCGTGCCGGTGAGGTGACGATCGCTCACGGCGGCGTGCTGTTCCTCGACGAGCTGGGGGAGTTCTCGCGCCAGGCGCTCGAGGCGCTGCGCCAGCCGCTCGAGGACGGCACGATCACGGTGACCCGGGCGCGGCACTCGATCGAGCTGCCGTGCCGCTTCATGCTCCTGGCGGCGTCCAACCCGTGCCCGTGCGGGCGCGGGGAGAGCTCGCGACACTGCCGCTGCCCGGAGGCGTCGGTTCGCCGCTACGAGGCGAAGCTGAGCGGCGCGCTCGCCGACCGCATCGACATCTCCCTGAGCGTCGAGCAGCCCTCGCCGGAGGCGCTCCGCTCGGGCCCCGGCGAGTCCTCGGCCGCCGTGCGCGAGCGGGTCGCGGCGGCGCGCGAGCGGCAGGCGCGCAGGCTCGGGCCGAGTCGGTGCAACGCCGATATGACGCCGGCCGAGACCCGCCGCGCGTGCCGGCTCGCCGAGGCGGCGCAGGACCTGCTCGCCCGCAGCCACACCCAGCTCGGCCTCAGCGGCCGCGGGTACGAGCGTGTGCTGCGAGTCGCGCGCACGATCGCCGACCTCGACAGCAGCGACCGCGTCGGCGCCGGTCACGTCGGCGACGCCCTCAACCTGAGGCGCCGGCCCGCGCCGACATGACGACGGCCTGCGACGAGTGCCTGGCGCGCGCCCTCCTGCTGGGGCGACTGGCACCTCACATCGAGCGCGTCGCCACCGGGGCGCCGGGCCGGCGCTCGCCGGAGCTGCTCGCGCTGGACGACGAGCATCTCGTGCGCGCCGTCGCGCCGCGCCGAGCAGAGGAGATCCTCGACGAGCCTCGCGGCGCCGAGCAGGCCAACCGGCTGCGCCGCCGCGCCGAGGCGGCGGGATGCTGGACGACGTGCCGCCACCACTTGACGGGCTACCCCGCGGCGCTGCTCGACCTCGGCGCTGAGGCCCCGGCCGCGCTGTTCGGCCGCGGGTCGCGCAGCGCGCTGGCCCGCCTGGAGCCACCCGCCGCCGTCACGATCGTGGGCGCGCGGAGGGCAAGCGCGTACGGGCTCGGCGTCGCCGAGCGGCTCGCGCGCATGCTGGCGCGCGCCGGGATGGTCGTCGCCAGCGGGCTCGCCAACGGCGTCGACTCCCGCGCCCACCGGGGTGCGCTCGACGGCCACGGCACGACGATCGCCGTGCTCGGCGGCGGCGCCGACGCGCCCTACCCGCGCCGCCAGGCGGGGCTGTACCGGCGCATCCTCGGCGCGGACGGGCTCGTCCTCTCGGAGCTTCCGCCGGGCGCGGCGTCGTTCCGGTGGTGTTTCCCCGCCCGCAACAGGATCATGGCCGCGCTCGGCGGGATCACGGTCGTGGTCGAGGCCGCGGAGCGCTCCGGCTCGCTGATCACGGCGGGAATGGCGCTCGACCTGGGGCGATCGGTCGGCGCCGTCCCCGGTCCGGTCAACTCCTGGATGTCGACCGGCGCCAACCAGCTGCTCGTCGACGGGGCGGTCCCGATCCGCGACGCGCAGGACGTGCTCGACCACCTCCTCGGCGCGGGCAGCCCGAACGTCCGCGAGCTCGGCCCCGAGCTGGATCCTCCGCTGCGCGCGATCCTCGAGCGCGTCGAGGCGGGCCACGCGACCTGCGACGCGGTCGCGCTGGCCTCCGACGGGCCGGCCCACCTCGCCGCGACGGCGCTGACCCGTCTCGAGCTGCTCGGCTACCTGGCCAGCGACCACACGGGCCGCTACTCCCGCACCCCGCTGGTGGCCCCGATCGACGGCGGGGCCTGACTACCCTCCCCTGATCAGCTCGCGAATCACCTATGCGCTGCTCGTCCGCCTGCCGGTAACGGGCGTGGACAAGTTCGAGGAGTACGAGCGAATCGTGCTCCCGCTGCTCGACGAGCACGGCGGTCGCCTCGAACGACGCCTCCGCAGTCCCGACAAGCTGATCGAGATCCACGTCGTGGGCTTCGAGTCCCGCGAGGCGTTCGCCGGCTATCGCGAGGATCCGCTACGTACCGAGCAGGCCCACCTGCTCGCCGAGTCGGGCGCCGAGATCGAGCTGCTCGAGGTGGACGATGTCTGATGCGGGGCGGATACCGGCGGTGATCTCGATCGCGGGCTCGGACTCCGGCGGGGGCGCCGGGATCCAGGCCGACCTGAAGGCGTTCGCGCGCTGCGGCGTGCACGGCATGACGGCGATCACCGCGCTCACCGCCCAGAGCACGGTCGGCGTCGACTCGATCCACCCGGTCCCGCCGGAGATGGTGATCGCCCAGGTTCGCGCCGTGGCCGAGGACATCGGGATCGATGCGGTGAAGACGGGGATGCTCGGCGACGCGCGGACGATCGAGGCCGTCGTCGAGGCGCTCGGATACGCGGGCGATGCCCCGGTGGTGGTCGATCCGGTGCTCGTGGCGGAGAGCGGGGCCGTGCTGCTCGAGCCGAGTGCGCGTGCGGTGCTGATCGAACGCCTCCTGCCACGCGCTACCGTGGCGACGCCCAACGTGCCGGAGGCCCGCGAGCTGGCCGGCCTCGGCGAGGACGCCTCGCAGGAGGAGCTGGCCCGCGCCGTGCAGGCGCTCGGCCCGCGGGCGGTCGTCGTCACCGGCGGCCACACCGAGGATGGCGCCGACGTGCTTTACGACGGCGCGAGCGGGGGCGAGGCGGTCCGGATCGAGGGACCGCGTCACCCCGGCGGCGCCTCTCACGGCTCGGGGTGCACCCACTCGGCCTCGCTCGCGGCCTTGTTGGCGCGAGGCGAGAGCGTCGAGGAGGCGGCCCGCCACGCGAAGGAGATCACCTCCGCGGCGGTCGAAGCGGGTCTGCGGGACATCGGGGTGGGGCCGGGACCTGTGGACGTGTTCGGCGTTCCCCGACGTACGGGCGCCGGGTGAGACGCCCTCGGGCCGTTCGCTCGCTGCCATAATCCGGCGCGGTGAAGCTGCTGCGCCTCAAGCCCGGTCACGGTGACGTTCTGCTCGCGGAGGGTGACCCCGAGCTGGCCGAGGACGAGGAGCGGCTGGTCGAGGAGTTCCGGCGCCAGCTCGATCAGGGCATGTGGGCCGCCGTGCCGAGCGCCAACCCCGGGGGGCGCCGCGAGGCGACCATGGTCCGCGACTTCTCCGAGGTTCCCCGTGACGCCGAGCAGGTGATCTTCTTTCCTCCGGCGGCGGGCGGCCAAGATAACTGCGGCAAGTTTGCGAGCAAACTTGCCGGTCGCGTCAGCACCGGATGAACGCGCTGCTGGCGGCATCCACGCTTCTCGTCATCGCGATCCTGGCGGCGATCGGGTTCGGCCCCTCGCTCGCGGAGCGTCTGCGCGGCAGGGACCCACGGCGGCGACGTCGCGAGGCGCGCCGCATTCCCGTCTACGATCCCGGCCGCGAGCGCCGCGCGGAGCGCCGCGCGCGGGAGCTGATGCGCTCCGTCGTCACGCCGGATGACTACGCGATGTACGAGGAGCTCGGCTTCATCCGCGTGCTGCGCCCCGCCGAGGACGGATCGCGAGAGGCGTACGGCTACTTGATCTATCCCCACCGTCCGATCGTCGCCTACGACGCAGAGAACGGCGAGCTGCTGAGTGAGTATTGCGTGCGCTTCCCCGATCGCAGCGACCCCGCCGTCGGGTCGCGGCTTCCCGACGCCGACGACGTGCTCGCCAAGTGGATGGCCCTGCACGGCGACGAGCACGCCCTGATCGAGGACGCCAACATGCACCTGCCCGGGAGGCAGCACGATCCCGCCCACGTGCGGCGCGACCTCCGCCGTCTCGCGGACTGGGAGGCGCGCCGCTCGGCGGGGGAGATGGCCCTGCGCCCGACCGCCGGGACGAGGCCGGCGGCGGCCTGAGGGACGGGCGACGCGATGAGCGAGCTGCGCCCGCGCTCGAGCGCGGTCTTCGACGGACCCGAGCGCGCCCCGGCGCGGGCGTACATGAAGGGGATCGGATTCGACGAGGACGCGCTCAGCCGTCCGACAGTCGGGATCGCCAACACGTGGATCGAGGCGATGCCGTGCAACTTCCATCTCCGCGGGCTCGCCGAGCGGGTCAAGGAGGGCGTGCGTGCGGCGGGGGGGACGCCGCTGGAATTCAACTCGATCGCGATCTCGGACGGGATCACGATGGGCACCGAGGGCATGAAGACGTCGCTTGTCAGCCGCGAGGTGATCGCCGACTCGATCGAGTTGACCGCGCGCGGCTACCAGTTCGACGCCCTCGTGTTGCTGTCGGGGTGCGACAAGACGATTCCCGGCTCCGTGATGGCGATGGCCCGCCTCGACGTCCCCGCGGTGATGCTGTACGGGGGGTCGATCGCGCCCGGCCGGTGGCGCGGCAAGGACGTCACGATTCAGGACGTGTTCGAGGGGGTGGGCGCCCACGCCGCGGGCAAGATGTCAGACGAGGAGCTGCACGAGCTCGAGGGGTGCGCGAGCCCCGGAGCCGGCGCGTGCGGCGGCCAGTACACCGCCAACACGATGGCCTGCACCTTCGAGGTCATGGGCGTCTCGCCGATGGGCTCGGCGATGGTCCCGGCGATGGACGGCTCGAAGGGTGACGTCGCGGAGCAGGTCGGGCGGCTGGCGATGAGCGTGCTCGAGGCGGATCGGCGGCCGAGCCAGATCATCACCCGGGACTCGATCGCGAACGGGATCGCCGCCGCGTGCCTGTCCGGTGGCTCGACGAACGTCGTCCTGCACATGCTCGCCGTCGCGCGCGAGGCTGGGATCGAGCTCGACATCGACGACTTCGATCGCATCTCGGAGTCGACGCCGCTGCTCGCCGACCTGAAGCCTTCGGGGCGCTTCGTCGCCACGGACCTGTACCGCGCCGGGGGCGTCGGGCTGCTCGCCAAGCGGCTCGCCGAGGCAGGCGTGCTGAAGTCCGACGCGCTCACTATCACCGGCCGCACGATCGGGGAGGAGGCGGCCGATGTCGAGGAGACCGACGGCCAGGAGGTCGTGCGGCCGGTCGACCAGCCGCTGAAGTCGACCGGTGGGTTGGCCATCCTGCGCGGGAACCTCGCCCCCGAGGGCTGCGTGGTCAAGCTCGCGGGGACCGAGCGCCTCCAGCACAGCGGCCCGGCGAAGGTGTTCGAGTCCGAGGAGGACGCGTTCGCCGCGGTCGACGAGCAGGGAATCGTCGCCGGCGACGTGGTCGTGATCCGCAACGAGGGCCCTTCGGGCGGCCCCGGGATGCGCGAGATGCTCCAGGTGACGGCGGCGCTGGTCGGTGAGGGGCTCGGCGACTCGGTCGCCCTGCTGACGGACGGGCGGTTCTCCGGCGCCACCCACGGCTTGATGGCCGGGCATGTCGCACCCGAGGCGCCGCGCGGAGGCCCGATCGCCGCGATCCGCGACGGCGACACGGTCTCGTTCGACGTCGAGGAGCGGCGGCTCGACGTCGAGCTGTCGGACGAGGAGATCGCCAAGCGGATTGCCGCGTACGAGCCCCGCGCGCCCGCCTACACCAGCGGCGTGATGGCCAAGTACGCGCGCTCGGTGTCGTCGGCGGCCGAGGGCGCGGTCACCGGCTGAGCGTCCAGGCCTAGGCGGACATGAGGCGCTCGAGCTTGTCGAAGCAGTCCGCCCAGCCGTCCCGGTGAAGTCGACGGCGCGCCTCGGTCTTGAAGGAGCCCTGAGTGAGGGTGACCTCGGTCGACCCGCCGAGATCCCGGAATGACAGACTGGCAAGGGTCTCGACATCGTCGGGATCGGGGTCCTCCCATATGAACGTGTAGGCGAGGCGCGCGGACGGATCGACTTCGCGGAACTCTCCGGTCAGATAGAAGGAGTCACCCTCCGGCGGCTGCATCTCGATCCGGTAGGTCGCTCCAACACGCGGGTCGTATTCGATGCTGGGAGTGGCAAAACCCGCCGGCCCCCACCACTTCTGGAGCTCGTTTGGATCGCTGAAGGCCGCGAACACGACCGAAGGCGCACCGGGGAGAACCCGCTTCATCTCGAGGATCATCTCGCCGGACGGCGGTGCCACGCATGGATCCTACGCCGGACCCGACTGACTCCTCCACCGATGAGTTTTCGTCGGTCGATCGGTCGTAAGCCACAACCGTCCACAAGCAGGAGGAGGCCGTAATGGCGGGGCAACCGCAGCTCGAGGATCGCGCAGAACAGCCATACGTCGGGATCGCGGGCCGCGTGGCGAGCGAAGCGGAGTTCCGCGACGCCGTCGACCGGGGGTTCCCGCAGCTGTTCGGGTGGCTTCAGGAGAACGGCGTTACGCCCACCGGGCCGCCATTCATTCGCTACCTCGAGGTCGATCGAGACGGTAAGCCGGTCGAGTTCGAGCTGGCCGTGCCGATTGCCGCCGCAGCGTCGGGCGATGGTCGAGTTCTGGCCGGCGCCCTGCCGGCGGGCCGGTACGCGACGTTCCTGCATGTCGGTCCTTACACCCACACCGAGGTGCCCGATCTCGGGGCCGCGCGCGCCGAGGTGCTGGGTTGGGCCGAGGAGCGAGGGGTCGAGGTGGCGCGCTCGAAGACCGACCAGGGCACCGCGTTCCAGGCCTACGTCGAGCACTACATCACCGACGCGTCCCGAGAGCCCGACTGGTCCAGGTGGGAGACGGAGCTGGCCTATCTCGTGGATGAGAGCTGAAGGCCGGCGTCGCTACAGCGGCGGGATGTTCTGGTTGCGGCGCAGGACGTTGTCCGGGTCGTGCCGGCCCTTCAGCACCTGGAGGCGCTCGAACGCCTGACTCCCGAATGCCGCGCGGACTCGCTCGATCGGCTCGTCCGCCTGCATGTAATTGAGATAGCCGCCGCTGACCGACCACGGCTCGAATGCCGCCGCCGTCTCGCGCGCCCACCCGATGTATTGCCGGTCGAGGGCGGTGTCCTGCCAGGTCGCCATCGCGGTGATGTTGAACGCCGCATCGCGAAAGCCGGCGGCTGCGGCGGTGGCGTCGGCGTCCTTCGGCGCGCCGTGGAGGGACTCGATCAGCATCTGTCCAGGTGGCCGCCCGAGCGCGACCATGCGTCCCAGCAGCTCGTCGATCAGCTCGTCCGGGAGCTCGCGGACGAAGTGCCCCTTCCAGTAGCACCGGTCCTCGCCGTACGGGGGGTCGAACACGCGCTGCTGTGCGAGGAAGGTGTGCGAGCGCACCCCGTCGTCGACCAGCCCCGGCGCCGAGCGCAACGCGCGCAGCTCCTCGGGATCCGCTTCCGAGCCCGTGTAGCAGGGCGCCACGATGAGCACGGGCGCGAGCGACTCGTCCATGTCGAGCAACGCGCCGCAGCTGAGGTCGCGCGGAGCACCTGCGGCAACGTCGCGGAAGCGGCGCAGAGCCTCGCGGACACCCTCGCCGCCGTACGCGAGGCGGCCGCCTACTACGCGTTCGAGTGGATGCAGCCGAAGCTCCAGTCGCGTCGCGACGCCGAAATTCCCTCCGCCCCCTCGGAGCCCCCAGAGGAGCTCGGCGTTCTCATCGGGACTTGCGCGAACGACCTCCCCAACGGGGGTGACGACCTCGGCGCCGACGAGGTTGTCGCACGTCAGGCCCTGTTGGGCGGTCAGGTGACCGATCCCGCCGCCGAAGGTCAGACCGGCCACGCCGGTCGAGCCGACGACGCCTCCGGGCGCGGCGAGGCCGAAGGCCTGGGTCGCCGCGTCGAAATCGAGCCAGGTGGCGCCGCCCTCGCTGCGGGCGATCCGCGCGTCGCCGTCCACATCGACCGCGCGCATCTGCGAGAGATCGATCACGAGCCCGCCGTCGCATACGCAGTGTCCGGCTGGGTTGTGCCCGCCTCCGCGCACGGCCACCTCGAGCGCGTGCGCCCGCGCGAAATCGAAGGCGGTCGCCACATCGCCGGCGCCGACGCAGCGCGCGATCACGGCCGGTCGGCGATCGACCAGAGCATTGAAGCAGCGGCGAGCCGGGTCGTACCCGGCATCCGCGGGGGCGAGCACGGCGCCGGCCAACGACCGCCGCAGCTCGGTCAGGCTTTCGTCCGCAAGCACGGCGTGCGACACCCGCGGAAGTGTAAGGACGAACCCCCGGTATCTCCCTGTCGCCGCCGCTACTCGGACAGGAAGCGGTCGAGCACGCGGTTGAAGCGCACCGGGCGTTCGGCCATCGGGACGTGGCCGCAGTGGTCGAATATCACGAGCCGCGAGTCGCTCAGGTAGCGCTCGAACTCGAGCGCGTCGGCTGCGCGGATCACGCGGTCGTCGCGGCCCCACACGATCTGCGTCGGAACCCGGACCCGCTCGAGACGGTCCTGGAAGTCGTAGCCGAGCAGGGCGCCGAGGGCCGGGAGGAAGCCCGGCGCGTCCTGCGCGCCGTGGGCGAACTCCCAGACGAGCTCCGGGCGCAGGCGCTGCGGCGCGTGAAAGACGTTGCGGAACAGCGCGTAGCGCAACCGCCAGCGGCGCATTCCGCGCTCCCGGATCCGGACCATGAGCGGGGCCGACGCGGCCATCAATCGAGCGATCGCCTCGGCGGGCTCGCGACGAATGTGCACCGTGCTGATCCCGGCGGCGGAGACGAGAACCAGCCTCTCCACCCACTCCGGTTGCGCGATCGCGCTCTCGGCCGCGATGAAGCCGCCCATCGAGTTGCCCACGAGCGCGCTGGAGTGCACGTTCAGCTCGCGGCAGAACTCGTCCAGGAGGCGGCCGTAGGTGGCTATCGAGATATCCCACGGCGGCATCGGGCTGTCGCCGAAGCCGGGCAAGTCGATCGCGATGACGCGGTGGTCCCGCGCGAAGTACGGGATGTTCTCGAGCCAGTTCTGCCAGCAGCCGGCGAGCCCGTGCACGAACACGATCGGCGGGCCGGCCTCCCCCATCTCGCAGTAGTTGACCCGCGCGTCGAACACCTCTGTCTGGTGCAGGTGCTCGCGCCAGTCGATCCGCAGCCACTCCGGGTCCGGGTCACCGTACGGGTCGGGGCCGTCGGTGGCGGGGGTGGGGGGAGGTGGGTCGCGAAACCCCGCGAACGGCCATGTGGCCTCGGTGCTACGGTCTCGCACCGCCATCACGCGTAACCCATCCGCTCCAGGATCGGGACCTCGCGGATCTGTGGCGGCTGAAGGTGGTCCCAGAGGATTCCCCGCGGACGATCGTAGGCGCGCTGGACGTCGATCACCGCGCGCGGGGTCGCGACCAGGTCCACCGGGAGGTCGTGCGCGGTGACCATCAGGTTCTCGCGCAGGATCTGGATCGGATGCACGGTCGTCCCCACGACCGTGTGCTCGTCGATCTTCCCGGCCTCGACCACGATCGCGTACTCGAGGTCCGAGAAGCCGCCCCCCTTGCCCATCCGTGCGCCGTTCAGGTTCACCGCTACCGACCCGCACAGCCAGAAGTCGATCTCGGGCAGCTCCTCGTCGGCGACGACGCGACCGTGGCGCAGCGCCCCCTTGATCGTCGCCGCCTCGCGGATCTGCTGCTTGTTCAGCCGCTTGGGATCGAGGAGGCGAAACGGGTGCGTGTCCCGCAGCCGCGGGACCGCCATCACGACGATCTTCCCCTCCTCGAGCGCGATCCGCCGCGCGTGAGTCTGCGGTGAGTCGGGGTTGGACTTGACGACGCGGGCGCGCTTCCACAGCCGGTGCCCGGAGAGGCGCTGGGCGGCGAGCTTGGCGCCCGCGAAGTTCGGGATCCGCCCCTCGGCGCCGGGAAACCGCGACACCCCCTCGCGGTCCATCGCCTTCCAGACCGCCCTCCGGACCTGGTCCTTGGATCGCATCTAGTGCGTCGCGCCCCCGTGCACCGGAGGCTCACCGGCATGGGGTTGATTGGTGCGAGAATCCGGCACGATGGACCCGGAGCGTACCCCCCTCGACGGGACGTCGGACTCGATCCAGGCCACGCCCCACGTCGGGGGCGATCCCGCCGGCGGCGATCGTGACGCGGACGAGGTCGTGGGCCCCGATGAGCGCCTGCCCGCCGCGCCGCCAGAGCGGATGCGCGAGCTGCTGCCCGCGCTGGAGCCGGATCGCCGGATCACCGACTGGGGGAGATCGGAGCGCGTCGAGGCGATTCTCGATCGCACGTTGGTCGACTTCTATTACCGCTACTGGTTCCGGTGCGAGGTGGAGGGAATCGAGAACGTGCCCTCCGAGGGCGGCGCGCTGCTCGTCTCCAACCACTCCGGTGCGCTGCCGCCCGACGCCGCCGTGATCGCGAGGGCGATCCGTGAGGAGCACCCCGATCCGCGCCCGCTCCACATCACGGTCGAACATTTCTTCAAGGGCTTCCCCGGGTTCGCGGCGCTGATCCCGAAGATCGGGGGCGTCCCCGCCCACCCCGCCAACGTGCACCGCCTGCTGTACGACGAGCGCCAGCTCGTGCTCGTCTTCCCCGAGGGGCGCAAGGGGACCGAGAAGACCTTCAACCAGCGTTACCGGCTGCGTCGCTTCGGGCGCGGCGGGTTCGTCGAGGCGGCGGCGCGCGCCGGCGCGAAGCTCGTCCCGGTGTGCGTTGTCGGGGCGGAGGAGGCGATGCCTACCTTCGCCCAGGTGAATTTCCTCAAGCGCCTCACCGGGCTGCTCTACTTCCCGATCACCCCGACCTTTCCGTGGCTGGGCCCGCTGGGGATGTTCACTTACCTGCCGGCGAAGTTCCGGCTCCGCTTCCTCGAGCCGATCGACACGGGTTCAATCGAGCTCGAGCCGGCGCCCGACACGGCCCAGGTGCAGACCGTCGCCCAGGAGGTCCGGGCGCGGATCCAGGAGAACCTCGACGAGATGCTCGCCGCGCGCCGCTCCGTGTGGTTCGGGTGAGCGTCCGGGGAGAGATCGGTGAGGAGGTGGCGGGCGCCACCGCGGCGCCGCACCGCACGAGGCGGGTGCTGGTCACCGGCCTGTCGACGTATTGGGGCGGACGTCTCGCGCAGGCGCTCGAGGCGCACCCGGAGATCGAGGCGATCGTCGGTGTCGACTCGAGCGAGCCGACGCGTGAGCTCGAGCGCACGGAGTTCGTCAAGGTCGGGAATCAGCACTCGCTGATCGGGCGGATCGTGAGGGCGGCCGAGCTCGACACCGTGGTGGACACCCGCCTGGTCGTCAACTCGTTCGTCACCTCGCCGCAGCTGGCGCACGAAAACAACGTCATCGGGACGATGAACATCCTCACGGCGTGCGCCGGCGCGGATTCGCCCGTGCGGAAGTTCGTGTTCAAGAGCTCCTCGCACTACTACGGGTGCGAGCAGGATGACCCGGCCTTCTTCACCGAGGAGATGTCGCGGCCGCATCCGCCCCGCACGGCGATCGAGCGCGACGTGGTCGAGGCGGAGGCGGGGGTCGCCGAGTTCGCGGTCCGGCGCCCCGAAGCGACGGTGACCGTGCTGCGCTGCGTCAACGTGCTCGGGCCCGACGTGCTGACCCCTCACACGAGGATGTTCGCGTTGCCGCTGGTCCCGATGGTGCTCGGCTTCGACCCCCGGTCCCAGTTCGTCCACGAGGACGACGTCGTGCGCGCGCTCGAGCACGCCGTGTTCGACCACACCCCGGGCGTCTACAACGTCGCCGCCGACGGCGTGCTCGCTCTGTCCGAGGTGATCGGACTGCTTGGCAAGCGCCCGCTCCCGGTACTGCCACCGTGGGGCACGGGCGCGATCGCGGGGCCGCTTCGCAAGCTCGGCTTCCGGATTCCCGACGAGATGGTCAACCAGCTGCGCTTCGGGCGGGGGGTCGACAACCGCAGGCTCAAGGCGACCGGCTTCCGCTACGAGTACACGTCCCGGGAGGCCGTGCTCAAGTTCGGTGGGCACCTGCGGCTGCACCCCGTCGTGCGCGACACGGAGCGCTCCTACACCTACGAGAAGGAGGTCGAGGAGTTCCTCCGCTGGAGCCCGCACGTGCGCCGTGGCCGCAGTGGCGAGGAACCCTTCGGCTTGTGACGTTTCCCCGCAAGGGTGTTTGCAAGCGGCATCGAATCAAGACACGCGTCCCCGCCCCCCTACACTTATTCGAACGCGTCTTTAGACCGCGCCGTAGCCGGTCGATGTAGCGGCGGGAGACGGAGACCGGGATGAAGCGATTCAAGAACATAGGGAGCGGGGTACAGATTGCGCTCGTGGTGGCGCTGTTGGTGCTGCTTGCGGGAGCGGTCGGCGCATACGCGCTCGACTCGGTGAACCGGGACAAGATTGCCGACGGGGTCAGCGTCGGCGGCGTCGACCTCGGCGGGAAGAGCACGGACGAGGCGGGCCGCCTGCTCAGGGCGAAGCTCGTCGAGCCGCTCGAGCATCCGGTCAAGGTCACGTTCCAGGATGAGGAGTTCACGCTGAGGCCGGACGACCTCCAGGTGCGGGCCGACATCGACGGCATGGTCGACCAGGCTCAGGACGCAAGCCAGGAGGGAAGCCTTCCGAGCCGACTGGTCCGCTACGCCACCGGAGGCGAGGTCGACCGCGAGATCACGCCCCGGATCTCCTATTCGAACGATGCCGTCGACGACTTCATCGCCGGTGTGAGCGAGAACATCAACCGCGAGCCGCAGGACGCCAGCATCGATCCGACGCCCACGAACCTGGTGCCGGTTCCCGAGCAGGACGGCATCGCCGTGCGTGCCGAGGATCTCCGCGAGAAGGTCGATGCCGCGCTGCAGTCGCCGCATTCCCGGACAGTCAAGGCCACGGTCCAGAAGACCAAGCCCGAGGTGACAACGGACGAGCTGGCCAGCCAGTACCCGAGCTACATCACCGTCGACCGCCCGAGCTTCACGCTGCGCCTGTTCGAGAACCTGAAGCTGAGCAAGGAGTACACGATCGCCGTCGGAGCCCAGGGCTTCGACACAACCGCCGGGCTGTACGACATTCAGAGCAAGCAGGTGAACCCCACCTGGTACGTGCCCGACGCGGCGTGGGCCGGCGACCTCGCCGGGACGACTGTTCCGCCCGGGCCGGACAACCCTCTCCAGGCGCGCTGGATGGGGTTCAACGGCGGGGCCGGGATCCACGGCACCAGCGACGTGGGCTCTCTCGGGAGCGCGGCGTCGCACGGTTGCCTTCGGATGGCGGTCCCGGACGTGATCGAGCTCTACGACCAGGTGGACGTCGGCACGCCCGTGTACATCTTCTGAGGGCAGGCTTGGCCGCGGAGGCGGCGAACCAGTGGCCATGGCCGTTGAGGGCGACAAAGGTCCCGAGCTGGCTGCGCCCTGGCCCGAGGTGCTGGCGCGCTTCGACCGCGACCTGAAGGCTCGCGGCAGCGCGGCGAACACGAGACGCGCCTACGCCGTCGACCTGCAGCAGTTCGCGGCCTGGGCCACGGAGCGCGGGCTCGAGCCGGGCTCGATCACCTATCGCGAGCTGCGCACCTACGCGGCGGCGCTCTCGGAGCGTGGCCTGGAGCGCGTGAGCGTCGCGCGCAAGCTCGCCGCCGTGCGCAGCCTGTACGCGCACCTGGTGGCGATCGAGGAGGCGGCTCAGAATCCCGCCGAGTTGCTCCCGAACCCGAAGCGGGCGTCGCGGCTCCCGCGCGTGCTCGGCCGTGACGAGATCGAGACGCTGCTGGACCGGATTCCCGCCGGGACCTCACTCGAGCTCAGAGACCGGGCGATGTTCGAGCTGGCGTACTCGTGCGGGCTTCGCTGCAGCGAGATCATCCAGCTGGATGCCGGCGATCCGGACTTCGACTCCGAGGTGCTGCGCGTCACGGGAAAGGGGGGGAGGACGCGACTGGTCCCGATCGGCGAGCCTGCTCAGCGGGCACTCGACCGCTATCTGACCGCCGCGCGACCGTCGCTCGTGATGGGCCGCGACACCGAGGCGCTGTTTCTGTCTCGCCGCGGCCGCCGCCTCTCCGCGTCCGACGTTCGACGCCGCCTGGAGCGCTGGGTGCGGGAGGCGTCGGTGGCGAGCGGAGTCTCCCCCCACACCCTGCGGCACTCGTTCGCCACCCATCTGCTCGAGGGCGGCGCCGACCTGCGCTCGATCCAGGAGCTGCTCGGTCACGCGAGCGTCTCCACGACCCAGGTCTACACGCGCGTTGAGCCCTCGCGCCTGCGGCGCGAATACTCACGCGCACACCCGCGTGCCTAGGGACTGCGCCCACACCTAGGATTGCGGAATGCGCACTTGCATCTCCCTGCAACCGGCGGCTTTCGGGCCGTTAGCGGATAACGTGTAGGACGACCTCCGTGGAGGGGACGCGGGTGATGGAATCGAACGTGAAGGCAGTCGAGCTTCGAGAGCTCTGGCGCCGGTGTAAAGAAGAGGGGGATGAGAGGTCTCGCGAGCGGCTTGTTGTCGCCTACTCACCCCTGGTCAAGTACGTCGCAGGGCGCATGGCGTCCGGCCTCCCGGCGCACGTCGAAGAGGCGGACCTGATCTCGTACGGCCTCCTGGGCCTGATCGGGGCGATCGAGCGCTACGACCTCGAGCGCGAGATCAAGTTCGAGACATTTGCGGTGTCCCGGATCAAGGGAGCGATCATCGACGAGCTGCGCTCGCTCGACTGGGTCCCACGCTCGGTGCGGGCTCGCGCCCGCGAGATCGAGAAGGCACACGCGAAGCTCGAGAACGACCTCCGGCGGACCCCGACCGAGGAGGAGATGGCGCAGAGGCTGGAAATGGACCTCGACCAGTTCCGCGATGCCCTGCTCGAGATCGCGAACTCGTCGGTGCTCGCGCTCGACGACCTGTGGACCGTGGCCGATCCCGGCGGCGGCCAGATCTCGCTGCTGGACACGATCCGTGACCCGAGCGCCGTCGATCCCCAGGAGGAGATCGATGCAAACGAGCTCAAGGATCGTCTCGCCGGCGCGATCGAGGGGCTCCCCGACCGGGAGCGCCTCGTGATCGCGCTCTACTACTACGAGAACCTGACCCTGCGGGAGATCGGCGAGGTCCTCGGGGTGACCGAGTCGCGCGTGTCCCAGCTCCACACGAAGGCCGTGATCGGCCTGCGCTCGAACCTGCAGCCCGTCGCCTAGCCAGCTAGGCCATATATTGCCCCTATGGGGCAGCAGCCGGACCGGATTCGGAACGTCGCGCTGATCGGGCACCGCGGCACGGGAAAGACGAGCCTCAACGAGGCGATCCTGTTCGAGGCCGGCGTGATCAATCGCCTCGGGCGGGTCGAGGACGGGAGCACCGTCTCGGATTCGGAGCCGGATGAGCAGGAGCGCGAGATGTCGATCGGCGCCAGCGTCGCCTCGTTCGAGCATGCCGGCCGCAAGATCAACCTGATCGACACCCCGGGCGAGTCGAGCTTCATCGCCGACACGCTCGCGACCCTGCGGGTGGTGGACGCAGCGGTCGTCGTCGTCAACGCGGTGATGGGCGTCGAGGTGCATACCGAGCGGCTGTGGGGCAGCGCCAATGAGGAGGGGCTGGCACGGCTCGTATTCGTCAACATGCTCGACCGGGAGCGGGCCGACTTCTTCCGGGCGCTCGACTCCCTGAAGGAGGCGTTCGGCCCGCACGTCGTCGCCACCGAGATCCCGATCGGCACCGAGCACGAGGTGCGCGGGGTGGTGGACCTGATCGACATGAAGGCGTTCGAGTACGAGGGCGACGGGCGGGACAGCGCCAACGAGATCCCGGTGCCCGAGGAGCTCGCGGCCCAGGCGGAGGAGTACCGCGAGAAGCTGATGGACGAGGTCGCGGAGAACTCCGACGAGCTGATGGAGCGCTACCTCGAGGGCGAGGAGATCTCGCACGAGGAGATCGTCACGGCGCTGAAGCAGGGCGTGACGGGCGGGAGGCTGTTCCCCGTGACCTGCGGCGTGGCGACGAAGAACCTCGGCACCAACCGCCTGCTCGAGGCGCTCGTCGAGGACCTTCCATCGCCCGCGATGCGCGGGGCGGTCGTCGCCCGGGGCCGGGATGGAGAGGAGCTCGAGATCGAGCCCGACCCGGATGGGGACCCGGTCGCCTACGTGTTCAAGACGCTTGCGGACCCCTACGCCGGGCGCATCAACCTGCTGCGCGTCTACTCGGGCGTGTTGAAGAGCGACTCCCACGCGACCAACGTGACGCGGCGCGCGAAGGAGCGCATCGGGCAGCTGTCGGCGCCCCATGGCAAGGAGATGGAGCCGATCGATGAGCTCGGCCCGGGCGACATCGGCGCGCTCGCGAAGCTCAAGGAGACGCGCGCCGGGGACGTGCTGGCGACCAAGGACGCCGGAATCTCCTTCCCGCCGCTCGACCTGCCGGCGCCGGTGATGGCGTTCGCCTATCGAGGCGAAGACGAAGGGCGACGAGGAGAAGGCGGCCGCCGCGGTGCGCCGGCTCGAGGAGGAGGACCCGACGCTCGACGTCCACCGCGACCCGCAGACCGGCGAGCAGATCATCGCCGGGCTTGACCCAGGTTCATGTCGAGGTGATCACCGACCGCATGAAGCGCCGCTTCGGCGCCGAGATCAACCTCAAGCCTCCCCAGGTTCCCTACATCGAGACGATCCGCAAGTCCGCGAAGGCGCACGGCCGCTACAAGAAGCAGACCGGCGGGCGGGGCCAGTTCGGCGACTGTCAGATCGAGATCTCGCCCGCCGAGTCCGGAACCGGGTTCGAGTTCGAGAACAAGATCAAGGGAGGCGTGATCCCGACCGGGTTCATCCCCGCGGTCGAGAAGGGGATCGAGGAGGCGATGGCGGGCGGAGTGCTCGCCGGGTACCCGGTCAAGGACGTACACGTGCGGCTGTTCGACGGTCAGCACCACAGCGTCGACTCCTCCGAGATGGCGTTCAAGATCGCCGGCTCGATGGCGTTCAAGCAGGCCGCCGCGGAGGCCGACCCGGTGCTGCTCGAGCCGATCATGCAGATGACGATCTCGGTCCCCGAGGAGGCGGTCGGCGACGTCATCGGCGACCTCAACTCACGGCGTGGCCGGCCGCTGGGCATGGAGCCGAAGGGCTCGGCGACCGAGGTCAAGGCCGAGGTGCCGATGGCGGAGGTGCTCGACTACGCGCCCGACCTGCGCGCGATCACGGGCGGGCGGGGCGACTACACGATGGAGTTCGAGCGCTACGAGGAGATCCCCGGCCACCTCTCCCAGAAGGTGATCGACGAGGCCAGGCAGCGCGAGGAGGACAAGGTCAAGGCCTGAGGCGAGCCTGTACGAGGGATCGCACGATCGTCCGGAATCATTCGTCGGAGCGGGGGCATTGCTACCTTGCGCCACGTGGAAGGCGAGAGCCACCAGTCCGGCGTGTGCGACGTGTGTGGTCGGCACATGCTGTCCGGGGAGCGCACGCACGAGTACGTGACGCGCGAGCGCGAGCGGCGCGCGGTCTGCGACCTGTGCCGGACGCAGGCGCAGCGTGCGGGGTGGGCTGCGCGCCGACCTTGCCGAGCGCGAGCCGCCAGCGGACGACGCCGGGGAGCGACCACGCAGGCGTTTCCGGTTCCGTCCCCGGGTATCGCTGGTTCGCGACCGCGAGCGTCCCGATGACAACGGCGAACGCCGGCGGTCCACGGGCGACGGCCAGAAGCA
Organism: uncultured Thermoleophilia bacterium; assembly: GCA_963754225.1. Classification (GTDB taxonomy): domain Bacteria; phylum Actinomycetota; class Thermoleophilia; order Solirubrobacterales; family 70-9; genus DASPWW01. Next base: position 451,037 of record CAVWEV010000004.1, read on the forward strand.
GCGCCGCCCCGGCTCGAGCGAGACCCCGGAGCGCCGCATCCGCCGCGCGATCGAGCGCTTCAACCGCAGCGAGCACCGGCGCACGGTCGCCGGTCTGACCCGTTCGCTCGGCAACCCCCGGGTCGCGGCCGTCGCGCCCGCCGAGGCCCCGGATCAGGTCCGCCTGACCGTCGCCTGGGATCTCTCCTGGTATCAGTGGGAGGTCGAGCTCGCCGAGGAGCGACACGCGGTCCGCTCGCTCGGGACAGGCAGCGAGGTCGAGCGAGCTCGGCGCCGCGGATCGCGCCTGGAACGCGCGCGCCAGCGACGACGGGCGGCTCCAGCTCGGGCCGAGCGGCAACGGGGACGGCGAGGGGCCGGGGCCCGAAGAACCGACGCCGCGTGAGCCCCACGAGCCGCGACGCACCCGAGCGGCTCGTGGTCAACGTCGACGGAGGCGCTCGGGGCAACCCGGGCCCGGCGGCAATCGGCGCAGTGCTCACGACCCCCGACGGGGAGGTGCTCGAGCGGCACGGCGAGCGGATCGGGAAGGCGACCAACAACGTCGCCGAGTACCGGGCGCTGCTGCTCGGGCTGGAGCGAGCCAGCGAGCGCGGCGCCCGCGAGGTGGAGGTGTCGGCGACTCGGAGCTCGTCGTGCGGCAGGTCCAGGGCGACTACAAGGTCAAGGACGAGGCGCTGAAGGGCCTGTACGCGAAGGTCGTCAAGGCCCTGGCGGGATTCGACCGGTGGTCGATCCGCCACGTGCGTCGGGAGGACAACGAGGCGGCCGACTCGCTCGTCAACGCGGCGCTCGACGAGCTCGGGTAGCGACGCCGGCTCGGGCACCGAGCCGCCGCGCGGCTAGAATTGCCCCCCGACGCGGCTGTAGCTCAGTTGGCTAGAGCGTCTGCTTGCCATGCAGAAGGTCGTGGGTTCGAATCCCATCAGCCGCTTCTTCGACCTTGGCTCTACAGGCGCGAGAGCGTGACAGCGCGGACCATCAGCCGGAAACCATCGCTGCGCAGCGCGCGTAAACAACCTTCTCGTCCCGCACGACGCCCACGAGCGCAAGCGGCACATCGCGCTCAACGTCGCTGGTCTGTCCCCGTGCCCGCACGCGGCCAAGCGCCACGACCTGCTCTCCGGCCCCCCGAATCTCGTCGACCTCGAAGCACACCTCTTCCCACTCCTCGGCTATCTCGGCCACGAACCGGCGCAGCCCATCGTGGCCGTGATAGGCACGCCCTTCGACTGAGCGCGCAAAGGGATGGAACTCCGCCCGCTCGTCCCAGGCGCAGATCCAGGCGTCGAAGTCGCTGCGGTTCCATGCGTCGATGGCCGCGCGCACGATCTCGATGCTTTCCTGCGCCATCACGTACAGGGGGTATGCGAAGGGGCGCCCCTGGAGCGCCCGTTCGCTTAGACCCTCACCTGACTAGCTTGCGCAGTTCGCCTTCAGGCCTGGCACACCGGTTTGACCAGTGCTGGTCTCCGGTTGGTTCCAGACCTCGGTGGCGTTATTGCTGACGAAACTCCCCACCACCTGTGGGGCGCTGGTTGCCGCCGATCCTACAAACTCCCCGAAGCAGCTCGGCGGGTCAGATGACTGTGCCGATGCGGGAGCGGCAATGCCCAGCATCAGGGCACCGACCGCGCCGACGAGGAGCGACAGGCGTCGCAACAGCTTCGGCTTGGTGGTGATCGTGTGAGCCCTCATCTCGGGCCTCCTGTGGTCGTGGCCTCGAACCTGGCCTCCCGGTGAGGCGAGGCTCGGTGCCGGTTGACAGTCAGGAGGCTCCGACACGGCGGTACACATTCGGCACACACGCCCGTCTACGCGGAGGCTACGCGCGCCGTGGTCGCGGTCGTCATGTGCCAACGCCGCTTCATGGTGAAAAGGCGGACGCCCCGGCCATTCCGGCCGGGCCGCCCGCACAGCAGAGCGCATCATTTCCGTGAGCGGGGCCGATCGCGGAGAGCGGTACGCGGCCGCTCGGAGCGATGAATTTCTGTAGAAGCCAACCTGGAGCCCGTCGATGCGTTCCGTTAGCGCCCTACACGACCGGAATCCCGGATGGGCCGCGGTTGGCGGCGGCCCATCCGGGATGTATCGGTCACTTCAGGGTCAGTTCACCGGCTGGAAATAGTGCTTGTCGAGCCAGCTGGCCACCTTCTTGCCCAGCACCGCGCCTTGCACGTCCGCGTTGCGGAAGTGGATGCCGCTCCACACGCGCGCGTCGATCACCTCCTTGATCGCGTCGGAGAAGCGGTCGAAGCTCCTCGGCGGACAGGGCGCGGGAGAGCACTTGTTGCTCTGCGCCGTGAACGCGACCTTGTCCGTGCCGAAGAACGCCTGGAGCGTCTGCACGATGGCCCCGCTGAGGCAGCCGTGCCCCGACGGGTGGTCCGGGAACCCCGGCGTGACCAGCGACGGTCCGGAGACGAGAACGGACGGGTCGAACAGCGGCTTCCAGCCCGGGTCGGCCTCGGTCGCCGGGTTGCCGTCGTCCGCGCCCTCGCGGATCGCCGTCACCGGCCGCCAGAAGTTCCAGTAGTACTTGTCGTTCCAGCAGCCGATCACGCCGTCGGCCGAGGCCAGGTTCGTCATCGCGAACATGCGGGCGCTCTCGACGATGTCGAGCTCCTCGCTCGCCGCGAGCTGGCGGAAGACGCGGTTCCAGATCGCGGGGCCGCTGTCCTGCCAGAAGATCGAGGCGGCCGTCTGGTCGGCGGTTCGCCTCGTGCTCGTCAGCGAGCCGAGCTCCTTCACCTCGTTGTAGTCCTCCGCGTAGGCAGCGCTCTTGAGCGCGTTCGGGCCCTCGGTCCGCAGCATCTCGACGTCCGGAACGAGGAACGGATCGCACGTTCCCGACCCACGGCGCAGGGTCGCCTCCGAAGTTGGGCGGCGTCTTCCGCCACTCTCCGGGATCGCTCCCTTCGACGACGGTGAACGGACCACCGCGGCCGTCGTTCTGCCGGGCAGCGAGCATCGTCGCGGCCGCTTCCTCGCCGACGGCGATCCCGCCGGCCTTCTTTGGCCCGTCTGGCACCGCCGCCAGCGAGGCGTCGTAGCGCGGCTTCAGCGTGGGTTGCTGCGTCGGGAACAGCCCGACGAGCACGCGATAGGCCGCGGTCGCGGCGGCCGCCCGCTTCGAGGCCGGCCCGGGTGACTGCGGCGCGGCCAGATACGGCTGGTGGCCGCCGTCGATCGCGTTGACCGCGTCGTACACGGCGCCCTGCACCATCCCCAAGCTGAGCGGTGCGACGTGTGGCGGCTGCCCCGCGGTCGCGATGGTCGCGCTCGCGGCGATTTCGTTCCACTCGGTCACGGTGTTTCCGGCAGGCTCCGCACGCGCCGAAGCCGAGAGGCCGCCGAGTGCGACGACCAACGCGACGACGGCGACTGCGAATCGTGCGAATCGTGCGTGTTGGATGGAAGTGATGGTCTGAGCTCTCATATGGGCCTCCTTGATAGTCGTGGCCTCGAACCTGGTCTCCCGATGAGGCGAGGCTCGGTGCCGGTTGACAGCCAGAAGGCTCCGACACGGCGGTACACATTCGGTACACACGCCCGTCTAGGCGGCGCACGCGCGCGCCACTGGCGGTCGTCAGCCGATTGGGGCAGACGGAGACGGGATCTTCCCTTTGTTGAATCGTGGGCCTGCCGGGGTATCTCATTTGCCCTGGCTCACCCGCACCATCCGATCGGCCTTCACCGAGCCGAGCCTCTGCACGCTGCCGTTTGGCCACGTCACCTTGACCGAGGCGGACGTCGCGCCCCCGAGCCCGAAGTACAGTCGATAGTGGCCCTGGGAGAGGTGCGAACCGTCGTTCTGACCCACCCACTGGGTCTGGGTCCGTCCGTGCACGGCGGCGCTCACCTTGGCTCCGATCGCCTGGCGGTTGCCGGGCGGCCCCGTCAGATCCACCTCGAGCCAGTGCCCGACCGGGCCGATGTTCTCCAGCAGGCTCAGCGAGGCGACCTTGCCGGCCCCCCGGTGGACCACGGCGAGGACGGCGTCGCGCGAGCCGTCGGCATCGGCGTCGAACCACGCGGCGGTCGCCTTCTCGGCGCTTCCACCGGCCCGTGCCCGTCCGGTGCGCGAGAAATGCCCATTTCGACCCTGCGCGTAGAGTCCGCCCCGAACCAGGTGGATGTCGACGCGGCCATCGTTGTCGTAATCGACCCAGTTCGCGGTCAGGGAGCGTGAGGGAAGGCCGATCGACCTCGGTTTTTTCGGCCGCAGGCGCCCACGTCGATTGACGAGCAGCGTGCTGCCGGCCTTCGAGGCGGCGAACACGTCCGGGTCCCCGTCGTTGTCGTAGTCGGCGAGGGCCAGCTTCTGGACCGGGCCGTCGTGCCGGCCCCTGATGCTCTGCACCCGCCTCAACGTCGCCTTGCGCCGGCGATAGACGGCGAAGCCCGTCTTGCGCGCCGCCAGTAGCTCCTGCCCGCCCTTGCCGTTGATGTCCACCCACGCAAACGCGCTGCCCTCCACCCCCGCCTTGCGAAGCGGGCTAAGAGACGTCCTTGAACTTCCCGTTCGCACGCTGCCGGTAGAGCTTCGGAGTGGCCTTGAAGCACGCGGCGAAGATGTCGAGCAGGCCGTCCCGGTTGTAGTCCACCGCCGCCGCGGCGCGCCCGCGGCACATCCCCTTGCCGATCCCGCTGCCCGCGAGCCCGTCGTGGAAGGTGGCGCCCTCCCCGAGCTGGAGCTCATCCTGGACGACCCCCCGGTATTGCCCGATCTTCCCCGACACCCCGCCGCGGGTGATGAAAGCGTCGAGATGCCCATCGTGGTTGTAGTCGGCCCACGCCATACCGTGGCGGTCGCGGACGTAGAGCGCGAACTGATGCGAGGTCGGGCTGATCCTGCGCGGCCCGACGAAGACCCGCGACGGCGAGAACGGTGAGTCGATCGTGACCTCGACCGGCAGCGCCGCGCTCTTCGTGTCCAGGCGCACGGTCGAGTCGCCGGCCATCGAGAAGCGGGCCACCCTCCCGGCTTTGCCACGGCCGGCCATCGACACCGTCGCGCCGCTTCCGTCGCGCACCTGGACGGGAGTGAGAAACCGCAGCCCTCCACTCACGTCCTGCCCCGCGCCGACCAGGGTTAGGACCACGCCGTCACTGCGGTAGACGTACAGGCCGGGTGCCGCCCGGTTCGGGGGTGGAGCCTTGTCCTCCCAGCCGGGGAACGCTGGCGTCTGGTTGAGCCGCGCCGTCGTCAGCCGGTCCTCGAACGATCCGCCCCCGTCGTTCGTCAGCAGCAGCTGGGTGGTGACGTGGTTGGTCGTGAAGACATCGAGGTCGCCGTCCCCCTCGTAGTCGACGACCCCGAGGTCGTCGAACGTCGAGGTCGAAGCCGGAAACGCGCGCTGCTGCGAACCAGCCGTCCGATTGCCCCCAAGCCGGGCCGGCGCCGGCAAGCATGCAGACGCAAAGGCCCGCAGCGAGCGCTGACCTGGCCAGCAGGCGCCTCGCCTGGGGCGGTGCGGTGATGCGAGTCGAATTTGCCACGCCGCGGAGGCTCCGACACGGCGGTACACATTCGGTACACGCGCCGGTCTAGGCGGGGTCTAGACGCGCGGTGGTCGAGGTGGTCATACGCCAACGCAGCTTCATGCCGAAAAGGCGGGCGCCCCGGCCATTCCGGCCGGGGCGCCCGCACAGCCCTCTCAGCTAGTTACGCCAGCCTCGCGGTTTGAGCCGCATGCCCCCTGGGGCCTCAGTCCGTCAGAGGCCAGTGCAATCGGCTTTTTGCCCGCGGCCCGGACAGTCCCTCAGCTTGAACTCCACCGTGTCGGTGGCCGAGCTGCCGCCCTGATCGGTCGCCGTGCCCTCGATCTTGACCTGGGCGTGGTTGCGGTCCGACATCCGGTGTAGGAACTTTCGCGTGAGCCTGGCCTTGATCTCGGTCTTCTCGTTCGCCGCGAGCTGCTTCGTCGTCTCCTCGATCTTCTTGCCCTCCGCGACCAGCGTCGACGCGACGCTGGCGGTGGCGAAGAACTTGACCTTCGTTCGCAGCTCCTGCGTCTTCGCCGACAGATCGAGTGTGGAGGCCGGCGACTCCTGCGACTGCGCCGGGCTCGCGAGCACGGGTAACCCGATCGCCGCGATTGTCGCGGTCACACTGAGCACAATCGCCCATCGTCTTGCCATGTCGTCTTTCCCTTCCGTCGTGGCCCCGAACCCGGTCTCCCGATGAGGCGAGGCTCGGTGCCGTTTGACAGCCAGAAGGCTCCGACACGGCGGTACACATTCGGCACACACGCCCGTCTACGCGGCGTCTACACCCGCGCCACTGGCGGCTCGTCAGCCCGAGGGGCAGGCCGAGACGTAGTCCTGCTCGGGGACGACCCGCTCCCACTGCTCGGGGGTCAGGCCGCCGCCGGCGAGGGCGCACGCGCGCTGCAGCCATAGCTCGGGATCGACCTCCCAGCGGATCGCGCGCCCGGTCTCGGAGACCGCGAACAGGCGAGCGCCGTCGGGTGTAAAGCGTGCCGTCGTCCGTGCGTCCGGCAGGCCCGGAAGCGGCGGGCCGACCGCCTGCTGCGAGGCGACGTCCCACAGCGCGACCGCTCCGCGCTCGTCGGACGTGGCCAGCGTGCGGCCGTCGGGGGAGAAGGCCACCGATGGGGCTTCCCCGCCGGAGGCCAGCGGCGCCCCCACCCGCCCCCAGCCGTCCGCCGCCCACAGCAGGACGTCGCCGTCGAGCTCGCCGCCGGCGAGCAGGCTGCCGTCGGGGGAGAAGGCGACCGAGCCGACCTCGTCGGCGCGCAGCGTGGCGAGCGTCTCGTCGTTGCGGACGTCGAGAACCTTGACGCCGTCGGGGTCGGGGTCGCCGGCGGGGCCACGGAAGCCGAATGCGATCGCGAGCCGCGAGCCGTCGGGGCTGAAGGCGAGCCCCCTGACCTGCGGCAGGCGCAGTGGCCGGCGGATCAGGCTGCGCCCGTCGAGCTCCCAGATCCGCACCGCGCCTCTTCCCGACGCCCCCCACTTCGGCCGCGGCGAGCAGGCCTCCGGGGCCGAAGGCGAGCGCGCGGACGTTGTGGGTGTTGACGTTCCTGGGGCCGCGGGGGGCGCTCAGCAGCGGGCCGACGCGCTTCCCCGACCCGGCGTCCCAGAGCCCGACGCCGCCGCCGTGACCGGCCACCGCCAGCCGGCGCCCGTCGGGCGAGTACTCGATCGCGAGCGCCGAGCGGTCGGCGAAGGCCTCGAAGCCGCCCGTGCGGCGCAGCGTCTCGGCGTCGATCAGATCCACCCTGCCGTCGCGCCTCGCGGCCGCGAGCGTGTGCCCGTCGGGGCTGAGCGCGAAGGCGCGCGGGGAGCTCCCGCCCGGGTCGTTGACCGAGTTGGTGCGAAAGGGCCGCGCGAGGCGGCGGTAGCCGGCCACGTCCCAGATCCTCGCGGTCGAGTCGGCGCTCGTCGTATACAGGGTGCGCCCGTCGGGGCCGAACGCCACGCCGGTGATGGCGTCGTTGTGGCCCTCGAGGGTCTCGATCGCCCGTCCCTCGCTCACGTCCCAGACGATCACGTTTCCCTGCCCGTCGCCGGTCGCGAGCGTGCGCCCGTCGGGGCTGAAGGCCGCGGCCCAGATCGCCCTCCCGTGGCCGGGGATCTGCGAGCCATGCCGGCGACCGTCGGGGCGCCCGCCGGTCATGGTCCGCACCCGACCGGAGGCGGGGTCGAGCAGGCGAACCCGGCCGTCCGTCTCGCCGAGCGCGAGCGTGGCGCCGTCGGGGCTAACGGCGGTGGTGAAAGCGCCGACCGGATAGCGGCGCACGACGCGCAGCGAGTCCGCGTCGATCGCGTAGGTCGCCGCCCTCTTCACCTCGTCTTCGGCGATGAATAGGCGCCCGTCCCGGGTCACGCTAGGCGGGCTCGGCCTCGCCTGGTTCCACCGTGCGGCGACGCGAACGGCCGGTCCGATCGGCGAGCCGGTGCGGGGGTCGAAGCGGCGCAGGAACACGTGCGCTTCCGCGGCGGGCACTGGATCGCCGTCCTCAGAGAAGAGCGCATATTGCACGATCACGCTGCGTCCGTCCGGGGCGTAGGTTGCCGTGGGCCAGATGGGCTTTCCGGGATCCGCGGGATAGCCGCCGAGCCGAGCCGAGCCGAGCCGCCGTTGGGTGGCGGCGTCGAAGACCTGCAGGTAGCCGAGCTTTTCACCCCCGACGATCGCGAGCGAGCCACCCCGGGGATCGAAGCCGAGCCAGGCGGTCTCGCGCGCCCGATACTCTCCGATTCGCTCCCGCGTCTGCGTGTCGAAGAACGTCCCTAGGTCCGTCGCGAGCGTGCGTCCGTCGGGGCTGAGCGCGGCCGAGTAGATCGTGTCGGGTTCGTTGACGCCACCGAGCGCCGGTGAGTCGCGCACGAGCGCCGAGAGCAGGCTCGAGCGGGTGGCGGGCAAGTCGTCGAGGGCGACGCCGGCGGTGGCGAGCCGCAGCGCCTGGTCGCGCCGCTCCTCGCTCACGGCCTGCGCCGCGAGCCGCCGGGCGTCGGCGGTGGTGGCCGCGCTGTTCGCCTCCTGCCGCTGCGACAGCGCGATCACCCCGGCGACCAAGGCGGCGGCGAGCAGCACGCCGACACCGGCGAAAAGGGTTCTCAGGCGGCGGTTGGTACGCCGCTGGCGCTCGGCCTCGCGCTCGCTCGCGGCCCGGCTCTCGTGCGAGGAAGGCGCGCTCGAGCTCGTTCGGCTCGCGCTCGTGCTCGGCGGCCCAGTCGAGCGCCGAGGCGAGCCGGGCGCCGCGGTAGAGCTCGGCGGGATCGCGCCCGGATGCCCTGCCACTCCGCGGCGGCTTGGATCAGGTGCTGGTGAAGGCGCCGGCCCTCGGCGTCCTCCTCGAGCCAGGCGCGAAGGCGCGGCCACTCCGAAAGCAGCGCCTCGTGGGCGACCTCGACCGTGCCCTCGTCGACGGTCACGAGGCGGCTCTCGGTCAGGACCGCGAGCGCGCCGGCGGCGTCCTCATCGCTTTTCGACCTCGAGCTCTGCGAGCGGGACGCGCCTTCTGACCGGCGCCGCCTCCTCGGCGTCCGAGAGCCGCAGCAGGATCGCCCGCGCGCGCTCGCGCTGGCGCTCGCTGAGGCGCCGGTAGGCGCGCTCGGCGAGCCGCGCCACCGCGCCGCTGACCCCGCCGCTCGTCTCGTAGCTGCGGACCGGCGCAGGGTGCGACCGCTGCGCTCCTCCCACAGCTCCACCAGGGCGGTCGAGAGCAGCGGCAGCCCACCGGGCTCCTCCGCGACGTCGCCGACGAGCGTCGAAATCAGCTGCGGCTCGACCCGCAGTCCCGCACGGCGGGCCGGGAGCTCGATCGCGCGGCGCAGCTCGTCGCGCCGCATCCGCCCGACGAACATAGTGTTGGCGCTCATCTGCTCGGAAAGCCCGGGGTACTCGGCGCAGCGGCCGGAGTAGTCACCCCGAATACCAAGCACCACTACCACCCGCCGATTCGCGTCTTCGGCGAGGGCCGCGAGCGCGTCGGCGAAGTCGGCGCGCTCTGCCTCGTCGCGGCAGGCGGTGAAGATCTCCTCGAGCTGATCGACGACGAGGACCAATCGCTCGTCCGCTCCGAGCGAGTCCAGCGATGTGGCGAGCGGGTCGTCGCCGTCCGGTTCGGCCTCGCCTGAGGCGACGCGGGCAAGCGCGCGGCCCAGCTCCGCGAGCGGGTGCTCGCCCGGGCGCATCACCACCTGGCGCCAGCGCTCCGAGCCGGGGAGCACCCCGTCGGCCAGCGCCGGCAGAAGGCCGGCCCGGAGCACCGAGGACTTGCCGCTCCCGGACGACCCCACGACCGCGATCAGGGTGGAGCCGACCAGGCGCGCTACCAGGTCGGCGACGAGCCGCTCGCGGCCGAAGAAGTACTCGGCGTGGGCTGCATCGAACGGCGCGAGGCCGCGGAACGGGCACACCTCGGGCTCCGAGGGATCCGGCGGCTCGGCGACCACGTAGAGGCTGGTTCGCTCGCGGGCGACCTGCAGTTCCTCGACGCTTCCCGCCACCTCGGTTTCGGCCACCCGCAGGCCGCCGCGCTCGGTGGCCGTCCTTACCGCGGTCGCCTCGAGCCGCTCGCGCCGCCTGCGCCTGCGCCCAGCCACTGGCCGCCCGGTGGACCCGAAGCGGCACCCCCTCGCTGTCGGCCATCAGCGTGTCGAGCGGCATCGCCACCCCGTCGGCCGGGGCGTAGAGCTCGGCGATCTCGGCGGCGGCCTCGACCCGCAGGGGGCGCAGGGCGAGCCTCTGCGCCGCGGCGGCGAACACCGGCGGGCCCTCGTCGTCGCCGTGCAGCACGAGCAGGAGCAGCGGTGTGTCGCGCGGCTTCTCCGCGAGCGTGGCCGCCGCCTCGAGCACGGCGGGCGAGGCGTCGTCGGCGTCGTCGAGCACGAGCAGGGTCGGGAGCTCGCTCTCCTTGGCGCCGCGGATCGCCTCGAGCGCGGCGTCGGGGGCGCCCGAGCCCGCGGCGTAGAGCACCGTCGCCTCGGGTTGGACCGCGGCGGCGAGCTCGGCGGCGAGCCGGGTCTTGCCGATCCCCGGGGAACCGGAGACGAGCGCGACTCGGGTCCGACCCTCCTCGGCCTCGGCCCAGCGCTTTCGCAGCCACCGCAGCTCGCGGTCTCTACCGGCGAGAAGCGGCGATCCGCCCTCGAGCTGGCGCGGGAGCTCGGGCGCCGGGCGGGCGTCGAGGGCGGGATCGTGGGCGAGGATCTGCTCCTGGAGGCGGGCAAGCTCGGGCCCGGGCTCGACCCCGATCTGCTCGCTCAGGGTGCGGTGGGCGGCGCGGTAGCCCTCCACGGCCTCGGACTGGCGCCCGGCGCGGTAAAGCGCGAGCATGCGCTGGGCGTGGAAGCGCTCGTGGGCGGGGTGCTCTCCGATCAGCGCCTCGAGCCGCCCGATCGCGTCGTCGTGGCGTCCCGCCGCGAGCTCGGCGTCGATCGCGAGCTCGAGCGCGCGCAGGTGAAGCTCCTCGAGGCGGCGGATCTCGGCGCCCGCGAACGGCTCTGAGGCGACGTCGGCGAGCGGGGCGCCGCGCCACAGCTCGAGCGCGCCCTGTGGCCGACCCGTCGACGATCCCCCGCTCGGCCTCTGCCCGCGCGCGCTCGACGAGGTGCTCGAAGCGCGCCGCGTCCACCGCGTCGTCGGGGAGCTTGAGCTCGTAGCCCCGACCGCGGGTGACGATGCTCGCCCCGGAGTCGTCGGAGGCCAATGCCTTTCGAAGCTGCGAGACGTAGGACTGGACGTTCTTGGCGGCGCTCTGCGGCGGGCGATCACCCCACAGGCCGTCGATCAGCTCGTCGGTGGCGACCGCCCGGTTGGCGCGCAGCGCGAGCATCGCCAGCACCGCTCGCTGCTTGCGTCGCCTGAGTGGGAGCGAGCGGCCGTCGACGATCACATCGACACGGCCGAGCACGCGGATTTCTACAGCCATTGCGCCTGTACCAGCGGCGACGGTACACCCGACTGCTCGGGCAATCAACCTCTCTCGACGGCTGAGATCGTCCGTGCTCGCCGCCCGTCGACTACCCGAGGATCTGCAGGACGCGTATGGGAGCGGGCGAGGCGGGACCTCGCGCTAGTCAGCCCACCAGTCGCGCTGGCCATCGACGTCTTCGCGCGGAGCCTCGCCGAGATTGGGCGCGCCGATGACGAGGATCTCGAGGCCCTTCGGCCCGGCCTCGTAGCCTCGCCACGTACCGGGCGGGACGCGCACCGCGTCCCATTCCTTGAGCTCGACGATCTCGTCGTCGACCTTCATCCTCCCGCTCCCGCGCAGGACCACGTACACCTCCTCCTGCTTCTTGTGCGTGTGGCCGTACGGAAAGCGATAGCCGGGTGGGACGTGCTGGTAGCTCAGGCCGGATTTCTCGAGTTCGAGCGCCTCGGTCGCCGAGCGGAACTCCAGGTCCGGCGCGCCGTCGAACCTGGACCCGAGGTCCTCCAGGTCCTCCTTGAGGTTCCTGAGCGTGAACGGCACGGCGCAATCCTATGGCACCCTTGGCTGGGGTCGCCGTGCGTATTGCTGATCGGGGCCGGTCCGACCGGCGATGCGAAACCCCTGCAAGCCGCTACATTCGCGGCGCGCGGCTCTCGGAGACCTGCCTAATCGCCATGCAGAAGGTCGTGGGTTCGAATCCCATCAGCCGCTTTCCGCGAGTGAGGACGTGTTCAGTGCCACGGCGGCGCGAATGAGCGCCTTCAACGCCTTTTCATCAATCTCGTCGCCCTGATGGAAATCGATGGCACGCCTGGTGTTGCCTTCGAGGCTGGAGTTGAAGAGGCCTGAAGTGTCCTCCAACGAGGCGCCCTTGGCGAAGGTCACCTTCACGACATTCTTGTACGTCTCACCGGTGCAGATCATTCCGGCGTGCGACCACACCGGAACCCCTCTCCACTTCCACTCCTCGACCACTTCGGGGTCGGCCTGCTTGATGAGAATTCGAACCCGAGCGAGCGTCTCGCCCCGCCAATCACTCAGCTCCTTGATTCTCGCATCTATCTGCTGAGAGGGAGAGCCTCCTCCTTTTCCTTGCTTCGAGCCGCTCTTCCTCTTCTTCATCAGCGGAGCATGGCAGGTCACCACGGCGAGGGCGGATGAGACTGGCCTGCTGCCGCTCAACGGAGACAACCCGCTCAGGGGTGCCTGAGAGAAGGCAAGAAAGCAGGTGTAACAATCGTCTCGAGTGGGTAGCTGTCCTCCGACGGTCGCGCCTTCCGCCGTTCATACGGCTTCAGGCGGGACGAAGGGAGATAGGAGGATGTCTATGGGCACTCGTCGGCTTGGCCATCGCGCTGTGGTCGGTCTTGCCACTGTCGCGATCGCCCTCGCGATCGCACCCGTGGCTGCGGGCCAAGGGCGTCCGATGCTCGAGGAGTACACGCTCGAGGGCAGGGCCGACAAGATCGCCCAAGCTACTGAGGGCGTCGAACTCGCAGGCGTGCAACAAACGCAATCGGGAATCAGAGCCGACGCGGTCCTGACCCAAAGCCAACGCGCAAAGGTTGCCGCGTCCGGCGTCGAGGTCAAGTTGACGCGCAACAAGAAGGGCCAGACGGTGACCGAGCAGGCCGCCGCCCAGGCGGCCGGTGGCTTCAACGTCTATCGGTCCTGGGACGAGCAAGGGGGGATCCGGGACGAGCTCTACGACGTGGCCCGTCGGAACCCTCAGCTCGTGAAGCTCGAGGAGTTGGGGACAACACATCAGGGTCGCAAGCTGGTGGCCTTGAAGCTGACGGATAAGGCACGCCAGGTGCCCGACGGATCGCGCCCTGCGGTCCTCTACTCGTCGAACCAGCACGCGCGCGAGTGGATCAGCCTCGAGGTCAACCGCCGCCTTCTGCATTACTACATCGACCGCTGGCGGGCGAACGACGCGGAGATCAAAAACCTGCTCCAGACCACGGAGCTGTGGTTCGTGATCTCCGCCAACCCCGACGGCTACCAGTACACGTTCGACCACGAGCGCCTGTGGCGCAAGAACCTGCGCGACAACAACGGCGACGGGCAGATCACGGTCGGCGACGGCGTTGACCCGAATCGCAATTTCGATGAGCACTGGGGCTACGACAACGAGGGGTCGTCGCCGGACCTCGCGGACGAGACCTACCGCGGTCCCGCTAAGGCCTCGGAGCCGGAGACCAAAGCGATGCAGGGGCTGATCAACAAGGTCAGGCCGAAGTTCCAGTCGAACCTGCACTCCTTCGGCGAATGGCTGCTCACTCCGCAGGGTTGGCTGGTCGGCGCGCTCGACGCGGACTATCCCATCTACGTGGCAGCCGGCGGCACCGATGGCCCCGACAGCGGGGGCACCGGCGAACCTGCCATCCCGGGGTTCAACCCGGGACAGTCGGCGGACACGCTCTACGTCACCAACGGTGAGACGACCGACTACGCCGACGCCAACGGCGGCACCGTCGCCTACACGCCGGAGCTCGGCGAGGGTGTCCCCGGAGCGGGATTCGTGTTCCCCGATGACGAGCAGCTGATCCAGCAGGAGTTCGAGAGGACGTTGCCCTTCCACCTCGGGCTGGCCAGATCCGCGGCTGACCCCGACGATCCGAAGTCCCCGGTGGGCATCAACGTCGAGCCGTTCTATCTCGACGCCGACGACATCGATCCCCAGAACGGGCAGACCTCGCTCTTCGACTTCAAGTTCAACGTTTCCTACGGCGACCCGCAAGAGGTCCGCGTACTGGCCAAGCGCAGCCTCGGCGCCGTGACGTTGAAGTACCAGATCAACGGCGGCGCCGTCCAGAGCGGGACGACGAGCGAATGGAACGGTGGTGACGACTATGGGCCCGGCACGGGGACCTACTACCACGTCATGCGGGGGACTGTGACCGGCGCTCACCCGGGCGACAGCGTCAAGGTCTGGTTCGAGGGCGGAGGCCAGACGAGCGACTCGTTCACCTACCGGGTCGAGTCCGACAGCGGCAGGAGGGTCCTGATCATGGCGGCGGAGGACTACTCCGGCGCCTCGCAGCTCGGCGCACCGGGACCGAAGCCGCCGCGCTATCTCTCCTACTACACGGACGCCTTGACCGCCAACGGGATCGCCTTCGACGTCTACGACGTGGATGCGCATGCGCGTACCGCGGCCGACGCCCTCGGCGTGCTCAGCCACTACGACGCGGTCGTCTGGTACACGGGCGACGACCTGGTGACGCGCGAACCGGGTTGGGGGCCCGGCAACGCCTCGCGGCTGGCGATGCAGGAGCTACTCGAGGTGCGCGACTTCGTCAACGAGGGCGGGCGCGTGCTCTACACCGGTCAGGCGGCCGGGCAGCAGTACACGTCGGCCCTAGGCCAGCAGCTCTACGATCCGTTCAACAACAACCAGTGCGGTGCCGACCCGGATGTGCTCGCGGGCTGCCTGGGGCTGCTTGGGTCGGGCGACTCGCAGGGCGACCCGATCGAGTACGTGTTCGGGGCCACGGTCACGACCCCCGACGGCGGAATCGATTCGAAGGGGAATCCGTTCGACGTCCTCGGGATCGACGAGCCGCTCGACGGCCTGTCCTGGGGATTCAACGGCGGCCAGAGCGCCAACAACCAGGTCACGAACTCGTCCTTCATCGCGACCGGCGACTTCTTCGAGGTGACCGACCCGGCGCATGAGTTCCCGCAGTTCGAGAGCTGGCCGGCGGCCGAGTACACGAGTGGGATCTCCGGACCGTTCGATCCGCACACGGGGCAGTCCTTTATGTGGTCGGATCGCGCCGACGAGGCGTACAAGCGCCTCACCCGGACGGTCCCCGGTGGCTCCACGCTGTCGTTCTGGACGAGCTACAACCTCGAGCAGGAGTTCGACTACATGATCGTCGAGGCCCATGGCGTCGGTCAGGACAACTGGACGACCCTGCCCGACCAGAACGGTCACACCACGAGCGATCTGAGCAGCGATCAGGCCTGCACGGGTGGTTGGAGCGATCCGGACGACGCGGCCAATGTGCTGCACCCGTTCCTGACCCATTACCAGACGTTCGATCCGGCGACGGGCGAGTGCAGCTCGACGGGGACGACTGGCGACTGGAACGCCGCGAACGGCAGCTCGAGCGGCTGGCAGCAGTGGCAGATCAATGTTCCGGAGTCCCTGGGCTCACAGGTCGAGGTGTCGATCACCTCGGTGAGCGACTGGGGCTTCCAGCAGTTCCCGGGCGTGTTCATCGACGACATCGACGTGTCGACCGGTGAGGGCAGCACGTCGTTCGAGGACGACGGCGATCCGATGGACGGCTGGACCGTCCCCGGAGCTCCGCAGGATGCCGAGGGTATCGAGGAACCCAACCGCAACGACTGGGTCCGCCGTGGCGGTCTCGCCATCAAGGAAGGCTCCGCCGTGGCGACCGACGACACCCTCTACATGGGCTTCGGCTTCGAGGGCATCACGGGCGCCACGACGCGCAACCAGATCATGGGTCGCGCGATCGACTACCTGCTTCCCTGACGGACGCCCGAGGCGCCTAACCGCCACGCCCGATGGGGCGAGTCCAGGATGCGGGGCGAATAGCCGCCCTCTGGGATCATGCGGCCCATGATCTGGCCAGCGCCTGACGGTCGATCGAGGCCATACTGATGTCGGAGGTTCACCAGCAGGCGCTGGTCGATGCGCCCGTCTCGACGGTATGGGAGTTGGTCGGCGACCCGAGCTGCTACCCCGAGTGGCTCCCACGCGTGTTGGAGATCCAGGGAGAGCGGTTCGAGGAGGGGGTCGAGTTCATGCAGGTGTCTCGCCAACCGCTGGTCGGCCGCGACGAGGCCCACTTCCTGATAGACCGCATGGACGAACTGCGCGAGATACGAATGCATTGCACGATCAGCGGAATGTTCGTTCACTGGCAACTCACGGAGGCGCAGGGCGGGACCTTCCTCAATGTCGTGTTCGGCATGGACCCACTTCGCCGCCGCGAGCGTCTGATCGATTTCGCGGTTGGGCGTCGCTTCTTTCGCCGTTGGCTCGCCGAGGCAGTGGCGAGCCTCGACTCGGCGGTTACGCGGCGCACGAAGCGCTAATCCCCTTGCCGCGAGCTGCTGACGTAGATGCCGTTTCATGAAGGAAGGCATTGACCGTCACCCCGCTCCACGCGTAGCGGGGCCCGTCGCACGCGCACCGGCGGCAGCCGTCGCTCTGACCGGGGCGGGGATCAGGGCGGCCCCTACGACCACGAGGCAGAAGGCGAACATCCGCCCGATGATCTCCGTTGTGCCCGCGCCGATCGGGTCACGGAAGACCAGAATGCCGCCGAAGATCGCGATCAGGTTGGCCGCGACCGAGGTGAGGGCGATGACCTCGACGCCTGGGCCGATCTGCAAGCCGCGGGCCGAGGCATAAAAGGCGACGACGGACGCCGCGAGCGCCGCCCCGATCCACGGGCTGATCAGCTCGAGTGCCCCGTCTTGAGCCGCCTCTGCCAGGTACTTGATCGCGATGTCGGAGATCCCCCAGAGGGCCCCGGCGGCCGTGCCGAGGAGCAGGCCTTGCGCGGCGCGCGGGATACGGCGATGGCCCGAGGTCAAGGCGACTGCGGTGCCGACCGCAAAGACGCCGCACTCGATCGCAATCAAGGCGGCCAGCGCATAGCTCCGCGTCTCGGCGTCGTCCGAGCCCGAAGTCAACCCGATGATCGCGAGCCCCACTGCCGTGACGATCACGCCGGCCCACTGGCGGCGTCCGAGCCGGAAGCCGAAGAAGCGTTCGGCGAGGACTGCGAGAAACACGAGGCCGCCCGCCAGAACGGCCTGCACGACCGACAGCGGCGCGAGGGCGAGCGCGCCGACGTGAAGGAGCCACGCCCCGACCGCCACGATCCAGCCGACAGCGAACCACTTGGAGCGGAAGAGGTCGACCGCGCTGCGCAGTGGGTGTCGGACGCGCACGGTGGGCGCGAGGACCGCGCCGCGGTACTTGAACAGAAAGGCGACGTTCGTTGCGACGGCGCAGGCGAGTGCGAGGGCAAGTCCGAGGATCACGCCCGGCTATTGTGCCCCGCGTAGCGCGCTGGCGGGGGAACGGCAGCTCAGTGGTCGGAGAGCGCCTCGATCACCTGTCGGTCGTCGAGGCGGTCTTAACCGGCGAACGGGAGCTGGCCGGAGACCGTCATTGGGCCGTGTCCCGTCGTCTCGATCCGTCCCGAGTGAGCCCTTCCGGGACCGGCGATGCGTCAGGCATAGGCGACGGGGGCGGCATCGGTGACGGCGGTGGGAACGCCGAGCGCGGCGCCGGTATGGCGGATGGTGAGTTACGGGTGGGTGCGGCCATGGTTGGCCTCCTTGCGATGGTGTGAAGACAATGTACCATGTATTCATGAATTCAAGTACCAGTAATCCTCGCCAGACGTCAACGCGGTCGGCTGACTGGGACTTTCTGACCAATCACGCCCATGTCCTGACGTGTGTGGCGGATGATCCGGGTATTCGCCTGCGCGACATCGCCGCCGCGGTAGGCATCACCGAGCGCGCCACCCACAAGATCCTGTCCGAGCTCGTCGAAGGGGGCTACGTGCTCCGCGAGCGACAGGGCCGACGAAATCGGTACCAGGTCGTAACCGACCTTCCCCTGCGCCACCCCCTCGTCGAGGGCCAAGAGGTGGGCGATCTGCTCAATGTGTTGCTCAGCGCAACCGCGAGGCGCGAGCGCGTCGCAGCGCGGCGCGGCGGCTGACCGACCACAGTCGGTCGGCGCCGGCCCACCCCGCGAAGAGCAGTCCCCCGACCGTGCCCGTCGCGGTCATCAGCACTCCGGCCGCCGCCGCGGCCGCCACTCCGTCGCTGCCGAGGATCAGCACCGCCGCCGCGGCGCCGACGCCGGGACCGACCGGAAGTTGAGCCAGCGTGACCACCGCGATCAGCACGGCCGTTGCGTCGAAGATCGAGGCATCGACGCCGACCTCGTTCAGCAGCAGCCAGTTGCGGAAGATCTGCGCGAACACGGCCACCAGCACGAAGCCGATCACTCGGCTGCCGTGGTTCAGGCTCCGCAGTACGGCGAGGCCCCTCCACAGCTCGCGGCCCTTCCGGAGGGCGAGCTGCCGCAGGCCCGCGCTCGCCGCCCCGACCATCACTAGGCCGATGATCGGCAGCCACCACGGCAGGCCGAGCGGCGCCACGAGCGTGAACGACGCCACCGCCGCCAGCATCGCCTCGACGGCGAGGATCGGAAACTCGGCGGCGATCAGCGTCGGCACCTGCGGGCTGACGTCGGGGGACGAGTGGCGCAGCGCGGCAATCCGCGCGGCGACCGCCGCCTGCGCGTTGAGCACGCCGCCCAGCACACCCATGCTCGACGCGCGATAGAGCACGCGCCGGTCGACCGTCCCGCCCGCCGCCTCGACGGACAGATGCCACGCCTCGCTGCGCGCGAGCAGCGCGACGATCTGCAACAGCACCGTCACGGCGAGCACCCACGCTGCGACGGAGAGCGCCGCCGCGAACTCGTCGCGGCGCCCGGCCAGCAGGAACGCGAGGATCGCCACGGTGGCCAGCGAGCCGACGATCGTGATCGGCGTACGACGGTGGCGACCGAAGTCGCGGAGGCCCGCCGTCATTCGGCCCAGTCGACTCGCGCCGTTCGGCCCCATCGAAACGACGCTACATGACGGCGGCCAACCGCCAGGTGATGAGGCGTCCCAGCGACGCTCGGGGCGGCGGGACCGGGGCGGCGACCCCGGGGGGAAGGCGAACAGTCCGAGTGCGGCTAACCGTATGTTCCGCTCAAGCCGGGCCTAGTAGGTTCGAGATATGCCGGAACTGGCTGCCCAGCGTAGGCGTGACCACGGCCAGCGATGAATTCGGCCGACACGCACGGTCTAAGGAGCATGGCCGTATCCGGAACCTGCAGCCGATGCCTATGCGTGAACCCGTAACCGAGTCGTCAGCCAAGAAAGGGATTACTGAATGACGCGTCTGCTCGCCCGCCTTGCCGATCTCGCCTGCCGCCGCCGCGGTACGGTCGTCCTGGTTTGGATCGCCGCGATGGTCGTGACCATCGGGTTGGGCACCTCCCTCGCGGGCGAGTACAACGCCGACTACGACACGCCGGGGTCGGAGTCGAAGGCCGCGAGCGACCTCACCGAGCGGGAGTTCTCCGGCTACTCCGGGCAGGAGATCTACGTCGCCTGGAAGGACGAGGCCGGTGCCGACAGTCCCGCGGCCAAGCAGCGCGTCAACGCGTTCCTCGACGAGGCGAAGCAGGTCGACCACATCGCCGAGCCGACACCGACCCGGATATCGCAGGACGGAACGATCGGCGCGACCACGCTCCCGCTGACCGTTCCCGGCTGGGACGTGCCCAAGGAAGACGGCGAGAAGCTGATCGACGCCGCGGAGGCGAACAGCGGCGATGGGCTCGAGATCAAGCTCGGCGGCGACCCGATCTACGCGGCCCAGGAGTCGACCAGCCCCGAGGGGCTCGGGTTCCTGGGGGCCGCGATCGTGCTCCTGATCGCGTTCGGCTCGATCGTCGCCGCCGGCCTGCCGCTCGCGATCGCGCTCGTCGGTCTCGGCATCTCGTCCGGAGGGCTGATCGTGCTGCTCGCGAACGTCGTCGACGTGCCGGACTGGACGACGGCGGTGTCCGGCCTGATCGGGATCGGGGTCGGGATCGACTACTCGTTGCTCGTCCTGACCCGGTTCCGCGCCGCGATGAACCGAGGCAGCACCACCCACGACGCGGTCGTCGAGTCGGTCACCACCGCCGGGCGCAGCGTGATCATCGCCGGCGGCACCGTGGTGATCGCCGTCCTCGGGCTCTTCCTGACCGGCCTCCCCTACATGTACGGCGTCGCGATCTCGGCATCCCTGGCGGTCCTCGTCGTGATGATCGCCGCGGTCACGCTGCTGCCGGCGCTGCTCGCGTACCTCGGGCCGAGGGTCAACAGGCTTCACATCCCGTTCCTCGGGCGAGCGCTCAAGGCAGAGGGAGACAGCCACTCGCCTGCGGCGCGGTGGAGCCACGCCGTCCAGCGGCGGCCCTGGGTGGCTGCGATCGTCGCCGCCGCGATACTGCTCGCGCTCGCGGCCCCCGCACTCGGCATGCGCCTCGGCTTCCCCGACGCCGGCAACGACCCGCCGGACACGATGACGCGCCAGGCCTACGACCTCAACACCGAGGGCTTCGGGCCGGGGACGAACGGCCCGCTGGTGATCGCAGCGGAGCTGCCCGATCCGGGCGCACAGCGGCAGATCGACGCGCTCGCGAACCAGCTTCGCGGTGAGGACGGGGTCGCGTTCGTCCCCGAACCCCAGATCAACAAGGCGGGCACCGCGGCGATCGTCACCGTGATCCCGTCCACGTCCCCGCAGGACTCGGCGACCGAGGATCTCGTGCACCGGCTGCGCGATGACGTCGTGCCCGACGCGCTGAGCGGCTCCGGGATCACCGCGGAGATCGGAGGCGTGACCGCGGCGCTCGAGGACCAGAGCGAGTACATCACGGAGCGCGTGCCGCTGTTCGTCGTCGGGGTCGTCGGTCTCTCCTTCCTGCTTCTGCTCGTCGCCTTCCACTCACCCCTGATCTCGCTCAAGGCCGGGATCATGAATCTGCTCTCGGTCAGCGCCGCGTACGGCGTCATGACGCTCGCGGCGCAGGGTGGTGGGCTCAGCAGCCTGATCGGCATCGACCACGAGGTGCCGATAGCACCGTTCTTGCCGGTGATGATGTTCGCGATCCTCTTCGGGCTCTCGATGGACTACGAGGTGTTCCTGATCTCGCGGATCCGCGAGGAGTACCTGAAGGACGGGAACACCTCCCGCGCCGTTGCCGACGGGCTGGCGAAGACCGCCCGCGTCATCACCGCGGCGGCGGCGATCATGGTCGTCGTCTTCCTCGCCTTCCTGGCGGCGCCGGACACCTTCCTGAAGCTGTTCGGAATCGGGCTCGCCTCGGCGATCTTCCTCGACGCCACCCTCGTGCGGATGGTGCTCGTGCCTGCCGTGATGCAGCTGCTCGGCGACCGCAACTGGTGGATCCCGGACTGGCTCGAGCGGATCCTGCCGCGGCTCGACGTCGAGCGGCGCGCGCTCGGGGCGGAGGGCCGGCCCTAGCTGGCCGCCGGCGACTTCGCGGAGGCGACGAAGCCGCGCACGTCCGCCACGGGCTCCGCGTAGGCGTCTCCGAGCGTCGTTTCGACGTCGGTCATGAACTCCTCAGCCCAGGCCGGGAAGTCGTAGTCGATCGCTCGCAGGAACTCGAGCGTTACGGCGAGGCGAATGTCGGCGATCGAGGGAGAGTCGCCGCCGATGAACCTCTTCCCGTCCAGGAAGAACGTTTTGAAGGCATCGAGCGGTTGGGCGATCGCGGCCTCGGCGTCGCTCTGCGCCTTGGCCTTCATCTCGTCGTCGGCTGCGGAGGTGGCGACCTCGCCCGGGTACTGCGGGAATCCGAGCGTTGGGTAGGTGGCTCGCGCGACGAGCGGATACAGCGTGCCGATCAGGTAGAACATCGCGCTGTCGATCATCGCCCGCTCGCCCGGGTCCTTGGAGTAAAACTGGTCCAGGTCGTGCTTGTTGGAGAGGTACTGCATGATCGCGCAGCTCTCCCAGAGCGAGCCCTTTGGCAGTCCCTCGCATTCGAGCAGTGGCGTCAGCGCCGCGGGATCCTTCTGCAGGAACGCGGGCTCATCCTTCTTTCCCCACACGTCCAACTCCTCGAACTCGAGCCCTGCGGCTCGAACGAATACCCGAGCGGACAGGTTGTTGACGCTCGGCTTCAGGATGCTCAGCGTGTGTGTTGCCATCTGCTCCTCCGTTGTGGACCCTGGGACTCAACCCTAACGCTGGACGAGGGTTGACTTGTAATCGCTGCGCTGCACGCTCCCCCACGGCACGAGCTCCACGCGTGTCTGGACGACGAGCGCCTCCCGCAGCCTGTCGCGGATCGCCTCCGCGAGCGCTGGGTCCTCCTCCGCGCTCGAGGCGAGTTCCACGCTGACCGGAAGCGGCGGCTCCTGCTTGGGGCCCGGCACCTGGGGCTTGACGACGATGTGGCCGCTGACACGGGGCGCGAACCCGCTCACGACCTCGCGGATGGCCGAGGGGAACACGTTCACCCCGCGGACGATCAGCATGTCGTCGGTTCGCCCGATGCAGCGCAGGCGCGGGCTCGTGCGGCCGCATCCGCACGGGCTGGTTCGCACCCGGACGTGATCGCGGGTGCGGAAGCGCAGCAGCGGCGCCGCGCGATGCTGCAGGTGCGTCAGCACGAGCTCGCCGGTGGCCCCGTCCTCGAGCGCGCGCGCCACGCCACTCCGCGGCTCGATCAGCTCGGCGTGGACGAACCCGCGTGCGCCGAGGTGCATTCCGTCCTGCTCCTCGCACTCCCCCCACAGGGAAGGGCCGATGTCGCCGATGCCCATCGCCTCGGTGACCCTCGCGCCCCAGCCCTCCTCGAGACCCGTGCGGAAGGCCGGCTCGCCGGCGCCGGGCTCACCTGCCACGAGCACGCGCTCGACGCTCGAGGACCGCAGGTCGAAGTCGCGCTCCGCCGCCCACTCGACGAGGTAGGCGGCATAGGAGGGCGTCAGCACCGCGGCCTCGGGACGCAGAAGCTCGACCGCCCGCATCAGCCGCTCGCTGTTCCCGGTTCCGACCGGAATGTGGCCGAGGCCCACGCGCTCGAAGGCGGCGAGCGCCGCGCCCGCCACGAACGGACCGGCGTTGTAGGTGGTGACGATGCGCTGCCCGGCGGCGATCCCGGAGGCGGCATAGCTACGCGCCGAACCCGTCACCCAGTTGTCGAGATCGCCCGCCGTAAGCGGGATGTAGCTGGGCGTGCCGGTCGTGCCGCTCGTCGAGTAGATCCGAACGATCTCGGACGGCGTCGCACACAGATGCGCCCCGACCGGATTGTCGGGCGTGCAGGACGCCCTGATCTCGTGCTTGTCGGTCAGCGGCAGCTGCCGCGATGTCCGCGAGCCCGCCGGCGTCCCGCTCAGACCTGAAACCGGCGGCCGTCAGCTTGTCGCGATAGAAGCTCGAGCGGTCGAAGAGGTAGGCGAGCTGGGTCCGGTAGCTGGCGTCGTCGACGGCGACCTGCTCCGCCCACGGGCGGGTCTCGATCTCGGGCGCGAGCATCATCGAGCCCGCTTACGGCGGGGGCTCGTACTCGACCGCCTCCTCCGCCTTCGCTGCCATGAGGAGGCCGAGTGGGTGCTCTTGCTCCTCGGCGAGGTGAGCGAGCAGGCCGGCCGTGCGGGCCAGGATCGGAACCGCCTTCACAGCCGTGGACGGGAAGCCGAGGTCGAGCATCACCGCCGCGATCGGCATCGAGACGTTCATGACCAGCGGCTTGCCCCAGGCGGCCTCCACGCCGTCGCGAAAGCCACGCGCGAGCAGGACATGGGGGCCGCTCACCCCGCGGGAATCCGCGAGCTCGAGGATCCGCTCGGCGCGCGGGTCGAGCGGCCGATGGACCGGATGGCCGAATCCGGGCACCCGCTCGCCAGAGGCGTGGAGCGCGCGGGCCATCTCGTCGGCGACCGCGGCGGGCTCGCCGCCGGCCACAACCCTCTCCTGCGCGTCTTCGAGCAGCCGGGCGCACGCTTCCGATGTGCCGAGGATGACCGGGCCGGCGCCCAGGATCCCCGCGGCGACCGCCCCCTGGAGCGAACCAGGGTCGGCGGCCAGCGTCATTCGCGCCGCGACGTTGGTCGGCATCATCCCGTGCTCCGCGATCGCGACCAGCAGCAGGTCGAGGAAGTAGCGCTGGTCGTCGGTCGGCTCGCTGCCGGTGAGCAACAGGTGGAAGTACTCGGTGAAGGTCAGCCGGCCCATCACGTCGTCGCACAGATCGCGGCCCCGGACCTCGACCCTGTCGGGATACGCCTGGCTGATGTGGCTGACGGGGACCATCGGCTACTCGCTCAGCATCGTCCGCGCAGTATCTCGCGCGGGTCGCCGTCCCGCCAGCCGCGACAGCGGGGCTCAGCCGAGACGGGCGCATATCGCGCGATGGTCGCCGTCCTCGTCGGCCATGACGTCCACTCCCTCAAATCCCAGCTCAGCGAGCAGCTGCCCTGTTGGTTCGGCCTGGTCACCACCCAGCTCGAGCAGCAACCAGCCGCCGTGACCGAGCCAGCCGACGCTCCTTCGCACCACCTCTGACAGAAGGCCCGTGCCATTGACCCCGCCATCTAGCGCGAGCCGTGGCTCGAATGCCTGAACGTCCCGCGGGAGCAGGTGGAGCGAGCCCGTCGGCACGTACGGCACGACGGCCGTCCACACGTCGACGCGGCTCTCGAGCTCTCGCGGCAGCGGATCGTCCAGATAACCCTCGAAGACCTCGACGCCGTTTCGCCGGGCACATTGCACCGCGCCATGGTCGAGCTCGGTCGCAAGCACCCGCGCGGTCGGGACGGCGGAGGCCAGCACCGCAGCGATTGCGCCCGCGCCGGTACAGAGATCCACGGCCACTCCCGCCTCGGGGAGCAGCGTCGCCGCTCGTCGCGCCAGCGGCTCGGTCTGCGATCGCGGCACGTAGATGCCCGGTGCGACGGACAATTCGAGACCGCAGAAGCTGACCGCACCCGTCAGCCACGCGATTGGCTCGCCGCCGGCGCGACGAGATACCAGGTCATCGAGCACGTCCTGGTCATCGGCGGCAGCCCGAATGAGTTGATCGGCTTCCTCGCGCGCGGCGACGCAGCCCGCCTCGGTGAGCATTTGCGTCACCAGGACACGATCCAATCGCACGGCATTAGTTAAGCCGAGCAGCAGCTCAGCCGCCGTCCTCGACTCGCTCGAGGAAGGCGACGACCTCTCGCGCGCAGCGGTCGGGGTCGTCTTCGAACACGAAGTGCCCGGCGTCCTCGACCACGACGACGTCCGTGCTCGGAACCTCCTTCTGGAAGCGGTACGCGCCAGCGGTCGGCGCGAACACATCGTCATCGCCCCACAGAGCCAGCATCGGGACGCCGAGCTCGGCGAGCCTGCCGCGATATGGCTCCAGCTTGCGCTCGAAGTCGCCGGATCGATACAGCTCGAGTATCCCGCGACGTCCATCTTCGGTCGTGAACGCCTTGAAGTACTCGTCGATCGCCTGCTCGCCGAACCCGCGCCCCACCGCACGCAGCATTCTCGCCATCCCGGTGCGGTCGAGATTCGACACGAGCTCCTCGCCCTCGCCCTCCGTGCGCAGCACCTTGGCCATCCCGTGCCATTTCGCGTCCGGGAAGAAGCCGGCGCTCGCGACGACGAGCGCGCTCGCGACCCCCGCGTTGTCGCACGCCCAGCGGAGGCCGATCAGCGCCCCCCAGTCGTGGACGACCAGCGCAACGCGCTCGAGGCCGAGCGCCATTCGAAACCGCTCCACCGCCTCGACCTGGCGCTCCCAGGTCCCCGGTGGGTCCGGGGGAGAGTCGCCATAGCCCGGGAGATCGGGTGCAACGGCGCGCCGACCGGCCGCCGCGATCGCGGGCAGCAGGTGGCGCCACATGTACGAGCTCTCGGGGAACCCGTGTACGAGCAGCACCGGATCCGCGCCCCAGGGCCGCTCGGGAAGCGCCTCCCTGTAGGCGATGTCACCTGCCCGCTTCAACTCCACCTGCCCCACGAATCCAGCCTATCCCGGACGCTACGCTAGACGCGCGGCGCCTTGGCGGAGTGGTTACGCAGCGGCCTGCAAAGCCGTTTACGCCGGTTCGATTCCGGCAGGCGCCTTGGCTTTATCAAGCGGGATACGCCCCCTCGGGGGTTGAGCGCTTGGCACCAATTTGGCACCAAACGTGCTGGGCGCACTGCGGGCGGCCTGCGCTTGCCGAGCCGTTTGGGGCCACTATCGGGCCACAGCGTTGGCGGTACGCGCGCGCACCTGGCGCTGCAGCTAGCCGTAACTTGCTCGCCGCCCCTGTGCGTTACGGCTGTCCGTGTTGGGGGCTTGCGCGGGTGCACACCCGCAGCTGGCCCTGCCCGGCCATCCGACGAGCTTCGCGCGAAGGCGGCGAGATCGTCGCGGGACTTGTCCACGTCCCGCCTACGCATCCCCGGCTCCTAGCGGGATACTGAGCGGGCGATGTCGCAGGAGAACGTGGAGGCCGCCCGAGCCCGCCTCGCCCATGCGATACTGGCCCTCGCTCGGGAAGGCAACTGCGCGAAGGAGAGGGTCAGATGATACGCGACCGAAGCCGGGAATCCTCGACGCGCGACGCGTCGCTGAACGGCGGTCGGCTCGCCGGGGACACAGGGCACGCGAGATGGAGGCTGCGAGCCCTCGCGCTCGCCTCTCTTGGGGCGCTCGTGGCGCTTGGCGCGGCGCTTGCCCCGCTCGCCCCGGCCCAGCAATCCCAGGAGCAGGAGATCGGCCTGCTGTTCGCCCAGACCGCGACCCGGGGGACGATGAAGCCGATCGAGGGCCCCACGCCGCGCTTCAACCTCAAGCTCCGCGGCGTCAATTCGCAGGTGGTGTGGTTCCAGGACCGCCCCGGCCGCCAGTCGGGACAGATCCCGGTCCCCGAGTTCACGCGCGCCTGGGCGGGCTTTGGGTTTGTGGAAGTTCCCCCCAACGCCGCCCTCACCCTGCTCCACGCCGGTGATCGCCAGGACACCTTGGTGATGGAGCTCGGCCGCCCCCACTTCAAAAAGAAGCGAACGCGATCCGCTACTCGGCCCAGCTCCTCGACGCGGCGACCGGCAACCTCTCCTACCTCAACTCCGATCTTGACCCGCGCGTCAACCGGCGCTTCCGCGCCCCCTCGCTGTTCATCGACGACGCCAGCGCGGTGGTCAACGGCTTCCCCAGCTGCGTGATCCAGCCGTTCACCGTATGCCGCGGGGCCAACCTGAGCGGGGCCGACCTGGCCGGGGCCAAGCTGACCGGGGCCGACCTGACCCGGGCCACCCTGAGCAGGGCCAACCTGATCTTTGCCGACCTGAGCGGGGCCGACCTGTACGGGGCCGGCCTGAGCGGGGCCGACCTGTCCCGGGCCAACCTGACCAAGGCCAACCTGCCGCTGGCGGACCTGAGCATGGCCGACCTGACCGGGGCCGACCTGACCCAGGCCAACCTGCGCGGGCGGACCTGACGGGGGCCAACTTAAACGGAACCCACTTCTGCCGTACGACGATGCCCGACGGGAGCATCAACAACAGATATTGCTGAGACGCCGCCGTGCGACGCGGCGGTCGAATGAAGGCGTCCGGTGGCGAAATCCAAGCCCTCGAAGCCGCCGGGCTGTCGGAGTAGAGCGTGGACCTCGCTGAGATCCTGTTCAGTGTGTCGTTCCTGCTCATCGTGGTCGCGGTCCTCGCGCTATGGCTGTGGGCCGGGCAGCCATGAGAGCGACCCGCCGGGCAAGCGCGTAGGGGCACACCCACACTTACACACCCCCCGCGCCCTTACTCGTCCTGGGGGCCCACACTGTTCACTTTTAGGGCCACCGTGGGCGGTACGCTCTGCGCCAGTACGACCTATCAATACCCGGAGGCCCGACCGCGGCCATGGACACCGACACTCACCGCAGCACCGTTGTCCAAGCGGTCGTTCCCTCCTCGCTCGCGGACCAGCTGAAGACCCGGGCCGTGTACGAGCGGCGCTCGGTGAGCTCGCTCGTGCGGATCGCGATTGAGGACAAGCTGCGCCGGCGTGGTGGCCGTGCTGCTGGTGACCCGCGATGACGGACCGCGCGGTCCCAACCCTTGAAAACTTCGCCGGGTGCCCGGCGGAGGCGCGAAGACCTCCTGGGAGGCGAGCGGGCCAGGGGCCGGCTCGCCATTTCGCGCAGGTGCTGGCAAGGCGCGGGCGGGCTGTGCCCTGTATCCCGCAGCGTCCAGCCTGTCCCCTTGCCGGCGCCGAAGCCGAGGGGAAATAAATGGCGATCTCGGGGCGGGAAGCCGAAGCCGGTAGAACAGCGGCGGCGGGAGGGGAACCCGGGCAACCGCCCCATCCCCGAGCCCGTGCTGGTGGCGGGGAGGCCCGAGCCCGGCGAGCTCGCGGAGCCGCCCGGACACCTGCCGGAGTACGCGCAGGAGTTTTGGCGCGACGTGATCGAGCGGCTTGAACGCGCTGGCGTCCTGGACCGCGTTGATACCGGGGCGCTAACACCGCCCGGGATCAAAAGGACGACGGGCCGCGAGGCCGGAAGTGATGCGTGCGACGCCGACCTGGCGACCCGTCTGGTACAGGGAATGCGAACTGTACCGCCGGACCGGTGCAGAGTCGAACCGACGTGAGCCCCGCGGGACTCAGTCGCCTACTCCGGCAGCCCGGCGGCTTCGAGGGCCTGTTCACGGGTCGGGTACTCGTGGCCGCGCGCGATCTTCCCGTCGCGGATGGTGAAGACCGTCCAGTTGGCCTGATCCGTTTCAACGCCGCTGACACCGGGCGCGTCCGCCGAACCGCTCGGCCGTGAACACGGTGACCCCACCGGCGTCGATCAGTTCCACCAGCTCCATCCAGAACCCGTCGAACATGTCGATCCAGTCCTGAAGCCATGCCCGCACGGCGTCCTTGCCGTGACACGGCTCGCCCGCCATCTCGCCAAGGACCTGGCGGTACTCGACGTCGTCGGTGAAGTGCTCCATGAACCGATCAAGCCCTCCACGGGCAAACGCCTCATAGGACGCCTTCACTATCTCGACGTTCTCCTGCGACATCGCCTACTCCCACAGCCCGGCGGCTTCGAGGGCCTGGTCTTGGTCGTTGTAATAGCCGAGGCGCACGATCTTGCCGTCGCGATGATCGGCGACGACGGCGTCGGCGCGTGAGAGCTCGACGCCGCTTCCCTTGCCCTTGACGATCATCGTGAACCGGGAGAGCGTCCGTTGCTCGCCCACGGCGCGGATATCGAGGTCCTCCATCCTCCAGCTTTCCCAGGCCGCATCCCAGCGGGCGATCCATTCGTAGAACGAGTCCTTCCCGGTCGACTCCGGGATGTCCGTGTCATCGATCTCGAGCGTTGGACCCAGCTCGGACGCCGCCGCGTCGTAGTCCCCGCGAACCACCGCAGCCGTGAACCGGCGGGCCGTCTCCACGTTCTGCTGCGACATCGCCTACTCCGACAGCCCGGCGGCTTCGAGGGCTTCCTGCTTCGTCTGGTAGAGCGTGAGCGAAGTCTGCTTGCCGTCCCGGAACGTGATCAGCCACGCGCTTCGAGCCTCCACCTGGATGCCGTCCCGACCCCGCATGTACGCAACGTTCTCCACGATCACCCGGTCGTCCTCGACCTCCTGGAGGTCAACAAGCTCAAACCGAATGTCCTCGAATGCCGCAAGGCGCTCTTGCAAGAACGCCCGGATTTCGTCGCGTCCCCGATAGACGCCCGCATCGAATGCGCGGCCGTTGGACCAGTCCCAGACGGCGTCGGGCGCCCACTCATCCAAGGCGCCGTCGAGGTCACCACGGTCGCCTGCGGCGAAACCGCGTCGGACGATCTCCACGTTCTCCTGCGACATCGCCCCTCAGTATCCCGCGCCATCCGGGGTGGCGGGGAACCCGCTGGCGCTATCTAAAACACCGCCGAGGCAGCAGACCGCAGCCCACGCGAAACCAGTGCAAGCCCAAAGCGGCGTATTGCAACCCGCGTTTTCAGCTGCGGCGGGCGCCCTGTCGCGCCACGACCTCGGCGCCCAGCCTTGCTCTGCCCTGTCGGATGGACTAGAGCAGCCTTGTTCACGACAGAGCGCGATACTGAGCGGGCGATGTCGCAGGAGAACATGGAGGCTGTCCGCCAGTCGTTGGAGGCGTTTGATCGGCGCGACCGGGCTGCGTGGCTCGCGCTCCGGGATCAGGACATCGAAGTCGCTACCACCTGGCTTCCAGGGTGCGGCTAGGATCAACCCTGACTAGGCTTTCTCGAGGTGGCCGAGGGCTCAGTCGCGTTGGCGATGCCAGGTGGAACCGGGAGAGATCGGTAGATGAGAGGGAGGAACGCGCTACTCGCGGTCGCGAGCGTGGCCGTCCTTGCCGCCGCCGCTCCGGCCGCCTCGGCGACAGAGCTCCAGGACGCGAGCGGTGCTCCCTATACCGGCCCGCTCGCCGGCGCGCTTAGCGGCAATGCGGTCTTCTCGAGCGGCATCGGCACGATCACCTGCAACCAGTCCGCGTTCGCAGGCGACGTCACCGGCGCCGGTTCGACCGGTAGCCCGGCGATAGCCGACGTAGACAGCATCGACTGGGAGAACAGCGGCAGCGAGGCCTGCACGAGCGCCATCCCCCATCTCGACCTCGTCGCCGGTGCGCTGCCGTGGAGCGTCCAGATCGACGGGCTCAGCGTTAATACGGCCGGCGATCCCAACGGCGTCGCGACCCTCTCGGGGGTCAGCGTCACGGTGGTCCTCGACTCGGACGACACGTGCACTTACGCCGGGGACTTCAACGACAGCGCCGGGAGCGGGAACCAAATCCAGGTGGACGTCTACAACCCAGACAACCCGGGCCCCGATATGCGGCTCGCATTCAGCTCGGAGCCCTTCCGGCTCTTAAGCGGCACCTTCGACTGTCCTGGAACCGCGCAGGCGACCGCCACCTACACGGTCACCGGCGAAGCCGGCGAGGAGCTCCGGGTGGCGGTCGACGCGCTTTCCGATTTCAGCTTCGGCGAGGTGAAGAAGAACAAGCGCAAGGGGACCGCGAAACTGACCGTCGAGATCGCCGAGGGACCGGGCGAACTCGCCCTGGCGAAGACGAAGAAGGTCAAGGCCGACGACGAGGCCGTGGTGGGCGAGGGCGCCACCGAGGACGAGCTCGCGATCAAGCCGAAGGGCAAGACGAAGAAGAAGCTGAACGACAAGGGCAAAGCGAAGGTCACCGCCGAGGTCACCTACACGCCCGACGGCGGCGAGCCGAATACGCAGAGCAAGAAGGTGAAGCTGAAGAAGCGGTAGGTTCTCGAAGCCGCCGGGCTGCGGGAGTAGGCGATGTCGCAGGAGAACGTCGAGCGACGGCCCTAGCAGCCGGCGCCCTCGAAGCTGCCGGGGCTGCGGCGGCAGCGGCACGCGACCATCGCGGGTGTGCCATCTTTCACGCTAGAGAGGGAATGTTGTTCCGCTTCGCCGGGCATCCCTCTTGGGGCAGGTCCTCGCACCCAACGACTCAAGGGGGACCCTATGAAGCGAGTTGCAACGGTCGCGGCGCTGGCCGCCCTGACCGTGTTGCCACCGCCGCGCCCGCAAGCGCGGCGCCAAAATTCGCAGTAACGGAGGCAACCGGCGCGAACGCCGCCGCCATTCAGGGGGCGGTCGACGCGTTCCGGACCGATCTTGGCGGTTCGCCGACCTGTGTCGGCAGTTGCCGGAACATCGGGTGGGACGGAGTGCCCGACGAGCGCGCCGACCCGGCGTTCATGCCCGAGGGCCAGTTCATCGCCGCCGGTGCCCGGTTCACCCCACCCGGCACAGGCGTGCAGGTCAGCGCCGACCTGTTGACGCCGTTCACCGATCCCGACCTCCCCGATTTCGGTGAGACCAACCCGAGCTACATCGACGCGTTCGAGCCGTTTAGTGCGCCGCGCCTGTTCACGTCGATCGGCTCGAACGTGATCGACACCCGGTTCGTCGTTCCTGGCACCGACACGCCGGCGGACACCAACGGCTTCGGGGTCGTGTTCAGCGACGTGAACGTCGAGGGGCCGACAACGATGCAGTACTTCGACGCGAAGGGGAAGAGCCTCGGAACGTTCGTGGTCCCCGCCACGGCGGGCCAGCAGACGTTCTCGTTCCTCGGCGTGATCTTCGACAAGAAGCGGATCGCGCGGGTGCTGATCACGCAGGGCAACGCCACGCTGGCGGCCGGGGTCAACGATGCCCCCCCTGCCACCGACCTTGTGGTCACCGACGACTTCATGTTCGGTTTTCCACCACTTGAGTCGAAGAAGACGAAGTAGTCGTACGACGTTCGGCTTCCCGTTTACGCGAGAGCGGCCCCGACTGATTGGGGCCGCTCTCCGTCTATCGGGTCCTATGCTCCGCGGCACGGCGGCGGGGCGCCGCCGATTCGGGGCATCTTGGCCCCTCGCGAGTAGAGGACGGCGGGCAAGGTCGCACGATTCCTGCCCCGAACCGAGCGGAAGCCCCCGAAGCCGCCGGGCTGCGGGAGTAGGGCGTGGCACTTTTTCGGGGGCCGTTCCCGGCTCACTGTCCCACCGCGCTGCGCAAAAACAACCGGCCGGGTTAGCATCCGGAATGTCGGGAGGACGTCCCACGAACCGGAAGGAGGGCCAACGTGTACGCGGCCGTACGACGCTATGAAGGGGTCACCGACCCCGCCGAGGATCGCCGGCGAGTGAGGGAGGAATTCGTGCCTCTGCTCAAGGACATGCCGGGCTTCGTGGCCTACTACGAGGTCGACGCCGGGAACGGCGTGATGGTTACGATCAGCGTCTTCGAGGACAAGGCCGGGGAGGAGGCCTCCACCGAAAGAGCCGCCGAGTGGGTGCAACAGAACGAAGCAGCGATCTCGCCCAACCCGCCGGAGGTGACCGCCGGGGAAGTCGTCGCCTCCGGCTAGCCCGAAGCTTCTTCTCCCGCCATCAGCCTTGAGGTACGGAGCGGCCGGGTGGCTGCGCCGACCCCGGTTGCAGCGGGTGCCCGCCGGGCTGCGGAGCGGCACGACGACGTCGCCGGGACCAACGCCGATAACTCGAACAACGTCGGGTTCACGATTTTGATCCCGTAGCAGCGGGAGTAGGGCGCTGCGGGCCTGCCCCGCACCGTGTACCCTCGCGCCCGGTACCAGTACGGGAGACGGGGTAGGCCCGCGTCAGCCGGCGATCTGCGTATATGCGTTGAAGGCCGGCTTCGGCCGCAGGTTCCTCGTCACGAGGCCGGCATCCGGGCACCAGTCGCAAACGCCGCCACCGAAGTCGCGCCACGTGTACCAGTACACGCCGCCGATCTTCCACGGGCCACGCTTCTTCAGCAGACGCGTGTAGGTCTTCGTCAGCCGCTGCGCTTGCCCCTGGGGGGTGGTCGACAGCTTGGGGCTCGCACCGTTGGGGACCGAGCTCCAGCCGACCTCGGTGACCCATAGCTGCGCCTTCTTCTTGTGCCCCTTCTTGAGCGCCCGGCGCATCTTCTTGACGTGCGAGACGATCTCGCGGGCGTCGCGGGCATAGGGGTGAAGCGCCACGTGATCGAAGCTATTGCGGGCGGACTTCTTCTTCGTCAGCTTCTTCACGTACTTCCAAGCGACGATCCCGCCCGGCCCGGTGGGCTTGCTCGCCAGGCCGCCCGTGAGGATCTGTCCGCCGGGGTCCTCGGCCTCGACCGCCCGGCTCGCAATCCCGAGCAGTGTCGCGTACTTCTTCACGTTGGGCCTGGGCCGGAAGTGCTTCGGGCCGTTCTGCTCATTCCAGATCTGCCAGGTTGTGATCGGGTTCGGCTGCGCACCCGGGAACTGGCGCTGGTAGGCAGTGCTCCAGTAGGTGCCGCCCTCCCCGTAGCGCCTTACCGCTTGGCCCACGAACCGCTCCCACCCGCGCTTCCGCCGATCCGAGCCGACCGGCGGGATCTCGGGATCGTTCGTGAGCCACGAGGGAGTGCCGAAGAGGACCGGCAGCACGGCGATGCCCCGTGAGGCGAACCCGCCGATCAGCCGGTCCGTGTACCACTCAAACTGGCCCTTCTTGCTCTCGATCGAGTCCCAGACGATCGGCAGCCGGACGGTCCCGACGTTCGCCTTCTGGATCAGTTGGTAATCGTCGGCCTGCAGGTCGCTGGGGACGAGGCCGAAGAAGCTGCGCGGCGCAGACTGCGCCAAGCTCGGAACCGCCGAGCGCGGCGCAGACTGCGCCGAACCCGGAACCGCCGTGGCCGCCGCAGCGACCAGGGTGACGACGGCCATCGAGAACCAACTCGCTCGTGCTCCGATCAGCTCTGCCATTTGTCCTCCTCGCGATGTGGTCGCAGTTGCACGTGGCGCTGCGGAGAGCCGGCGCACAGGCGTTCACCCCTGATCCCCGTAACCGCGCGATCGAAGCGCTGAGCTTCTTCGATTGTTGTGCTCCCGGCCCCGCCGATGTCTTCATACGGGCCGCTCGGCGAGCGGCTCAGGCTAGCGCATCGGCGGGTTCCACCAGTATCGGGATCCACGCCACTACTCGATGGAGGAGGCGCTCGGGATGGTGGACGAGGGTGGAGACCATCTTCTAGGGCACGACGCCAGAGCGCCAGGCAGGACTGGCGATCGCGAACTCCGCCCTCGAAGCCGCCGGCCGACGGGGTAGGCGATGCGCAGGAGAACGTGCGTGTCACGCCAGCAGTCCTCGCCGCAGTCATCGCACTCGTCCTCGCCGGGTGCAGCGACGATGAGCAGACCACGATGCAGGCGACACTCTCCCCGGAGCAGAAGATCGAGCAGACCGTCGACAAATGGTCTCCGCTCTTCGCTGCCCGCCGCCGACCGTGCGGCCTGCCGCTATCAGACCCAGCCCCTCTGCGAGCGGGTCGCCTGCGAACGCGTGGCCACGGGGCCGATAAGGAACTGCACGCCGCCGCCGTCGGAGTTTCGGAGGTCGTTCGAGGACGCGACGGTCCAGGACATCGCGATCAAGGGCGGCCAAGCGGGTGCCAAACTCTCGAATGGCGAGGCGGTCGAGTTGTTCCATCGGAGCGGGGACTTGCAAGCCGGTGTTGAGGAGGCCGGTGGTTGGTTGATCCACAAGCTCGGCGGGAACGCGGGCCGGCTGCTCCCGGAGAGCCCTGCCACGGTGCCTGCTTCCGGACCGTTCGGGGTGGCGATCGCCCCCGATGGCAAGAGCGTCTACGTCGCGGACAATTCAGCAGTCAGGCAATTCAGCGTCGACGCCGACGGCAAGCTCACTCCCAAGACCCCCGCAACGGTGGCCGGGGTGACCGAGGGACTCGGGGTGGCGGTGACCGGCGAGCAACCACCCCAGCCGTCTCCAGGCGGAACACCCAGCCGTCTCCAGGCGGCAAGCCAGGCGACAAGCCCTCGAACGAGTTCAGCTTCGGCAAGGTGAAGCGCAACAAGCGCAAGGGGACGGCGAAGCTGACGATCAAGATCGTCGAGGGACCGGGCGGGCTCGAGCTCGCGAAGACCAAGAAGGTCAAGGCGGACGACGAGGCCGTGGCGGGCGAGGGCGCGACCGAGGAGAAGCTCGCGATCAAGCCGAAGCGCAAGGCGAAGAAGAAGCTGAACGCCAAGGGCAAGGCGAAGGTCAAGGCCGAGGTCACCTTCACCCCCGACGGCGGCTCCCCGAACACCGAGGACAAGAAGATCAAGCTGGTCAAGCGGTAGCGGATTGCAACCGCGTGCCGCGATCCGAGACCGTGGTCTCTGTCACCGGTACCACCGTCTACCGCTAGCGGACGGAGGACGTAACGGAAGATGACCACGCCGGCACCATCAAGCCGGGAACTCGAGTCGATCGCGCTCGGCGGCGCCTCGGGCTGACGGTTCGCGCCTTCGCACGCGTAGACCACGCCTAGCCCGGCCCTTGTGTACCGAGCGTATACCGCCGTGTCGGAGCCTCCTGGCATCAACCGGCACCGGAGCCTCGCCTCATCGGGAGGCCAGGCCCGAGGCCACGATACGAAGGAGGCCCGAAATGAGGGCTCACACGAAAGGGAAGAGCAAGCGAGGAGCTGCGTTGGCAGCTGCGGCGCTGATCGCTGTCGTCGTGATCGGCGCGAACGCGCTGCCGTCGGCGGCGCAGGTGTCACCACCGCCCATTGGAACTGAGGTGTTGACACCAACCCGCGCCGAGTTCACCGACGACGTCAGCCTCAAGCTCAAGAACACGCTGAATGGCGAGGAGACCGAAATCGCGAAGGCCAAGGACGCCTCGCGCACCGTGGTGGCGAGGATCACCGTGCAGCCCGGAGCACAGTTTCCCTGGCACACCCATCCCGGCCCCGTGGTCGCGAACGTCGCCCAGGGCAAACTGACGTACGTCGGCGCCGATGACTGCGTGAAGCGTGACTACCCGGCGGGCACCGCGTTTGTCGACGCTGGTGGGGACCACGTCCACTCCGCCTTCAACCCCACGGACGGGCCGACGGTTGTGGTGGCCACGTTCTTCAAAGCGCCCGAGACGGGGCCGTTGACGATCCCCATCCCCCCGAGGAGGCGCCTGCGGATAATTGCCAGATCTAGTCACGACGGTCGCGCCTACCTTCCTTTAGGCGGACCGCTCACGAACAGGCGGGCGCCCCGGCCGGAATGACCGGGGCGTCCGCCTTTCGGCATGAAGGGGCGTTAGCGTGCGAAGCCCTCGAAGCCGCCGGGCTGCGGGAGTAGGGCGCTCACGCACATCCCCAGTTCTCCAAGCAGGGACGCGCGATACTGCGCGGGCGATGTCGCAGGAGAACGTCGAGGCCGTGCGGTCGATGTATGCGGGGTTCAGCGAACTCGCTCATGGGGGTGAAATCGCCTCGTTCGTCGCGGAGCACTGGGACCCGGAGTGCGAGTACAAGCCGGTGGAGGAAACGGTCACGGTTCGCGGGCACGACGCGCTCATCCGCTGGACCGAACGCTGGCTGGAAGTCTGGGACGAGTACAGGGACGAGATCGACGAGATCATCGATGCCGACGGGATCGTCGTCGCTGCGATCAGGGTTCATGGCCGAGGTCGCGAGAGCCGGCTGGAGATCAGCCAGCGGCTGTTCCACGTCATGGAGCTGCGCGACCGCAGAATCCTTCGAATGAGGGAGTACCTGAACCGCTACCAGGCCCTCGAAGCCGCCGGGCTGCCGGAGTAGGCGATGTCGCGGGAGAACGTCGAGATCGTGCGCCACGTCTATGAGTCAGGGCTGTTCGATCGAGATCCCAAGGAGCTGCTGAAGCTCGCGACCCCGGGCATCGAGTACGTCAACCCGCCCTACGCGGTCGAACCGGGCGTGCGCCGCGGGCTCGGCCCCGTCGCGCATGCCATGCGGCGCTTCGCCGAAGGGTGGGATTCATCCCGCCACGAACTCCGAAAGCTGTACGACTGTGGGGACGTTGTCGTGGCCGCCGTCACCTGGTACACGCGCAGCAGGGGAAGCGAGAGGGAGCTCGTCAACGAAGAGGCCCACACCTGGACCCTGCACGAGGGCAGGCTCGTTCGTTTCGAGTGGGGGCAGGATCTCGACAAGGCGCTCGAGGTCGCGGGCATCCGGGACTAGCCGTCGCTCTCAGCTCGCCTCGGCACGAGGCCAGCAAAAGACCTCAACTCGAATCCCGTCCGGGTCGAAGACGAAGAACGCGTAGTAGCCAGGCTCGTCGCGGTCCTCCTCGGGCGGGAAATGAACGTTTGCGCCGCTCGCGAGGCAGCGTGCATGTGCCTCGTCAACTTCCTCTGGTCGGTCGACCTCGAAGGCGATGTGCTCAACGCCGACGTCGTAGTAGCGGTAGGTGCCACCGTCTGCTGGACGCAGGCCGACACCACCGTGGCGGACGTCTTCGCGCACGAGGTAGACGACGTCCTCCGTGCCTCTGTAGGTCGGATACCTGATCTCCTCGGCCCATCCGAGCGGCCCGAGAAGGTCGCGATAGAAGGCGAGCGACCGCTCAACGTCCGCGACGGCGAGATCAACGTGGTGAACGCCGCTTGCTGGCATCAGTCCTCCCAAGGGTCGCGTTCGTCCGACCCTATCGCCCCGGCCCTCGAAGCCGCCGGGCTGCGGGAGTAGGGCGCTCACGTCTCGCCTGCGCGTACTCGTGCCGCGACCACCCGCCGCCTAGCCACGGCAGCCTCCCAGCGGGATACTGAGCGGGCGACGTTGCAAGCAACAGGGAGGAGCACCATGAATCAGGCCCGGATGCCGTCCCCGGCGATCATCGTGGGCGTGCTGGCGCTCGTCGCCGCACTCGCGGGCACGGCGGTGGCCGGGCCGGACGCGAGCACCAGCGCGAGCGTCAAGAAGAAGCAATTCAAGAAGCTGAAGAAGCGGGTGAAGGCGCTCGAACAGCAGGGGCAGCAGCCCGGCCCGCAGGGACCCTCCGGTGAGCAGGGTCTGCCGGGGTCACCGGGCCAGAACGCCACCAAGCTGTTCGCCTACATCCGCGACCCGGACAGTGGCACCAGCGCCGCGAACGTGCAATACGGAAGCGGCGTGACCGGGGTCAGCGACGCCGCCGGGAACGGCGGCAACTACGAGGTGACCTTCAATCGGAGCCTGGTGAACTGCGTCGTCCATGCAGACGTGGGTTTCGGTCACCCCAGAGCAGGCGGCAACGCCTTCCCGCTGTCCATTCCTCTGGTAAACGTCGGAGGATCAGGCTCCGACGACGAAGTCAGCGTCAGCTTCCGCAACGTGGACTTCGCGCCCCAGAGCGTGGAGGTCGACACGTCGTTCATGATCACCGCCTTCTGCTAGGCCGTCGAGGCCCTCGAAGCCGCCGGGCTGCGGGAGTAGGCGATGTCGGAGGAGAAACGTCGAGGTCGTGCGCCGGGCGGTCGCGT
This sequence comes from uncultured Thermoleophilia bacterium, assembly GCA_963754225.1. Classification (GTDB taxonomy): domain Bacteria; phylum Actinomycetota; class Thermoleophilia; order Solirubrobacterales; family 70-9; genus DASPWW01. The sequence continues at coordinate 489,846 of CAVWEV010000004.1, forward strand.
TCGAGTTCTCCGGGCGCGGGGATCGCGCCGAGGCGGAGGCGATCTTTGCCCCCGGCTTCGTCATGAACCCCCTCGAGGAGGGGCCGTCCTACGGTCTCGACGCGATTCGGGACAACATCGAGCATTGGAAGGCGGCGTGGGAAGAACTCGAGGTCACCGCCGAGGAGTTCATCGACGCACGGGCAAGGGCGGCGACATAGACACGCCGGCCGCGGTTCCCGGGGAAACGGTCGGGGGCGCGGGGGACGCGCGTCACGTACCGCTTCCGCGGACTCGGGGGCCGGTCCAGCCAGCCTCGGCGCCCGGGTCGTTCCTACTTGAGCTTGATGGTGCGTTTCTCGGTCGCCGAGTTGCCGACCGCATCCGTCGCGTCGACGGTGACCTTCGCCTGGACCTTCTTGCCCTTGTCGAGCGCCTTGCCAGCCTTCTTGCGCGTCTTCTTCGTCAGCTTCAGCTTCAGGGTCGTCGTCTCACCCGGCCCCAGATCGGCGCTCGCCGGCTTGACCTTGTCCTTCTTGACCTTCGTCAGCTTCCCCTCGCCGCTTGCGGTGCACGCCTCGTCACAGCTCGCCTTGACCTTCACGGAGTTGCCGAGCTCCTGCTTCTTCTTCCCCGAGAGCTGGAGTTCCGGCGGGACGCTCTCGACGGGCTCCCCGTAGATGAAGTCGTCGAGGGCGACCACGTCCGGGTTGCCCGCGGTTTGGGTCACGTCGTTCGGCCCCAGCGCGGCGGCACCGCTGGTGATATTCACCTGGGCGACCCGTCCCTCATCGGGCGCGAACGACACCCCGAGGAACGAGAATCTCGCGTTGCCGGCGGAGGGGAGGATCTCGCGGGAGAAGAGCCGCTCGCCCTGCGTGTCGAGGAACTCGATGCTCGCCGACCCGAGTTCGTCGACGTCGGTGAACACCGCTCCGAACCCCGCCACCGCTGCGGGGGTGTCCTCGCCGGGCACGAAGAAGTTGATGGTCGTAGTGGTGCTGCCGGTCGGCGTAAACAGCTTCTCGGGCGAAAACGTGCCGAACGCGGTCGCGTACGTGGGGTTGATATTGGAGAACCTCGGCGTCGCGGGGAACGAGCTGACCTGGAACTGATTGGTGGGCGGGTTCTCGAACACGACGCCGCGGGCGCGGCCTGTGATCGGCGCGTTGAAGAAGTCACCGGGGAACGGGTTCGGCGACGAGCTCCCAGCCGGGACACCGTCCCAGTTGATCTCGCGCCGGCCGGTGCCGAAGGACCCGACCTCGTTCGGGTTCAGGACGCCGAGATCGGCCCGGAACCGATCGACCGTCGACTGGATCGCGGCGGCGTTCGCGCCGGCTCTCTCGCGGACTACCTCGGCCTGCGCGGCCGCAGGAAGCGTCAGGAGGGCGGCGGATCCCGCCAAGGCCAAGGCTATGAGGCGTCGCGACAAGTCGGGCCAGGCTAACACGCTTGCCGTGCGACCGTGAGCCAGGGGCCGGGTCCGAGACGGGACGGCTGCCGCCGGTGCGGCGGCTACACGTCGACATCCACAAACAGCTTGTCGAGATTGAGTGGCAGATAGGGATTGCCGAGGCGCTGGTCCACCCGGCAACCTGACCCGAGCCGGTCCCGCCGTCGCAACTCAGAGCAAGAAGGCACGCCTGAGCAGGCGTGAGACACTCTCAGCGCAACCGCACGTTCAGCCTGCAAAGCCGTTTACGCCGGTTCGATTCCGGCGGGCGCCTTTCGCTCTACCAAGCCGAATACGGCTTGCCTATGCGATTCGCGGCGCCTTCCGAGCTGCGAGCAAGCGGTCGCCTCGGGGCGTCTCGAGGCGTGGAATCGATGTCTCACTGGCGCATGACTGGGCACCAGCGGTGCAATGGGAACGAAAAGCAGAGAAGTTCGCCGCGTGCAGGGGTCTCTTTACGCCTCCGTCCGGTTCTCGTGTGGCGACCCGAGGTATGGGAACTCGGGGAGCAAGTCGTCGTGTGGGCCCACCCCGTCCTCCGTCACCTTCCCGTTCGTGAAGATGGCCGTCATGGAATCGCCCACATCGTCGGTGAGCATGCGGCCGTTGTCCGGGTAAGCAACGGGGCGCGTGGGGTCGTAACGCAAGATGTCCGGCAGCAAGGTCCCCGCCACCCGCTTGGCCTCCTCCGGAGAGTACCCGCCTGTGTGCTCCAGCGAGTGGGCCAGCACGTCGACGAAGCGAGCGTCATCTGCCGGCTCGCTGCCGACGTATGCGTCCTTCTCCTCGTTCGGGACGAGGAAGGGGACCAGCTGGGTTCGAGCCCCCCGCTCGACTTGGGTCCAGTTCGCGTCATCTGCTGGGACCAGCTGTTCGGTGCCAGAGGCCCACCTCGCCGTCTCCCAACTCGCGATTGGGAAGCTCGAGCACCATGCTGCACACGTCGGCGTCGGCGAAGAAGTCGTCTCCCGTGAACTGGAAATCGTTAAGGCCACCGCCCGCGTCGTAGAAGAAGGGGTCACTGCGCCAGCCAGCGAAGAAGCGATACTCGCCCTCCTGCGTCACCTGCGCTTCTGGGCCCTTCGACACCGGAGCACCCTCGATGATCGCTTCCCCACCGTCGCCCTCGCCGGCCCCGCCCTCGACGCGGCGGACCGTCGCAATCTGCGCCCCGTTCTCTGACGGCGAGAATCGGAACCGATAGGTGATGTCCGCGACCAGATCCCCGTCGGTGTCGATCCTGAGCTCGTAGATCGCCTCAGGCGCGAATGGCTCTGGAGTGGTGGTCCCCTCCGGGAGAGCCTTGGACGGATGCACGTCCATGATGAGGATCGACTTGTTCGTGTCCTCCGGCTTGGGGAACGCGTACAGGTCGCAGTAGTCGAGTCGGGCATCGCCCAGCGGGAAGCCAAAATCAGCGCCTGAGTAATGGTGTGACATAGGTACTCCTCGTTCCTAACCGTGCTTTGTCGAACAGCACGCTCAGGATATACCGGTCGGCAACCACCGCTTCAGGCGGGAACGCTTGCGAGCCGCTCGTGGATGAAGCCGACCACCGCCGCACCCTCGCCGACCGCCGTCGCGCAGCGCTTGGTTGAGCCCGCGCGAACGTCGCCGGCCGCATAAATGCCCGGGACGCTGGTCTCAAGCAGCCCGGCGGCTCCGGCGTCCTGGCCGGTGAGGATGAAGCCGTGTTCGTCCCTGGCCACGACCTCGCCGATCCAGTCGGTGCACGGATCCGCTCCCAGAAAGCAGAACATCGAGCCAAAGGGGAGTGTCGCACCGTCACTCAGCGTCACCGCCTCCAGCTCGCCGCCCTCGCCATGAAGCTCAACGACCTCGCTGCGGTCGCGCACGGCGACGCCGTAGCGTTCGAGCTCGGGGAGCAGGTAGTCGGACATCGTCTCGCGCAGGTCGGCGCGCCGGTGAAGAAGAGTCACCAGGGCGCCGCCGCGGGCAAGCCACACCGCCGCTTGTCCCGCGGAGTTGCCGCCGCCCACGACCCCCACCCGGGTGCCTGCGCAGGTGCGGGCCTCAGGCGGGCCGGCGGCGTAGAAGACGCTCAAGCCCTCGTAGTCCTCGAGGCCGCCGACGGGTAGGCGCCGGTAGTCGGCGCCGGTGGCGATCACGATGGCGCGGGCGACGATCACGTGCCCTTCCTCGAGCTCGATTCGGTGTGAGCCGTTGCCCGGCTCGAGCGCGAGCGCGCGGTACGGCGTCGCCGTCCGGGCGCCGAACTTGCGCGCCTGGGCGATCGCGCGGCTGGTCAACTCGGTGCCGCCGATCCCCGCCGGAAACCCGAGATAGTTCTCGATCCGGCGTGAGGCTCCGGCTTGGCCGCCGAGGACTGTGCTTTCCACGACCAGGGTCTCGAGCCCCTCGGAGGCCCCGTACACGGCCGCGCCGAGACCGGCTGGACCGCCTCCGATCACGGCCAGGTCGACCTCCTCGCGGGACTCGAGCTCGAGTCCGATTCCCAGCGCTCGCCAGAGCTGGCCGTTGGTGGGGTTGCGGAGCTCGGTCCCGCCGGGCAGGCGGACCAGCGGCAGCTCGTCCGGCTCGAGCTCGGCGACGATTGCCGCCTGCAAGTCGTCGTCTCGCTCGGTGTCGCGCCACACATGCGGGAGGCGACCGCGGCGCGCGTAGTCGAGCAGGTGACGAGTGGCCGCCGACGAGCGCGGCCCGATGACCTCGAAGCCGACACCCTCGCGCTGCTGGAGGATCTCGCGCCGGCGGATGAACGTGTTGAGCAGAACGTCGGCGAGCGCTGCGTCCTCGAACAGAAGCGGCCGTAGGTCGTCGCGGTCCACAGCGATGTACCGCATCGGCTCTGTGACGACGCCGTCGACGTAGACCGTTTGCCCCGTGAGCAGGTTCATCTCGGCGAGGAAGCCGCCCGCGCCCTGGCGGGCGATCTCGTTTCCGGCCCCGTCGAGGATCGCAGCCTCGCCCTCGAGGATGACGATGAGCGGGTAACGCGCGTCGCCGATCCGGAACAGGAACTCTCCCTCAGCGGCCGTGCGCTCCTCACCCATGGCCGCGAGGGCTTGCAGCTGCCCCGGAGAGAGAATGGGACTGAGCGGACTGGGCGGGCTTCCCATGCGAGCGAGGGTATCGGCCTACCCCGGTTGGATTCCGGCAGGCGCCTTACGCCCGTCGAGGCACATCGAGCCCGGGGCTTGCGCGTCTAGTCGCTGGCAGCGCGCTTGGCTGCCCGCTTGAGGCCGGCCTGCCGGAGCCCGGAAGCGATCCGGCTACGTGCCACCTCGGGCGCGGGACCACCAAGACCCTGTAGCCCGTCGAGTAGATCGCTGGTTCCAACGAATCCGATTCGTGGATGGGTCGCGAGGACACGCCCGAGGAAACGAGTGGCGGCGCGCTCGTAGCGTCCGTCCCGCTCCCGGTGGAGCAGCAGCAGGAGCCGTAGCGCGTCCTCATCGTCGAGGAACGGAAGTTCCCGAGCCGCGGCCTCCGCTCCAGCCAGGCTGCCGGCGCTAAGCGCTCGGCGCAAGCGAGCTAAGGGAGATGCCTCCGCGCCCATCGAACAGATGTTCGCATGACGGTCAAGGTGCCGGAATGCCGCTGCGTCGATATCGTGCACGGATCTTGAGTGGAAGGGGATTGGCCTGAGGACGCTCGCGTCGATCGTCACCGGGCGCCGCACCAAGTGGCTGGTCCTGGCCGCCTGGGTGATCGTGTTCGTCGGGTTGTTCCCCGTGGGCGCCAAGCTCGCGGACGAGACCACCGACGACACGGCCTCCTACCTGCCCCAGAGCGCGGAGTCCACCGAGGTCGTGGACATCCTCGACGATCAGTTCTCCGCCGGCGAGACCACCTCCGGCCTGATCGTCTACGAGAATCCCGACGGCCTCAACGCTGCCGATAAGCGGAAGATCGCCGCCGACGCCCAGGAGATCCAGCGGGCGAAGGACGAGGTACCGCTGACCCGGCCGCCGTCCGTCCCGTTCACCCCGGGCGCACCCTCGGATCTCGTCTCCGCCAACGGCGACGTCGCCTACACGGTCCTCACCGTCCCGACCAACTTCGATGAGTCGGCCAACTGGGGTGAGGCGGTTCGCGACATCACCGGTGAGGAGGCCGGCGGGATGCGGATCCTGCTCACGGGCGACATCGGCTTCTCCGCCGACGCCGAGGAGGTGTTCGGCGATCTCGACACCAAGTTGCTAGGCGCGACCGTCCTGCTCGTCCTGATCCTGCTCGGGTTGATCTACCGCGCGGTGCTGGTCGCGCTGACGCCGCTGATCGTCGTCTTCTTCTCCTACACGGTGGCGACGGCCTTCGTATACCTGTACGCCAAGTCCGGCGCCTCGGTCTCATCGAACGGAACCACGATCCTGATCGTGCTCATGTTCGGGGTGGGCACCGACTACAGCCTCTTACTCGTCTCCCGCTACCGGGAGGAGCTGCGGCGCGTGGAGGACAAGCACGAGGCGATGCGCCGTGCGCTCAGCCGCACCGGCACGACGATCCTGGCCAGCGGCCTCACTGTCGCCCTGGCGATGCTCGTGCTCGTGCTCGCCGACACCGGCCTCACCAAGGCCCTCGGCCCCGTGGCCGCGATCGGAGTCGCGTGCGCGTTCGTCGCCGGCCTCACCCTCCTCCCGGCGTTGCTGACGATCTTCGGCCGGACCGGGTTCTGGCCGCGTCGCGCCCTGGTGGAATGCGACCCCGAGCACCCCGAGACCGGGCGCCAGGGCGTGTGGCGGCGCTTCGGCGACAAGGTCCTGGAGCGCCCGCTCGCCGCGCTGATCGTGACGGTCGTGGTGTTCGCGGGCGGCGCGCTCGGGCTGCTCGCGTACAAGGTCGACTACAGCACCACCAACTTCTTCAAGAAGTCGGTGGACAGCGTCGAGGGCTTCGACGTCATACGCCAGTCGTTCCCGGCCGGGACCCTGTCGCCGAGCACCGTGCTGGTGGAGCGCTCCGACGGTCCGGTCACGCGGTCGGACGTCGCGGAGGCGGTGCAGAGACTCGACGGCGTGAATGGCGTGGCGAGAGCCACGCCCACGGGGCTGAAATCTGACAACGGCCAGATCGCCTCCATCAACCTGATCCTCGAGGGCGATCCCTTCGTGCAGTCGACCTTCGACGCCGTCCCGCGGGTTCGCGACGCCGTCGCGGACCTCGGCCCCGGAGTCCACGGCCTGGTCGGCGGCGGCAGCGCGATCCAGTACGACCTCGACCAGGCGATCAACAGCGACCTGCGGCTGATCGTGCCGATCGCACTTGCGGTGATCGCCGTAATCCTTGCCCTGCTGCTGTGGTCGCTGGTCGCTCCGGTCGTCCTGATCGCCAGCGTGATCCTGTCGTTCCTGTGCACCCTCGGCCTGTCGATGCTGTTCATCCGCTACGTGGTCGGGGATCCCGGCGTCGACGCCTCGCTCCCGACCTTCGCCTTCATCTTCCTTGTCGCGCTCGGGATCGACTACACGATCTTCCTGATGGCGCGCGTCCGCGAGGAGTCGCGCGCCCACGGTACCCGCGAGGGCATGCTCCGCGCGCTCGCGGCGACCGGTCCCGTGATCACCAGCGCCGGGATCATCCTCGCCGGCACCTTCTCGGTCCTGATGACACTGCCGGTCACCTACACGTTCGATCTCGGCTTCATGGTCGCGCTGGGGATCCTGCTGGACACCTTCATCGTGCGCACGATCATGGTTCCCGCGGCCGTCGAGCTGATCGGCGACCGGATCTGGTGGCCGTCGACGGCCGACCGCGGCGGCGCGCTGCGCGAGCGCCGGGAGGCCGAGCCGAAGCCGCAGACCGAGGCCGCGGGGGCCGGTTCCTGAGCCGGCTCGGGGCGAGCGCCCTGGTGGCTCAGTCCAGCCGCTCGGGCAAGCCGAAGCGCTCGAAGTAGTCCACGAACCTCTCCGGAACGATCGGCAGGTCCGGCCAGCGCCTGTAGGTCTCGGGGTCCCGAGACTCGGTCGACCGGACGATGAACGCGATGACGTCGCCGATCCGCCGATCGCGAATAGTGAGCACGTTGAGCGCGAAGGGAAGGTAGGTCCCCTCCGCTTCATCCCAGCTGTAGAAGGCGAGCGCCGGCTGACCGCTTGCGCTGACCGGGGTGTGACGCCAGCGCCACTCGCCCGACAGCGGCCCTACGCCGAGGAAAGCGGTCAGCGCCTCGTGACCCCGATACCAGCTGCGGGCCGGCGGCATTGCGAACGAGGCGTCCTCGGTCAGCATCGCGACGACCCCGTCGATGTCCCCGCGGTCCCACGCGTCCACGTAGCCCTCTACCACCTCGCGCACGCCGTCCTCTCCGAGCGAGCGCAGTGTCGCCTGCTGGCTTTCGTCGGGAAGCCGCTCGTCGACCGCCTTGCGGGCGCGCTGCAGGGCGCTGTTCACCGAGGCGGTGGTCGTGTCGAGCGTCCCGGCGACTTCCTTTGCGGAGAAGCCGAGCACCTCGCGAAGGATCAGCACGGCGCGCTGGTTGGCGGGAAGGTGCTGCAGCGCCGCGATGAAGGCCAGCTCGACGCTCTCGCGCTGCTCGTAGCGCGCTTCGGGCGCGGCGTATCCGTCCTCGAGGCCGAGCCGCTCGTCGGGGTAGGGCTCGACCCATACCGACTCGGCCAGCGGCTCGCCGGGACCGTCGTGGGGATCGGCGGGCGGGCCGTAGTCGATCGGGAGCACGCGCTTGGGCCTGCGCGCGATCACGTCGAGGCAGGTGTTGGTCGCGATCCGATACAGCCACGAGCGAAGCGAGCTTCGGCCCTCGAACTTCGCCAGTCCGCGCCACGCGCGCAACAGGGCGTCCTGGAGGGCGTCCTCGGCGTCGTGCACCGATCCCAGCATGCGGTAGCAATGCGCCTGGAGCTCGGAGCGGTAGGACTCGACGAGGCGGCCGTACGCGATCTCGTCGCCCGCCCGCGCGGCCTCGAGCAGCTCCTGCTCGTGTGCCGTCGAGGCTGTGGGAGTTGTGCTCATCGCTCGACCAGGTTAGACCGGCGCCGCATGGACTCGGGCCGCGTGGCGCTCCGAGAACATACATAGCGCAGCCACACGAGACCGCCGGCGAGCGATTCGCTCGTCAGGCGCTCGAGCGGGAGGGTGGGGGTGGGCGACGAGCCGTGCCAGCTGTGATCCCCCGCGGCGCCCGTCACGCGGGGATGGACGAGCAGGCTGAGCTCGTCGACGAGGCCGCCGCGGAGCAGCGCGCCAATCAGCGCCCCGCCGCTGTCGACCCGCACCACCTCCGCGCCCTCGCGCTCGCCCAGCGCGCGAAGCGCCGCGGCGAGATCCACGCGCTCCGTGCCGGTCACGAGCGCGGGCACGTCCTCGGCCCTGGCGTGCGCGGGCGTCGCGGCGGCGTGCAGCGCGAGGACGCCGGACCAGTGGCCGCAGTCCCGCAGCGCCTCCCACTCCGTCACGCGCCCGCGCCCGTCGACGACGGCGAGCAGCGGACCATCGGCGGCGGGGCCCGATCGCCGCATGGAGGCCAGTCCCTCCTCCTGGGCGAGGATCGTGTCGGCGCCGGTCAGGGTCACGTCCTCGTCCCACGTCCGGGTGAGCGCGTAGAACCGCCTCACGTCCGGGTCGAAGCCCGTGGTCGCGCCATCGACGGAAACCGCGACGTGGACGACGACGTGCGGGCGGCGCGTGGCCACGACCTCGACCGTCCCGGCGCGGCTCGGGTCGCGCTAGACGGCATCGGGGTAGAACCTGCTGACCGTGAACCCCGCCCCCGCGGGATCGCTCACCGCCGCGACCCTGGTCGGCCCGGCGTCGAACGGGGGCACGACCACCTTCCCGCCCAGCTCGGTCACCTTCGCCGCCGACGCGTCGGCGTCGTCGACCGCGAACGTGATGCTCCAGTGCGGCGGGGCCTCGTCCGGGAACTGGTCGCTCGTCATCGGCTGAAACCAGGCGATGGCGTCCTCGAAGTGCTGCGGCGCTCCGCTTTCCCGCTGCCGCTTGCGCATTTCGGGGTCGAGCGACGCGAGGAAGTCGCCGTAGCCCTCGAGGCGCCAAAACCTGAACTTCATCCCACCGCCCTCGACGGTCTCGGTGTCCCACCCGAACACCGCGCCGTAGAACGCCGTGGCGGCCTCCGGGTCGCGGGTATTCAGCGCGCTGAAGTTCCACGTGCCCGGTTTGTTGACGAGCTGCGCTCCCTTGAACCCCTTTGCTTCCCAGACGCAGAACACGGCGTCCTCTCGATCGGCGAGCACGGCCATGCGTCCGGCATCCTGGACGTCGAAGGGCTCGTTGACCGCCCTCCCGCCTGCCTGGGCCGCCTTCGCGGTGGTCTCATCGGCGCTGTCGACGGCGACGTACATGCCCCACACGGGCGTGGGAGGCGAGTTCTCCTGCGGGGATGCGATCGCGGCGACGTCGCGTCCCCGGAGGGTCGCCACGAGGTATCGGTCCGCTGCGTCGTCCGGCATCCGGTTCTCGAACTCCCATCCGAACAGACCGCCGTAGAAGCCAGCCGCGGCGTCCGGGTCGGGCTGTGATGTGTCGATCCAACACGGGACGCTGGCCGGGTATTCGTCTCGCTCGATCATGTCGCTCCCTTCCTCGATTGGCTGCGTCGCGGCACCCTATGTGACGTTTAGGCCAGAATCTGTCCTCAATAGCAGGGAGCATCCGAACCACGTGACCGAGACCTCCAGCCGCCTGCTGACGCTCCTGTCGCTCCTGCAGGGTCGACGCGACTGGCCCGGAGCCGAGCTCGCCGAGCGGCTCGAGGTGTCGCGCCGCACGGTGCGGCGCGACGTCGAGCGGCTGCGCGGGCTCGGCTACCCGGTCGAGTCGCTGCCGGGCCCGGCGGGCGGCTACCGGCTGCGCGCGGGCACGGCGATGCCGCCCCTGCTGCTCGACGACGACGAGGCGATCGCGATCGCGGTCGGGTTGCGGACCGCCGCTCGGGCGTCCGTCACCGGCATCGAGGAGACCGCGGTGCAGGCCCTGGTCAAGCTGGAGCAGGTGCTGCCCGCGCATCTTCGCCGCCGCGTCAGCGCGCTGCAGTCGGCGACCATGACGCTCCCGCCCGGCGGCCCGACGGTCGACCCTCAGAGCCTGACCGTGATCGCCACCGCCTGCCGTGACTCCGAGCGCGTCCGCTTCGCCTACCGCGGCCGTGACGGGGTCGGCAGCCGCCGCGACGTCGAGCCGCACTCCCTCGTCAACCTCGGACGCCGCTGGTACCTACTCGCCTGGGACCGTGACCGGCGGGACTGGCGGACCTTTCGCGTCGACCGCCTCACCGGGCCGGCTTCGACCGGCGTGCGCTTCGCTCCCCGCGACCCGCCGGGGAGCGATGCGGCCGCATTCGTCGCCCAAAGCCTCTCTACCGCGCCGAACCGCTACGAGGCTCGCGTGACGCTGCACGCGCCCGCCGAGGCGATCCGACAGCGCGTGCCCTCCCAATGGGGGAGGATCGAGCCGGTCGACGAGCGAACCTGCGAGTATCGGACCGGTGACGACGACCTCGGATGGCTCGCCCTTCGCGTCGCCATGCTCGGCGTCGAGTTCGACCTCCACGAGCCGCCCGAGCTCGTCGAGCACCTGGCGGCCGTGGCGCAGCGCCTCGGGCGGTCGATAGAAAGGGCCAGCTAGGTGCTGCTCGCGCTCGCGCTCGCGGGCCTGTTCGTCCTGCCAAGTCCCTGGGGAGTGGTGGGCGTGGTCGTCGCGGCCGCGATCGAGGTGCTCGAGGTCGCGTTCTGGCGCCGCTTCCTGCGCCGCTACCGCGTTCAGACCGGCGCCGAGGCGATGGTCGGGGCGCGCGCGGAGGTGCTGGAGACCTGCGCGCCCGACGGCCGCGTACGGCTCGGCGCAGAGATCTGGAACGCCCGCAGCGAGATCCCGGTCGCGACTGGCCGGATCGTCCGCATCAGGGCGGTGGACGGCCTGACGTTGCTCGTCGAGCCGGCCGGGCCGGTCGGCTGAGCCGGTCGCCCAGGTTTGCGGCTCCACAGCCAGGGTAGGCGGCATTTGCTGGCTGGCGTGGGGTCGCCCGACGGTGTGTCCGGCATCGTCTGGGCGACCCCACACCATCTTTCCGGACACGGAAAGGGCCCCTTGTCGGGGCCCTTGTGCCGTAAGGACGTGCCACCGGAGGGCTTGCCTCCGGCCCGTCAGTCCTCAAGTTCTCGCCCGGGAATCTCCCTGGCTTGCAATAACTTAACACTTCGACCCGGAGAAAGTTTCACCTCCCCGAGCTTCGGGGAATCGGTTGCAGGAGCTCGGTCCAGGCGCGGAGAGCGGGCAAAGTTTTGGGCTTGGCCGGTGTGGAGCATCAACGGCGGCGGGTTGTCCGCGGCGTCCGTTTGTGAGACTTTGCTCGCATAGCCGACGAGTCGCAGCGAGCGCGGCTCCGTCGGGCGCGCGGCGGTTAGGATGCGCGCATGAAGTACGTGATCACGGGCGGCTCGGGCTACATCGGCAGCCGGCTGACCGAGCTCCTCGTCGAGCGCGACGAGACCGAGCGGATCGTCGATGTCGACGTACGCCCGCCCGCTGTGCCTTGGCCGAAGACCGAGTACGTGCGCGGCGACGTCCGCGATCGCGCCGCGATGCGCGAGCTGCTGGAGCGCGAGCGTCCCGACGCGCTGCTCCACCTGGCGTTCCTGCTCGACCCGATCCACGACGAGGCGCGGATGTACGACATCGACGTCAACGGCACCCAGGCCGTGCTCGAGGCCGCGTCGGAGGCGGGGACCGAGCAGGTGCTGGTCACCTCCTCGGCCTCCGCCTACGGAGCCTTCCCCGACAACCCGGTGCCGATCGCCGAGGACCATCCGGTGCGCGGTCAGCCCGACTTCTCCTACGCGCGCGACAAGGCCGAGGCCGATCGCGTCTGCCAGCTGTGGGCCGCCGACCATCCCGACCGCGTGATGACGATCTTGCGGCCGACGATCGTGTTCGGCCCCAACGTCGACAACTACATCTCGCGCGGGTTCACCAACAGCGCCTTCATGCCGGTGATGGACGGCGTCGAGGCGGACCTGCAGCTGGTCCACGAGGACGACGTCGTGAGCGCGATCACCGGGCTCTTGGACGCCAAGCAGGGCGGCGCGTTCAACATCACCGCCGACGGGCTGATGACGTGGCGCGAGGCCGCCGAGCTGATCGGCACGAAGGTGCGCGAGATGAAGTTCAGCACCGTGTACCGGATCTACGGGCTGGCCTGGCGCCTGCACATGCCGCGGGTCGAGTCGCCGGCGGGCAACCTGAACTTCCTCCACCATCCGTGGATCGTTTCCAACGAGAAGCTGAAGAACGCGATCGGATGGGAGCCGGCCCACGACACCAGGGATACCTACAAGCAGACCATGAGGGCCAAGGGCCTGCTCGAGGACGGGGCAGAGCCCGCCGCTACACTGCGCGCCGCGGGCGCTTAGCTCAGTTGGGAGAGCGCCGGCTCGACAAGCCGGAGGTCACTGGTTCGAGTCCAGTAGCGCCCACCTCCCGATGGACCCCCTCGTAGCAGCACTCGCCGGCGGCGCGGTCGGAGCCGCGCTCGCCGCGCTTGCGCGTGTTCCAGTGCAGGTGCGTGCGCACAACCGTCTGATGGGCGAGTACGACGAGGAGCTCGGGAACTGGGTCGCCGACGAGTCGGTGCGAGTCGATCGCGAGCTGAAGCGGACGACGCGGCGCTTCTCGGAGGCCGACAGGCAGGGGAACCAGGAGCACGCCCAGGCGCTCGCTCAGGTGAAGGAGGAGACACTGCGCGCATACCGTGACTCCGAGCTCGCGGCAAGGAACAAGCGCAGCGCACTCCGGGACACCGAGGGTTGGCAGCATGACCTGTGGCGCTGGGTGACGGTGCGCGGGCAGCTCCCTCCGCTACGTGTGCCGCGCAAGGTGAAGCCGATCGTCGATACGTGGCGCGAGCCGGTGAGCTTTGGGGCGGTGTCCGCCCATGTGAACGACCCGACCACCCGCGACCTCGACGAGATCCTCGCGCAGCTGGCCAGAAGGCAGGCGAGCGCCGAAGGGGAGGACACCGCGAACCCCGAGCAGGTGAGGCAGGAGGAGGGCTAGCCGCCCCGGCGCGGCGGGGACGCTCTCTATGCTCCCGCCGTGCTCGGGACGTACGCGTCCACCCTGGTCGTCGTCGGCTCTGCCGCGCTGGTCGGGCAGGCGCTGCTCCTGGTGTGCGGCTGGCGGCGCTGGTCGTGGCTTGCGCCGGTTGTCGGGCTGGGCCCGGTCACCGCGCTGGCATGGGGGGCCGTCCAGCTCCCCGGCGAGGGGCTGACCGCGCTCGGTGCGGTAGCGGTCGTCTCGGCCGCGTCGTTGCTCGCGCTCGTGGGCCGCGTCGAGGGGGTGGGCGGGGCGGTTCGCGAAGGGCTCCCGGCGGCGCTCCTCACGCTCGTGGCCGCCTCGATCCCGTTCATCGTCGAGGGCCGCTTCGGCGTCCTCGGGACGGGCTTCAACGTCGACATGTCGCAGCACCTCTTCGCGGCCGATTGGCTGGCCGACCCGGTCGGCCCGGCGCCCGGGCTCGTCGGGCAGGGCTATCCGCTCGGGCCGCACGGCCTCGCGGTCGCGGCGGCGCAGCCGGGCGGCGGCAACCTGGTGCACGGCTTCGGCGGGCTGACGATCGCCGTGCCGGTGCTCGCGGCGCTCAGCGCGCTCGCCGTGCTGCGCCAGCTCCCGCCGGTGCGTCGCGCGCTCGGCGCGGCGCTCGTCGCGCTCCCGTACATGGTCGCGTCCTACCTCGCGCAGGGGCAGTTCAAGGAGCTGATGCAAGGACTCTTCCTGCTCGGATTCGCCCTCTGCCTTCAGGAGATCACCTCCGGCGGCGCGCCCGCCGCCGTCGGGTCTGGGGAGGGCTCGCGGCAGCGGCTTCTGGCGGCCGTCCCGCTGGCCGCGATCGCGCTCGGTGCGTTGTACTCGTACAGCGCGCCGGGGCTCGTATGGCTCGGCGCCGCGGCGATCGTGTTCGCCGTCGCGGAGCTGTTCCGCCGGCGTCGCGTGCAGCAGCCCGCCGTGCTCGCGCGTCGCGCCGTGGTGCCCGTAGCCGTCGGGCTGGTGGTGCTCGTCGCGGGCGCCGCGCCCGAGCTCGGCCGGGTCGTGGACTTCCAGGGCAGTGCGGTCAAGGTGGCAAACGCGGGCGATCGCGGCGAGGCGCCGTTCGAGCGTCCGCGCGACCATGGGCGCGCCGGCGACGGTGGGTCGAGCGGCGGGGAGGCGGACGAGCATCGCAAGGGGCGGCGCTTCAACAACGACCTCGGGAACCTGTTCGGCGAGATCTGGCCGCTGTCCGCACTCGGGATCTGGCCGACCGGGGACTTCCGCCTCGAGCCCGGCGACGGGGCGGTCCCCGCACTCGCCTTCTACGTCGGCGGGGTGCTGGGCTTGGTGGCGCTCGCGTTCGGACTGCGTCGATGGTTGCGCCGCGGCGAGACGGCGGTCCCCGCGGCGCTGGTCGCCGCGGTGGCGATCTACCTCGCGGCGCGGGTGGTGGGAACCCCGTACACGGACGCCAAGGCGGTGATGATGATCGCGCCCCTCGCGATGCTGATCCCCGTGCGCGAGCTGCTCGCGCCCGACGTCCTGAAGCTGGGCGCGGGCTCGCTCCGGGGACGCGCCACGGCCGCGCTGGCGGCCGCGTTCGTGCTCGGCGCCGCCGTATCGAGCCTGCTGGCGCTCGGGAACGGCCCCGTCGGGCCGACGGACTACTCGTCCGGTCTGGCGCGTGTCAGGTCGATATTCGAGGGTCGGCCGACGCTGGTCCTCGCCGACCCGCACGAGTTACGCAGCGAGAACGGACGCGACTTTCTCGCCTGGGAGGCGCGCGGTGGCGACCCGGTGTGCATCGAGGGAGCGGACCCGGATCCCGGTGGGCGCTCGCCCGCGGGGTTCCAGTACGTGGTCACCACCGAGGGCGAGGACGCACCGCCGTTCGCGGGCCTGGAGCTGCGGCGGGCGAGCGAGCCCTATGCACTGTGGGAGCGCCGTGGCGGGGTCGACGGTCGGCCTCCGGCCGGCGAGCAGGGCAACCCGAGTGAGTGCGGCCTCGCGCTCGGCGAGTAGGCGCGCGATCGAGGCAGCACGCTGGCGCGGCACGCGTCGTCGCCATGGCCCTCGGCACGTCCGTGGATAGCATGAATCGGAGATGGCCAAGGACGACCTAGACGACCTCCAGGTGCTGCGCCACGATGCTGCGCACGTGATGGCGACGGCGGTGCTCGAGCTGTGGCCACAGGCGAAGATCTCGATCGGCCCCCCGATCGCCGACGGCTTCTACTACGACTTCGAGTTCCCCGACGGCGATGCCCCGGGGGAGGACGACCTGCCACGCATCGAGGAGCGGATGCGGGCGCACATCGAGGCCGATGAGCCGTTCGAGCGCCGCGAGCTACCGGTCGAAGAGGCAATCGAGAAGTTCCGCGCCGAGCAGCAGCCGTACAAGGTCGAGCTGATCGAGGACCTGATCCGCGACGAGGGCGTCGAGACGGTGTCGCTGTATCGCAACGGCCCCTTCGAGGACCTGTGCCGCGGACCGCACGGTCCCTCGACAGGGCGCATCGAGGCGTTCAAGCTCAGCTCGCTCGCCGGCGCCTACTGGCGCGGTGACGAGACGCGCCAGATGCTGACCCGGATCTACGGCACGGCGTTCGGATCCCAGAAGGATCTCGAGCAGCACCTGAGGATGCTCGAGGAGGCGCGGGCGCGCGACCATCGCAAGCTGGGACCCGAGCTGGGGCTGTTTCTGCTTCGCGAGGAAGCGCCGGGGATGCCGTTCTGGCTCCCCGACGGCACCGTCCTGCTGCGCGGGATCGAGGCCGAGGTACGCGCCCAGCTCGACCGACGCGACTGGATGGAGATCAAGACCCCGCAGGTGCTCGACGTGGACCTGTGGCACCGCTCGGGCCACTACGACAACTACCGCGAGAACATGTACTTCGCGGAGCCGGCGGAGCGCGATCGCGGCGACGAGCGGCGCTTCGCGCTGAAGCCGATGAACTGCCCCGGGGCCTGCCTCGTGTTCGCCTCGGAGCGACACTCCTATCGGGAGCTGCCGCTGCGCCTCGCCGAGTTCGGGCTGGTGTCGCGGTTCGAGCGCGAGGGCGTGCTGCACGGGCTGCTTCGGGTGCGCGCATTCACCCAGGACGACGGGCACGTCTTCTGCAGCCTCGATCAGGTGACGGCCGAGGTCGACGCGATCTGCGACGCGATCGACGAGCTGTACGCGCGCTTCGGCTTCGAGCAGGTGCGGGTGGAGCTCTCGACCCGACCCGAGAAGTCGATCGGTACCGACGAGGAGTGGGAGCGCGCGGAGGCGAGCCTGCGCGAGGCGCTCGAGCGGCAGGGCCGCGAGTACGAGCTCAGCCCCGGCGAGGGGACCTTCTACGGGCCGAAGATCGACTTCCACATCACCGACGCGCTGGGCCGCTCGTGGCAGTGCGGCACCTGCCAGCTCGACTTCCAGATGCCGGAGCGCTTCGATCTCGCCTACGCCGGGGCCGACAACGCCCCCCACCGGCCGGTGATGATCCACCGCGCCCTGCTGGGCTCGCTGGAGCGCTTCGCGGGGATCCTGATCGAGCACCACGCCGGACGCTTCCCGCTGTGGCTGGCGCCGCTGCAGGCGGTCGTGCTCCCCGTTGCCGATCGCAGCAACGAGTATGCGGCGCAGGTCGCCGAGCGCCTGGCGCAGAGCGGGATCCGCTGCCGGGTGGACTCGCGCTCGGAGTCGGTCGGGAAGAAGATCCGCGACGCCGAGCTCGCCAGGGCGCCCTACATGCTCGTGGTCGGCGATCGCGAGCGCGAAGCCGAAGCGACCTCGGTGCGCCACCACGGCGAGGGGGATCTCGGCGCGATGCCGGTCGAGGAGCTGGTGGAGCGGATGCGCGGCGAGATCGACGCGCGGTGATCGCCGCCGGCCGGCCGCGAGGTGACCGGCGAGATCGACGCTGCCTCTATACTCTCGCGCGATGCCGGGCACGAAAACCACGCAGCGCCGCTGAGCGCCCCGTGCCCCCTCGTCCATCCATCCTCATCCTCAACCAAGCGCGCCATCCGTAGCTTGAAGCTCGCTCTCACCCGTAGCTAGTGCCGGTTCCACGTAGGTTCGACCGGCGTCCGCCGGAGCGGGATACCACCCGGATCAACGAGAAGATCGGGGCGCCGGAGGTGCGCCTCGTCGGCGCCGACGGCGAGCAGATCGGAATCGTGACGCGCGACGAGGCGCTGGAGCGTGCCCGCGAAGCCGACCTCGACCTGGTCGAGGTCGCCGCGCAGGCCGATCCGCCGGTGTGCCGCCTGCTCGACTACTCGAAGTACAAGTACGAGCAGGAGCAGAAGGCGAAGGCGGCGCGCAAGCACCAGCAGCAGGTCAACGTGCGCGAGATCAAGCTCCGCCCCAAGATCGCCGACCACGATTACGAGACGAAGAAGGGGCACGTGGTGCGCTTCCTGCGCCAGCAGGACAAGGTCAAGGTGACGATCATGTTCCGGGGTCGCGAGCAGGCCCACCCCGAGCGCGGCCGCGCGTTGCTCGACCGCTTGTTCACCGACATCGAGGAGCTCGCGACGATCGAGCAGGAGCCCGAGCAGGAGGGGCGCAACATGACGATGCTGCTCGCCCCGACGCGGGCGGCCGGGCAGGCGGCCTAAGCGGCCTGGTCGTCATCTCCGGTATCAAGCCTGCTTGAATAGGCGCGATGCCGAAGATGAAGACCCACTCGGGCTCGAAGAAGCGCTTTCGCAAGACCGCGACGGGCAAGCTGCGCGGGCGGCGCGCCTACTCCAGCCACATCCTGGAGAAGAAGTCCCCGAAGCGTAAGCGGCGCTTCGCCAGGCCCGTCGCGATCTCCCGCCAGGATCGGCCGCGCGTCCGCACGCTGCTGGCCGGGAAGGGGCGCAAGTGAGCCGCGCGCGCAGCCCTGTCGCGTCGCGCAAGCGGCGCCGCAAGACGCTGCGCCAGGCGCGCGGGTACTGGGGGCGCAAGCACTCCAGCCCCCGCCTCGCCAACGAGCAGCTGATGCGCTCGGGCCAGTACGCCTACCGCGACAGGCGAGCCCGCAAGCGCGACTTCCGCCGCCTGTGGATCATCCGCATCAACGCGGCCGCGCGCCGCGAGGGGCTCAGCTACTCGGAGCTGATGCACGGCCTCAAGCAGGCCGACGTCGAGGTGAACCGCAAGATGCTCGCGGAGATCGCCGTCCGCGACCCCGATGCGTTCCGCCGATTCGCCGAGCTCGCCCGGGAGGCCGCCGCAGCGTAACGCGACGGCAAAGGCGATCGAATCCCGGGCGGACCGCGACGCGGCATCCGCCCTTTTTCATTCGGATGAAGAAACCGACAGCGTGATCACAAGCCCCCACAACGAGAAGCTGAAGCTGGTCCGCAGGCTGCACGAGCGCCGCGGGCGCGATCGCGAGGGGTTGTTCCTCGCCGAGGGCGAGGATCTCATCGAGGCGGCCGCGGCCGCGGGCATCGAGCCGGAGCTGGTGCTGATCGCCGGCGACGATGTGGAGCCGTCGCTGCTCGACGCCGTGAGCACGCTGGGCTCGGGGACGCGGGCGATCGGCGTGTTCCGTCAGCGTTGGTCCGAGCCTGCGGGGCCGGTGTGCGTCTACCTGCACGGCATCTCCGACCCGGGCAACGTCGGCGCCGTGATCCGCAGCGCCCACGCGCTGGGGGAAGGCAGCGTCGTCCTGGGGCCGGAGTGCGCCGATCCCCACGCGCCCAAAGCCGTGCGCGCGACGATGGGGTCGATCTTCGCCCAGCCGGTCGTCCGCGCGGATCTCGACGCGACGCCGCGGCCGCGAGTCGCGCTCAGCGCTCATGGGGGACGCCCGCTGGAAGCGCTCGAGCCGCCGCTGACTCTCTGCCTGGGCGGCGAGCGCGAGGGGCTGCCGCCGGACGTCCTGGCCCGCTGTGACCGGGAGGTCACGATCCCGCTGCGGCCGGACGGCGCGGAGTCGCTCAACGTCGCCGCCGCGGCTGCCATAGCGCTCCACGACGTCAATCGCCAAGTTCGCGAGCGAACTTGGCGGGGTTCGGGATATCGTCGGCCCGCCGTACGAGGGCGGTGAACCGATGCTTGAGCGGATAGCGCAGATCAGGAGAGATGCCGAGGAGGCGATCTCCGGCGCCGCCGATTCCGACGCCCTGGAGGAGCTCCGGGTGCGCTACCTGGGCCGCCGCTCCGAGCTGACCGCGATCCTGCGCGGGATCGCCGAGCTTCCCGAGGCCGAGCGCGGCCCGGTCGGCAAGGCGGGCAACGAGGCGCGAGACGCGGTCGAGACGCTGCTGGAGTCGAGGAGCTCCCAGCTCGACGCCGCTGCGCTAGAGACGCGCCTCGCCTCTGACGCGATCGACGTGACGATGCCGGGGACTCCGGCGGTCCCTGTCGGCTCGCGCAACCTGCTCGTCCGCACGCTGCGCGAGATCGAGGACGTGTTCGTCGGCCTCGGCTATCGCGTCATGGAAGGGCCCGAGGTCGAGCTCGACTACTACAACTTCACGGCGCTCAACCATCCGCCCGGCCACCCGGCGCGAATGGCCCAGGACACGTTCTACGTCGATCCGGCGACCGTCGCTCTGACGCCGCCGCCGGGGCCCGAGGACGTCGTCCTGCGCACCCACACCTCGCCCATGCAGGTCAGGGCGATGGAGGCGCAGGAGCCGCCGATCTTCATCGTCGTCCCCGGCCGCTGCTATCGCAGCGACCCGTTCGACGCAACCCACAGCCCGATCTTCCACCAGGTGGAAGGGCTGGCCGTGGGCGAGCGCGTGACCCTCGCGGACCTCAAGGGGACTCTGGACGAGTTCGCGAGGGCGATCTTCGGTCCCGAGCGCGAGACGCGGTTCCGCCCCGGGTTCTTCCCCTTCACCGAGCCGAGCGTCGAGGTCGATGTGTCGTGCTTCCGCTGCGGCGGCTCGGGCGAGCTGGACGACGGCACGCGCGACCCGCTGTGCAAGGGCACCGGCTGGATAGAGATCCTCGGCTCGGGAATGGTCGACCCGAACGTGTTCGGGTTCGTGCGCGAGCGGGGCTACGACCCCGAGCACGTGCAGGGCTTCGCCTTCGGGATGGGGATCGAGCGGATCGCGATGCTCAAGCACGGGGTTCCGGACCTGCGCAAGTTCTTCGACAACGACGTCCGAGTGCTGGAGCAGTTCCGTTGAGGGTTCCGCACTCATGGCTGCGCGAGTACTGCGATCCGGGGCTGGGCATCGAGGAGCTCGCCGAGCGCGTCGCCCTGCGGACCACCGAGGTCGAGCGGATCTCCTACGTCGGCCCTCGCTCGGCGGACGGGTTCGTGGTCGGGAAGGTGGTGTCGGTTGCCCCTCACCCGGACGCCGACCGGCTGAGCGTGTGCGAGGTGGAGACGGGGGACGGCACGCGGACGATCGTGTGCGGCGCTCCCAACGTCGCGGCCGGTCAGACCGTGCCGGTGGCGCTTCCCGGGGCGGTGCTGCCGGACGGTCGCGAGCTTGGACGCGCGAAGCTGCGCGGCGTCACCTCCGACGGGATGATCCTGTCCGAGGCGGAGCTGGAGATCGGGGACGATGCGGGCGGGATAGCCGTGCTGGACGGCGAGGCCGCTGCGGGCGTCCCGCTTGCGGACGTCCTTCCGGTGGCGGAGCCGGTGCTCGAGCTCGAGGTGAACTCGAACCGGGTCGACTGCCTCGGCGTGTACGGGGTCGCGCGCGAGGTCCACGCGTTCACCGATGCCCCGCTGGCGGCGCCGCCCTGGGAGACCGACGCGGAGGCGAGCGGGGAGGGGGAGGCGACCGAATACGCCTCGGTCACGGTCGAAGCGCCCGAGCTGTGCCCCCGGTTCACGGCGCGCGTGTTCACCGACGTGACGATCGGCCCATCGCCGCTGTGGCTCAAGGCGCGGTTGACGGCGGCGGGGCAGCGCCCGATCAACAACGTCGTCGACATCACCAACTACGTGATGCTGCTGACGGCCCAGCCGCTGCACGCCTTCGACCTCGACAGGGTGCCGGACGGAGCGCTGATCATCCGCACCGCCGCCGACGGGGAGAAGATGACCACGCTCGACGGCGTCGAGCGCACGTTCGATGAGGAGACCGTGCTCGTCTGCGACCGCGACGGTCCCTCGGGGATCGCCGGGATCATGGGCGGCGCCGCCTCCGAGGTCTCCGAGTCCACTACCCGCGTGTTGCTCGAGGTCGCGACGTGGAACGGCGTCAACATCCTGCGCACCTCGCGCCGGCTGGGCCTGCGCTCCGAGGCGTCGAACCGGTTCGAGAAGCAGCTCCACCCCGAGCTCGCGATCCGGGCGCAGCGGATCGCGTCGAGGCTGATGGTGGAGCTGTGCGGGGCGAGGCTCGTCCCGGGCACGATCGACGCAGTCGCCGAGATCCCGCCACCGCATCGGGTGGGGCTGCGCGCCGCTCGCGCCGCGTCGCTGCTCGGGATGGCGATCGAGCCCGAGCTCTGCGCCACCTACCTCGAGAGGCTCGGCTTCGGCGTGGAGCGGGACGGCGACGAGCTGACCGCAGAGGTGCCCTTCCACCGCCACTACGACGTCACCCGTGAGGCCGATCTGGTGGAGGAGGTGGGCCGGATCCACGGCTACGACACCCACCTGCCCTCGACGCTTCCCGAGGCGACCGGCCAGGGCGGCCGGCTGACGCGCGAGCAGGCGCTGCGCCGCCGAGCCGAGGACGTGATGCGCGACCTCGGCTTCGACGCCACCGTCACGCTGAGCCTCACGGACCCCGGCCTCGGCCAGCGCCTGCGGCTTGCCCCGGACGATCCGCGGCGGGCTCCGATCCGGGTCTCGAACCCGCTGTCGCTCGAGCACTCCGAGCTGCGCACCACGCTGCTGGGCTCGCTGCTCGACGCGGCTCGCTACAACCTCGCCCGCGGCGTGGAGCGCGTCGCCGTGTTCGAGTCGGGACGCATCTGCCTCGCGGACGGTCAATCGCAGGCGGGCGGCGTCCTGGGCGGCGAGTTCGCCGGCGATCGCCCGGCGCCCGCGTACGAGCCCCACTGCCTCGCCGCCCTCGCCGTCGGCTCGCTCGCGCCCCCCAGCTGGGGCGCGGGTGAGCGGCCGGCCGACTTCTTCTCCGTCAAGGCGATTCTCGAGGCGCTGGCCGGTCAGCTCGGCGCGGAGATCCGTTTCGAGCCGGCGCCGCAGCCGTTCCTGCATCCCGGCCGCGCCGCGACGGTGGTTATCGGGGGCACGGACGCGGGATGGCTCGGCGAGGTCCACCCGCTCGTCTGCCGCGAATGGGACCTGGAGGCGGCGGTCGGATTTCAGGTCGAGCTGGCGCAACTCGTCGCCGCCTCGACGTACGGCCGCGAGGAGTACGAGGACGTGACCACCTACCCGGCGATCCAGCAGGATCTCGCGATCGTGGTCGACGAGGAGGTTCCGGCGGCCGCGGTGCGCGAGACCGTTCTGTCCGCCGGCGGCGAGCTGCTCCGCAGCGCGACCGTGTTCGACCTCTATCGCGGGGAGCAGATCGGTGCGGGGCGCAAGAGCCTCGCGCTGCGGCTCGAGTTCCGCGCCCCCGACCGCACGCTGACCGATGCGGAGGTCGCGGAGCGGCGCGGGGCGATCACCGAGGCGCTTGAGGGGATCGGGGGGACGCTGCGTGAGTGAGGGCTCAGTCAGCAGACAGCAGACAGCAGACAGCAGACAGCAGACGGCGGTCGCCGATCAGCCGCTCGACGGTGAGCCGGCGGGGCGGGTGCTGGTGGTGGGGGCGTCGGGGTTCACGGGGGCGTTGGCGGCGCAGCTCGCGTGGGCCCATCCTCGGTTCCAGCTGGTCGGCGTGACTGCCCGCAGCGAGCTGGGCACGCCGCTGAACCGTCTCTATCCGCGCTACCGGGTCCCGCTGGCGCTCGAGGAGCTGGACGTCGACGCCGCCGGCGAGGCCGACGCGGCGATCGTCGCATATCCGCACGGCGCCGCGGCGCCGGTCGTCGCGGCGCTGCGGGAGCGCGGGGTCAGGGTCGTGGACCTGTCGGCCGACTTCCGGCTCCGCGATGCGGAGGAGCACCGGCGCTGGTACGGAGAGCCCTCCGCCCCCGAGCTCGCATCCGAGGCGGTCTACGGGCTGACCGAGCTGTACCGAGACCGGATCGCCGGGGCGGAGCTGGTCGCCAACCCCGGCTGCTATCCGACCGCCGCCGTGCTCGCGCTGGCGCCGCTCGCCGCCGGGGGCCTGATCGAGGACGTCGTCGTGGATGCGAAGTCCGGCGTATCGGGGGCGGGGCGGGGGGCGGTGAGCGCCTCCACTTCGTCTCGGTGGACGAGAATTTCACCCCCTACGGGACCGACGGGCATCGACATCGGCCCGAGATCGCACAGGAGCTGAGGGCGCTCGGCGCCGACGTCCCGCTGACCTTCGTGCCCCATCTGCTGCCGCTCGACCAGGGCGAGCTCGTGAGCTGCTACGTGCGCCCCAAGCGCGACATCGGGGTGGCGGAGCTCGAGGAGCTGTACCGCGAGCGCTACGCGGCCGAGCCGTTCGTCGAGCTCGCTGGGCAGCCACCCGGGGTGCGGGACGTCCGCGACACCAACCTGTGCCGGATCCACCTCGTGCGCGACGAGGGCGGGGGCCGCGTGGTCGTGTTCGCGGCGATCGACAACCTGTGGAAGGGGGCGTCGGGTCAGGCGGTGCAGAACTTGAATTTGATGCTGGGGCTGGACGAGACGGAGGGGCTGAAGTGAGTTCGCAGTTCGCAGTTCGCAGTTCGCAGTCGCCAGCCGCGGGGTCGTTCTTCAGGTCGCGGTGGGTTGAGGTGCCGGATGGCGTCCGGGAGCTCGATCCGGCGGAGCTGGCGCCGGGATTCAGGGCGGCGGGGGTCGCGTGTGGGCTCAAGGACGGGGGGAGCACGGACCTCGGGCTGATGACGTGCGAGGGCGAGGCGGTTTCCTCCGCGCTGCTTCTGACGCGCAACGCCGCCGCGGCGGCCCCGGTGCGGGTATGCAGGGACGAGTGTGACGCGGGCGGGATTCGGGCCGCGGTCGTCAACTCGGGCAACGCCAACGCCGCGACGGGCGAGCAGGGCTACCGCGACGCGCTGGCGATGCGCGATGCCGCGGCGGAGGCGCTCGGGCTCGAGCCGCGCGGGGTCGCGGTGGCCGAGACCGGGACGATCGGGGTGCCGCTGGCCATCGAGGCGGTGCGGAGCGGGATCGCGGAGGCCGCGGGCGTCCTCTCCGGTCGCGGCGGCGCGGACTTCGGGCGCGCGATCATCACCACCGATCGCAGCCCGAAGCGCTGCACGGTGCGCGCCGGCGGAGTCACGCTGTCCGCGCAGGCGAAGGGCGCCGGGATGATCGAGCCGGACCTGGCGACGATGCTGTGCTTCGTTCAGACCGACGCCGTCGTCGACGATCCGGCCACGATGCTGCGCGACGCGGTCGCTGGCTCCTTCGATCGGATCACGGTCGACGGGCAGATGAGCACCAACGACGCCGTGCTGCTGCAGGCGACCGGGGGCAGCGACGAGCGGCTTCCCGCCGGGCTGCTCGAGTCCGTCCTGCTCCAGCTCGCGCTCGAGATCGTCGCCGACGGAGAGGGTGCCACGCGCATCGCCCGAGTCAGCGTCGAGCAGGCGTCCACGGCCGCCGAGGCCGATCGGGTGGCGCGGGCGGTCGCCAACTCGCCGCTCGTCAAGACGGCGCTGTACGGGCGCGACCCCAACTGGGGCAGGATCGCCCAGTCAGCCGGCATGGCGCTCGCCGGCGAGGACCTCGACGAGCTGGGGCCGGACGCGATCGACGCCGCCGAGCTCGGCTCGGAGGCGGCCGAGGCAGAGCTCGCGGTGAGGCTCGGCCGGGGCGACGCGTCAGCCCGGATCTACTTCTCGGACCTCACGCCCGGCTACGTGGAGCTGAACTCGGAGTACTCCAGCTGATGCCCACCGGCCAGGAGCACAGCGTCCACACGCTGCTCGAGGCGCTCCCCTACATCCGGGAGTTCCACGGGCGCAGGGTCGTGATCAAGTACGGCGGTGCCGCGATGCGTGACGAGACGCTGCGGGAGGCGTTCGCGACCGACGTCGTGCTGCTCAAGTACGTCGGCCTCGATCCGGTCGTCATTCACGGCGGCGGCCCCGACATCACCGAGCACATGGAGCGGCTCGGGATGGAGGTGCGCTTCGTGGAGGGCCTGCGGGTCTCCGACGCCGAGACGGTCGAGGTGGCGAAGATGGTCCTGCTCGGGAAGGTGAACTCGGACATCGTGCTGCGGCTCAACCGCCACGGCCAGCCCGCGGTGGGGCTGAGCGGCGAGGACGGGACGATGTTCGAGGTGGCCCCGGTGCCCAACGCCGCCGAGGTCGGGTTCGTGGGCGAGATCGAGCGCGTGGACGCGGACGTCCTCAACCACATCGCCGCCGACTACATCCCGGTGATCGCCTCGATCGGAGCCGACCGGGACGGCAACTCCTACAACGTCAACGCCGACGAGGCGGCGGGCAAGGTCGCCGCGCGCCTCCCCGCGCACAAGGCGATCTTCCTCACCGACGTCGAGGGCTGGCTCGCCGATCCCGACGACCCCGGCTCGCGGATCTCCGAGACCACGGTGGGTGAGATCGAGGCGGCGCTGGACGGCGTCGGCGGGGGGATGCGTCCCAAGCTGCAGGCGTGCGTCGAGGCGATCCGCGGCGGCGTCCAGCACGCCCACATCATCGATGGCCGGCGGCCGCACTCGCTGTTGCTCGAGCTGTTCACCGATGCGGGGATCGGAACGAAAGTCACGCCGTGAGCGTGAGCGAGCTGCAGGATCTCGAGCGCCGATGGGTGATGCCGACCTACAGTCGGGCGCCGGTGGAGTTCGTGCGGGGGGAGGGGGCCCGGCTGTGGGACTCCGACGGGAAGCAGTACCTCGACTTCTTCGCCGGGCTCGGCGTGCTCAACGCGGGCCACTCCCATCCCTTGATCACGGAGGCGATCCGGGAGCAGGCGGGCCGGCTGGCCGTCGCGTCCAATCTCTACTACACCGAGCCCGGGATGCGGCTGGCGCGGCGGC
Organism: uncultured Thermoleophilia bacterium; assembly: GCA_963754225.1. Taxonomy (GTDB): domain Bacteria; phylum Actinomycetota; class Thermoleophilia; order Solirubrobacterales; family 70-9; genus DASPWW01. The sequence goes on from CAVWEV010000004.1 coordinate 516,235, forward strand.
TGTCGGAATCGAGCCTCGGCGGCCAGGTCTTCCTGTGCAACTCGGGAGCGGAGGCGAACGAGTGTGCGATCAAGCTGGCACGCAAGCACGCGCACGCCAGGGGTGTGGCGGACCCGGAGATCGTCGTCCTCGACGGGGCGTTCCACGGCCGCACCATCGCGACCTTGACGGCCTCGTCCAAGATCGCCCGCGGCGATCTCTTCGGGCCGCTCCCGGAGGGTTTTCAAACCGTGCCTCGCGACGACGCCACCGCGCTGGAAGCTGCGGTGGGGGAGAGCACCGCCGCTGTGCTGATCGAGCCGATCCAGGGCGAGGCCGGCGTGCACCCGATCCCCGATGAGGTGCTGGCGGCGGCCCGCCGGGCGTGCGACGCGGCGGGTGCGCTGCTCGTCCTCGACGAGATCCAGACGGGCATGGGGAGGACGGGCTCGCTGTGGGCGTGGCAGCGGGGGCCGGCCCGCCCCGACGTGATGACCGCGGCCAAGGCGCTCGGAGGGGGGCTTCCGGTGGGCGCCTGCGTCGCGGCGCCGCGGCTCGACGGCGTGCTCGAGGCCGGCGAGCACGGCTCCACGTTCGCGGGCGCCCCGCTCGCCGCGAGCGCCGCGCTGGCGGCGCTCGAGGTCGTGGACGACCCGTCGCTGCTGCGCCACGTTCGCGAACTGGGCGGGCGCTTCACGGCTTTGCTGCGCAAGCTCGACGGGATCTCCGAGGTACGGGGCCGCGGGCTGATGCTCGGGGCCGCCGTCTCCGACGGGCTCGACGCCGCGGTGGTGGCCTCACGGGCCCTCGAGTCCGGCCTGGTAATCAACGTCCCGGCGCCAGGCACGCTGCGCTTCCTGCCGCCCCTCGTGATCGGCGACACCGAGGTGGACGAGGCGCTCGACGTTTTGGCTCGCTGCCTCGCGGCGTCCTGACCGATCCCGTCCCTCGCGCTCGTCGCCGCGACTACACTGCCGCGCGATGGACGAGTGGAGCACACAGACGAGAGTGGTCGCGGGAATCCTGGTCGTGCTCGTAATAGGCCTCGCGATCGGCTTGGTCGCGGCGACGGGCGGCGGCGACGACGACACGACGACGACGCACCAGCGCCACCACGACCACCAGCGCCACCACGACCACCCAGACGACCACCACTCAGACGACGACCACGACGACCACGGCACCTCAGGACTCCGGCAGCGGCGGCACACCCGCTCCCTGATCGGAGCGATGGTGGGATCGACCGCATAGCGCTTCGATGCGTGCTCTGGTCACCGGTGGCGCCGGGTTCATCGGATCAAACCTCGTCGACGCCCTGCTCGCGCGCGGGGACTCGGTCGCGGTCGTCGACGACCTCAGCACCGGACGGGAGCAGAACCTGGGCCCGGCGCTCGCCGGCGGCGCCACTCTGCTGACCCAGGACGTGACGGATGCCGAGGCCATGGTCGACGCCATCCGCGAGCACGGGCCCGAGGTCGTGTTCCACCTCGCCGCCCAGATCGACGTCCGGCGCTCGGTGGCCGACCCGGTGTTCGACGCCAACGTCAACGTGGGCGGCATGGTCGGCGCCCTCGAGGCGACGCGACAGGGCGGCGCGAGGCTCGTATTCGCGTCGACGGGTGGGGCGATCTACGGCGAGGGCGCGGAGCGAGACCTCCCGCTGTCCGAGGCCGCGGACTGCTTTCCGGATAGCCCTTACGGTCAGAGCAAGCTCATGGCGGAGGGGTACGCAGGCTTCTACCGCCGTGTGCACGGGACGCCGGCGGTCGCGTTGCGGCTCGGCAACGTGTACGGGCCACGTCAGGACCCGCTCGGCGAGGCCGGGGTGATCGCGATCTTCTGCGGCAAGCTGGAGGGAGGCGGCTCACCCACCGTGTACGGCGACGGCCGCCAGACCCGCGACTACATCTACGTCGGCGACGTGGTGGAGGCGATGCTCGCCGCCGATGCGCGGCTCGCCGAGGCGGGGCCCGAGGCCGCCGGGCCCTACAACATCGGCACCGGGCGCGAGACCACGGTGCTCGAGCTGGTGGAGGAGGTCGGACGGATCGGCGGCCGCGCGGACTTCACGCCGCGGATGGCGCCCGAACGTCCTGGCGAGGTGCGCCGGATCGCGCTGGAGTGCTCCCGCGCGAAGCGGGAGCTTGGATGGAGCGCCTTCACGGCGCTCGACGACGGTTTGGAGCGCACGATCGCCGCGGTGGCCAGCCGACCTAACCCGGGTCCAGGTTGATCTCCGTCAGCCGGCCGAACACCGCATAGCGCTGTGCGGCGCTGTACAGGGGGTGGCAGGCGGTCAGCACGACCCGCTCGTGGCCGACCTCGCGCACGATGTCGACCTCGGTGGCCTCGACGATCTCAGTCTTCTCGACCTCATAGGTGAACTCTCCGTAGGGCATCCGGAGGATCACCTCGTCTCCCGACTGGAGCTCGTTGATGTTTCGGAACGGAGCCAGATAGGTCGTGCGATGGCCGGCGATCCCCATCGTCGTGCGCTGGCCGGGCAGCCCGGTGTCAGGGTAGTGGCCGGGGCCCTTCTGCAGCGTCGCCTCGTCGGTCCCCTGCACGACGACGACGTCGACGTCGATCGCCGGGACCTCGATTCGCCCGATCGCCTCGCCGGTCGTGATCTCGGGCTCGAACTCGTTCGCGAGCAGGCGGGCGGCCCGTGGATCGCCGAGATCCCGCACGTCGGGGAGCGGATGATCCTCGAGGAAGGACGCCTCGAGCTCGTCGAGCTCGCCCTCGGCGCGCTGTTGCTGGATCGTCGCGTAGATCGAGGACACCGGTTCCTCCCACGCGAGCGTCACGCCGACGTCGGCGAGCACCACGATCCCCGCCGTGATCAGCGCCGTCGAGGCAATCCTCAGCACCGGTGCACCCACGCCAATAATTGTGCACGCCGATCTCGAGTCCGTCGCGTGGCAGACTGCCCGCATGCCGGAGGCCAAGGCAGAACCGCGCATCGCCTCCTACCAGGCCTCGCCGGCCGAGGTCGCTCGCGTGCTGCTGCTCTACTCGGGCGGCCTGGATACGAGCGTGATGCTGCGCTGGATCCAGGAGGTCTACGAAGCGGAGATCATCACGCTGACCGTCGACCTCGGCCAGCCCGACGAGGATTGGGAGGTGATCACGGGCAAGGCCCGCGACCTCGGGGCGACCGAGGCGCTGCTCGTCGACGCCCGCGAGGAGTTCGCTCGCGAATACGTCCTGCGGGCGATCAAGGCCAACGCGCTTTACGGAGGCGGCTATCCGCTGTTCACGGCGCTCGGCCGGCCGCTGATCGCGAAGCTCGCGGTCGAGCACGCCCGCAGGGCCGGTTGCGACACGGTCGCCCACGGGTGCACAGGGAAGGGCAACGACCAGGTACGGATCGAGGCGACGATCGCGACCCTCGACCCCGAGTTGAGGGTGCTCGCTCCGGTGCGGGAGTGGCGCATGGGCCGCGAGGAGGAGTTGGCGTACGCCCGCGAGCACGGGATCCCAGTCGCCGGGGGAACCGAGGCCCCGCCGTACTCGATCGACGACAATCTTTGGGGCCGCTCCTCGGAGGGGGGCTCGATCGAGCACCTCGACCAGCCTCCGGCCGATGACGTGTTCCGGCTCGTCGCCCGCCCCGAGGACGCGCCGGACGAGCCAGAGCTGGTGACGGTCGCGTTCGAGCGTGGCTGCCCGGTGGCGATCGGAGGTGAGCGCCTCGGACTGGTGGAACTGCTCGCGCGGGCATCCGACCTCGGACGTCGACACGGCGTCGGGATCGTCGACCACGTCGAGGACCGGATCGTGGGGCTGAAGGTCCGAGACCTGTACGAGGTGCCGGCCGCCGCGATCCTGCTCACCGGCGCACCGCGAGCTGGAGAAGCTCGTGTGCACGAGTCACCAGAACAACTTCAAGCCGGAGCTCGAACGACAGTGGGCGTACCTGTGCTACGCCGGCCTGTGGCACGAGCCGCTGCGCTCCGACCTCGACGCCTACATGGAGGCGGTCAACCACTACGTCACCGGCGAGGTGACGCTGAAGCTGTACAAGGGCTCCGTGACCCCGGTCGCCCGAAGCTCCCCGTATGCGCTGTACGACCGGGCCCTCGCCGGGTTCGGGGAGTCGGGCGGGGAGTTCAGCCAGCAAGCGAGCCCCGGATTCATCGAGCTGTTCTCGCTGCAGAGCCGGATGGCGCATCGGGTTAGATCACAGGATGGGCGGGAAGGAAAGGAGGAGTGATGAGGGCGATCTACGAGGCGATTGGCCGCCTGGTGGTGTGGTTCGTGCGCTACCGCTACGGGCGCCAGATCCGGATCGCGGCCGGCATCGGCCTGGCGTCGCTGCTGCTCGGCGGTTATCTCGCCGCGAGCAGAAAAATGGACGAGGGCTAGGCGGAGGCGGCGCTGCAAGATTTCATCCAGCTTGCAGGGCCTTAACGGTTCGTTAGTATCCGCGCCTTCACATAACCGCCGAGTTTCCCGAGTTCGCTCGGGGAAACGGGGGAACCAGTGGTGGCCACCCGCTCGGGCGGCCGCCGGGGGCGAATCACCCACGTGTAGCGCCACGTCCTTCGGCGCGAGCCCGTCAGCTAACCCCGTAGGCGCCGAAGGATGAGTCTTAAGCAAGACAACCGCGCCCGCCGCGCCCTCGTGGTCGCCTCCCTCGCAGGGGCGGCCGCTCTCGCTGCCTCGGTCGCGCCTCTGCACGCCCAGGACATCGGCACGCTGGAATCGAGGATCTCGAGCGCCCGCAGCCAGGCGCAGGGGGTCGCCGCCGATATCGAGGCGAAGACCGCCGCCCTCGCCGAGGCGCGGGCGAGCGCCAGCGCGGCCGCGGAGCGCGAATCGCAGCTCGCGGGGGTGCTCGCACAGGGTCGCGAGCGGGCCGCAGAGCTCGAGCAGAGGGTCTCGGAGGCCGAGGCGCGCCTCGCCGAGGCGCGCGACCGGCTTCGCCGGGCGATCGTCGTCCTCGAGGAACGCCTGGTCGCGATCTACAAGGGCGATGTCCCCGACGCGACGACGCTGATCCTCGAGGCGGATGGCTACGAGGATCTGATCACCCGCGCGGACTACCTGGAGCGGATCGAGGACGCGGACGCGGATCTGGTGGCGCGGGTGCGCGAGCTTCGCGACGAGGTCGAGGCCCAGCTCGCCGCCGTCCGCGAGGCCCGCGCCGAGCAGGAGGCCTTCAACCAGCGCGTCGAGGCCGCCCACGCGCAGATCGCGTCGGCCCGCGCCGACGCCGAGGCCGAAGCGGCGGCGCTGAGCGACGCGCGCGCCGCCCAGGCCAGTGCGCTCGCCGGCCTGCGCTCCCAGGTGGGCGACTGGACGCAGCAGGTGCAGCAGCTTCAGCAGGTCTCGGAGGAGCAGGCGCAGCAGCAGGTCGGAGACTGGGTCGGGGACTGGGCGATCCCCTCCTCGATCGTGATGTGCGAGTCGGGCGGGAACTTCGGCGCCGTCAACCCGTCGAGCGGCGCCGGCGGCGCGTATCAGATCCTTCCCTCGACCTGGGAGTCGTACGGCGGCGAGGGCGCGCCCCAGGATGCGTCCCCGCAGGAGCAGCACGACGTCGCGCAGCAGATCTGGGCGGACTCGGGCGGCAGCGCCTGGGTCTGCGCCGGATAAGTCCCCTCGCGCGCTCGGCGGCGATCGCGCGACAGCTCGCGCACAACGGAGTCTGGGAGAGCATGCTTCGCGCCGGGAGTTGGGTAAGGCGCGGCTGAGCGCTCGAGTGAGGCTTGAGGGGTGATTCGAGTCGCGCAAGCTCCGGATTGAGCGGCACCACCTCCGCCGCTCCGTCGGCAACCACGGGTAGCCTGGCTCGCATGAGCGCCGAGCAGGCCGTTCACCTCCATGTGCACAGCGAGTACTCGCTGCTCGACGGAGCGTGCAAGATCGAGCGGATGGCGCAGCGCGCCGCCGAGCTCGGGATGCCGGCCCTGGGACTGACCGACCACGGGGTGATGAACGGGGCGGTGGAGATGTACGACGCGTGCCGCTCTCACGGCGTCAAGCCGATTCTCGGCATGGAGGCCTATCTCGTCGACGATCGCCGCAAGGTCGCCGAGCAGGTGCGCTACGAGCGCAACCACCTGACGCTGCTGGCCGAGAACGAGGCCGGCCTGCGCAATCTGGTCAAGCTGAGCTCGGCGAGCTTCCTCGAGGGCTTCGCGCGCGGGAAGGCGAACGTCGACATGGAGCTGCTGGAGTCCCACTCCGAGGGCGTGATCGCGCTCACCGGGTGCCTGCAGTCGCGCTTCTGCCGGCGCCTTGTCGAGGGCCGCCCCGACGACGCGCGCGCCCACATCGACGAGCTGCTCGGTGTGTTCGGCCCCGACGACGTCTACTTCGAGGTGCAGGCAAACGGGCTCGCCGAGCAGGACAAGGCCAACGAGGGGATCGAGCGAGTCGCGCGGGAGGTAGGCCGGCCGCTGGTCGGGACATGCGACGTCCACTACCTGCGGCGTGAGGACTACTCCAACCACGGCGCGCTGCTGTGCGTGCAGACGAAGTCGACGATCGCGGAGCCGAAGCTGCGCTTCGACACCAACGAGTTCTACCTGAAGAGCCCGCAGGAGATGGCGGAGTCGTTCTCGCCCTGGCCGGACGCCCTGCCGACCACGCTCGAGGTCGCCGAGCGCTGCAACGTCGAGATGAAGCTCGGCGAGCTGCTGCTGCCGCGCTACCCGACCGAGGACGGCTCCGAGCCCACGGAGATGCTGCGTCGGATCGCCACCGAGGGGCTGCGCCGCCGCTACGGCGACCCGCCGCCCGCGGAGGCGGTCGAGCGGCTCGACTACGAGCTCTCGGTGATCCTGGAGATGGGCTTCGAGTCCTACTTCCTGATCGTGTGGGACTTCGTGCGATTCGCGAAGCAGAACGGGATCGCCGTGGGGCCCGGGCGCGGCTCCGCCGCCGGCTCGATCGTCGCCTACAGCCTCGGGATAACCGACCTCGACCCGATCGCCGAGGAGCTGCTGTTCGAGCGCTTCCTCAACCCGGCGCGCAAGTCGATGCCGGACATCGACATCGACTTCTCGGTGCGGGGGCGCGAGCGCGTGATCCGCTACGTGGCGGACAAGTACGGGCGCGACCGCGTCGCCCAGATCATCACCTTCGGCAAGATGGCCCCGCGCGCCGCGACGCGCGACGCCGCCCGCGTGCTCGGCTTCGATTACGGGACCGGGGACCGGATCGCGAAGCTGATCCCGGAGCCGATCATGGGCCGCAGCCCGAGCTTCGAGGACTGCCTCAGCCCCGGTCAGGAGCTGCGCCGCGCCTACGACACCGAGCCCGAGGCGCGCCAGATCATCGACGTCGGGCAAGGGCCTCGAGGGGATCGTCCGCAACCACTCGATCCACGCCGCCGCGGTGGTGATCTCCGACCGGCCGCTGCAGGAGATCGTCCCGCTGCAGCTCGCCGAGGACCGGGGCGCCGGCCCGGCTAACGGCGCCGCCCGGGGCGAGCGCGCGTACAAGACCGTGACCCAGTACTCGATGGGGCCGATCGAGCAGATCGGGCTGCTGAAGATGGACTTCCTCGGCCTGCGCAACCTCGACGTGATCGAGGACGCCGTTGACATCATCGAGCGCTCGCACGGGACCAAGCTCGACGTCGAGCAGCTGCCGCTGGACGACCCCAAGGCGTACGAGATGCTGGCCGCGGGGGAGTCGGTGGGCGTGTTCCAGTTCGAGTCCGAGGGGATGCGCGAGGCGCTGCGCAAGGTCCGCCCGAGCGAGTTCGAGGACCTCGTCGCCCTGGTCTCCCTGTACCGGCCCGGCGCGATGCGGTTCATCGCCGACTACGCCCGCGGCAAGCGCGATCCGTCCTCGGTCCGCTACGCGGACCCGCGCCTGCGCCCGATCACCGAGTCGACCTACGGATGCTGCATCTACCAGGAGCAGCTGATGGAGATCGCCAAGCGGATGGCCGGCTTCAGCCCCGCCGAGGCCGACGACCTGCGCAAGGCGGTCGGCAAGAAGAAGCGCGACCTGATGGCGAAGATGCAGGACAGCTTCCTCGCCGGGCTGAAGGAGTCGGGCACCGACCGCAAGGTGGCGCGGGACCTGTGGTCGCTGATGACCGCGGCAGCCGACTACAGCTTCAACAAGAGCCACGCCGCCTGCTACGCGCTGATCGCCTACCGCACCGCCTACCTGAAGGCGAACTACCCGGCGGAGTACATGGCCGCGCTGATCTCATCGGTGATGTCGACCAAGGACAAGGTCCCGTTCTTCGTCAATCGCTGCCACCAGATGGGGATCGAGGTGCTGCCCCCCGACGTAAACGCCTCCGACCACGGCTTCATCGTCTCCGGGAAGCGGATCCGCTTCGGGCTCGACGCGGTCAAGAACGTTGGCCATGCGGCGGTCGAGGCGGTGCTGGCCGCCCGGGCCCAGGGCGGCAGATTTCACGTCGCTGTGGGACTTCTGCGAGCGCGTCGATGCTCGCGCGGTCAACCGCCGGGCGACCGAGTGCCTGGTCAAGTGCGGCGCCTTCGACTCCACCGGCGCCCCCCGCATGGTGATGCTCGAGGCGCTGCCGCGCGCGCAGGCGAACGGGCAGAAGGCCCAGGAGGACGCGCAGCGCGGGCAGTCCTCGATCTTCGAGCTCGGCGGCGGTGGACCGGCGGGTGCCCCGGCGGCCGCCCGCCAGCATCCGCCGCTGGTCGGCGAGGAGTTCGACTCGCGCGAGCTGCTCCGGCTCGAGAAGGAGACTCTGGGCACCTTCCTCTCGGAGCACCCCCTGTCCGATGTCCGCGACGCGCTGCGCGCCCGCGTTGATCGCTCGCTCGGGGAGCTCGGGTCGGCCGCTGATGGTTCCTGGGTCACGGTCGGCGGGCTGGTCACGGAGCGCAAGAAGGTGCGGACCAAGCGCGGCGACGACATGCTGTTCGCCACGCTCGACGACCTCGAGGGGCAGGTGGAGATGCTGGTCTTCAACTCGGCCTTCGCGAGCAGCGCCGCGCACATCGAGATCGACCGCGTGGTGCTGGTGCGGGGACGCGTCGACCACAAGGAGCGCGGGGAGACGAAGCTGGTTGTCCAGGAGGCGGAGCCGTTCGAGCCCGCGGAGGCGGAACGCAAGGCGGCGCGACCCGCCGCTGGGGGGCGGGATGAGCCATTGACCCTCAGCATCAACGCGGCCGACTTCGGTCCCACCCTGCTCGACGAGCTGAAGTCGGTGTTCGCGAGCTATCCGGGCGAGAACGAGGTCGTGCTGGTGATGGAGACGCGCGCGGGGGTGCGCAAGCTCCGCTTCGGCCGCGAGTTCCGGGTCGCCGCCTCGCACGGACTGCGGGCCGAGCTCGACTCGCTGCTGGGCCCACACGCCCTGGCCGCCTAGCACATTTCCGGGTCCGGGGGCGATTTTCGAGCACCAGGCAGGGGCCCCGCCGCCTCCCCGGTGGTCTTACACTCCGCACGTGCCCCTGAAGCAACGCGGAGAGCAGAAGGAGACGGCGGGCGAGTGCCGGCGCTGCAACACCTTCTGCGACAAGATGGTCGAGCCCCGCGGCTGCCTCGAGCTCCGGTGCCGCTATCTGTACAGCTACGCGGACGAGCTCAGTGGCCGCCGTTTCATGGGCTGCATGCGCAAGGTCTTCAAGGGTGAGATCGACATCGAGGCCTTCGAGGCCGCGGAGCGCCACGGTGGTTACGGGGGTTTGAAGATGACCGGCGACCCCCTGCCGCAGTGCGAGTTCAGGATCGAGCCGGCCTACGAGGGCGAGGGCCCAGACTTCGAGTGCGTCAACCCGCGCTTCTTCGACTGCGCCGACGCCGGCCCCAACGGGGTCAGGGTGTTCGACCTCCGCGACGCACTCACCTAGCGACCGCACAGAGGCTCTGTCGCGGGTGTCGATCTCGGCCGCTCCCGTTCGTAGTCAGAATGAGGGCGGCGAACGGCGCCGCGCACGACGACAGGAGGTTCAAGATGAAGTACCTGCTCACCCTATGGGGCGACGAGTCACGTATGGCGGACCTGACCCCGGAGCAGAGGGAGGAGGGCATGAAGGCCTGGGACGCCTACACGACCGACGCCAAGGAGACGGGAAAGTTCCTCGGCGGCGAGGGCCTTCAGCCGACGTCGACCGCGACCACGGTCCAGATCGCCGAGAGCGGCGATCCCATCGTCACCGACGGTCCGTTCGCGGAGACGAAGGAGCAGCTCGGCGGGTTCTACCTGCTCGATTGCAGCGACCTCGACGAGGCGCTCGAGTGGGCGCGGAGGATCCCGATGCCCGGCGGGAAGGTCGAGGTGAGGCCGGTGATGGACTACGAGAGCTCCGAGGTCCATTCCCAGGAAGCGGAGGCGCGGCGGTAGGCGCTCCCGACCAGGCCGTCGACCGCCTGTTCCGCGAGGAGTCGGGACGGGCGGTCGCGGCCCTGATCCGCGTGCTCGGCGACTTCGACCTCGCCGAGGAGGCGGTGCAGGACGCCTTCGTGGTCGCGCTGGAGGTGTGGCCGCAGCGCGGCGTGCCGCGCAACCCGGGCGCGTGGATCACGACTACGGCCCGCAACAAGGCGATCGACCGCATACGCCGGGCGCGACGGCTCGAGGACAAGGTGCGCGAGCTCGAGGCGCTGGTCTCGGACGCGCACGAGGAGGAGGAGATGCCCGAAAGCTCGATCCCGGACGACCGGCTGCGGCTGATCTTCACCTGCTGCCATCCGGCGCTCGCCCCCGAGGCGCGCGTGGCGCTCACGCTGCGCACGCTCGGGGGGTTGCGAACCCCCGAGATCGCCCGCGCCTTCCTGACGACCGAGGCGGCGATGCAGCAGCGCCTCGTGCGCGCGAAACGCAAGATCCGCGACGCCCGGATTCCCTACGTCGTGCCCCCCGACCACGAGCTGCCGGACCGGCTCGCCTCGGTGCTTGCCGCGCTGTACCTGGTTTTCAACGAGGGTTACGCGGCGACCGCCGGCGACTCGCTGCTGCGACGGGACCTGTGCGCCGAGGCGATCCGGCTGGCCCGCGTCCTGCACGGCCTGATGCCCGACGAGCCGGAGGCGGCCGGCCTGCTCGCGCTGATGCTGCTGCAGGACTCGCGCCGGGACGCACGCACCGGGCGCGACGGCGAGCTGGTGCTGCTGGAGGACCAGGACCGCGCGCGGTGGGACCGCGGGGAGATCGACGCGGGAACCGCGCTGCTCCGTCGCCTGCCGCCGGGCCCCTACGTCCTGCAGGCGGCGATCGCGGCCGAGCACGCGCGCGCGGCGCGGGCGACGGACACCGACTGGGCGCGGATCGCCGAGCTCTACTCGCTGCTCGCGGCCGCGGCGCCGGGCCCCGTCGTGGAGCTGAACCGAGCCGTGGCCGTCGCGATGGCGGAGGGGCCGCAGCGCGGCCTGGAGCTGATCGAGGAGATCGACGGCCTCGAGCGTTACCACCTGCTGCACGCCGCGCGTGGGGACCTGCTTGGTCGCCTGGGGCGCGACGCCGACGCGGCCGACGCCTACCGGCGCGCGCTCGAGCTGTCGTCTCAGCCGGCGGAGCGCGAGTTCCTCAGAGGGCGGGTGGCCGCCTTGTCGCGGTGACGCGGACCGACCGCCCGGGCACCAAGGTGGGCCCGCCAGCCTAAGAAGGCTTCGCGCTGCGCCGCTTCAGCCCCTCGCGACGCAGCCGCTTCGCGGTCCGCACCTCGTTGCGGTCGTGCTCGGGGTCGTCGGACTTGTTGGTCTCGATCAACGCCGGGAGCTTCTCGAAGCGCGGTTCGGCGAGGAAGGGACGCAGCCCGGCCTTCCCCATCTCGCCCGTGCCGAGATCGGCGTGGCGGTCGCGGTTCGAGCCCTGGGGCGCGGCGGAGTCGTTCACGTGCAGGCATCGCACGCGGTCGAGTCCGACCTTGGCGTCTAGGTCGTCAACGACGCTCGCCGTTGCCTCCGGGGTTCCGATCTCGTACCCGGAGGCGAACAGGTGGCAGCAGTCGATGCACACGCCGAGGCGCTTGCCCCCTCCGCCTGCCTCGATCATGTCGGCGAGCTCGTCGAAGTTGCGGCCCAGCGGCCCCTGGGTCCCGGCGGTGTTCTCGAGCAGGAGGGGGCAGGACTCGGACTCCCCGAGCACGCTCTGGATCGCCTTTCCGACCCGGCGTGTGGCATCGGTCAGCGAGTCGTCCTTGCGCGAGCCCGCGTGAACGACCACCCCGGCGGCGCCGATGCCGTCGCCGATCCGCAGCGCGTGGCTCACAGATTCGAGCGACTTGTGCCGCATCTCCTTGTCGGCGTTCGCGAGGTTGATCAGGTAGATCGCATGGATCACGACCGCCTCGATGCGTGATCCGTCGATCGCCTCCCGGAAGGCCGCGAAGTCACGGTCGCCGTATCGGGTGGGGCGCCAGGCGCGGGGGCTCTGGTTGAAGATCTGGATCGCCTCCGCGTCGCGCTCCACGCCGCGCTCGACGGCGCGATCGAGCCCGCCCGCTGTGGAAACATGAATGCCGATCAGCACGATGGCTCAAATCCGCGTTCGCTTCGCTCCGTCCCCGACCGGCGCTCTGCACATCGGAGGCGCTCGAACCGCACTCTATAACTGGCTCCTGGCACGGGGGGCAGGGGGAGCGTTCGTGCTCCGGATCGAGGACACCGACCGCGAGCGCTCCACCGATGAGAACGTGGAGCAGATCCTCGAGTCGCTGCGCTGGCTCGAGCTGGACTGGGACGAGGGCCCGTTCAGTCAGCACGAGCGCGCGCCCCGGCACGAGGCGCGGCTGCGGGAGCTGCTCGACGCCGGCCACGCGTACCGCGACCCGGCAACCGCCGAGGACGTCAGGGCGTGGAAGCAGGCGCACGGGGGGGCCGGCTACCGGGGCGAGCCGCACGACGCCGAGGGCGCCGCGGTTCGCCTCCGCGTGCCCGACGAGGGCGAGACCGTGGTCGAGGACGCGATCCGCGGCGAGATCCGGTTCGAGAACCGCCTCTTCGACGACTTCGTGATCGCCCGCAGCGACGGCTCGGTGCTCTACAACTTCGCCGTCGCTGTGGACGACGCCGAGATGGAGATCACCGACGTGGTGCGGGGCGACGATCACCTCTCGAACACGCCGCGCCAGCTTGTCGTGCTGCGGGCGCTCGGGGTCGAGCCGCCTCGCTACGCTCACCTGCCGCTGCTCCACGGCCCCGACGGCAAGAAGCTGTCGAAGCGCCACGGCGCCGCGTCCGTCGAGGCGCTGCGCGCCGACGGGTACCTCCCCGGGGCGGTGCGCAACTACCTGGCGTTGCTGGGGTGGGGCACCGAGGACGACACGACGCTGATGGGCACCGAGGAGCTGATCGAGCGCTTCAGTATCGAGCGCGTGGGTCGCTCCTCGGCGATCTTCGACGAGCAGAAGCTGCGCTGGATCAACGGCCGCTTCATGCGCGAGATGCCGCTCGACGAGTACGAACGCCGCGTCACCGAGCACCTTGCCGTGACCGACCCCGAGGCTCTGTCGGCATTCGACTCGGCCACCCCGGAGCGGCGCCGGGCCGCATGCGCGATCGTGCAGGAGAAGGCCCAGACCCTCGACGAGGTGTGGCCGCTGGTGCGCTTCCTGTTCGCCGGTCCCGCCGACGATCCCGACGCCTGGGGGAGGGTGATGACTGCGGATACCGGTCCGCTGCTGGCTGCTGCCCTCGAGGTGCTGCGGGACGGCGACGGGGACGGGTTCGAGCCAACCGGGATCGAGGAGGCGCTGCGCGGGGTCGTACGGCGCCACGATGTGAAGCCGAAGCAGATCTTCCAGCCGATTCGGGTGGCGATCACCGGCACGACCGTCTCGCCGGGGATCTTCGAGTCACTCGCGGCGCTCGGCAGGGAGGAGTCCGTGGCGAGGATCGAGCGGGCGCTGGAGCGGCTGTCGGTGCCCGGCGATTAAAGCCGGCGCCCCATAGTTGCCGACAGCTGGGTGGACAAGTGTAAAAACGGCGGCAAGGCCGCATAACGCTGCTCGATGGGCTCCGCGGCCTCGCCGAGGGCAAGGTGTACAAGGAGATCGCCAACGATCTCTCGCTGTCGGCGAGCACCGTGCGCACCCACCTCCACAACGTGTATCGGAAGCTCGGCGCGATCGACCGCGCGCAGGCAGTCCTGATGCCGCGATAGAGGCTGGATCTAGCCGCTAGTCGATCAGCGAGTTGCGGATCCCGATCGCGACCGCGTGGGCGCGATCGTGGGCGCGCAGCCGCGATCGCATCTGCTTCGTGTGCGTCTTCACGGTCTCGGCGCTGAGTCCGAGACGGCGAGCCACCTTGATCGTCGAGTTCCCGTCGGCGAACATCTGCAGGATCTCCCGCTGGCGCTTGGTCAGGGTCTGGCTGCCCCTGGGCCGGCGCCCGCCCGCCGCAGGATCGATGAACGTCTCGGCGTCGGCGGCCGCCTCGACCGCCCGGCTCAGCTGCTGTGGCGGCGAGCTCTTGGCGACGAACGCCTTCGCCCCCGCGGCGATCGCCTCGTTGACGAGGTGGCGCTCCGGCCGGTCGCCGTGGGCGACGACGCCGAGTCCGGGCTGGGCCTCGAGCAGGGCGCGAATCGTCGCTGCGCCCCACAGCGCGTTCAGGGTGCTGTCCTGCGGTGGACGCATGTCCACGATCGCGACATCGAAGCTGCCGACGTCAGTCAGGAGCTGAACGGCCTCCTTGCCGTTGTTCGTCTCCTCGACCTCGTAGCGATCGCCGAGCACCTCGCGTACCCCGACTCGGACCATTGGCTGGCCGTCGATCACCAGACACCGCGACGTGTCGCTCAGGACTCCCTCCGTCTCGCTCGAGCATCGACCGGACCCGCCGATCGTACCGGAGCAGAAACGAGGCGGCGACGATTCCGACCAGGTCCACACCGACGTCGATCACCGTCCCGGAGCGTCCCTCGACGAAGCTCTGGTGATACTCGTCGGCGATCGCGTAGAGGACGGAGATCGCCACCGCGAGCGCCAGCGTGTTCCGGGTCGACGGGCGGAGCGCCCACCACCACAGCACCGCCAGCAGCCCGAAGACGAACGCGTGAGCGAGCTTTCGCAGCACCAGGTCGACCGCCAGCCCGGTGTCGAGGTCGGGCTGCGCCGACAGCCAGAAGATCACCGCCATGACGGCGAGCGGCGCCGGCGCACGCCTTGCGGTGCGGGCAATCGGGCTCACGCTGCCCATTGTCACAACCGTCCACGTGCTCGGCTTCGCCTCCGCCGCGGCCGGGTCTTCGGTACAACCTCTCGCGCCATGATCTCGGTCACCTCGAAGTCCCGCTATGCGGTGGTGGCTATGGCCGAGCTCGCCCGCTCGGGCGATCGTCCCGTCCCGATTGCCGCGGTCGCCGAGCGACGCGGGATGCCGGTCCAGTTCCTCGTGCAGCTGTTCTCGACCCTGCGGCGCTCCGGCCTGCTCGAGAGCTACCGCGGGACGAAGGGCGGCTACGCCCTCGCCCGCCCCGCCGACGAGATCACTGTGCTCGAGGTCGTGCAGGCTCTCGACGGCAAGGTCGGGGAGGAGGGCAAGGAGGCCGGCGGCATCTGGGCCGAGGGGGTCGATGCGCTGCGCGGCGTGTTCTCGCAGACCACGATCGCCGACATCGCCCGCCGCGAGTCCGAGGACGCGGGCTCGCGGATGTACCACATCTAGAGCACACCGCATTACCAAGCCGTTTTCGCCGGGTGCGCGACACTCTGCGCGACAGTCGGGAGCCGCGATCGGGTAGCCCGCACACGCCCGGTAGCCCGGCCGAGCGCGTGGCCCGCGCCGCCCAATCTCTGCGGAGGATCGCCGATTAGGGAGCGGAGCCTCGGAGATCGACACCGTGTTTCGCACGATCCGCTCCTACCGTGGCGTCTCTGATCATGTGATGAGGCGGCGAGGACCTGTAGCCCTACGAGGCTGGTGCATTTGCCCGAACAACGACGGGATTTCGCGCGGGCAGCCGAGGGCGACCGGGGACGCGAAGTGCAAAATGGCAGCGGTCCCCCCCTTTCGCGAGGTACAGCAACGGCATGCTCGTAGGGGGAATGGAACGGAGAGGGGAGCTGGGAGGCCAACTTCACCGCCGACGCCACCGCCACAATCGGAACCATGACCGCGACGATGGTCGCCGTGCCGATCGCCGAGTCGGATTAGAGGCGATGTCGCGGGAGAACGTCGGCTGCTACGCTCGCGCGCTTACCGGTACAGGGGTTGGCTCGCGTCGTGCGTGCGCCCGCCCAGGGAAGGGAGGACGCCATCGTATGCCGCTACGCAAGCTCGCCTTCGTCACGATCCTTGTGATCGCCGCCTCCCTCCTCACGGGGTCCGCCTCGGCGAGCGCGAGCGGGGCGTCATTGGTCCGCGACATCCGTCTGGGCAGCGAAGGCTCCTATCCCGGCGTGTTCACGGGCGAGGACACGAACGTCGCCGGGACGCTGTTCTTCGGCGCCAACGACGGCAGCCACGGAGAAGAGCTGTGGCGCTCCGACGGCACCGCCGCCGGGACGAAGCTCGTCCGCGACATCATGCCGGGCAGTAACGACTCCGGGCCGTACAACCTTACGAACGTCGGCGGGACGCTCTTCTTCGGCGCCAACGACCCCACCCACGGAGCTGAGCTGTGGCGCTCCGACGGCACGGCCGCCGGGACGAAGCTCGTCCGCGACATCAACCCGGCCAGCGCGGGCTTCCGGGACTCCAATCCCAGCTCGCTCACAAACCTCGGTGGGACGCTCTTCTTCGTTGCAGACGACGGCGTCCACGGCCCCGCGCTGTGGCGCTCCGACGGCACCGCCGCAGGGACGAAGTTGGTCACCGACATCCACCCGAGCAGCGAACACATCACCTATGTCGACAGGCTTACCAACGTCGCCGGGACGCTCTTCTTCCGCGCCAACGACGGCACCCACGGAGCTGAGCTGTGGCGCTCCGACGGCACGGCCGCCGGGACGAAGCTGGTCCGCGACATCGCCCCGGGCAGCGAGGGCCCCTATCCCTACAGCTCCGAACCCGGCCAGCTCACGAACGTCGCCGGGAACCTCTTCTTCGTCGCCTACACCCCGGACCTCGGCTCCGAGCTGTGGCGCTCCGACGGCACCGCCGCGGGGACGAAGCTGGTCCGCGACATCGCCCATCCCTATGGCTCCGACCCACGGCAGCTAACGAACGTCAGCGGAACCGTGTTCTTCTTCGCCGACGACGGCGTCCGCGGACATGAGCTATGGCGCTCCGACGGGACCGCCGCGGGGACGAGGCTCGTCCGCGACATCGGGCCGGGCAGAGGCCCCTTCCAGCCGCGGCCACTTACGAACGTCGCCGGGACGCTGTTCTTCGGCGCCAACGACGGCAGCCACGGAGAAGAGCTGTGGCGCTCCGACGGCACCGCCGCCGGGACGAAGCTCGTCCGCGACATCACTCCCGGCGACGGCGGCTCGGGCCCCCGCGCCCTTACGAGCGTCGGCCGGACGCTCTTCCTCACCGCAAATGACGACACCCACGGATTTGAGCCGTGGCGCTCCGACGGCACCGCCGCGGGGACGGAGCTGGTCTGCGACATCCTTCCCGGCGACGGAGGCTCCGACCCGTACGGCTTGTACGGCTTCGGCCCGGCCTGGTTCGCGGCCGTCGGGGGGTCCGTCTTCTTCGACGCCGACGACGGCGTCCATGGCCGCGAGCTGTGGACCACGACCGCGGCCGCCTGTGACGACGGCGGGGGCGGAGGCGGAGACGGCGGCGGAGACGACGCGAACGAGTTCAGCTTCGGAAAGGTGAAGAAGAACAAGCGCCGCGGGACCGCGAAGCTGACCGTGAACGTCCCGGGCGCGGGCGAGCTGGACCTCGCGAAGACGAAGAAGGTCAAGGCCGACGACGAGTCGGCGGAGGATGCGGGCAAGGAGAAGCTCGCGATCAAGCCGAAGGGCAAGGCGAAGAAGAAGCTGAACGACAAGGGCAAGGCGAAGGTCACGGCCGAGGTCACCTTCACGCCCGACGGCGGCACCCCGAACACCGAGGACAAGAAGATCAAGCTGGTGAAGCGGTAGGCCCTCGAAGCCGCCGGGCTGCGGGAGTAGGCGATGTCGCAGGCGAACGTGGAGGCCGCCTGAGCCCGCCTCGCCCATGCGATACTGGCACTCGCTCGGGAAGACAACTGCGCGGAGGAGAGGGTCAGGTGGTACGCGACAGAAGCCAGGAACTCTTGCCGCCCGGTGTGTCGCTGAACGGCGGTCGGCTCGCGGGTTGCGAAGCGCCTCCCGCACGGAGGCTGCGAGCCCTCGCGCTCGCCTGTCTTGGTGCGCTCGTGGCGCTTGGCGCTGCGCTTGCCCCGCTCGCCCCGGCCCAGCAATCCCAGGAACAGGAGATCGGCCTGCTGTTCGCCCAGACCGCGACCCGGGGGACGATGAAGCCGATCGAGGGCCCCACGCCGCGCTTCAACCTCAAGCTCCGCGGCGTCAATTCGCAGGTGGTGTGGTTCCAGGACCGCCCCGGCCGCCAGTCGGGACAGATCCCGGTGCCCGAGTTCACGCGCGCCTGGGCGGGCTTTGGGTTTGTGGAAGTTCCCCCCAACGCCGCCCTCACCCTGCTCCACGCCGGTGATCGCCAGGACACCTTGGTGATGGAGCTCGGCCGCCCCCACTTCAATAAGAGGCAGAACGCGATCCGCTACTCGGCCCAGCTCCTCGACGCGGCGACCGGCAACCTCTCCTACCTCAACTCCGATCTTGACCCGCGCGTCAACCGGCGCTTCCGCGCCCCCTCGCTGTTCATCGACGACGCCGTCGGGAGGGTGGTCAACGGCTGCGTGATCCAGCAGTTCACCCAATGCGTAAGGGCCGACCTGAGCGGAGCCGACCTGAGCGGAGCCGACCTGGGCGGGGCCAACCTGGGCGTGGCCAACCTGACCGGGGCCAACCTGACCGGGGCCGACCTGTTCAAGGCCAACCTGATCAAGGCCAACCTGCGCGGGGCGGACCTGAGCGGTGCCCACCTCGACGATGCCGACCTGAGCTTTGCCGACCTGAGCTTTGCCAACCTGACCGGGGCCGACCTGACCAGGGCCCGCCTGAACCGGGCCAACCTGACCGAGGCCAACCTGTTCAAGGCCAACCTGCGCGGGGTGGACCTGACGGGCCTAAGCGGACCCCAGTTCTGCCGTACGACGATGCCCAACGGGAGCATCAACAACAGGGATTGCTGAGACGCCGCCTTGCGACACGGCGGTCGAATGAAGGCGTTTGGCGGCGAGGTCCAAGCCCTCGAAGCCGCCGGGCTGTCGGAGTAGCCGTTCGGTCAGCCGTCCTCGCTTGCAGTCCGCGTCGCGCGATACTGAGCGGGCGATAACGAAACGGCGACCACTGCGGTCGCCTGCTTCGCTACTCTCGGTTTCTGCTCCCGTAGGATCCGGGAAGGGCGACGAAACGAATGCAATGACGCACGCTGGCGACGTCGGCACCGAGATTGCCCCAGAGGTCGCGGACGATCCTGACCTTGCCGCCCGCATCGACGACCTCTTGCACCGGACCTGCCACCTCGCCCGCGCACTCACCGGCGCCGAGCAGGCCGCGCTGAACGTCGACCTCGACGGTGACGGCCACGCGGCTCGTAAGTTTTTCAACCTGAGCGAGCGCTACGCGCAATGGCGCGACTATCGCGAAGACCCCCGCGGGCTTGGGCTACACGGGATAGAGCTCGCGCCGGGCGAGGTCGTGCGCCTGACCCAGGACGAGGTCGAGTCCCACCCTGCCTGGCGGGGGTTCGGCGATCATCCGGAGAACCACCCCCCGCTGCGCGGCTGGCTGGCGACCCCGGTATACGGTGAGCACCGCCGCAAGTACGGGCTGCTCCAGCTCTCCGACAAGAGCGGCGGACGCGACTTCAGCGTCGAGGACGAGGATCCCGTGCTGGAGCTTGCGGCATTCGCGGCGGCCACGTTGGACGCTCTACGCGCCGCTCGTCGCAGAAGCAGCGTATAGAGACGGGGATCTTCGTCTGCGGGGATCCGGGCTCGGGCCCCGCGCTGGCTCAGGTTGTTGCATGGGTCCGCTCGTCGACCACAGCGTGCACCTTTGGACGCTGCGCGACCGCAAGGTCGTCCGCTGGCAGGGATACGCGAGCCCGGAAGACCCTCGAAGCCGCCGGGCTGTCGGAGTAGGGCGGGCGGTTTCTTTAGAGATGGTGTCCCGGCTCACTGTGCCACTGGGCTGCGCAAAAACGCGGCGGCCGAAATCACGGCCCCTGCTACGGAGCGGGATACTGAGCGGGCGATGTCGCGCATCCAGATTGCACTCGCGCTCGTGGTGTCCACCCTGGTCGCCGTCGTCGCACTCACCCTCGCGGCGGGTGGAGCTGAGTCCACGCCACGGGGCGGCGGCGATGCGGCAGCTGCCGCGCCCGAGCCTGAGACGGTCCGTCCCTGCAAGACGGCGGTCTACGGCGATCTCCGCCGTGGGTGGCGGAAGCGGGCCGTGGTCGCGGGCCCACTCGCCCTGCTGCTTTCCAGCGACCGACGCCCGAAGCACTTCGTTCCGGATCGCGATCTCAAGGTCCTCGCCGTGGTCCGTGCCGGCGAGAGGGTGACGCTGGCGCTGCCCGAAGCGGAGCACCAGCGCACCTCCCTCCTCTACGACGGCTCCGCGCCCGGGCTCAACCTCTCCGACGGCACCTCGTCGGTGCGGTTCATGGCCTGCTCGCGGTCGGGTGCCGAGTACCCGGGTCCCGGGGGATACCCGGGTACTCGGACCCAGTTCAACGGCGGCTTCTTCGTTCGCGACGCCCATTGCGCCGCGATTGAGGTCTGGACCGAGGAGCGAACGACCCCGATTCGCTGGCTCCCCTTCGGCGTCGGCGAACGCCGGTGTCCGCCTTAGGCGGGCCTGTAGCCGATCCGGGCCACGGGTCGGAGCGTATCCCCGTGATCGCGGCGCTGGCCGCAACGAGGAAGCCCGCCACCGTGGGCGGGCTTCCTCGGTTCGGCGCGGGTCTGCTGCTCGATCTTCGGTCCGGGCCTGGGGTGGTGGAGTCCTAGCCTCGCCCCTCGGGGCGCGCGATACTGAGCGGGCGATGTCGCAGGAGAACGTTGAAGTCGGCGAGCCGGTGAGGAGGCTCTGGGCCGCGCTCAGCAAGCGCGACTGGGACGCGTTCTCCGCGGAGCTTGACCCTGAGATGGAGTACACGCCCCGCGAGGAGCACGCCGTCTATCGCGGCCCGGAAGCAGTCATCCAGTATGCGGAGCGGTGGCTTGAGGCCTGGGAAACGTTCTTGGGGGAGGTGGAGGAGGCCGAGAGCGCAGCGGCGGAGGACCGTGCATTTATCGCCCTGCGCTTCCGGGGAAGGGGCAAGGGGAGCGGAGTCAAGCTCGAAGACCGCCTCTTCTGGGTTGCCGAGGTGCGGCGCGGCAGGCTCTACCGCATCAGCGAGTACAGCGACCGGGCCGAAGCCCTCGAAGCCGCCGGGCTGCGGGAGTAGGCGCTTTGGCGCCGGTGGTGTCGAAGCTCGGATCGGCGCGTACCCGAGCTTGACCTCGTCCGGGAGCGGGTCGAGTGGATCGAGCTGCCCGACGGGGTCGAGGCCCTGAGCGTCAACGGCGGCGGGATCGACGGCGGCTCCGGGACTCACTTCGTCAACTACGGCGACGACGTGCACGCGTACGGGTCGCTGGACCCGATCGTCCCCGGCCACGTCGGCTGCATCGTGATCCGGCCGGACGGCAGCCGCCACCTTGCCCGCGCGGTGCCCGACCCACTGGCGCACCAGCCGAAGCCGGACTGACGCACGTCCACCAGCGTCGCGCCTTCAAGTCGGCGGACTACGACGGCTGGAGGATCGGACTGCGCCCGATCGTCAGCCCGCCGTGTCGGTGCGAGCGCCCGGTGGGCCCTAATCGCTTTGCGGTTGCGGCGGCAGCCCGTCGCAGCACCAATCCTTCGCTTCGGCGGCGTGTGTCAGCCGCTCAGGCCGAGCTGCTGCATGAAGAGGACGAGGTCGTACATCAGGTTCTCCTCGACGATCTGCCCGTCGTCCCATTGCGCGACGGTGTAGAAGTCGACCTCGAACGACTTCCCGGTCGGCGGGATCTCGTCGCCGTTCCAGTTGCGCAGCGGACCCGTCATCGTGCCGGTGAAGCGCGCGACCGAGCAGGTGTGGTCGCCCGAGGCGAAGAAGATCCGATAGGGGTGGTTGTCGAGGTGCTGGTCGGGAAACGCGGTCCAAAACCACTTCGATTCCGTGGTGTGGTCCTCGATCCCGCGGGTCGGCTCGGGCTGACCGGGCCAGCGCACGACCACGTCCGGCTTGTGGCGGGCACGGAAAGCTCTACGTCCTGCGCGTTCCAGCCGTCGTCGAGTGTCTGCATCAGCTCCGTGTTCCGTTCCTCTGTCGTCGCCATGACGCTCCTCTCACCTCGTGTCCCTGCCGACACTATCCCAGAAGGTCCGGTCTTTTGGAGCTCGTGGCGTGGCTCACTGTCCCACCGCGCCGCGCAAAAACGCCGGAGCGAGATACTGCGCGGGCGATGTCGCAGGAGAACGTCTAGGAGATCGGCCAAGGACTAGGGTGTCGCCCGCGACCTGAGGAAGCAGGGCACCTGACCGCTCTGCAAAGCGACGAAAGGACTGTCTCAATGGCTACCTACGTGATCACCCATGAAGTGGACGATGTCGACCAGTGGCTGAGCTCGCCGAAGCGTGAGGAGGTGTTCGGGCCAATGGGCGTCAGTGTGCGTACGTTCCGGGACCCAGAGGGATCTAACAAGACCGCGCTCATCGCCGAGATCCCCGACATGGAGGCGTTCCAGGAGTTCATGAAGACCGACGCCGCGGCGGATGCCATGAAGCACGACGGCGTCAACCCGGAGACGCTCCTCGTTCTGAGCGAGGGCAAGTAGCGACTAGCCGCTTTGGACGGAAAGCAGCACTCGTCCAGAGATACTGCGCGGGCGATGTCGCAGGAGAACATGGAGACCGTGCGCCGAAATACCGACGCGTTCAACCGCCGTGACCTCGACGGGCTGTTGGAGAACTGGGCGTCCGACGCCGTGTTGGACTGGTCCAACGCTCGCGTACTCTACGCAGGCGTCTATCGGGGGCACGGCGAGATCCGGGCGTTCCTGGAGGGGTTCCTCG
Organism: uncultured Thermoleophilia bacterium; assembly: GCA_963754225.1. Lineage (GTDB taxonomy): Bacteria > Actinomycetota > Thermoleophilia > Solirubrobacterales > 70-9 > DASPWW01. The sequence goes on from CAVWEV010000004.1 coordinate 539,235, forward strand.
CGACCTGGGACGAAGTTCGGTTCGAGATCGTCGATGCCCCGGTAGAGGTCGAGGACGGCCTCTTGATCACAGAGAACGTCGCCTACCTGCGAGGGCGAGACGGCATCGAAGTTCAGGCTCGAAGCGCGTGGCTGATCACGATTCGGGACGGCGAGCAGACCTCGCTCAAGCTCTACCAGACGAAGCAGGAAGCCCTCGAAGCCGCCGGGCTGCGGGAGTAGGTGGCTCGGGCCGGAAGCGTTCTGAGAGGAGTCGCCCCGGCTCACTGTGCCACGGACCGGCGCGCGCCAGAGTGCTGCTCTTCGTCCAAAGCGGCGCTCTTCAAAGTCTGCGCCTCCTTGCGCGAGAGTGGCGGTACTACCCCCTCGACGAGTGCCAAGATCGTCTGGGAGCGAACACCGTCGTATTTCATCGCCTCCGCCGCCTCCTCAGACTCAAGGGCCTCCCGCCAGTTAGAGATGTCCGGGACCTCGACGATCATCGCGAGGTCAGGCCGCTTCGTCCGGGATCGGCTAGGGTCGGACCCGTGGCCGACGAGCCGAACCGGCAGGAGCTGCTCTCCGCGCTGACCACCGAGCACTTCACCTTGCAGGGAGCGCGCTCGCAAACGGTCAGCGAGAGCACCGGGCGGGCGACGCTCTACGTGATGTCCGTGTCGAGCACCCTGATCGCCCTCGGTTTCCTGGCCCAGATCTCCGAGGTCGGCGACACGTTCAACGTCTTCGCGCTGACGGCGCTGCCCACCCTCTACGTACTCGGATTGTTCACCTACTTCCGGCTGGTGGAGTCGGCGGCCGAGGATTTCCTCTACGGGCGGGCGATCAACAGGATCCGCCACTACTACCTCGAGATCGCCGGAGAGGAGGAGCGGCGGCTGTTCTTGCTCAGCGGCTACGACGACGCGCGCGGGGTGCTCGCCAACATGGCCCTCCGACCCTCGCGCTGGCAGATCTTCTTCACCACGGCGAGCATGGTCACGGTGATCAACAGCGTCATCGGCGGCAGCGCCGTCGCGATCGCAGTCGGAGCGATCACCGACGCGCCGCTGGGAGTTAGCGCCGCGATCGGCGTCGTCGTAGCGATCGCCTCGATCGTGGGGCTGCGGCGCCACGAGCAGCGGATGCTGACGGCGTGCTACCGGGAGTTCGAGGCGCTGTTCCCCTCGCCGCACCCTGCATGACCGGGCGCCGTTTCGCGCCCTGACTATCCCTTCGCGCGAGAAGCAGCAGCCCAAGCCCGAACCGCCGCTTTCCATGCAAAGCAGGCATCAGCGCCAGCCACGGTTACAGCGGGCGCACGAAGGCCGGAGGTTCGCCAGCGAGTCGTCGCCGCCGACGCCGATCGGGGTCAGATGGTCTACATCGGTGGCAGGTGCCCCGCAATGGACGCAGACGCGGCCGTAGCGGGCGAAGACCTGCTCCCGGGTCGCCCTCCAGCGTCTACCGCGTCGCTGGTCCCCCCAAGGGGGCGGTCGGATCACGGCCGGGGCGGGTGCGGGACACCCTTGCGCGAGACGAGACATGGCACTGAACCCGTCATCGGCAGGTCGCCTAGCTCGCTTTAGAGGGTCGGGAGGACTCGTCGGCCTAAAGGGTCTGCGGCCGATTGCCGATGGCAGGGTCGGGGACGTTCAGAGGGAGAGGGTTCAGTGAAGATGCTTGGGACGAAGTGGGGGATGCTGGCCGTGGTCGTGGCCGTGGTGCTGCTCGGGGCCGCCGCAGCCGCTGGTGGTTACCTCCTCGGGCATTCGACCGGGGAGGATCTCGATGCCGCGCGAGCGGCGGGGACCCAGGAGGGTCAGGAAGCCGGATCAGCACGCGGCGCCGAGGAGGGCTACGCCGAGGGCTTCAAGCAGGGCCGAAAAGCAGGGCTACGAGGAGACCTACGCCGCGGCCTACGAGAAGGCTTACCGCAATGCCTTCGACGAGGCCGGGGTAGCAGCGCCGAAGAAGGTCTCGGTCCCCAACAACACCGGTCCCTAGCCCGGATGAGCATGCGACAGGGATTGATCATCGCCCTGGCCGTCGTCGGGGTCGCCGGGCTTGGTGTCGGGGGCTACGCCCTCGGTAACAGCTCAGGCCCCGGACAAGTCCGAGGCTACGGCGGAGCGCGAGGCCGCCTACCAGGCGGCCTACGACAGCTCACGGGAGCAAGCCGCCGAGCGCTCCCGAGAGCGCGGGATCGCGGAGGGCCAAGCCGCCGGTGAGCAGAGCGGGCAGCGCCGCGGGACCGCTGACGGCGACACCGGCGGTGCCGCTGACGCCGAGGCCGAACTCGCTGAAGTCGCTGCCGCCGAGGAAGCCGCGGCTCAAGAAGCGGCCGCGGCCGAGGCCGCAGAGCGAGCCGCGAACTGCGACGCGCCCCTGTTCGTCGAGGGCTACTGCCCAACCGACGAGGAGATCGCCCAAGAGAACGCGGCCGAGTCGCTCTGCGGCCCGGGAACCGCTGCCGGTCGCGAGCAGGCCGCCGAACTCGGTATCCAGTGCTAGCGCGGCAAACAGATCGCGCGTTGGCGGCAGTAGTGTTTTGGCTCTCGCTGTCGTCGCCGGGGGTTACCTCTGGGGGCACGCGGACGGCCCCCGAGCGCGGAGCGACGGGAGGGGGCGCGCGAGACGCCGCATACACGACAGCCATCACATCTGCCCGAGGAGAAGGCCGAGAGCGCGGCCAGGACCAGGGGTATCGAGGCGGGCCGTCGAGCCGGGGAGCGGGCCGGGCGATCAGAGGGGGCCAAGGAGGGAGAGAGCGCGGGGTCTGCAGAGGCAGATGAACAGCTCGCGGCGTCCCCGGAGACCACCTCGACCGCGGATCCAGCGACGACGACCGCAGCTCCCTTCACCTGCCCGTCAACCGGCCAGCCCGCGGTTCAGGCTCCGGATGGGGACTACCTCTGTTCGGGGGAGCGCCCTGTTCCCCAGGACCCTGCCGCGGCCCTACCCGACTACGCGACGCCCGGAGGCGAACTGATTTGCGATGGGGCGATCGCAAAACGACGCCCATACCAGGCTTGCCTGGAGCAATCATCGCCGTAGCCCTGCTCCACCACCACTTCTCTACGGCGAGCGGAAAGGGTGCTAGTGGCATTCCGCAAGCTGACGGGCGCGACATATACTCGGCGCATGGCGCCGCGCAAGCGCAGGGCAGGGATTCTCCTCGGGAGTGCGCTCTTTGCTCTCGTGATCGCGGGGTTGACGCCGGGCGACGCGGTTGCGGCAAAGCATTGCCGTTCCGTGAACAACCCGTATCCCAACAGCCGCTACAAGGGCATTGACCTGACACGCATTCGTGCCGCGGGTGTGCCTTGTTCGAGGGCGCGTGATGTGGCACGCCGCGCTCATAAAAAGGCGCTGCGTATGACACCACCCCCCAGCGGCATCCTGAATTTCAGATGGCATCGCTGGTCCGTCCGGGGTGATCTGCGCCCCTCGCACGACCGCTACCGCGCTAGCCGTCAAGACAACCGCGTTCAGTGGCGGTTCTGAGTCATCTGGTCCATATCTGCTGAGTCGGCCAGCCGCGGTCGCGCCAGCATTTCTCGGGCCTCGGCGGCCAGTGCCGCCTGACCGTGCGCGGGATACTGAGCGGGCGATGTCGCAGGAGAACGTCGAGATCGTGCGCCGTGCCCTTGAGGCGTACGAGCGTGAGGGTCTGGACGGGTACCTGCGCTACGCCGACCCCGAGATCGAGTGGACCAGCACCGACGCTTACATCGATCGAGCAACCTATCGCGGCCACGAGGGTGTGCGCCGCTATCTCGGCACGATGGAAGAGGAGTTCGATGATCTCCGGGTCGAGCCGGTGGAGCTGATCGACGCGGGCGAGC